>CBFIDE010000011.1:0-68785 GCA_965661265.1 uncultured Schleiferiaceae bacterium | reverse complement strand
AAAAGACCTTAAAAGCCCACCGGCAATTCTGATAGGAACACCAGGTAGAGTAGCGGATCACATAAGAAATGGAGCTCTTGATACAGGCTTTATTACTACTCTAATATTAGATGAATATGATAAGTCTTTAGAAGTAGGTTTTGAAGATGAGATGATGGAAATTTATAAATCTCTAAAGCAACTTGAAAAAAAGATTCTGACTTCTGCCACTCAAAAGGTGAAGATACCGACCTTCTTAGAGCTTACTAATCCAAAGAGGTTATCCTTTCTTAAGAATGAGGAAAGTAAGTTAGAAGTTAAGATCATTGTTAGTCAGGGGGAGAATAAACTTACAGAAATCAAGCAATTACTTCAGAATCTGGGAAATAAAAGAGGAATTGTTTTTTGTAATCTGAAAGAGTCCATAGAATTAGTGAGTGAATCTTTAAAAGAAATAAACCTTAAACATGATGTATTTCATGGTAGTTTAGAACAGCCTGAAAGAGAACGTTCATTAATAAAATTTAAGAATGGAAGTCAAAGGGTTCTATTGTCTACGGACCTTGCTGCCAGAGGAATTGATGTCGCAGATCTAGATTATATCATTCATTATGAATTACCTCCAAAAGAGCATGAATTTGTGCATAGGAACGGGCGTACTGCTAGAATGAAAAGTGATGGTGTAGCCTACGTCCTAAAATGGAAGGACGAGGAGTCTCCATTGTTTTTGCAACAATATCCAGAGGTGGAGCTTTTAGAGAAGCCAAAGAAAGCAGAGATAGAGTGGGTGAGTCTTCATATATCAGGTGGTAGAGTTCATAAAATATCCAAAGGAGATATCGTTGGATTATTCATTAAGGTAGGAGGCTTAGCAAAAGAAGATTTAGGCCAAATTGAACTTAAGTCAGATTCAGCCTTTATTGCTGTTCCTAAAGCCAAAGCTCAAGGCCTGATTTCCAAATTGAATAATACAAGATTAAAATCTAAGAAAGTGCGAATAAGTATTTACAATTAAGTCGTATTGGTGAGGTACTGTTGAAAGTCGTTTCAAATAATTGAGCCATTATGCACTTTCAAAAGCAAATTATCAGAAGTAGGTTTTATTTATTAGCTGATCAAAGCACTTTAATAGCCGTTCTTCTATTCATTTTTCTTCCTCTGCTAAATACCCATTCTTAAGATAGAATTTAACTGCGCTATCTCTGGCATGGCAATAGATTATGTGGATCTGGTTCTCTAATGCTAAATCCTCACAGAATTCCATAAGCTTAGATCCGATTTTAGGTTACTTAAACTATCTAATACAACCACACTTTGCATTTTTAAATGTTTTTCTTCAGCTACTAATACAGCGGTGGCAATGATTTGGTCACTCTTTAGACCAACTAACTGAATATGATTTTTTTCTTCCTCAAGCTCTTCCTCTGTAAACAATTGACCCAGAGGTTTTCTAAGAATATTTTCTCTAAGGCTTACTGCTCTTTTCCAATCTTCATTTCCGTGCTTTATTTCTTTAAATTCTATCTTCATTCCACACTAAATTATTTGAACTCATAATCTCTATCTCTTCCTGCTCCTAGAGGCTTTATTCTTCAGCTTTTCGTAAAGATCTTCCGCCGGAAGGCCTAATGTAGAGGATGATTTATTAAGAAATTCTACTGCTTTCTTATAATCTGTAAATTCAGCAATAATCAGTTTATCTTGATTCTCTGATAATAAGTAAATGTCATAGGATTTGGTTGAAATCAAAGACTGTTGACTTTTCATCCGCATGATTTGAGCATCCTTATAAATAGTTAGTTGAAGTTTTTTAAAATGATCTAAAGGGTATTGAACCTCTTTCCATTTAAAAAGGAATACACTAACATATTTAGTAGCAGTATTTTTCTGAGTATCAAGATGAACTCCTTTAAAAACAGGTGCTATTGTTAAACCTATTAGAGCTGTAATGAGCAAAACAAGTTTCAATTCTAAACTGTCGGTTTGAAAAAAAACAAAGGCAGATACTAGGAGGATTATTGTGCCTAGGTAGAATAGGGGACCTGCAAACCTAGCACCCAGGTTGTACTTATAAATCATTTATAATTTCTCATTCTTTAGCTTCTAAAGCTAACTTATTTTAAAAGATGAGAGTACAAAGACTTTAGTTTTGAAATCTTAGGATCAATAACTACTCTGCAATAGCCTGCCTCAGGGTTTTCATTATAATAATTTTGATGGTCAATTTCTGCGATATGAAAGCTAGAGGCCTCTGTAAGTTCCGTGACGATAGGCTCATCAAAGTATGGCCCTAGTTCCTTGATGACGAGCTCTGCAATTTCTTTCTGCTCTTCAGAGTGATAGAATATGACGGAGCGATAATGTGTACCTCTATCAGCTCCCTGCTGGTTTAGTTGAGTTGGGTCATGTGTAGTCATGAAAACAACTAATAAGTCTTGGTAGCTTAAAATATCAGAATCAAAGCTCACTTGGACTGATTCTGCATGTCCAGTCAGACCTGAACAAACTTCTCTATAAGTTGGGGTTCCAGGAACTGTTCCTCCCATATAGCCGCTCTCAACTTTGATAACACCTTTTAATCGCTGCACAACAGCCTCAACACACCAAAAACATCCCCCACCAAAAGTGGCGCTTTCAAGATTCATATGTACTTCTATTTAATTAAGAATTCAGTATTCTGGAAAGGCATAAAACATCGGTTCTAAACTTAATGTTTAAACTGATTGTAAACTTAGGAGTTCAATAGATGCTTCCAGCATCCTGACTATCTAGTCATAACAAATACTAATCAGAAGGAATTGGTTAGAATGTCTTTACTCTAGTTTGTGTTTTGTAGCTTTATGCTCCTAAAATTACTACTCAATTCTTACTGTTTCTGCAGAATTGATAACCAATAATACTATTATATGCCTGATATTAGTGATGATTTAGTTCTATTTAACGAACTAGTTGAAATCTTAATAAACGAAGAGGAAAAGAATCCTGTTGCAGACCGAATCGAGGCAGATGAATTGTACGATACCCTGGATATATCATTGAACGCTTCCGCGATGATTGATGAAGACTTAAAAAGGGTGCTAAGAGAGGTTTTAAAATCTACTCCAAAAACTGCTACCAACCTATTCTTTAATCAGCTATTTGGTGGACGACAAGGAAAGGCAGTTTTAGGGGACCTTTTAGCAGTAATGTTAAATAGTAGCATGTACACTTATAAAGTAGCTGGACCACAAGTGGGGATAGAGCAAGAAATTATAAGACAATCCTGTAATCTTATTGGCTATGGTCCTAAGAGTAATGGGACATTCCCAACTGGTGGTTCTATGAGTAACTATATGGCCTTAATAATGGCTAGGGACGCTAAAGATCCTAATTGTATTCATGAAGGTATGTCTCAACCCATGACCATTTATACCTCTCAAGAATCTCATTATTCTACCTCAAAGAATGTGAGCTTTGCAGGAATAGGAAGGTCTAATATCAGATATATTAAGGCAGACTCTATGGGAAGAATGATTCCTGAACTTTTAGAAGAAGCCATTAAAAAGGATCTTGAGGAAGGCTTTGTGCCTACCTATGTAAATGCCACAGCAGGAACAACTGTCTTAGGTGCTTTTGACCCTATCGATTTAATCGCAGACATTACAGAAAAGTATGATCTATGGCTGCATGTAGATGGAGCGTATTGCGGTAGCGTTATCTTTAGTGATCAATACAAACATCTTATCCAAGGTTTAGAACGCTCTAATTCTTTTAGTTATAATGCCCACAAAATGTTGGGTACTCCTTTAACTTGTTCTATCATCCTAGTTAATGACAAGAAGCATTTGCATAATTCGTTTAGTAATGATGCTGACTATTTGTATCAAACTGATGGTGATGATTTTAACCTTGGCAAAACATCCTTTCAATGTGGAAGAAGAAATGATGCGCTAAAATTTTGGACTCTTTGGAAATCAGTAGGTACAAAGGGCTTAGAAAAGATTGTTGATCAGCAGTTTAAATTGGCTGATATAGCACTTGATTATATTAGAAATAGGCCAGATTATACTCTTTATAGTTTTGATGATTCCGTTTCAATTTGTTTTAATTATAAAGACATTGATCCTACAGCTTTATGTACAGCCTTATATGAAGAACAAATTACTGTGGTTGGGTTTGGAGCTTTTCATGAGGAGACTTTTATAAGGCTGGTGACCATTAACGCCAATAATGAAAAAGTGGATATTCTTAATTTCTTTAAGCTATTAGAAGAATTTGTAGAGCAGAATCCAGACTTACCAATGGTGAAGAAAGAACTCATCCATTCGGATTCTTAAGAGCTCCAATTCTATAGTCAATATTCAACATAGATTCAAAGGCTATACCGGTCACATCCATTTGAGAGGCAACATATATAACCACAAAAACTACAAGTGTTGAAGCGGATATAATCCTAAGAGTATTGGTAGAAGATTTAAAGTGAGCTTCTAAATAATCAGGAATTGTGATTGCATTATACTTATCGGAAAGGTATTTAAACCTTTTGGCCATAAACTGCCATGATATAAAGACCCCGAGCAGTTCTCCTATTACAACCCAATAAGCAGAATAGCCTGCTATTGCTCCCATTCCGGTCAAGCCGATTAATAGCCAACCAGATTCTCCATTAGCTCTGGCCGAAAAAGCCACGGCCCAAAAGCCCATCTTTTTGCCTGCCAGGTAAAAGTCACTCATGCTCTTTACTCGGCGCGAAGCTAATATCCCAATCAAAAATAAAACAGCTACGTAGATGCCTAAAACGATAATTTTTGTAATCATACTTTTTTTATTGACCCCTGCGGAGTGAAAACTTATGAGTAAAAGCAGATTGCTCTTTTAGAGTCCCGAGAAGGAAATAGAGAAGCTCTAACTGAAAATAAGAGACGCCTAAATATTTTAAGATAGGATGTTCTTAATGCTCCAATAATTGATCTATTGCCTGTGCTAAGCTAAAATCCTTATCGCTTAAGCCATCTACATCATGTGTGTTTAGTGCAATACTGACTTTATTATATACGTTTTTCCAATTAGGATGGTGGACTTGCTTTTCAGCGATTAAGGCAACAGAACTCATAAAACCAAAGGCCTGAATAAAGTTCTTAAACACAACTTCCTTATGTATGAATTTACCTTTTAGAACCCAGCTATCATTCAGGGTCTTCATTCTTTCCTGAATCTCTATATCTGTCAATTTGCTCATTCTTATTTAGTCTTTAAATAGCTGATAATATAAAAATATTCTTTAGTTGAATCAAGGCATGCCTTGATTCAACCAATAGCCTTTTGGTTGAATTGAAAAAAAAAGAAAACAAAAAAAAGCCTAGGATTTAGGCTTTCTATAAAACTTCTTATTAGATGGTTTTCTTTTCTTTTTAGATCTGGTCTCCACAGACCATTCTGGGCTGACCCCCATTTTCTCTGGAATATTTTCTTTGTCAAATTGCTTTTCAATAAGCGCTTCAATCTTACTGAACTTATACATATCCTCACTATTAATTAGTGTGATCGCTAAGCCTTTAGTAGAAGCTCTTGCTGTTCTTCCAATCCTATGTACATAATCCTCCGCATCTCCGGGAACATCATAATTGATTACCAAATTAATGTCCTTAACGTCAATTCCTCTACTCAATACATCGGTGGCAACCACAATTCTTGTTCTTCTAGACTTGAAATCTAAAAGAACCTGTTGTCTATGATCCTGTTCATAATCTGAACTAATGGGCTTTACATTGAATTTCGAATTTGCCAAAACCCGGCTTAGTTGTTCCACTTTTCTTTTGGTGGAGCAAAAGATGATGATACTTTGATAATCTGGAAATTCATTCAACAGACTTTTTACTAAGGCATTTTTATTTTCATCTTTTACTAGAATTGCTCTTTGCGTAACACCCGCAGCTGGCTTAGATACAGATAAATTTATCTCAGTAGGATTATGAAGTAATGTTTTTGCTAAGGTTCTGATTTTAGGCGCCATTGTAGCGCTAAACATGATGTTCTGTCTTTCCTTTGGTAGATACTCAATGATCTTCATAATATCATCATGAAAGCCAATATCCAACATACGATCAGCTTCGTCTAAGATGAGTTGCTTTACAAAGCTAAAGTCAGCGTAGCCATTAGAAAGATGGGATAATAATCTACCAGGTGTTGCAACTATAATGCTTGAACCATGTTCTAAGGCTCTGCGTTCTGCTTCCCACGATATTCCATCGCTACCGCCATAAATCGCAAAACAATTGGCATTGGTGAAGTAAGAGAGTCCCTCAATTAATTGTTCTATTTGTATAGCTAACTCTCTAGTAGGAGTGATAATTAAACTATGTGTTTTACCCGGATGGCTAGCCTCCATTATTTTATGAAGTGCGGGCAATACAAAAGCTGCCGTTTTACCAGTTCCTGTTTGTGCACAGCCTATAAGGTCTTTGTTATTTAGAATTTCCGGAATCGCCTTTTCTTGTATTTCAGTAGCATCGGTAAAATTCATATAGGATAGAGCTTCAAGCAAATCTGCTCTTAGATCTAATTCTTTAAATGTCATGTAGTGTAATTTATGTACTAAACTCTGAGTGCAAGATACGTTAATACTTTGGTGGAAATGTTATCCATAATTTAAAGAGTTGGATCCGCTTTAGGCAAAATCATTTATTAGATGGAAAAATGTAAATTCGTGCAGAAGCTAATTCTGTAGGTTTGAATTTACAGGCTTTGCCTTGATCATTTCCTCTGACAACAGACAAACATAATTGAGCTTTAGATTCTATTTGACCTTAATCATATAAAATATGAACCTGACTGATATTAGCAAGAAAGCGCAGAATTCCAAATTCTACTTTTGGCTTTTGAATAAAGTAATTCTCTATAAGATCCCCTTTAACTATCCACATAAATTCAAAATCGTTAAGCTCACAGAGCAATCTGTAGAAATTAAAGTTCCTTATATAAAAAGGAATAAAAATCACCTAAATGGTATTCACGCTTGCGCGATGGCCACCGCTGTGGAAATGTGCTCAGGCATTTTACTCTTACATAATTTAGGAGAAGATAAGTATCGCCTAATACTTAAAAACTTAAACGTAGACTATCTTTATCAAGCTAAAAAGCCAGCTATCGCTACATTTTCTATTTCTGAAGAGGAGATAAACTCAATAGCTGAAAACTTTAAAAATTCTGATAAACAGGATGTTGATTGCAGTATTAGTGTAAAAGATTCTGAAGGAAATCTATTGGCAAATGGGAAAGCTCTATGGCAGTTGAAAAAGTGGAATAAAGTTCAAACTAAGGTATAAATGGTTTTAGCAAGTAACTTCTCAGATTCTCCTGTTTTGATTGCTACATTTATTCTTCTGGTAGGGAGCATCGCCTATATTCAATAAAATTCAGGAATAGCGCATACTGCAGGAGGGATTTCTAGAATGCGAAAATTGAGAGATGCCAAAAGAAGAAGGAGGCCAGGAAGGCCCTTTAAAAAGCAAGAAGACTTAGCAGATGATCATTTAATAAAGTCAATTCTAGATTGGGATTTTCCTTATTATGCAGGATTGAGTTTTCAACTGAAAGAAGTGTTTAGAATGAGGCTCAAATCATTTTTAAACGCCAAGAACTTTTATAATTACGCTACTAAAGACCCAAGAGAAAAGGATAGAATGCGGATACTAATCGCGGCAAGCGCAATCCAACTCACCTTTGGCTATAAACACTTGATCTTTGAGAACTTCACAACCATCATTAATTATCCGGATGTGTACCGATCTAGAATGACTAAAAAAATACATCATGGCGAGGTTCATCCTGCTGGAGCAATTGTTCTTAATTGGAAAATATTTGAATACGGCATTAGTTTTCCAAATGACGGTAGAGCATTAGGATTGCATGAATTATCTCATGCCTTTCATCTAGAAAATAGAATTGAGAATAATGAATTTGACTTTATAGAGCCTGAGGTTTTTAAGACTTATACCAAATTAGCGGATCAATAAATAGCAAGAATAAGAAATGGCGAAAAAAGTTTTTTCAGGTCCTATGCCGGCACCAATTTTCATGAATTTTTTGCTGTTATTGTAAAGACTTTCTTTGAGCTTACAGATGAATTTGAAGCCTATAACAGTGAAATCTTCAAATGCTTATCAACCTTATTAAAACAAGATCCTAGATCCATCCGATTAAGAGATAAGAGAATCTAATAATAGAAGGATTCAATAAGCGGATATCCATCAGCATTATTTTTGTTTATACATTTGTCACCTATGGAAGAAATAGCCTGTATTCCCTTTGCTGAAACTAATAAGTTTTCAAGATTAATCATTGACTACTTAAACCAAGACCCAAAGCTATCTAAGTATTATACAGATTTTCCGAGTATGGCAAATTTTGCCAAACAAATCGAGCGAAAGCAAAACTTTCCTGTGGAGAATAGAAGTGTATTAGTTGATGCACTTCAAGAACAATTAAAGCCATTAATTCTTGAGTCTGATTTAGCAGCCAGTATTCAGTCAAGAATAGATCAGCTTGGAAATAAAAACACCTATACCGTAACTACAGGTCATCAACTAAATATATTTACCGGCCCAATATTCTTTATTTATAAGATCGCCTCTGCAATCAAGCTCAGTCAAAAATTAAATTTAGAGTATCTAAATCATAAGGTACTGCCAGTCTATTGGATGGCAACTGAAGATCATGATTTTGAGGAAATTAACCACATTCATTTTAATGAAGGAGTCAATAGCTGGAATAGCGATCAAGGTGGAGCTGTTGGCAGATTTTCAACCAAGGACTTTAAGGAAGTTTATAATGAGGTAGCTGATCTTTTGGGACCAGGTAAGAATGCAGAATATTTAAAAGATCTATTTCATAAAGCCTATTTAGAGCATTCCAATTTGTCTCATGCAACAGCTTATATTGCCTATACTCTTTTTAAAGATTACGACTTAATTGTTATTGATGGAGATTCCACAAATCTAAAGAGGCTTTTCGCTCCGATCATGGCTGAGGAGCTCACAGAGAATACGGCCATTAAAAGTACTCTTGATTATAATAAGCAGTTATATAATGACTATCATTCTCAGGTAGAATTTAGGGATATCAATCTGTTTTATTTAGGTAAATCCTACAGAGAACGAATAGTTTATGAAGGAGGTAAGTATCAAGTTCTAAATCAGGAATTAAGTTTTAGTAAAGAAGAAATCCAAGAAGAGCTTCAAAAGTATCCAGAGCGTTTTAGTCCAAATGTGGTTCTAAGACCCTTATATCAAGAAACCATACTTCCTAATCTGGCCTATATAGGCGGAGGAGGGGAATTGGCCTATTGGTTTCAGTTAAAATCTGTTTTTGAAGCTTATAATCAAGTTTATCCACTTTTAGTTTTAAGGAATTCAGCGATGATAATTCCATCATTAGAAACAAAAAGAATGGAAAGTATTGGGCTAGAAATAAGAGATTTATTTCTGTCCAAAGAGGACTTAAAAGCCAAGTGGGTGAAGAGCAAAACAGATCAAGACCCCGAGCTAAAGGCTTATAGCGATAAAATAGAGAGCATTTTTGATGATCTAGAAATGGTCGCTAAGCTTACAGACAAAAGTATGTTGGGGGCTGTCAATGCTCAAAGGCAGAAACAGCTGAATGGCATTGAGAACCTTAAGAAAAAGCTCTTACGGGCTGAAAAAAAGAAGTACACTATAGAGATGGAAAAGATTGATAGGATTTTTCATGAATTATTCCCGTCTAATAGTTTGCAAGAGCGCCATGACAATATGATGAAGTTCTATTTGAGTGAAGGACATCAATGGATAGACAGCCTAGTGGATTTGTTTGATCCCTTAAATTTCAACTTTTACGTTTTAGGTTTAAGTAAAAGATAATTTGCGCCAGCTAATGAATGCTAGAGTCTTTTATTAAATTGCGTCTTGGATAATTAAACCAATTCAATGAAAAAATTTTTAATCGCATCAATAGCATTTGGCATTATGAGTTGTAATTCTCAAAGTGAAGAAGAAGTTGTAGCAAAGTCTCCAGAAAACAATTGGGAGCTTGAAACTTTTGCTGACATCAGAGTGTTGAAATACGAAATCCCAGCATGGGATGAATTAGACCTTAGACAAAAGCAGCTTGTTTATTATTTAACTCAAGCCGGATTAGCCGGAAGGGACATAACATGGGATCAATTTTACAGACATAACTTAGAAATCAGAAAGGCATTAGAGAAAATTGTGAAGTCTTATGACGGAAACAAGGAATCTGCTGATTGGAATAACTTTATGATTTATGCCAAAAGAGTGTGGTTTTCTAACGGGATACACCATCATTATTCGAATCAAAAGCTTGAGGCAAATTTCTCAAAAGGCTATTTAATGGAATTGATGAACGCATCAGGCGCAAGCCTGAGTGATGAGGCCTTTGAAGTTATCTTTAGCGATGTGGATTCTAAAAAGGTAAGTAAAGATCCAAATATGGATCTGTTGACAGCTTCTGCTGTTAATTTTTATGATTCTGATATCACAGAAGAAGAAGCTATTAATTTCTATAAGGCACAAATTGATACAACTGATCCTAGGCCAATCTCCTATGGTTTAAACTCTAAGCTAAGTAGAGTAGACGGAGAGATTGTTGAATTAAAGTATAGTGCTGAAGGACTCTATGGTTCTGCAATAAAGGAAATTATTCAATGGCTTGAAAAAGCAAAAGCTGTAGCTGACAATGATCAACAAGCTAAAGCCCTAGGACTTTTGATAGAGTATTATCAAACAGGAGATCTTAGAAAGTGGGACGAATATAACATTGCTTGGGTTCAAGATACTGCCTCAGATATTGATTATATCAACGGTTTTATTGAAGTTTATGACGATCCAATTGGATATAAAGCAACTTACGAAACTATTGTGCAGCTGAAGGATTTTGATGCTTCTAAAAAGATGGAAGTGATTAGTGAGAACATTCAGTATTTTGAGGATAATAGTCCGATACAAGATGAGCATAAGAAAGAAAATGTAGTAGGTGTTTCTTATAAAATGATCAATGTAGCAGGGGAGGCTGGAGCAACAACTCCATCCACACCAATTGGTGTAAACCTTCCAAATGCCAATTGGATTAGAACAGAACACGGTTCTAAGTCAGTGAGCTTAGCCAATATTGAAAATGCCTATGAGCATGCAAAAGGAGCTGGATTTTTAGAGGAATTTGCATTCACATCAGAAGAGGTAGAAAGAGCTAAGAAATATGGTGATGTAGCTTCAAAAATGCACACCGCTTTACACGAAGTAGTTGGACATGCTTCTGGTAAGATTAATAAAGGAGTAGGTACTCCAAAGGAGACCCTTAAAAATTACTCAAGCACATTAGAAGAAGCTAGAGCTGATTTAGTGGCCCTTTATTATATAGTAGATGAAAAGCCCATAGAGCTTGGTCTTTTAGAGAGCAAAGAGGCTGGAAAAGCAGAATACGATAGTTATATCCGAAATGGTATGATGTTGCAGCTAAGAAGGTTAAAGCTTGGTGATGATATTGAAGAAGATCATATGAGAAACAGACAGCTTGTAGCTGGATGGGCTTTTGAAAGAGCTGAGGCCGATAAGATTATTGAAAAGAAAGTAATTGACGGAAAAACTTATTTTGTAATCAATGACTATGATGGATTGAGAGTTCTATTTGGAGAGTTACTAAGAGAAATTCAAAGAATAAAGTCTGAAGGTGATTATGAAGCGGGGAGAGCATTGGTTGAAACCTATGGCGTAAAAGTAGATCAAGAATTGCATAAAGAAGTATTGGATAGGGCTGCACAGTTTAAAGTAGCTCCTTACAGCGGATTTGTTCAACCTTATCTAAGGCCCGTTATGAATGGCGAGGAAATGACGGATATTGTCATAGAATATCCTGAAAGCTTTACCGATCAAATGTTATACTACGGTGAGAATCATTCTTTTTTAAACTAAATTAAATAGGCCCTTCGGGGCCTTTTTGCTTATGGACTTTACAATTTTTGCAACAGCAGATGCTTGGATAGCACTTTTAACTCTTAGCTTTTTAGAGATCGTTTTAGGAATAGATAATATCATTTTTATCAGCTTAATGACTAATAAGCTTCCTGAAGAAATTCAAGGAATGGCACGGACAGCTGGTATAGGACTGGCCTTATTATTCAGAGTCTTAATGCTATTAGGAATAAGCTGGATCATTGGATTCACTCAGCCATTATTTGAAGTTTTTGAACATGCTGTTACAGGAAGAGACTTGATATTGTTTTTTGGGGGTCTTTTTCTCTTAATGAAAAGTACTAGGGAGATTCATCATAAAGTAGCAAGTTCAGACCATAGTACTGAGACTAAGGCAAGTGGTAGTTTGTTTATGGCAATTGTTCAAATTGGCTTATTGGATATCGTTTTTTCTTTTGATTCCATTCTTACCGCTATTGGTATGACAAGAGAAATTTTAATTATGATTATTGCAGTAATCATCTCACTACTTATAATGCTTGCATTTGCTAAGAAGATAAGCGAATTCATTCAAAAATTCCCCAGTTTGCAGATTCTAGCTTTGGCATTTTTAATATTGATAGGCTTTATTTTAATCGCTGAATCATTCCATCAGGAAATTCCAAAAGGCTATATATACTTTGCCGTAGCCTTCTCTTTAGGAGTGGAGGTTGTAAACCTACGCTTGGATAAAAAGTCAAAAATGAAATCGTAAAAAATCTAATCGTACTTTTCTTACAAATTAATTTATCTTTGACGATTAACATAAAAAAATACATAATGAAAAAACTTTTACTTTTAGCTGCTTTTGCTTTCTCTGCAGGTTTTGTTACTGCTCAAGAAGATATAGCGGTAAAACTTTTAAGTCCTACTACAAACATTGTATCTGGTCAAACATTTAATATTGACCTTAGAGTAATTAACTCTGGTACTGTAAATTTAGTAGCAGCTGACTCTTTAGTTTGGGCACCAACAATTAATGGAAGCCTAATCGGAAATGGTCAAGGAGGTAGTGTTATTTATCTTGATCTTGTCAATATTAATGCTGGAGATTCAACTACTCTTACAAGACAATTTGGTCTTCAAGGTGGTGCTTCTGGTTCAATCAATTTCTGTGGCTTAGCTGTAGTATTTGGATGGCAAGGTATTACTGAGTCTGATACTACTAATAATACAGATTGTAATACAATTAGCTATACAAACTCAAGCGTTAGTGTTGGAGAGTTTTCTTTAATCTCTATCCATGACAATTCTTTCTTTGCTAATGGTATCTACCACGTAGATATATCTGCAATGGAGAATTTAGATAATAGCACTATCAGCGTTATCAACATGGCTGGACAAGAGGTATTCAATGCACCATTAGAGAATAAAGGTGGTACAATCAATACTGAAGTAGCTTTAGAGCTTACTAATCGTGGTGTGTATATCGTTAAGATTGCAGATCAAAACGGTTTTGTTAAGACTAAAAAGATCATGTTCTAGGACATCTTCTATCAAATTAAAAAGGCTCCCAATGGGGAGCCTTTTTTTATGCCTCTATTTTCCTGAATTATTCTTCAAGAATAAAAGTCCTTTCAATCTTATTCATTTCTGGATTTACTTCTTCCAAATCTGAATTCAATAAACTCATGATTATTTTATTCTCACCCATTGGTAAACCTTCTATATAATAAGCTTGCCAAGTATCAAGAATAAAGCTTTCTTCATCATTTATTTGAACAGAAATAAGATGACCATTTTCTCCTAAGCTAGTGTTAGCAACAAAAAAGTCTAATAGAATCTTAGATGTTACCTCACCTTTATAAGTTCCTTTAGGTCGGCTATAAAAAAGTAATGCTTGTTCAAAATCATACTCTTTTGCTGCTGTTTCTTCACCAACATTAAAGCTGAAAATCTGAAAAGCTTTACCATTCTTTACACTTTCATGATAAGATCTAGAAAGAAATGCTAAAGCGTAATAACTGCCTGCTTCAAACTCTTTAGAGAAACTATTCTCATAATGAGCAGAATAAGGACCGTTGTTTACTATTAGGTGAATGTGTTGCCCTTTGCCGCTATTGGCTAGGCCCTTTTCTTCAACATCAGGTGTTTGGGCTCCTAATTCGTAGTTTTGAACCATAAAGTCAAAATTAACGGATAGGCCTTCAGTTGAAACTTCATTAAGTTTTAAGCTAGCCTCTGGGAAGGATGCTGATTCTGTTGCAGGATAAATCTTTAGACTGCCTATTGAAATTTCTTCAGGATAATCAAGCACAGCGGTTTCAGTAAGCACTTCAGTGACCTCTTCAACAGTTTCTGTTGTTTTTGAACTTTCAGTATTGGTACAAGAAATTGCTAATAGGCCTGAAAACCCGAATACTATTAATTGTTTTGTTCTCATTTGAATTTTGTGTTTGACACAAAGCTACAAACTAGATCCCGAAAGAAATTGAAACAGCCCTATAAATAGAGCTGTTCCAAAGGTTTACTTATTTCCTAAAAGTAGAAGATCACTAAGTATTACCTCTGAGATGTACTTAGTCTCACCTTTGCTATCCTCATACTTCTTAGTTACCATGCGTCCTTCAACGGCAACTTCTTTCCCTTTCTTAACGTATTTAGATACCAATTCAGCAAGCTTTCCCCAGGCTACTAAATTATGCCATTGGGTATTATCAACTTTCTCTCCTTTAGAATTAGAATAAGATTCGTTGGTTGCCAATGAAAAATTGACGACACTGTTTCCATTGTCTAGTTTCTTTAGTTCTGGGTCCGCTCCTGGGCGGCCAATTAACTGAACTCTGTTTCTCATGTTCATTGTAAACGGTTTTTGATTATTCAGCAAAGATTGCAAGAGCTCATTGCAATAGCCGTATAAGAAACGCTTCAAGACTCTTGCATAATCTGTATCTTAAATAGAAAAGACTATGAGTAATTGTTCATATTGTGGTGAAATTCTATACGGTAGAAGAGATAAGAAGTTTTGTGATGACCTTTGTAGATCGCAATCATTTAAACTAGATGAAAGAAAATCATTGATAGAACTTTTATCTATTCAAGCTCAATTAAAGAAGAATTATAAAATTTTAAAGAATAAAACCAAGCTGGTGAAGAATCAATTAATAGTCTTGGAAGCTTTTGGCTTCAATATTAATGTCTTCTCCTTTAAAGAGGACTTAGATGATTGCGTTTCTCTTTTTGCGTGCGCTGATATTTACTACTATTTAGATCTAGATAGACTTATAATTATAGAGAATCAATCAAATCTTGAATTCTCTAAAGAATAAATCTCTAATAGATTTTTTATTTAGTTCTTCTAAAGTAACTTGTCGTCTTAATGAAGATTCTGAATAATAATGTCCAAAGATACATTTGAATACCCCGTTAGTTTGAGATGGAGTGACTTAGACCCTAATTACCATTTAAGGCACTCAGTTTACTATGATTTGGCTGCTCAAGCCCGAACTGTTTTTCTAGTTCAAAATGGCTTAAGCCTCAAAGATATGGCGAGCATGAATTTTGGTCCCATTCTATTCAAAGAAGAATGTAGCTTTCTTAAAGAGTTACACTTAGGTGATAGAATTGTGATTAGAGCACAGGTTTCTAAATTGAAAGAAGACTTAAGTAGGTTTAGTATTAAGCATGAATTTATGAGAGGAGAGGAGCTTTGCGCGATTTTAATTGTCCACGGAGCCTTTATGGATACCAAGCTAAGAAAACTTACGGTTCCTCCTCCAAAAGCTGCTGAGAGCATGAAAGGCATGCCAAAGAGTGATGACTTTGAATGGAGTTAAAAAAGAATTATCCTAACTATATTTGAAAAAAATAAGCAATGAAATTATTAGAAGGTAAAGTAGCCTTAATTACAGGAGGTTCAAAAGGAATAGGTAAAGGTATTGTAGAAGTATTTGCTGATCATGGCGCAGATGTAGCCTTCACATATCTATCTAGTTCTGAATCGGCTTTAGCCCTAGAAAAAGAATTAGCTGCAAAAGGAATCAAAGCTAAGTCTTATAAGTCTGATGCTTCTAAAATGGATCAGGCTGAAGAATTGGCACAGGCGGTGCATGCTGAATTTGGGAAAATTGATATCGTAATCAATAATGCTGGTATCACTAAAGACAATTTATTAATGAGAATGTCTGAGCAAGATTTTGATTCAGTAATCGAGATTAATTTAAAATCTGTCTTTAACCTTACCAAAGCAGTTCAAAGAAATATGTTGAAGCAAAGAAGCGGCTCCATAATCAATATGAGCTCTGTTGTAGGAGTAAAGGGAAATGCTGGACAAGCTAACTACGCTGCTTCAAAAGCTGGTATGATTGGTTTCACAAAGTCTGTAGCTCTTGAGATTGGATCCAGAGGTATTAGATGTAATGCGATAGCTCCTGGTTTTATTGAAACTGAGATGACCGGAAAACTAGATCCTGCAACTGTGCAATCATGGAGAGATGCTATTCCTTTGAAAAGAGGTGGATCTCCAGAAGATATTGCTAATGCTTGCTTATTTTTAGCTTCAGATTTATCTACTTATGTTACAGGACAAGTCCTTAATGTGGATGGTGGAATGCTAACGTAAATGCTCGAATTCTCCACAGAATACTCAATAATTGGAATAATAGTGGCGGCCTTTGTGTCGTCACTTCTATCTTTTTTTCTGTATTATAATTCAAAATACGGCAAAGGTCTTAAGCTCACTCTCGGTATTTTAAGGTTTCTAAGCCTTTTTATTATTGCTATACTTCTTATTGGGCCATTTTTGAAGAAAACGGAGGAAATTGAAAAGAAACCAATTGTTCTCCATCTAATTGATCAGTCTTATTCTACAGATAGCTTTGCGCGATTTGATTTAGATACTGAATTGTTGAGTGATAAATATGAAGTTCAACAAAAGTACTTTGCATCCGAACTTCAGTTTACCTCCTCTGATTCTTTGCAAAAAGGCCTTACTAATATCGGCGGAAGCCTCAATAAAATACGTGAGATATATGATTCAAGACCCTTAGCGGCCATAATTCTTGAAACTGACGGTCTGAACAACATTGGATCAGATCCTTCCCTAAATAATTCAAACTCCGCTGTACCTGTTTACACCATTGGGATAGGAGATAGTAGCAGTACGTCAGATTTATATATTGAATCTGTTCAACTGAATAAAACAACCTACCCTGCTAATAAGTTTCCTGTTAAAGTAAAAATTAAAGGGGTCAATCTCAGTTCTAATTCTTTCAGTCTTAAAATCTATGATTCTGATTATAAGGTGCTTGTCAATAAAACTTATTCGTTTCAAGATGCAAACCCTTATATCAATGAAACCTTCTATTTACGTGAAGATAGTTCTGGAATAAAATCCTATCAACTTGTCTTAAGTGAATTAGAAGAAGAGTTAGTTTATAGTAATAATGAGGCTAAGTTTTCAATATCTGTAGAAGAAAGGACCAAAAAAATAGTCTTAGTTTATAAGTCTTTAAACCCGGATATAGGTGCTATTCGCTCGGCCATGAAAGACCTTAGGGCGTACAATCTAGAGCTTCTTAGTGTGGATGATTTCCAGTATGACGAGGAAGTCTTGGCCTATATACTGTATGAGGTTAGTTTAGGAGTCTTTGAGTCTGTGAACAAATCTAAAAAGCCATATTGGTTATTTTATGGACCAAATTCTAGCTTTCAAAATCAAAGGAAATTTGGATATAAGTTTATAAAGGAAAAGTATGAGCAGGCACAAGTATATGTGAATCCTGATTTTCAATTATTTGAAATAGATCCTGACTTTTTAGATTTAGCTAAGGATTTGCCTCCTGTATCTTTGCCTTTCGGCGATATAAGTAGTCGCGAAAGCTCTAAGCATTTATTATTTAAAAGCCTAAATGGCATAGAAACACAAAATCCTGTTTGGTCATATGATATAGAAGACAATAGGAAGTCCATAAAATCTTTGGTCTCCAATTTCTGGAAATGGAGATTCTACCTATACCGAAAGACAGATTCTCATGAAGTATTTAACTCCTTTATTAATAAGAACTTACAATATTTAAGCGCCAGCGAAAAGTCAAACGATCTTGTTGTAGACGTTGAGCCAATTCAATCTTTAAATAGTCCGATATCCTTTAAAGCAAGCTTTTTAGATGAATCTTTAGAATTAAATAATACAGCTGACTGCCAATTAGTCCTTATAGATAGTTCAGGCAAGGAATTTGAACAGGTATTTAGCAGAGGATTAAAGGACTATAAGGCTTCCTTACAAATTCAAAATCCAGGAGTTTATAAATGGAGAGCGAGTTTAGAATATCAGGGGCAGAAAATAGAAAGGAATGGAAATCTTTTAATTGAAGATTCTCAGATTGAATATAGCAATAAGTCATCTGATTTTAAGATGCTTAGAAGTCTAAGCCATATTAGTGATGGGAAGTTTTATACTTTGGAAAACTCACAGAGTATTTATAAGGATTTGAATGAGAATTTAGAAGTAAGTTCAAGAATCGAATTTATTGAGAAAGTTGATAATATTTTAAGTCAGAAATGGCTCTATATAGTGCTTTTACTGCTTCTTGCAGTAGAATGGGTTTTACGTAAATTATTTGGTAATAATTAATTAAAGGAAATGAATACAAAAAGAACAACAGCTGCCATTATTGGCTTTTTCGCCTTACTTATAGTAGTAATTGGGTGGAATAGTATCACCTACAATATTGGCTCAGGAGAGAGAGGAGTAATATTTAGGTATTTCCAAGGTGGACTTGATAAAGAAATGGTTTTTGGTCAAGGATTTCACATGAAATTTCCTTGGGATAAGATCTATATCTACGATGTCAGAGTTAAAGAGGATGTAAGTGTAATGGAAGTTCTTTCTAAGAACGGATTGACAATTAAGGCAGAGCTATCTTATAGATATAAGCCAGTTGATGAAATGATCGGATATCTTCATGATGATATTGGACCTTCTTATCATGATAGAATTATAGTTCCTGCCGTTAGATCTGCCACGAGAGAGGTTATTGGAAAATACCTTCCGGACGAATTATACTCAACCAAGAGAGAGAGTATACAGCAAGAAATCTTTACTAGAACAGCTGAGAATTTAACTTCTAAAAATCTAGTGCTAGATGCAGTTTTGATTAGAGATATTCAATTACCTCTAAAGCTAAAGGAAGCTATTGAAAGAAAATTAGAGCAGGAGCAGGCATCTTTAGAGTATAAATACAAATTAGAAAAGGCGAAGCAAGAAGCAGAGCGTCAGAGAATTGAGGCCGAAGGGAAAGCCGCCGCTAATAAAATCATTAGCAATTCATTAACCAATAATATCCTAAGAGAGAAAGGTATAGAGGCTACATTAAAGTTATCAGAAAGCCCAAACAGCAAGGTAATTGTAGTGGGTTCAGGAGATGATGGCTTACCAATAATATTAGGATCAGAGAAATAAACTATGAGCACAGAAGTAAGAAATTTAGAGCCCAAAAGTGTTTGGAATCATTTTGAAGATTTAAATGCAGTTCCAAGGCCTTCAAAAAAAGAAGAAAAAGTAATTGCATTTATTACTGACTTCGCAAAATCTTTAAACTTAGATTTTACAGTTGATGCAGTAGGTAATGTTATCGTAAGAAAGCCTGCCTCTAAAGGCATGGAAGACCGT
Organism: uncultured Schleiferiaceae bacterium; assembly: GCA_965661265.1. Taxonomy (GTDB): domain Bacteria; phylum Bacteroidota; class Bacteroidia; order Flavobacteriales; family Schleiferiaceae; genus CBFIDE01. The sequence continues at coordinate 49,213 of CBFIDE010000011.1, read as the reverse complement.
AAAATGGTTGTTTTACAATCGCATTTGGATATGGTTCATCAAAAGAACGGAGATACCGAATTTGATTTTGATACCCAAGGAATCCAATCTTATATAGATGGGGATTGGGTCACTGCAAAAGGAACAACTTTAGGTGCAGATAACGGAATGGGTGTTGCAGCAATAATGGCAGTATTATCATCTGATGATATAGCACATCCTGAATTAGAAGCTCTATTTACTATTGATGAGGAAACTGGAATGACAGGCGCCCATGGCTTAAAAGCCAATGTCTTGAAAGGAGAGATTTTGATGAATTTAGATACTGAAGAAGATGATGAGCTAAGTATCGGTTGCGCTGGCGGGATCGATATCAATATTAAATGGGATTATGTTACAGAAAAGCTAGAAGAAGGGAAAAAGGCTTTTGATCTTCACCTTACTGGTTTAAAAGGTGGTCATTCTGGAATGGATATCATTAAGTGCAGAGCCAATGCCAACAAAGTATTGATAAGAATTTTACGCGCTCTAGATGAGCAAGTAGGAATTGGTATCTCTGAGATTGATGGTGGTAGTTTAAGAAACGCTATTCCTAGAGAAGCAAAATGCACTATTGTATGTGATTCTGCTGATGTAGAATTGTTAAGAGAGATATGTCAGGAAGAAATTGAAATGCTTCAATCTGAGTTTGCTAGTACAGACCCAAATATGGCTTTGAGCGTTGAGCAAGCTGTTTTGCCATTGCAAATTATGAACTTAGATGAGCAATCTGCTCTGATAATGGCATTAAGTAGTGTTCATGATGGAATCAAAAGAATGAGCCCTGATGTTGAAGACTTGGTGGAGACATCAAATAATGTTGCAAGAGTAGAATTAAAAGGAGGAGAGTTAAACGTCTTATGCTTGACAAGGTCGGATAGAGAGTATGCAAAGCTTGATATGGCTGATACAGTAAGCGCTCCTTTTCTTATGATTGGTGCAGATGTTGAGCAAAGTGGTTCTTATCCTGGTTGGAAATTAGATCCAAATGCTAAGATGTTAGGAATGATGAAAGATCTTTACAAAGAATTGTTTCATGAAGAGCCCAATGTTATGGCCTGTCACGCAGGATTAGAATGTGGGCTATTAGGTCAACATTATCCAGAAATGGAAATGATCTCTTTTGGTCCAACCATTAGACATGCGCACTCTCCAGACGAAAAGGTAAATATTAAGAGTGTTTCAAAATTTTGGAACTACTTCCTAGAAGCTTTAAAAAGAGTCCCTAAAAAAGACTAAAAGATGAAAGATCTAAAGTTAATAGAGTGCCCTAGGGATGCTATGCAGGGTATTCATGAGTTTATTCCAAGCAATCTGAAAGCAAACTATATCAATAGTTTGCTGAAGGTTGGCTTTGATACTTTAGACTTTGGTAGTTTTGTGTCTGAGAAAGCAATACCTCAGTTAAAAGACACAGCAGACGTTTTATCTCAGCTTGACCTATCAGATACGTCAACAAAGCTTTTATCTATTGTTGCCAACGAAAGAGGGGCCAAGGATGCTTCTAGCTTTGATGAAATTCACTATTTCGGCTTTCCTTTTTCAATTTCTGAAAAGTTCCAGCTCCTAAACACTAATAAGACTCAAGCGGAGGCTAGTATTCTAATAGATAGGCTTCTAGATATTTGTAATCAAAAGGGGAAAGAATTAGTAGTCTATCTATCTATGGCCTTTGGAAATCCTTATGGTGAACCCTGGAGTATTGAATTGGTAGAAGAGTGGACCGCAAAATTAGCTTCGCAGGGAGTGAAAATCATTAATCTTAGTGATACCATTGGAACTTCTACACCTGAATCTATTAACTATCTCTTTAATAATCTGATCAATAGGTTCCCATCCATTGACATCGGTGCTCATTTACATACGGAGCCACATAATTGGCACGAAAAAATTGATGCAGCATTTAAGAATGGTTGTAGAAGATTTGACGGAGCTATTAAAGGCTTTGGTGGTTGTCCTATGGCAGAAAGCCAATTGGTAGGGAATATGCCCACTGAAAATCTATTGACTTATTTCCAAGAAAAGAAAATCGAAACGGGCATCAATATGCTTGCTTTTGAAAGTGCCTATAATAAAGCCATTCAAACTTTTCCATAATGGGTTTTACAAGCTTAGATAAAACAAAATTTATTCCACAGCAAAATACCATGGTGTGGGATGGCGAATGTTCTTTTTGTGCCTATTGGATAGAATATTGGTCCGGTTTAAAAGGAAATTCAAATATAAATTTCATTCCTTATCAAGAGGCTAGCTCCTTTTTTAAGGATATTGATGTGTCCGAGTTTAGAAAAGCCAGTAGATTTATAGATACCAATGGTAAAATTCATAGTGGACCTCATTCTGCATTCAAGAGTCTCAGTTCTTCATCAAGCTTTTGGAGATTATTGAATAATAGGTACGAGAAATCAAAGAGTTTTAAAGCTGTCGCTGACAAAGCGTATAATTATTTAGCTTCTCATAGATCCTTCTTTTTTAAAGTAACCAAATTCCTTTTTGGTAGTAACCCATCAGAAATTAAGCCTTTTTGGGCGATTTATCTTACCATCATTGCCTATTTAATTTACAGCTTGGTCCTTTAATTTATTAGTATTTTAGCTCAATAATCGACTGCTTTTTTTTGAGAGCTAGTTTCTTAGTCTCGATATTGACTTGAATGCAAGGAATAAAAAAACACATATTAGGCAGCCTGCTTTTTGTAGCATCGTTTGGAAATGCTCAAAATGTGGAAAGGCCAATTATATTCTTTGAAGGAGAAGGAACATTAAGCTATTTGTCTTTTTCTAATCCTCTGAATAACCAGTATTTAGATGAGTATTATAATAATCTCAAATTCTCAATTGGATATGGCGGAAGCCTTGGAGTGAATATAACAGAACGGATGAGTTTATCTTTAAGAACCAATTATACTAAGCAATCCAATACAAGTGGTCAGTTAAGATTGAATAGGCCAAATGCTACTTATACGGGTGTTTTAAAAGATGAAATCGAGAATCTTTTTTTAGGAGTTAAGCTTCAATTTGAGTTGCCCATAGATCAATACTTAGATATATTGGTAAATACGACCCTTGGTTTATCCAGTTTTAGCAATACCTCTGTTTTTATTTCTGAAATAAGTACCTATTCGGCTAATTGTCTTGCTACAGAATTAGGTGCAGGCGTATTGTATAAATTAGACCCCATGATTAGTGTTTATGGTAATTTATCGTACTATTTCAATTCAATATCTGAGTATGAAACTTTTAAAATAAGCACAGTTAGCGGAAATACAGTAGAGCCATTAACTCCTTGGTTAAACCAATCGCGTTATCAGCTTAGCTTTGGATTAAGGTTTAATTTGTATTCTGGAAAAACAGATCAGGTAAGGGAAACTAAGCCAATAGAAATCCCTAAGAGTACTGACGACAGATTTCGCTAGAGACCCTACGGTAGGTAGATCTTAAACCAGCGCTATCCTTTTGCATTTGATTGAGTACTTGACAAAATTCTTCTTTTAATTCTATATTTCTTAATACAACAGTCTTGGCAGCATAAACTGAGAAGGCTCTGATTGCGACAGCCTTGTTTGAAAGCATATTATCTACACAGATATCAAAAAGTGGAGCATCATTCATACTAGAGTAGGAGTCAAGCATAAAGTATTTTAGACAGGCTCTTTGTAGGGCGTCATTATCTGATCGTATCAGAAGGTCTAAAAGCTCATCCTGAAAATAGTCTAACTGATGGAATTTTAAATCAGTAATTTTACCTAAAACCCACGATAATTTCTTCCGAATAGGAAGATTCTCGATTTCTAAACTAGCTATAAGATCCTTTAAAAGAATAATATCCATTCCAATTTCCTTAGCCATGATTTCAGAAGATGCAGCAGACAGGGGAGTTGAGTCAATTAAACTAATAAGTTTTTGATTCATAGGCTAAAGCTAATAATAATTGTATCTTTGCCGCCAATTTAAGTCCTTATATTTTGAATAAATTCTATGATTTGGGGCTCAGTAAAGAGGTAGTGGAAGCTATCACAGAAATGGGTTTTAAAGAACCTACTGAGATCCAAGAGCTGAGTATCCCAATACTATTAAAAGAACCTACTGATTTTATTGGTCTAGCTCAAACAGGTACAGGTAAAACTGCCGCCTTTGGTTTACCTCTTATTGAACTAATTAATTCTGACAACAGAAATGTTCAGTCATTAATATTAGCGCCTACTAGAGAGTTGGCGCAGCAAATTCACAGACAACTTGAGCTTTTTAGTCAAAGTATCAAGAAGATTAATATCGCCTGTGTTTTTGGTGGGGCAAGTATTGAAACACAAATTCGCGAATTAAGATCCAATCCTCAAGTAGTAGTTGCTACGCCTGGAAGATTGATGGATTTAATGCGCAGAAAGAAAATTGACCTTAGTGCCCTTGAGTACCTTGTACTTGATGAAGCCGATGAGATGTTGAATATGGGTTTCAAGGAAGATATTGATTATATCTTACAGTATACTCCAGAACAAAGGTTAATATGGCTGTTCTCAGCTACAATGCCTCCGGCAATTAGAGGAATTGTTAAGTCTTATATGGATTCTCCAAAAGAGGCCATGGTAGACAGAAAGGCTCTAGTTAATACAAACATTCAACATCAATATGCTCCATTACGTCAAGGAGATAAGTTAGAAGCTCTTTCTAGAATCATTGATTCCGAAGAAGATCTTTACGGAATTTGTTTCTGTAGAACTAAAAGAGATTGTCAAGCCGTTTCTGAAAAGCTTAGCTCTAAAGGTTATGCTGTTGAAGCTATACATGGTGATTTAACTCAGGCTCAAAGAGACAGAGTGATGACAAGATTTAGATCTGGAAATCTAAAGATGTTAGTTGCTACTGACGTCGCCGCTAGAGGAATTGACGTTGAGGATATTACTCACGTATTCCATTACCATCTTCCAGATGATCAAGAGTACTATACTCACCGTTCTGGTAGAACAGCTAGAGCAGGTAAAAAAGGTGTTTCTATAGCTTTTGTAAGTAATGCCGAGAGAAGAAAGCTTGATATGCTTCAGCGTACGTTGAAGATTAGATTTGAAAAAATTGAAATTCCAAGCGCCAAAGATATTCGTAAGAAAAGATTGAATTCTTATGCAGAAATAATCTTGGCTCAAGATGCATCTCAGGTGGATTATGAACTTCTTAATGAGTTTAATGCTAAGCTTGAAGCTCTTGATAGAGATGATCTTTTAAGTAGAATCTTTAATATGAAGCTTAATGAACTAAAGCTAAGTGAGAAAGATTTATCTAGCATGAATACTAGAGAGTTTGAATCTAGAGGAAATGATAGAGGTGGTAATCGCAGAGATCGTCGTGATCGTGATGGAGGAAACAGACGTGATCGTAGAGATGGCGGAAGAGACAGAGATCGCGGTGGTAGAGACAGAGACCGTGGTGGAAGAGATGAATATAGCTCTAGAAACAATGGTGGTACTGAAGAAGGTATGCAGAAGTATTTTATCTCTTTAGGTAAAGCTGATGGCATGCAAAAAGGAACTCTTCTTAAAGTAATCTGTGATCATTACGAGATTCCAGGAAGAAAAATAGGAAGAATAAGTTTGCTTCAAAAGCACTCTTACGTTGACATTGATCAACAGTATAAGTCTAAAATTATTAAAAAAGGAGAACTTCAGGTTGACGGTAGTACCGTTAAATTCAAGGCTGAATAAATTCTATGATTTTAAGATAAGTATAAAGGGCTCTAATTTGGAGCCCTTTTTTTATTCAATGATGTACTATAGCAGATTGACATTTCTTAATTTATTATTTTTGAAAGGGTTCAACTCCATTTTGCCTTTTAAATCAGCTTTTTGAATGTGAAACAAAATGTTAATTGAATGAATTATTTAAGTCCATTATTTGGAGTTCTACTGCTTACCGGAGCTGTATTTGTTATTATGGCCATTATATTGAAATACTATCCTCCTAAAAAGATAAATCCTCTTTATGGATATAGAACAGCATTGTCTATGAAGAACCAATTCAATTGGGATTTAGGGCAAAAGATTTCAACCACAAAAATGCTACAAGGAGGCCTTATGATGCTTCTATTATCACTTTCAGGGCTGTTTTTAAACTGGGATCCTCTTCTAGAAGTTTTGCTAGGCGTAGGTGGGTTAATTCTAATTTCTATTCTACTTTATGTATCAACGGAAAGAGAACTAAAGAAGCAAATAGCGGAACTAGATTCTGAAAAGAAAAAAATATCTTAATCCGAAAAGAATGTAATTGGTGATTTTAGAAAAAGCTAAAATGTAGCTCCCGAGAATATGAGATCAAAGTACTACTCAGAAGTCTTCAAGAATTTCCTTTCTATATAAAAAGTAGCAAAAGGTACTAGAGATGCCGCAAGAGCAATCAGGCTCTTTATTAAACTCCATTTCTGTTTATTGGCATAAAGAATACAAACAACAACATAGGCAATAAAGAGAAACCCATGCGCCATTCCAACGATATAGTTGGGAGTAGGAAGATTCGCCATATATTTTAATGGCATCGTAATTCCGAACAACAAATAGCTGATTCCTTCTGAAACCGCGAGTATTTTAAATAATTTGAGCATTCGCTTCTTATTCTATTCACTTATTAATCTTACTTCCCGATACAAAATTTACTGAAGATGTTTCCTAGTAGATCATCCGTGCTGATCTCTCCTGTAATGCTTCCTAGATGCTCTAGAGTTTCTCTAATGTCAATAGCCATGAAATCACCTGAGATTCCATTCTCAAGGCCTGATCTGACCTCTGTAATGCTTTTAAAGGCATTACTTAGGGCATCGTAATGCCTGATATTACTTACAATGGTTTGGTTCGAATTCAAGCTATCTAAATTAACTTCGGCCTTTAATCTATTGATCAGCTCATCCAATCCATCTTTGTTCAAGGCACTTATAGAAATTAAGTGATTAGACTCGTCATTTAAGAAGTCTAAGTTTTCTCCATTTAATACATCAGACTTATTAGCAACTACCAGAAGTTTCTGATCATCAAGCTTTAACTTAAGTTCTTTTAATTCCTTATTTATAAGTTCTTTACGCCCTTTTATGTTAAGTGATGTTTCACTAGAGTCAAAAAGATATAATACTATTCTGCTAAGGGCTATTTTTTCATAGGTTCTCTTAATTCCAATACTTTCAACTATATCTTCTGTTTCCCTGATTCCTGCGGTATCTATAAATCTATACGATATACCATCGATTTTAATCTCATCTTCAATGGCATCTCTTGTAGTTCCTTCAACTGTGGATACAATTGCTTTTTCTTCATTCAAGATAGCATTCAGCAAAGTGGACTTTCCTGCATTAGGTGCTCCAACAATACTAATGGGAATCCCGTTTTTAATGACATTACCTGTATCAAAACTTTCTATCAATCTTAAAAGCACACTTGAGATTCTGTCTAAAAGCTCGTTCAATTGCTTTCTGTCTGCAAATTCAACGTCTTCTTCAGCAAAATCGAGCTCCAGCTCAATAAGACTTGCAAAATTTATCAATTGTTGTCTTAAATCTTTTAGCTCATCGCTAAAACCACCGCGCATCTGATGCATGGCAATTCTATGGGAGGCTTCACTTTCAGACGAAATAAGATCGGCCACAGCCTCAGCCTGAGAAAGATCTAGCTTTCCATTGGCAAAAGCGCGCATTGTAAATTCCCCTGGTTCAGCTAGTCTAGCGCCATTCTTTATGAGTAGCTTAATGATTTGGTCCTGAATATAGACAGAGCCATGGCAGGAAATCTCAACGGTATCTTCTCCAGTATAAGATCTTGGATTCTTGAATACATTGACTAATACTTCATCAATGCTCTTTTTATTATCCTCAATTTTTCCAAAAAGCACCTGATAGCCGGTAAACTCTTGCACCTTCTTAGGATAGTTTTGTCTAAACACCTTATTCAGCACTTTAAAACTATCTGGCCCACTAAGTCTGATCACAGCAATAGCCGCCATTCCTTGTGCCGTAGATAAAGCACATATTGTATCCTTCATTCGCATGATGCAAATATTAGAAATGTTGTCGGTAAAATCAGTAAGTATTGGCTTTTGATTTAATAAGCATAACTTATCTTCGTGCTTCAAATTGAATAGCATGAAGAAGATTCTGATAGCCAATAGAGGAGAGATTGCCCTGAGAATAATGAAGTCCGCTAAAGAAATGGGAATAAAAACCGTTGCGGTATATTCTGAGGCTGATCGATTATCACCTCATGTTCGTTATGCTGATGAAGCTATATGCCTTGGGCCTGCAGCTTCTTCTGAATCTTATTTATTAGGAGATAAAATAATTCAAAAATGCAAGGAGCTTGGAGTGGACGGAATTCACCCTGGTTATGGATTTCTTTCTGAGAATGGAGAATTTGCTACTAAAGTGGAAGAGTCTGGAATCAAATTTATTGGTCCTAAAGCTCATGCTATGAAGGTGATGGGTGATAAGCTAGCTGCTAAGGAAGCCGTTAAGGCTTTTGATATTCCTTTAGTTCCGGGTACAGAAGGAGCAATAGATGATGTTGTAGAAGCTTCTGCAATTGCTAAAGAAATAGGCTTTCCTGTTTTAATCAAAGCCAGCGCCGGTGGTGGAGGAAAAGGAATGCGAGTTGTAGAGAGAGAAGAAGATGTAGAGGAGCAAATGAATCTTGCTATTTCTGAGGCTAAATCAGCCTTTGGTGATGGTTCTGTGTTTATAGAAAAATATGTGACCTCTCCAAGACATATAGAAATTCAAGTTTTATGTGATGCTCATGGAAATGGAGTGCATTTATTTGAAAGAGAATGTTCTGTTCAAAGAAGACATCAAAAAGTAGTTGAAGAAGCACCTTCTGCTATCTTAAGTCCTGAGATTAGAGAAGAAATGGGGCGTACAGCGCTATTGGTTGCCAAAGCATGTAATTATATCGGGGCTGGTACTGTTGAGTATATATTAGACGAAAATAAGAACTTCTACTTCCTAGAAATGAATACCAGGCTCCAGGTTGAACACCCTGTTAGTGAGTTAATTACTGGAGTAGATTTAGTAAAGGAGCAAATAAAAGTTGCCAGAGGAGAAAAGCTGAGCTTTAGTCAAGAAGATCTGCAAATTTTAGGTCATGCTATTGAAGTAAGAGTTTATGCTGAAAATGCCAAAGAAGGATTTATTCCAGATATCGGGAAACTTCAAACGTATAAAAGACCTCATGGACCAGGTATAAGAGTTGATGATGGATTTGAGGAAGGAATGGAGATTCCTATCTATTATGATCCTATGATTTCTAAGTTAATCACGTTCGGAAAAGATAGAGAAGAGGCAAGAACTAGAATGATTAGAGCCTGTGAAGACTATCAAATTAGTGGAGTTGAGACTACACTGGACTTTGGTAAGTATGTGATGGAGCATCCTGCTTTTATAAGCGGTGATTTTGATACTCATTTTGTAGACAAGCATTTTGATCCAACAGATCTTATTAATAAAAAGGAAGAGGAGGAGCAAGTGGCGGCAATTTTTGCAGCGTATCTCATGAGTAATAAAAAATCAAATTCTTCTCAATCTGTTCAATCTGTTTCTACGCCATCTGCCTGGAAAAGAAATAGAAGAGCATGAAAGCCATAAGCTTGGTATTTTTTTTTCTCTTTTGCCTTCCGGCGATTCAAGCCCAAAGCGATACGGTAAAGAGGGATAAAAACTATGTAGATTATTCCTCTAAAGGGAATAAGCTGGTTGTAGACGCCATTATTGTTAATGGTGATACAATTCCAATCATGGTGCTGGATGAAGTTCTATTAGTGCCTACACCAACATTTGACAGCTATGAAGCCCGCAGGCGATTTTACATTCTTAAAAGAAGGGTGATTAAGGTATATCCGTATGCAGTGATCGCTGGAAATAAACTAGATAGTTTAAATCTTTTACTAAAACCTTTAAAGTCAAGACGGAAGAAGAAGAAATTGATCAAAGATTTTCAAACCTATTTAGAGGATAGATTTGAAGAAGAATTGAAAAGCTTAACAAGGTCTGAAGGCCAAATCTTATCCAAGCTTATCTTTAGAGAGACCAATATGACTAGCTATGAGCTTATCAGTACCTATAGGTCTGGTTGGAATGCCTTTTGGTGGAATGTTGCAGCAGGCTATTATAATATCGATTTAAAAACGCCCTACGATCCTCAAGAAATTGATGAAGATCGATTGATAGAGATAATATTAAAACAGGCCTTTGCTCAAGGAATGTTAGAAGAAAGGCAATCTATTCTGAGTTTGAATTAGAATCATGCTATCTTTTATTATTTTTAACGATGCGTTTTAGATTTTTGAAGTATTCTTTAGCATTTATTATCCCAAGTCTCACAGCTGTAAGCTTTACACAATCGGGATGGCTTTGTTTTTTGCCACTAATCTTTAGTTTTGGTTTTGTTCCAATTGTGGAGTTAATAAGTCCTGCAAATCAATCTAATTTAATAGGTCTCCAAAAAGAGATTATCTCTGAAGATCCTTGGTATGATCGCATCCTTCATTGGGTTGTGTTTATTCAATGGGGCTTTTTAATATGGTTTCTATTTGCAGTTCAGAATTTGAGTATTACTTCTCCAGAGTATTGGGGCAGAGTGACTTCACTGGGAATGATGTGCGGAATTCTAGGAATTAATGTTGCTCATGAATTGGGCCATAGATCCAATAAGCTAGAGCAATTTTATGCTAAGCTTCTCCTTCAATCCACTTTGTATACTCATTTTTTTATTGAGCATAATTATGGACACCATAAAAATGTAGCAACAGAAGATGATCCAGCAACTGCCAAAAAGAATGAAGTGCTATTTTTCTTTTGGATTCGATCCATCCTTTATTCCTATTTATCTGCATGGAGGATAGAAAATAAGCGGAGTCAACGAAAGAATAAATCGGCCTTGAGCCTTAAAAATGAAATGATTAGGATTACAATCGTTAGCATTTTAATGTTGGGAATAATCTATCTTGTCTTCTCTTTAAACGTATTAATAGCTTTTCTTTTTGCGGCCCTTATCGGGATTTTGCTCTTAGAGACTGTGAATTACATTGAGCATTATGGCCTTAGAAGAAAAAAGTTAAGCGAGAATCGTTACGAAGATACTTCTGTAGAGCATTCTTGGAATTCCAATCAAAATTTTGGTAGATTGCTATTATTCGAATTAACCAGACATAGCGATCATCATGCATATCCGCATAAAAAGTATCAAGTACTTGAGCATCATGATGAAAGCCCACAGCTACCTGCAGGCTATCCGTCTATGATGGTTTTGGCATTTTTGCCACCGATATATTTTTTAATTATGAATCCTAGGATTCCAAAAAGTTAAACAGAAGACAATCACGTATTATGTATAGAAGTAAAATTACCGGAATTGGCCATTATGTTCCAGAGAACGTAGTGAAGAATAAGGACTTAGAAGAATTAATGGAGACTAGTGACGCCTGGATTCAGGAAAGAACAGGGATTCAAGAAAGAAGATGGGTGGTTCCAGGAAGTGAGGATTCCGTCTCAACTATGGGTACAAAGGCTGCTAAGCTTGCCATGGAAAGAGCAGGAGTAAGTGCTGATGAAATCGATTTTATTGTTTTTGCCACCCTAAGTCCTGATTATTATTTTCCGGGGCCAGGTGTTATGGTTCAACAACAATTGGGTATTAAAGAAATTGGTGCTCTAGATGTAAGAAATCAGTGCTCAGGTTTTGTTTACGCACTTTCTGTTGCTGACAATTTTATTAAAACAGGAATGTATCAAAAGGTACTTGTTATTGGAAGTGAATTGCATTCTGGTGGGCTAGATAAAACTACAAGAGGAAGAGGTGTTTCTGTAATCTTTGGCGATGGAGCAGGAGCTGTTGTCCTGGAAAGAAGTGCAGATGATAAAGGTATTTTAAGCACACATTTACATTCTGAAGGTCAACATGCAAAGGAGCTAGCTCTTTTAGGTCCAAGCACTACCAAATGGGTGCCCGAAATCATTGCTGCTAATGATCAAAATGATATTTCTTATTATCCATATATGAATGGAAACTTTGTGTTTAAGCATGCTGTAACCCGCTTCAGCGAGGTAATTATGGAAGCTTTGCATGCTAATGATAAGAAGAAAGAAGATATTGATTTATTAGTTCCGCATCAAGCAAACCTTAGAATAAGTCAGTTCATTCAAAAGCAATTTGAATTCAGCGATGATCAGGTTTATAATAATATCATGCGATACGGAAATACAACCGCAGCTTCTATTCCCATTGCAATGAGTGAAGCTTGGGAAGAAGGAAAGATAAAGGAAGGAGACTTAATTTGTTTGGCGGCTTTTGGAAGTGGGTTTACATGGGCAAGTGCTTTAATTCAGTATTAGAATGATAAAACTGGCTGTTCTTTTCCTTATAGTTTGCACATTTTTCAACCATTGACAGTATCGTAAAGAACTCTTTCCGAATTTGGAATTTGAATATCATATTCAGCATTTCCAAAATTCACAAATAAGCGGTCCAAAACCATATTCGACTTATTCTAAATGATCATGTCAGCTACTACATCGGCATTTCTCTCATTTGGATATACACCAAACTCCTGCGGAAGATATCCTAAGTTTTGTCTGAGCTTTGTTGGTTCATTTAAAACATCAATATCATCAAAAAAGCAGTTCCACTGTCAGCTTCTTGCAAGCTAGCAAAGGTTCTCATTAAACTTGATTTTTCAGCTCAATTAGGCCCTAACAGCCCAAACATACCGCTGCTAATCTCTAAGTTAATGTAGTCTATTGCTTTCACGCCATTTGTGTAGGTCTTAGATAATGAGTCGATAATTAATTTGGTCATCCGTTTGATTTTAATGTTACTTTCGCTCTTTGCTAAAAAGCAAAATAATTACTTCTATAATTTAGGACTTTAAATCAATTAACATATCACTCATTCTAGTGATAATTAAATAGAAATGGGAAGGAAAGCATCTTTAAGTTTTATTTTTATAACCATCCTTATAGATGTAATTGGTATTGGGATTATCATACCTGTATTACCCAGCTTAATTGAAAGTTTACAAGGAGGGGGATTAAGTGAAGCAAGTAGAGTAGGTGGATGGCTGATTTTCTCCTATGCTTTTATGCAATTTATTTGTGCTCCTATTATGGGCGAGCTTTCTGATGCTCATGGAAGGAGGCCCATTATTCTGCTTGCTCTTTTTGGCTTAGGAATAGATTATATATTTCATGCTTTTGCTCCAAGTATAGCTTGGCTCTTTGTAGGTCGAATATTAGCTGGAGTTACAGGGGCTAGTTTTACCGTGGCCAATGCGTATATAGCCGATATAAGTACGGCAGAAAATAAAGCTCAGAACTTTGGAATGGTAGGTGCTGCCTTTGGACTAGGCTTTATAATCGGTCCAGTTATCGGAGGAGTGGCTGCTCAATGGGGCGTTCAAGTACCTTTTCTTTTTGCGGCAGCACTAAGTCTCTTGAACTTTTTATATGGTTTAATAGTACTTCCAGAATCATTGCCAAAAAGTAAGCGTAGATCATTTGAATGGAAAAGAGCCAATCCAGTAGGTTCTTTAATTCACTTAAAGCGATATCCTTTGATAGCCGCTTTTATATTAAGCTTCTTTTTAATGTATATCGCAGGTCATAGTGTTCAATCTACATGGTCATTTTATACCATGTTCAAGTTTGAATGGGATGAAGCAATGGTGGGATATTCTTTAGCGGTGGTTGGTGTTTTAGTGGCTTTGGTTCAAGCGCTAATGGTAAAAAAGGCAGTCAAGAAGTTTGGAGTTAAGAATACCATCATTGTAGGAATGACACTGTATATGCTAGGAATGATTCTTTTTGGTCTGGCGTCGCAGTCCTGGATGATCTTTGTTTTTCTTGTGCCTTATTGCCTCGGCGGAATCGCGGGGCCTACATTACAAGGCCTTATAAGCAATCAAGTTCCGGATAATGAGCAAGGAGAATTACAGGGAGCGCTCACTAGTATTATTAGCCTGAGTAGTATAATCGGGCCACCTTTGATGACATTTACTTTTGCTAGTTTCACTGCTGATAATGCAATGGTTCAATTTCCTGGAGCCGCCTTTATTTTAGGAGCTATCTTAATGACAATCAGTATATTTCTAGCAATAAGACCTTTGAGAAATTTAAGTGCCTAACAATATTCTCCTCACGCATTCTAGAGTATTCTTAAATTAAGTATATTAAGGGATACTAAATTAAAAGCTATGGTGTCAAATTATCAAGGTGTTAGACAAACCGAAACTAAGTATAAGCCTCAATCACTTCAAGTAAAAGATTTTATGGCTAAGAAACCCGTTTGCTTTAGCCCAGATCAAAGCATAGAAGAAGTAGCGGAGATTCTGGTGAAGAAAAACATTTCTGGTGGACCAGTCCTTACTGCTGATGGCACTCTTGTTGGTGTTATCTCAGAAGGTGACTGCTTAAAAGATGCTGTTAAAGGCATGTATAATAATTCTCCTAAGATGTCTGAGAAGGTGAAGAAGAGAATGACTTATAAACCTATTACTGTTCACCCAGGGCAAGATATATTTGAAGTTGCAGAATTATTCTTAAAACTAAGACTTAGAAGGTTTCCAGTAATCGAAAATGAAAAATTAATAGGGCAAATAAGTCAGAAAGATATTCTTAGAGCTATGCAGGCTTTAAACAAAGAAACCTGGAGACCTTAAAGTATGGCAAAAACACTAAAGCTGGATGATTTTCTAGCAATGGATTCCTCTATAATTGACGTTAGAACTCCAGCCGAATATGAACATGCATCTATTGAGGGTGCTTTTAATATTCCATTATTTGAAAATGATGAAAGAGCGGATGTAGGAACCATCTATAAGCAGCGGTCAAAGAGAAAAGCAATTGAAAGAGGCTTAGAAATTGTGGGTCCTAAGCTGGCTAGTTTCCTTAAGAATACTAGAGCTCTTGGTGGAAATAGTTTTAGATTTTATTGCTGGAGAGGAGGAATGCGTTCAAATTCTTTTGCTTGGTTAATTGAGAATTGCGGTTATGAGACCTTTGTTCTTGAAGGTGGCTATAAGGCATATCGTCAGGATTTAGTTTCGACCTTTAAAAAAGACTATAAATACCTTGTTCTTTCTGGTAATACAGGCAGTTTAAAAACTGAGGTTCTCAAGGAGCTTAGAAAACTAGACGAGCAAGTAATTGATCTAGAAGCTAAAGCCAACCATATGGGTAGTGTTTTTGGCGGAGTTCTTTCAGGCACTCAGCCCAGCTCAGAACACTTTCAGAATAGTATAGCCTTAGAATTAAAGAAAATAGATCTCAGTCGAGCAGTTTGGCTTGAAGATGAGTCCTTTACCATAGGCGGTGTTTATTTTCATGAAGATATGTATCGGGCCAAACAAAGCGCTCCAAGGATTGTCATTGAATTGCCAAGAGAAAGAAGATTAGAAAACTTAGTTTCTCTATACGGGGATAGCAATACAGAAGATTTACTTTTGGCCACTGACAAGATTTCTAAGCGACTAGGAGGAGCGATGACTCTAGAGGCTAAAAAAGCTATTGTTAGTGGCAACTTGCATAAGGCGGTAGATATCATTTTGGACTATTACGATAAGTATTATCTAAAAGCTTTAAAAAGCGGTAATAAGAAGATTCAAAGACATTTCAAATTTGAAATGGAAAGTCCATTAGAAATGGCACAAATAATAAAAGAAGAACTTTAGATTGGAGAATATTAAACTTACAGAATTTAGTCATGGTGCCGGATGTGGATGTAAAATTGCACCAGATGTTTTAGAAGAGATATTAGGAGAGTCTGACCTAAACAGGCAGTTTGAGTCATTATTAGTGGGGAATTCAGAAAAAGATGATGCAGCAGTTTTTCAGATTAATGAGGATCAAGCTGTGGTAAGTACAACAGACTTTTTTATGCCCATAGTAGATGATGCATTTGATTTTGGTGCGATCTCTTCTGCAAATGCCATTAGTGATGTATATGCTATGGGAGCAAAGCCTATTATGGCAATAGCTATTTTGGCTTGGCCGATAAATAAAATTCCAATTTCAGAAGCTGCAAGAGTACTTGAAGGAGCACGCTCAATTTGTCAAAAAGCAGGCATTCCCTTGGCTGGAGGTCATAGTATTGATGCGCCAGAGCCCATTTTTGGACTTTCTGTAAATGGTATTGTGAATCCAAAAAAGCTAAGAAGAAATTCTGATGCTAAAATCGGAGATAAATTATTCCTTACAAAGCCAATTGGCATTGGATTGATTAGCACCGCACAAAAGAAAAAGCTAGCTAGAGAAGAAGATTTGAAAGTGGCAAGAGACTCTATGTTAAGTCTGAATACTTTTGGAGCTGAGTTAGATCAAATTAAAGGAATTGGTGGGCTCACAGATGTTACAGGATTTGGTTTGGCCGGTCATTTAATTGAATTGGCCGAAGCGAGTAATGGTAGTGCTTTTCTCAACTATAAGGACATTCCAAAATTTGACTTTACAGATTATTACTTAGATCTAAAAGCAATTGCTGGAGGTACGGAAAGAAACTGGGCAGCTTACGGCGATAAAGTAGTTTTAGATGATAAGATTCATGATTATAGACTAATTGCAGATCCGCAAACCAGTGGCCCTCTATTAATAAGCATTAACGAATCCAATGTTGAAGAGTTAATCGCAAAAGCGAAAGAGTGTAAGCAAGATATTTGGGAGATAGGGGAGTTGGGTCCTAAAGAGGCAAAGGATTTAGTATTAAGATAATCATAGACTCATACAATCAGGCTTCTACTCAATAAGCTCTATCAGAATTGGTAAAAATAAATTAAACTTTATACTGAAACTAGATGACACTAATCATAAGATAATGCATTCTTAGGCTCTGAGTAATGATTAATTAGATTAGTCAAAAATCTAGGGAGATGAAAAGAATATTATTAGTATTAGTAATAGCGCTAACTGTGCTATCAGGCCTAAAAGCAGGCCACGAATTAGGTGGAGTAATTATAACGTATAAATCTGTAGGTCATATCACAGGAGATAGCCTTGATTATCTTTTAAGGGCATATACAGTTTATAGTACACAAGGAGTGCCATCACCTTCAAGTGCAACCATCGATATCAGCAGTAGTTGTTATTCTAACAGCAGTTATTCCTTACCTAAATACTCGAATTCCACATTTACATTGCCGGGATCTGATTATTGTACAGGCACTAATCCTGCTCAGTATAGCGAATTAATTGTATATCAAGATACAGTGACTTTGCAAGGAGTTTCTCAAGATTTTAAGTTTTACTAATTATATTAATAACTATTAAAACTTTAAACTTATAATTAATATTATGTCAAGTAGAAGCTTTAAAAGAAAGAGGAAACTTAATTCCTCTCTCTTTTATCCCTTGTAATTATAAGTTCGCTATCTCCTCTTGGATCTGCTTAGCTTCCTCATACATTTTTAATTTTCTGTAAACTTCTGCTAAAGCTGTTAAAGTATCCTTATCCTTCGGCGATACTTTTCTTGCCTTTTCAAAATATGGTAAAGCTTTTGCAAACTGTGCCGCTTGATCCTTTTTAAGTTTATTGTATTTGCTAGTTGCGTTCAATGGCAATGCATTCATTTCTTTTGCAATTGCATTAGCTTCCTCTACATAAATTAATCCATTCATATATAATGGATCTAGATACATGCTATCAATTTCAAGTGCTTTACTATAGCTTAGTTGTGCACTTTCAATATCCTTCATAGAATTTTGCTGAATAAATCCTTTGATATAATAGTATAATTTATTCTCTGGATCATTTACAATCGCCTGGTCTAAGTTCACTAAGGCTTTCTCAAATTGCTCAGACTGAAGATAAATATTCAATTCTTCATTTAAAAGAGCTTCATCTCCTGGAAACTTTGTGCGACCCATTTGGATATAATCATTATAAGCGGTTGTATCTCCAGTTTTCAAAGATAACCGAGCTGTAGTTAGAATTAAGGATGCTCTTAAATCGCCATCTGAAGTAAGATCAGTATATTTACCGGATTTCACTGCCATTTCGGCCTGTCTTTTACTCCCAAATGCATCTACTTCACCCGTTTCAGAGTTTTTAGCTGAAAAGACTAATCCAGAGTATCCAAATTCTACCAATTGCTTATTCCTTGCAAGTGCCTCTGTATAATTTTCAGCTTGATAAGCCATAACAGATGCATTGTATAATAGTGTAGTATCAGTTACTCCTATATATGGCTTCTTTTTTAGATCATAGGACTTCATGAAATAAGTATATGCGCTAGCATAGTCCTTTTTTCCAGCTGCGTCTATGCCCAATTTAGCATAGCTATTCGCAACAGTTTGAAGATCTAATATTGCAGTTTTGGTATACTTCTTTTTTCCTATTCTTTCTTCGTAATCAATCAGTTTAGTATAGCCTTCAAATGCTTCATCGGTCGCATTTGGGTATTGTGCAGCTAGATCTGGCGTATTTGAAATTTGCATATTAATCTTACCAACGTAATAGTAAAACTTAGACATGCTTTTAGGCTTAACAGCACCTTCTCCTTTTTGCTTGATTATTTCAGCTGCCTCATCTATATACTTTTTGGCTTCTCCTAAGTCGTTATTTCTATCAACAGCAATAACTGCACTTGTGATTTTTGGTCCTTCTTGTGCCGAAACACTGAGGCTTATTGCTAAAACTAAAATTCCTAAAACTCTTTTCATAAGTGTTGATTTTGGGCAAAAATAATTAAATATATAAGTTAACAATTCAAAATATGTACCAATAATTTATTCTAGTTCAATTCCCAGCCAAATCCTGTCTGAACTATATAGTCTAAGTTATTAGTTCCTGAAACTGATCTATTGTCATAATTTACTGAGACTCCGGCTTTAATGTAAAAATCTAATGGAAGATCGTATTTAAGATTACTGCTAAGGTCAGCTCTTATTCTCCTTGATTCAGTAAGGCTAGGGAAAATGGTTGCAGAAAGGTTAAAATTAAGGTCTCCGGTGTCAAATAGATTTAGCTCAGTTCCTAAGAAACTTTCTAATGACTGCCTCCCCTCTTCAATATCCGAATCATACACTTCATTATTAAAAGCTATTCCTGCTGATATTCCAATATAGGCTTGGTTTGTATGTAAAATGTATTTTCCTAATCCTCCTCTAGCGGTTGTTCTTAAACCTAAGCTTTGTTCTGTATTACTTAAAAAATTAGCTGTAGATGTGATGTAGTAATCTCTTTGTAAAAGATAAGTAAAGCTAATATCCACCTCAGTTCTATCTGTTGGCTCAATACTATCCTGGCGACTGTTTAATGCATTATAAGATCCTTTGATATTCCAAAGATCTGCTCTGTAAGTAATTGAAGAGCTTGAAGAGTATTGTCTTAGATTATTACTTCTTGTAAAACTGTAATGGATATCAATATTCGCGCTAAACCTACTCCAAAAATTAGGATCAATTTGTCTTACTAATACTATTTCAGAGGGCTGCACTAGAATACTAATCTTTTGCACTCCACCTAAGGTACGCTGAATGCCTGTAATTCTAATTTTACTGCCTTCTGAAAAAAACACTCCATTAATCCTCATCCCAGTATTAAGAGTGATCAAGTAGCTTTGAGTGGTCTTTATTTTCTTTATTTTTTTCCATTCAATAATAAAATCACTGTCGCTATAGTCTGTTTCTACTGTGATATTCCCATTAGACAATTCTTTGAACTCCCCTATCATATAATCATTATCTCCAAAAATAAGGGTGTCCTTTTGAGCGCTGAGTCCAAAGCTCAACAGTAATAAAAAACTCATAGAGAAAAGAGCTTTTCTCATAGGGTAATTCCATTTTTCTCAAGGATCTCTTTGATCATTGGTTTGAAATAATTCTCTCCTTTTAGAATTTTCCCATCTTCTCTGAAAATTGGATTTCCTTCTGCATCCAATTTACTCATATTAGATCTTTGAATTTCATCAAACACCTCTTCAATTACATCTTGCAAGCCATGTTTAAGGATGGTTCCGCAAAGAATGTACAACATATCTCCAAGAGCGTCAGCAATCTCTACTAAATCACCATTTTCTGCAGCTTCTAAATATTCCTCATTCTCCTCTCTCATTAACTTATACCTTAGCATATAAGTAGATGGATCTACCTTAGCAATAGGTTTGGCCTCATTTCCGATTTGAAAAACTTCATGAAATTTTTCTACATGCTTTATCTGTTTCTTCATAGTATATTTGTAAAAAATAATTCATGGAAAATATTACCACCGCCCACTGGATATTCGCGGGTGTTTTTATGACTGCCTTTGTTATCTTCCTAGGATGGGGTTATTTCAAAGATTTGAAAAATCATAGGATTCATTATCAAGGAAGCCTATATTCCATGGGAATTATGCTGTTAATTCTGTTTCTTTTTTATGTTTTTAAACGCTTATTATAAACCTGGGTTTTCTCAAGAAATACTCAGACTTCTAACTCGGCCAAATTATTAATTATTGCGGCTCTATCAGAGCTTTTTTCTAATTATATCGACAAGATTTAAACCTTGATTCAATAAGTAAGGTTTACAGGTAGGCTGCTAAATCAATTTCTTCTCCTTCGCTATTGTACAGCCTAATACATCCGTCTTCTAGAACTTCATATTTAACAAGCTCTTCAATCTCTGTAAAACCATGGTAGTCATATAGGTCACCATTAGCATTAAATTCTAAGCTTCTTTCTAATTCGCCTTTTTCTAATTTCTCAAGTATTAAGTAGCCTAAAGAGCTTTTAATAGAACTGCTCACCTCAATGGCATTTCTAAATATTAGGTCCAGCTTGAATTGCGTATTCTCTTCAATGTTCCAATAATTATCTTCAGATTGACTTTCCCAGCCACCAGAGATAATACTGTTTACAGCCATATACATTGAGTAACCGCAATAAAGTCTTGAATTCCACCTCGAATAATCTTTAAATGATGCGCCACACTCAAACAATACTGTAGATACACCTTCATTCATAAAATACTCTCCAATAGCTCTAGGATAATACTCGTCAGTATATCTGCCTATATAAGGTTCAATTGTAGCGCCAAGAGCTTTTTTCATATCAGCTATTAGGAATATACTTCTACCTCTGATCTCATTGATCTCACGTTCTTCATTAAAAGAGGGTGCTAAAAAACTAATTCTAGCTTCCTTGCCAGTTTTTCCAACAGTAAAAATATTACGTTGATCATGAAGGTTAAAGGCCCAATCAAAATCAAATATCTTGGAATAGTTGATAAGCGCTTGTAATTCAGGTGTTTCACGGCTTCTGGCATCCCTATTTATGTCAATATGAAGATAGTTTTCTCTTCTAAAAAGCTGGGCGCCATCAGGGTTTAGCATAGGAATGATATGAATCTCTACATCATTTAGTACTTTTTCGCTTTCGCTCGATTCTGTATGAAGCACTTCAATTAAATCCAATACAGCCATGGTGCCTGTACTTTCATTGCCATGCATTTGAGACCAAATTAAAACTTTGTGCCTCCCACTCCCGATTTTAATACGATTAATGGGTCTTTGCTGTACACTTCTTCCAATTTCAAGAATATCCAGAGACAGTCTTTGTTTTAGTTCTTCAAGACATTCTTCCCAAAGACTAAAGGGCAAGTATCGATGTTGAAAATCTGAACGGCAATTTTTTTGGTACTCTTGGAATTTCATGCTGCTTTATTCAAATACAAAAATCAGCTTTTATTCGGGTTTCAGCAAATTTATTAAACCTGCCTAATGTTTGAAGAAATATAATATTGTAAACCTGCCTCCATTAAAGTAGGGTGTAATTCAGTATTATTATGCAAGTACATAGAAACCAGCACTTTAATAGCCTTATATAAACGTATGGTTCGCGCATTAATCTTTAGCCGAAATTTTGATTTTGAATACTGAATGTACATTTGTATATAATGGCGAATTTATTATGTACATTTGTAAAGTATATATAAATTACATTTGTATGCTAGATCCAGTTGCATTGAGAATCAGAGAGTTAATTGATAAAAAAGGCTTAAGTAATGCTGAGTTTGCCAATATGGTTGAACTGAGTCCTTCAATAGTGAGCCATATTCTAAATGGCCGAAATAAAGTAAGTATTCAGGTGCTAGAAAAAATTAGAACTCACTTTACAGATGTCAATACAGATTATCTGCTGATGGGACTGGGAAGTTTAATAAGGAAGGAGGAAGTAAAGAATACACTCAAAGCCAGTGCTTCCCC
The DNA here is from genome assembly GCA_965661265.1 of uncultured Schleiferiaceae bacterium. GTDB lineage: Bacteria > Bacteroidota > Bacteroidia > Flavobacteriales > Schleiferiaceae > CBFIDE01. The sequence goes on along the minus strand of CBFIDE010000011.1, from coordinate 27,009 downwards.
TACTCTCTCTAATATTGGCCATGGAACAGCGGATAGCAAGTCTTCTGGGGAAGCTAATGAAGAGCTTCCTGAAAATCTTCAAATACCTCGTGACGGGGTGTTTCATGCTAGTATTCCAGGTTCAACTCCTCTTATTAGGGTCGAGGCTCAGAAGGCCTCAGAAGCAGTATTTAAGTCTGATTTTGAAAAGGATGAGCCAGTTTTTTCAGAAAATATGGAGAATCAAATAGCTTCTGAGAAGTCTCATTATCAGAATTCTAAGAATATGGATTCTAAGAAAGTAGTTAAAATTGTAATGTTTTATAGTGATAATAGCTTTGAAGTCTTTAATTCCAATTGAGTTATGCTCATTTATTATTAAATTTGCCTAATAATATTACATAATGAACAAGAGAATTACTTTAATAGCAAGCTTATTTGTAATAGCCATTAGCACAAGGTTTTTGCCTCATGCACCAAACTTTACTGCATTGGCTGCAATTGCTCTATTTGGAGGCGCCATGATTTCAAACCGTGCAATGGCCTTTGCAATTCCTTTGTTGAGTTTGTACGTTTCAGACCTTATTATCAATAATATCGTGTACGGAAGTTATTATTCAGAGTTTGTATGGTATACGGCGGACACTATACCTGTTTACCTTTCGTTTTCTCTTATGGTTTTAATGGGTAGAGGAATTAAAAACTTTAAGATAAGTTCTATTGCTATTCCTGCTGTAGCTTCAACTGTTGTATTTTTCTTAATCACAAATTTTGCTTTATTCTACCCTATTAGCCTTTATCCTCACAATACAAATGGGATTATCATGGCTTATGAAGCAGGTTTGCCATATGCTTTAAACCAATTAGGCTCAACTGTTTTGTATTCAGCTATTCTCTTTGGTAGTGCTTACTTTAGCTTAGGAAGCCCAAAAGAAACAAGAGTAATCTTAGCTTAAAAGATTAAGCTTTTCCTTTAAAAGGTCTATATATTGAATTGATTGAGAAATAGATGGATCGCTAGATCTCTTTCTTTCAGAAGGTTTGATATTCAGATGATCTGCTAGAACCTTATACTCTTCTATATCCTCAATCTGAATTTCTAGTATATAGTCCATTATTTCAGGGTTTTTCATCAAAGCAACCTTAAGTGCAATAACTGAGGCAAATCCTTCTAGTACAAGGCCTTTTTTAATTGCTGCGGCCGATCTAATAGCACCTATTAGAGCTGCTAGTTCAAATCCTCCGTATAAACTCACTATAGTTTCAGTTTCATGAGTCTTAGGATTATAACGCCAAAACTTATCTAGCTCTTCTAAACTGTATGCACTCCTATAACCCAATTTAATTTCTTTAAGCAAGTTGACTAAAGAATTATCCAGTATCGCGGCAGCGCAAACAATATTACTGTAATAGCTGCCGTAATGAATACTGCTTAGAACCACTACATCACCACTCTTAGGCTTTTTTAAATAGTTCCAACCTATCTGGTAGCCATGATTGAATTGCCTAGTGCTCATGGCTCTTTTTTTGATCCAATTTTCAGTTCCCCAAGCAATTCTCTCAGAAAATAAAATTTGATCCTTATGAATCCAGTAGTCAATTTCAGATTGAATCAAGTCATTTAAACCTAAGTCCACTAAGAACAAGCTTCTGTAAGGATTCGTAGAAAGCTTGAATAAAGGGCTCTGGGAGCTTAAGTGATATCTCAACTCATTCAAGGTTCTATCAGCAAGGTCTGCCTCTAGATCTTTCTGCAGGCCATGTTCAGAGAAGAAATAGAAAAAGCCAATAGTATCAATATTGGCTTTTTTCTTGTTTTGAATAATATGTATATGCGAAAGTGCTCTTTTTATTGAAGTATCTAGATTCTGAACTGATTCAAGCTTCTTACTAAAAGCATTAATTAGCCTTTTGTCTAAAATTTCAATCTTCACTTAATCTTTTCTATAAAAGCTGAAGCTTGTAGCGTTAACACCACCTTTAAATTGATCCAAAATATTACCACCAGGGCCGTATCTATATATATTTCCTGCACCAAAACCATCTAGGACATCTGATGTATATATCTCAGCAGTAAAAGGATTTATTCCAAAACCTTCAAAACCTCCATTTATTACAACAGCGCTAGGTTCAGTCACCAAAGGTGCGGATACACTAAAGGTTTTAATACTTCCATCTTCTGCATTACTTAAATAATACATGGGATCCGAAAATTGATTAGTACGCAATTGAGTCGGTCTCTCTTGATTATTAGTAAAAACTACAGAATCTTCAATGTGGTAACCTAGAGAGTCCATAGAAAAAGAAACGATACCGCCTGGTCTACTTAGGTTTTGATCAATCTCATTAGCCAGGCCATTACATAAAACATAGATTAGACCATTAGCACCTAACTGAATACTGTTTGGGTTTATTGATACATTTATCGTATCCAAAGTCATATCAGTTTGTGCATCGATAACAACAACGGTACTGTCTTTACGCGTGCCTCCACTATTGGTTACATAAACCTTATCATCGTGAAGAATCATGTTCTCCGGGCCAATACCAGTATATATTTCTCCTATAATTTCTCTTCTAACATTATGATAGACATACAAACCGCCTAGTCCCCAATCTGAAATATAGTATATATTCTCTCGTGCTTTTATTATGTGTCTAGGATTTGAGCCAACTGCAAAACTTTTTATTAAGGACAAATCTGAAGAGTTTACTAAGTGCATCAATGCATCACCGCTACTTAGAATAAAAGCAAAATCACCGTCAAAATAGACGTCCGTTAATTTATTACCGGGAGAGAATAAATTTTCCTTGTAAAAAATATTCTTTTCACCAGTTTGAATATCTCCATTATATCTATCGATACTTCCTGAACCATTTTGAACCGGTCCAGAATTAACAACGTAAACTGTTCCCGTACCTTGAGGGACTTCTATTGGAGAATTCTCATCTGGATTACATGATGTAAGTGCAATGCTTAATACAAGAGCCGATAATAAGTAGATCTTTACAGATTGAATTTTAAACATGGGTTAGATTCGTTTAGGATTGCAAAGTAGGAAGAAAGTTAGAAAAATCAGAGTAAAATTAGTTAGAGATGATAATTAGCCTCTATTAATTAACTCCTTGGCATTATTTAATGCCGCTTCACTAATAAGTTCACCGCTTAGAAGTCTTGCAATTTCATTCACTGAATCCTCCTTACTAAGCTCAATAATATTGGAAACAGTCTTTTCTGTATCGCTTGATTTTACAACCATTAAATTAGTGCTCGCTTTTGCAGCGATTTGAGGTAAGTGAGTAATGCATATTAATTGGAGATCCCTACTCATCCCCTTTAAAATATTACCAATCTTTTCTGCGGTTTCACCTGATACACCAGTATCAATCTCATCAAAAATAATGGATGGTAGATTCTTAGTTCTAGCAAGTATTGCTTTTAATGCTAGCATAATTCTGCTCAACTCCCCTCCACTAGCCACCTTGCTAACATCTTGTGCTTCTTGGCCTTTGTTTGCGCTAAATTTAAAGCTGATCTGATCTTTACCGCTAGCGGTAAAGTCTTTTTGATCCTCTACAGCAATTTTCAATTCTGCATCTTTCAAATTAAGCTGGACAAGAAGTTTCTTAATTTCTATTTCTAGCTTTTGGCTTTGGCTCTTACGATTCTTACTTAAAGCTATAGATTTTTCAGATAAAACAGATTTGCTTTCTAAAAGCCTTCCTTCAATCTTAGCTTTTAAATCATCAAAACTATTGATTTTTAGCAAGATACTGTCCAGCTCATCTCTTTTGATGATTAGTTCTTCAACAGAATTGACTTTGTGTTTTCTTTGTAGATTAATTAAAGAACTAAGCCTACTGTCTATTTCTTCTAATCTATTGGGCTCAACGGATAAGTTCTGAGATTCTTTTTCTAGTTCTAATCTAATGTCATCTAACTCAATAGTTAAATTTAGTATGCGTTCAGACAAGCTATTAAAAACAGATCCGAAATTTTGAATTTTATTTAGGGATTGTTTTATTCTATTCAAGCTTTCTAAAGCTCCACTTTCATCTTTGTTAAGAATAGCTAAACTAGAATCAATAGATTCAGCGATTAGAGAAGCGTTTTGAGCAATCTCTAATTCGTTTTCTAACTCTTCTTGTTCATTAGAAATTAGTCTCGCGCTCTCAAGTTCTTCAAAGAGAAATTGCAAATAATCCAAATCACCAATTTCAGAGGAGATGGATTTGTTCAGCTCTTTTAGCTCATTTTCAATACTCTTATAATCTTTATAAGCTGCTTTGTAGGCATTTAGAATAATTCTGTTCTTAGCGAAATTATCAATTAGACTTAATTGGAAATTACTGTTGTTCAGTAATAGGTTGTCATTTTGACTATGGATGTCAATAAGATGTTGAGCGACTTTTGATAACTGACTCAGGCTAACTGGAATATCATTTATAAAGGCTCTACTCTTTCCAGATGGGCTTATTTGCCTCCTTAGAATACAGATTTGTTCATAGTCTAAATCCTCTTTTTCAAAAATGCTTTGAAGATTCAAATTAGAGACATCAAACTTAGCTTCAATTATACACTGCGCTTCTTTTTTGCCAAGACTTTTAAGATCTGCTCTTTTTCCAAGTACCAATCCAAGAGCACCTAATAAGATAGATTTACCTGCGCCAGTTTCTCCAGTGATTGATATGAAGCCACCCTTTAACTCTAGGTTAAGCTCCTCAATTAGCGCATAATTCTTAATATATAAGTTAGTTAGCATCTTGTTAGAGATTTCCCATTTTTTGATAGGCCTCAGCGTTTGAAGCATCTAGTTTAACTAACAACTCCTTTAAGGCTGTTAGGTCAGAAGGTTCTCCCCCATTAAAAATACTTATTATTTCTGCGCTTTTAGAGTCAAAGAAAAGCTGCATGACCATAGAGTTTCTTCTTTGTTTAAATACCTCATTAAGGCCTAGTAAAGAATTCTTAACGATTTCTTTAGCTGCTTTCTGTTGTGCTGGTTCATACATTAAATCCAATCCAAGTCTATGGTATTGGTAAATGCAGCTTCTATAGTTATTAAATGCAGGGCTTAGCAGATTATCAGTTAACCAATATCTATTTCGGTTTCCAGTAGCTTGCCAACCTGTGTTTCCAGAGCTTTGAGCATTATTAACAATATTTTGAGCTTTTTTAAACATTTCATCTCCACCTTTCAATGCGTAAGAATCCATGTCATGGCCAATTACGATATATGCGTAGTATGCTAGGACTGAAGTTAAATTGTTTAAATAGGTATTGTCTGTAAAGTCAAGTCTATCAAATTCTAAATATTGAAATTGAAAGTTTTTGTCCTGATAAACAAATACAGGAGACTCATACGCAGACCTATAAATTGGTCTTGCATATTGAACTTGAATAGTTCCTGAATAAAGATCTGTACCCGACTGTTCCGTAATGTTTATAATATAATTACACTTAATCCTTTCAATGTTAGAATAGTTGTCCTGAGTCCATTTTCTATTATTTAAGAATTCTCTAATAGAAGTTTGCAGCGTAGTAAAGACTTCTTTGTTTGTTCTTTGAATATTGTCTGCGATTACCTGAACATTGGCGTTAAGTTCTTGAGCTTGAGATTTAGTGCTAAGAGCTAGAGTGCTTATAATTAAGAATAATGTTAAAAATATCTTGTGCAATTTCATGCTTAGTCTTGAGTTCTGTTTTATGTTCCTTGCCATTTCTGTCGATAATATGAACCCTATTAGTTTCGAATCCAAAGCCTGTCCCTTCTGCAGACGGAGAGTTTAGAACGATTAAGTCACAGTTCTTTTTTATCAGCTTTTTGCGTGCATTTGCCACTAAATCATTGGTCTCTAGTGCAAAGCCAACCAATACTTGTTCCTCTTTTTTCTGCACACCTAAGTTATAGAGAACGTCCGGATTTTCAATTAATTTTATACTTAGTCCACTTCCATCTTTCTTAATCTTAGATGAATGTACATTTTCTGGCCTATAGTCTGCAACCGCAGCGCTCAGAATTGCAATATCGGCCTGACCAAAAAGCGCTAAGCACTGATTATTTAATTCTTGGGCAGTATTAATCAAATAGGTTTGTATGCTCTTGTTTTGAGGCCTTAAATGTGTGGGGCCTAATACAAGGTGAACTTGAGCCCCTAACAAAGCGGCTACTTCTGCTATTGCGATCCCCATTCTGCCTGAAGACCGGTTTCCAATATATCGTACTGGATCAATCGGCTCATGTGTAGGACCGGCGTTTACTAATATGGTTTTTCCTTTTAAAGGACTTTGGTCTAATAAATCAGCTTCAATAAAAGATATAATCTCTTCAGGTTCAGCCATTCTTCCTTTTCCAACAAGTCCGCTAGCCAACTCGCCATCACCTGGTTCAATAAACTTATTTCCAAATGAAATTAGCTTTTGGATATTCTCTTGTGTGGATGGATGTTGGTACATGTCTAAATCCATAGCTGGAGCAAAATATACAGGACATTTTGCAGACATATAAACCCCCATTAATAAGTTATCTGCTGAACCACTTGCCATTTTAGACAAGGTGTTTGAAGTTGCTGGTGCTATAATAATTAGATCTGCCCAAAGGCCTAAATCAACATGATTATTCCAGCTACCATCACTCTCCTCTTCTCTATCAAAGTAATCCCAAAGAACTGGGTTATTAGAAAGTGTGGCTAAAGTAAGCGGACTAACAAAGTCCTTAGAAGCAGGGCTCATGACAACTTTGACATCAGCGCCTGCTTTTATGAGCAGTCTCACTAAAAAACTAGCCTTATAAGCAGCAATACTGCCGCTTACACCTAAGACAAGCTTTTTACCTTGGAGCATATTCTATTCTTCTGTGTTTTCTTCTGGTCTTCTGAAGTATACCTTATCATTGGCCCATTCGTCTGCAGCAATTGCATGAGGCTTAGGCAATGATTCGTAAAATCTTGATACTTCAATTTGCTCCTTATTTTCAAAGATCTCTTCAAGAGAATCAGTATGAGTTGCAAACTCTTCTAATTTATTATGAAGTTCAGTTTTAATGTCAGACCCAATTTGCTCAGATCTCTTTGCAAGAATTGAAATTGCTTCGTAGATATTTCCCGTGGGCTTATCTATTTGATTCTTATCTAAAGTCTCAGTAGTACGGTTACCGTTAGTCTTCTTGTAATCCATGCTTTTATTAGAATTTATAATTATTAATCTGCTTTCTGATTTCCTCGTAAAGAAGGTTGGCATCTTCTGCCTTCTCTCCACCAGGGAATTTATTTATATAATCAAAATATGCAGTTTGTGATTCAATGAATCTCTGCAGTCTTTTAGTTTCAATACTATTCTCGGCTAATTTATAGCTCGCAATAAGTCTGTAATATAAGGCTTCTTCAAGATACTTGGTATCTGGAAAGTCATTCAATGTGTTATTGTAGGCAACAACTGCGGATTGAAAATGCTCGGTTTTAAAGTATAACTTAGCTTTCTCAAAGCTTTTTCTTTCTAATCGTCTTCTTAATTCAATGATAATCTCATTACACTCTTGTAACCTAATACTATTAGGATGAGTATTCACATATAGCTGTATTTCGTTCATTGCTTTATAAGTGTAGGTCTGATCTAAGCTGTAACCAGGCGCCTCTAAATAATAGCAATAGCCTACTTGAAAAGCACATTCATCACTGTAAACCGATGCAGGAAATGTCTTGGTGAAATTTTTATAATGATATGCAGCTAAAATGTAATCTTTTCTATGAAAGGTAGTTGAAGCATAATAGTAGTATACTTCTTCTGCCTTAGAAGTTCCTCTATATAAACTCAGAAGCTCATCAAATAAAGGGAATGCCTTATTATAGTTCTGTTCATTATAGTATTCCTTCGCCTTGGCAAATTTAAAATCTAGATCCGTGCTTTTCAGTACCTTTTGGTATTGACTACATGAAATGCTAGTTAAAAAAAGTAATAAGTATAGTAGACGCTTCAATTTCATCAAAATATCGTGCAAAAGTACGAATAAGGTATGAATAGAGAAACGCTTTTTTTGATTTGCTAGTATCTGAATCAAATAATCAATTATAAGCAACTAATCTAGAGCCAGTCTACTGTCTTAGGTAAATAATAATTTAGGCAAAAGATAATTCCTTAAAAAAGATTAATCACAATCTGTATTTGATTGGATTATCTTTCTCAAAAGGTCTTCAATAAAATCGGGTGTTTCAAGAGTAATAGTTTGAGTATTACTGAGCCAATTTTCAATAATAGGTATTTGATCAATATCTAAACGATTAATAATAGGAACTCCTAATTTTTTTAGAGCCTCTGCATTGCAATATTGTTCATACTGTCCTTTTATAGGAATACAAAGCAGTTTTTTATTGGCAAAAATACTTTCAGCAGGAGCTTCAAACCCAGCACTGCTCAAAACTCCAGAGCAACTCTCAAAGCTTTTTAGAAATTCTAAATTGCTTACCGGTTTAAATGTAATATTAGCCTTCATATATTCTTTGGTGCAATATTTTGAGAATACTATCCATTTTGCATCGATTTTACTCAGGACTTCTATTATTTGTGGGTCTCTGTAAGCAGGTAAGTAAACATTAATATGTCCTGATTGATAAAAATTCAGGTTTCTCACTTCTGATCTAATCACGGCTGGGTAAATATTGGTATCATAGGGCTTAAAATGGAAGCCAATATGGCTAGAACAAGGAGCATAGAATTTCAGAATCAATTCTCCAATAAAGTCCTTTTTTTTAGGTCTTGGAACCTTATCGCTGACAAAGCTAGACTGATGACCCAAGCTAATGCTTTTTACTCCTCGTATTTTTGCTGACCAAGCAGAAATGCATTCAAAATCATTAATAATTAGATCGTAATCTTTTATTGGAAACTTTATTATTTCAACTAATAGTTTGAAAATGTTATTCTTTACAATGGTTTGCCAATAACTTAGGCCTCCCTTTTTATTGTAGAAAAACACCAAGCCTCTAGATTGATGTTTAATAGAATGACCAATATCAATATTAGATTGGGTGCCACTTAAAAGAATATCAAGATCACAGATCTTTGATAAGAATGGAATAATCTCTCTAGCTCTTGCAACATGGCCATTTCCAGTTCCTTGAATAGCATATAAAACCTTAGATGATTTTCTTATCATTAAATTCTTGACTCTTTACGGACCTTAATAAACTAGAAATATCAAAGCTTTCCGTGAAATCATCTTCGGAATTTTTATCTTCTTCTATATCAATATGATGATATAATTTCCACTCATTTTTGCTATACTCTAATGAAGTTAGGTTTTCTATCCAATCTCCAGAATTCATATAAACAGTTGATCCTTCTTTATTCTCAATTATCCTTATTTGCGGTTGGTGAATATGCCCGCAAATTACGTAATCATAATTACTATCAATCGCCAGTTCAGCCGCAATAGTCTCAAAGTCATTGATATAGCTAACGGCTTTTTTAACGCTGTTTTTTATCTTCTTTGAAAAGCTATATCGTTCTTTCCCTATTTTGATTAAAAACCAATTCATCAGACTATTCAGCATGATTAAAAAGTCGTAGCCCCAGCCTCCAAGCTTTGCAATCCATTTAGCATAACTAATAGAATTGTCGAATATATCCCCATGAAAGAACCAAAGTTTCTTCTCTCCTATTTGCATAATTAACTTATCCGCCAAATGTATATTCCCAAATTGCATCTCTGAGAACTTTCTGAGCATCTCGTCATGATTTCCAGTTAAATAATGAATTTCAGTCCCATGTGATGCAAGTGAGAAGATTTGCTTTAAAACTTTAAAATGGGCTTTTGGGAAGTAGCTTTTTCTAAATTGCCAAATATCAATGATGTCACCATTCAGGATTAGAGTTTTTGGCTCGATACTCTTTAGGTAGGAATATAATTCTTTAGCCCTGCATCCAAAAGTACCCAGATGTACATCAGATATTACTACTATATCTATTTTTCTTTTTTCCAACTTTTGATTTTGACGCAATAAGGCTAAGATTTGTCAACTATATTTTAAGCTATTGTTATGCTATATGAAGGTTTTGAACTATCTGTTAATAGAATGAAGAAATAATTTTGAACTTTGAGCGCTCCTAAGTAGTTTAGAGGTCTAATGTTTAAACAATAAAAACGAAATGAAAAAGATTTTACTTGCGGCTTTAGCCATAGTATTGAGCCTTTCGATACAAGCGCAAAAGCTTCCACAGCCTAGTCCAACAGCTTCTTTTACTGAAATGGTTGGATTGACTGAGATAAGTATGACCTACAGTAGACCAAGTATGAAAGACCGCGCTATTTTTGGAGAACTGGTTCCATTTGGCGAATTATGGAGAACTGGAGCTAATATGAATTCAACTATTAGCCTTTCAACAGATGCTACTATTGGAGGCGAAATGGTGAAAGCAGGAACATATTCAATATTTACAATTCCAGGAGAGTCTGAATGGACAATTATTTTGAATTCTAAGACCGATCATGGTGGAACTTCAGGGTATTCAGAAGATAATGATGTTGCAAGATTTAAGGTGAAGCCATCTATGTTAACTGAGTCTGTTGAGACTTTTAGCATGGGAATCAATAACATCATGTCTAATGGAGCTCATTTGGTGATTAGCTGGGAGAACACTACTGTTCATATTCCAATAATGCTAGATGTTAATGCTGCTGCACAAGCTAATATTGATGCTGCTATAGCTGAGTCTTCTCCAGAAGATCTCTGGAAGGTTTATAGAAATGCTGCCTCTTATAAAATGAACAATGAAGGTGATATTAAGAAAGCTTTGGAGTATATCACTATGTCAACTGAGGCTAACGATGCAAACTGGTATTCATTCTACCTTCAGGCTAGCATTCAATCTGCAAATGATATGAAGAAAGAAGCTAAGAAGTCTGCAAAGAAGGCTATGAAAATTGGTCAAGAAGACGCTAAGAAGAATGAAAAAGAGTTTGGTTATGCTGATATGGTTCAAGAAGCAATTGATAAGTATAGTTCTAAGGATTAATTAGTCTTTTAGACAAGCCAAAAAATTAAAAGTCCCGCTATTGCGGGACTTTTTTTATTGTATCAAGGAGCTAAGAGCTCAATTTTCCACTCATCATTGTTAAGTGTATATCTATACCTAGTATGCAATCTGCTCGGTCTTCCTTGCCAAAACTCAATCATATTCGGAATAAGGCCATATCCTCCCCAATGATCAGGTCGCTTGATTTCCTTTCCCCTCCATCTCAATTCTTGTTCTTTTAATCTCGCATCCAGTTCTTCTTTTGATTTTAAAACTGTGCTTTGTGGAGATGTCCATGCCCCTATTTGACTTGCTCTAGGTCTAGAGTTGAAATATTGATCCGAATCTGATTCAGAAAGTTTCTGTATATGTCCTTCTATCCTTACCTGTCTTTCAAGACTAGGCCAAAAGAAATTTAGACATGCCTTTGGGTTTGCAGCTATTTCTCCGCCTTTACTGCTATTATAATTCGTGTAAAACTCAAATCCTTTTTCAGCAATACCCTTTAATAGAACAATCCTAGAGCTAGGACCGCCATCTTGATTGATTGTACTTAAAGTCATTGCATTAGCATCTAATGCACCAGTAGACTCATATTCTTTAAACCAATGTTTGAAGAATTCAATTGGATCTTTGAGCAATTGATTTTCATTAAGTTCATACTTTTCATAATCTTTCCTGATATCCTGTAAATCTTTCTTCATTTAAATATAATTCTAATTGCAAATTTAACACTAGTCTAGTATCTTAGGCTTGGAAAATTTTAAAATGTCATATTTAAAAACAGAACCCTTTAAAGGAAGTTTATTAGCGGCTGAACCATATTTGGGTGATCCTAATTTTGAACGCTCGGTTATTCTTTTAACAGAGCATGAAGAATCCGGTTCTGTAGGCTTTGTTATTAATAAGCCTTTGGAGGTTCAGTTAGATGAAATTACTAGAAACTTCCCTAGTTTAGATACACCTGTATATCACGGCGGGCCTGTTCAGCAAGACAGTCTGTTTTTTATTCATAATAAAGGAGAAATTCTTCCTGGGAGTAATAAAATTGTAAAAGACCTTTATTGGGGTGGAGAGCTTGAAGCCCTCAAAGATTTTATTGAAAATGGAATAATCGGTCCAGATGATATTAGATTCTTTTTAGGCTATAGTGGATGGGATAAAGAGCAATTAGAGACTGAATTGGAAGAAAAAAGTTGGATTGTTCTAGACCCTAAGGCTATAGATATTCTTCATGATAGCGCAGAAGAGATGTGGAAAAAGATATTCTTGGTTGCCGGTGGAGATTATTCTTTATGGGCAGATTCTCCCAAAGATCCTAGCTTAAACTAAAGCTGAGTGTGCATTTAGCTTGTCTACTAATTCAATGCATAGACTAGGCTCAAAGCTTTTTTTCTTGAATTGACCTACCCATTGAATCCCTTTTATAGTATTCGTCAAAAACAGTTCGTCTGCTTTTTGAACTTCAAAAGGTGAGATCTTAGACTCAATGATCTCGAAATCTGATTTTTCTAAAATTTCAATAACTTTTTCTCTAATAACTCCTCTTACACAGCCTTCAGATAAAGCAGGGGTGAAAACTTGCTTTCCTTTTCTGATAAATAGATTAGAGGAGATGGCTTCAGCAATATGTTTCTCATCATTTAAGAGAATTAGATCATCCAAATTATTCTCTTTTTTATAGATAGATGCTAATGTATAGATCGTACAAGAGCTTAACTTAAGATTGCTCAACAAAGACTTTTGCTTATAATAATCTTTAAATACATCTAGATTAAGTCCATCTTCATTTAATTCAAAAACAGTGTGATCTAGAGCTTCGGTTTGAATTAAAAAATCAACATCATTTGTAATTGGTGTGTACTTCCCTCCTGCTTTTCTACAAACTTGAAAACGCACCCTGGCTGAACTAGTGTCAAGGCCATTAGCCGTCAATGTTTTTAAGATTTCTTCTTCTATAAATTCAGGTGTAAAACTCATTGGAATTTCCATCCTCAGAATACGCATGCTTGCCATAAGTCTGAAGTAATGCTTTTCAAAGAAATTTAATCTATTGTTAGAATAACGAATAGTTTCAAAGAGACCATCACCATATCTAAAAGCCCTATCTAGGGTTGAAATATTGAAAGAATCTTGATTTGAAATTTCCTGATTATAGTTGAAGTACATAGGGTTTTGAAATTAGCTTGCAAAGATAAATAGCGTTCAGCAGAACAAGCAATTTTTAGAATAAAAAAAAGGCCCCGCATGGCGAGGCCTTATGAATTATATGTAAGTGAGTTTTAGAACTTACTTATTTTAGTTGTCGACATTTTGCCTTCTACTGTAGTTCTTAAAAGATAAACTCCCGCTTTTAAAGCAGACACATCAAGTGAGATTCTGTTCTCATCAACTAGCTTGCTCATTACCAAACGTCCAGTTAAATCAATAATCTCAATGCTTTCTATTTTAGCCTGCTTATTGTAAGAAACAGTTAAGATATCGTTAGCAGGATTAGGATATATACTCAAGTCATTAGCTAAAGTGTTCTCCTCCATTCCGATAGACATATAACCGTCTAACTGAAGAGATACCATAATTCTAGGAATCATATAGCCTTGAATTGTATCCAAGTAAGAACGTCCTTTTGAAGGAGACATATCTGGATTAGAAAGCAATGAAGCTTGGTGTGCAGTTACAGGTGGTGGACCTGGGTTAACAACAGCTGTTGCTAAAGGAGAACTAGGATCCCACCATTCCCAAGGCGAACCTTGATTTTGGAAGATAGAAGCACCTAAAGGTCTTAATAAAGGATATAAACCTTCAGAGTTAGCTCTTACAGTCATATTATCATCTGGAGCAGGATAAATATAGCTATAAGTCTGGCCATATTTAGCTTGTGCAGTTGTTGTATATACATCAGTAAATGTTCTTGAAGTATAAGTGTTATTACCAAGAGCGTTAGCCTTAGCCATAAACACATTAGCACCTTGAACTTCTACAACATCTTCATTTGTAGTAGGAACAATTACAATTCCTTGATCAAATGGAGCAAATGGATCTCTAACCGCTTGGAAAGAAACCATCGGGTTATCCCCTGCCTCTAACCAGCTAGTATCAGCTAAAGCACCACCAGCGTTAGCTGTGAAATGAACATCAGAAGAAAAACCGTTTGGTGCATAAAGGTTTAATAAACCACCAAAACCATCGATATTTCCAACTGTAGCAGTATCAACATAAGACGTATTAGTTAGAGGGTTTAAGAACTTAGGGATTTCTAATTCTGCATGCTTGTCTAAAGAACTGTATGCAACTGCAACATAACCACCAGAACCTTGTCCATAAAGAATAATCTTATTTGGATCAATTTTATAAGTGTTGGCGCCGGCAGCATCTTCTTTAATTACTCTAACTAATTGCTTTACATCATGAATTGCACGATATACAGCATTTAATAAAGAAGCTCTTCTTTCAAGAGGAGTAGTTGCAACTGGATTCCAACCTAATCTATAGTTTAACGCCATAGAAACAAATCCTCTTTGCGCCCATTGCTCACATAAAACTATAGCAGCACTATCCGTCTTACTTCCATTTGGGCCTCCATTAAGTGGTGGTGGAAGGAAATTTCCAGTATGCACATAAATAATTAAAGGTCTAGCAGAATTTGTATCGCCCACAGGCTCATACACATCATATTTAAGACTTGCTACTTTAACATCAGAGTTAGTATCTGCTGGATTATAATATGTAGCTGGAATAGGATTTCCTAGAAACAAAGCTGTTTTAATAGCAGTTAGATCTGCTCCAACTTGTGCTTGGTCCGTAAAGCTAGAAGTCAAGAAATCAATGTTTACTCCGTATTCAATATCGGAAGTAGTTGTAACCTGACTAAAAACTGGGTCTAAATAGCGATTTTGAGCCATAAGGCCCATGCTCGCTAATAAACTAAGAGATAGTATAATTTTTTTCATAAAAATTGAATGTTGTTTATAAGTATAAAAGTAGTTAAAAAAAGCCGAGAAAAACTTGTTAATGCGGGCTTTCGCAATAATTTAACTAATAATCAATTGTTAATTACCTTAAAATTTCTCAAACACTATAGAAAAGTAAGCTAATCTACCTACCCTAGGGCCACCGTAAACTTGCGATACTTTGTTATTTAATAAATTAGAAGCTCCTAATTTTAAGGTAGTATACTGCTTAGGGAAAGAGTAACTTACTTGAGCATCTAATAATCCATAATTTTCAATGAATCCAGTGAACTGTGGAGAACCTTCAAAGATGAATCCTTCAATCCATTTATAATTTACTGAATAGCCTAACTTATGATCTTTGGATGAGAAGGGCTTATACCCCCTTCCTGTAAAACCAACATTAAACTTATGTTCTGGTGTATTAAAAGCAGGCACAATAGGATCGTCTGTATTCTTAAGGTCTAGTCTATTCCAACTATAATTTCCATTCAAACTTAGCTTATCATTTAAGAAATAGTTCGCACCGATATTAAAACCTTGAGAAGTAACTAAAGAAGTTGAATTGGCTGCTACTCTAAAGGCTTGGACAGAGCTAAATGGACCCACTGGATTAGAATTAGGGAATCTCACATCTAGACCAAATTGGAAACCGATAAAGTTAGTATACCAATTATGATAGTAATTCATATCCAAGAATAACTTCTTAAATAAGGTTGTTCTATATCCAAACTCTAAGGTTTGAACCCTTTCTGGTTGAATAGGTGGAACAGAGAAATAATCTAATTCACTTTTATCAAGATCTTCTCTATACTCATCAAAGGAATCAATACTTACCAAGGAGTCAATCCCGTTGATGTTTCCTAGTAGAATGGCTCTACCAATATTATAATTCAGGTATTGATCTTGTAGAGTTGGATTTCTAATAGCGCTACTAAAGCTAACTCTCAAGGTGTTGTTCTTGTCGGCTAAATAAATAAGAGAAAGCGCTGGTGATATATTATAATCAAAGTTTTGATTCTTATCAAGTCTTATTGTAAAGTTCATTTTCAAACGATCATCATATACAGTACGCTCAATGCCACCATAGATCCCCCATTCAGAGTTTACAATTTTGACGAATGATGTGTCTGTAGTAATATTTCCAAGGCTATCCGTAGTTTGGGTATAACGAATCTCATCAAAGATGTTTCCTCTAGAATCTGGACGATATTGTCTAAAGTTTCCTCCCACTCTAATATCTGCCCATTCAGGATGAAATTGATACTCACCCATAATGTGGTAAAGAGCAGAGCGATCATAAAACTTTGCACCGCCTTCTGTAAAAGTTTTTCCAGTTATTAAATTTAAAAGACTGTCATAGGATTCAGTCCCTGCTTCAGGTCTTGGAAAAACGGAATTATCTATTACTCCTAAGATATTATCATGCCATTGAGAGATTACATCATTATACTTGGCAAGACTATCTTGATATGGGCCTGCAAGCCATTGCTCTGGAGTTAAATTAGGGAAATCAGATGGACGACCCGTAAGCATTAAAGTACTATCGCCATAGCGATAACCATTTCTATTCCAGAAAGAAGAATATCTATTATTCCAATTGGCATTACTAGCAACCGCCTCATTCATTCTTAAAGCGGCTAATACAGCATCATAAGAATCTCCAGCATCTTCATTGGTCGCATAAGCTCTAATGAAAAACTTATTCTCCTTTTTTAATTCGAGGACATTTTGAAAGAAGTTTATATTCTTTAGGCTGAATCTATTCTCTCCTTGATAAACAGTTGTCCCTGTCCCGTAATTGAAGTTATAGCTTAGTTCCAAATCCTTTGTGAACTTATAATGAACACCTAGGTTAGTTTTAATATTCCTGGTATTATAGTCTACTAAATCTGGTTCTTGATATCCTGATCTATAAAACTTACCAAGCCCTGCTTTACCATCTGCAATAACAGAGATAGGGTCAGTGAAGTCATTTCCACCTGCTACATCTTCATCTCCGTATATATTAATGGCATCAAATCTTCCTGGATTATCTGCAGCTGCTTCTGATTCAAAAATAGGATCATAATTGTCTGCTTCCCAATCATTAGCTCTCAGATAGAATAGATTCAGCTTAAACGCCAAATTTTCATAATCTTTTCCTCCTACTTTAAATGCTTCAGCATATCTAAAAGCAACTTCAGTCATAGCTCTCTCACCAACTTTTACGCTAGCGCTCACTCCTTGATAATCAAATGGATTTTTAGTTGTCATAGCAACAACCCCGTTAAAAGCACCGGGCCCATAAAATGCAGAGCTCGCTCCTGCGATAATATCGACACTCTGAATATCCAGTTCGGACGCACCTAAAAAGTTACCTAATGAAAAGTTCAGTCCTGGAGCTTGGTTGTCAACACCATCAATTACTTGGAGTGAACGTACTGGTGATGTACTATTGAAACCTCTAGTATTCACAACCTTAAAACCAATACTTGCAGATGTTAAATCAACTCCTTTAAGGTTTCCCAAGGCTTCATAAAAGTTAACTGCTGGAGTTTCCTTAATAGCTAAGCCATCTAAAGCCTCAACTGTTAAGGCACTTGTTCTTTGCTTTTCACTCAGCCTTTGCTCAACAATATCCACCTCGTCAAGCATGGTTTGATCTTCTTCTAGTTTAATTATCAAATCTGAGGTGCTTGCGCTTACATCAACTATAATTTTCTTATAACCGATAAAACTTACCTCTAATTTGGCAGGATAAGTGATTTTTGAAGCCTCAATTGTGAATAGGCCATTGAAGTCAGTACTTACTCCTACTGTAGTTCCTAGGAGCAGAATATTGGCTCCGATTATGGTCTCATTTGACTTATTATCAACTACTTTGCCCGATATCTGAGCAAAGGAAAATGATGTAAAAACTAGGCTAAAGACTAGGCTGTATATTAATTTCTGCATGAAAAACATTTATAAAGGATGAAACTACAAAAAAGCTTTTACTCTAAACTATAGACTATGGAATGAATTTATATTTTTGCTGGATGATTGGAGACAAGAAAATTATAGTGGTATTACCTGCGTATAATGCAGCAAAGACTTTAGAGCGTACTTATAAAGAAATCCCTTTTGACATTGTTGATGACGTTGTTTTAGTGGATGATATGAGTTCTGACGAAACAGTTGCTGTGGGTAAAAAGCTAGGAATCAAGCATATAGTTTCTCATACTAAGAATACGGGCTATGGTGGAAACCAAAAGTCTTGCTATAATAAGGCTCTTGAAATTGGTGGAGACATTGTGATTATGTTGCATCCTGACTACCAATATACTCCCCTACTTATCCAATCTATGAGTTATGTTATTGCCAATGGTTTATATCCTGTTGTTCTAGGTTCCAGGATATTAGGTAAAGGAGCTTTAAAAGGTGGAATGCCTTGGTATAAATACCTTGCGAATAGAATATTGACTCTTTTTCAGAATATTCTAATGGATCAGAAACTATCTGAGTATCACACAGGTTATAGATCTTTCTCTAAAGAAGTTCTTGAAGCAGTAGATTATAATACAAATTCAGATGACTTTGTTTTTGACAATCAAATGCTGGCTCAAATTTTCTATAAAGGTTATGAAATAGGTGAAATTACGTGTCCTACAAAATACTTTGCTGAAGCTAGCAGTATCAATCTGAAAAGAAGTTCTATTTATGGTTTAGGTGTACTTAAAGTCAGCTTGCAGTATAGATTTACTAAATGGGGTCTTATTAAACCTAGTTATTTATTAAACGCTGGACGTAAGTAGAAGTAGAAACCATTCTTCTGGTATAAGAACTCAGCATCTTTAATATTAGCTTCTAGCTCTTTTCTTTTGTCGGTTTTCACCGATATTATTACATCCTTGTCTGTAGCTTGGTACAATAGATAATTATTGTCTGCAGCATTCTCGTTTCCATGATCCTGCACCTCTGCATAGAACCAAGGTACGTATGACTTATAGCCGTATGTAGCCACATATACATCCTTTTGAGAATAGGATTGAAAAAAATCAACCGATGCTCTTTGCGAATAAGATTCAACCTTAGCGATAAAGCTTATGAGCGCAGCAAATACCCATATTGCTGTTCCAAAGAATAATGCCTTGAATGCCTTAGTGGTTTTCTTAGTTAATAGCACAAAGTAGCTCACTAATGCTATGAGTATAATCACTGCTGGAATATAATCCCAATATGACCAATTCACATTTGCCCTTATGTTTTCTGAAGCAAAGGCATCATTTTTAACAAGTTCCGCTAATAAATCGGGGTGTAAACCCAAATATGGCAGGGCTATACTTACCATCAGAATTAGGGAACCAACTATGATCAAGCCGATATTCACTCGCTTTGAAGGTTTTATATCGTATCTCAAATAAGTCCATAAACTCAAAGCAGAAAGGAAGCTTATTGGATAATATGCCATTGAGCTATAATGAATGATTTTTGTGCCCACCAAGCTAAATAGAACAAGGATTACACAAAGTAAAATAACCATCCACCTTTTGAAATTCTGAATATGTGGCGGGATAATATCCTGTTTCTTTAGGCTTGCTATTGCAAATATGCTTGCTGGGAAACATCCTAAAATCAAAACGACAAAATGATAACCCAAAAATCCTTTATGACCCGCATCTCCCGTGGTTAGTAGTTCCCATTGTCTAATAGTGAACTCTATCAAGAAATCAGGACCATTAAATGCAACATCTACTGCAAACCATAGAAGGAAGACCAAGAGAGCAATGAAAGAGAATTTTACTAGCTGCTTAAATTTTAAGCCCGCTTTAAATCGCGAAAGCGCGCTATAAGAAACTAGAGTAAGAAAAATTAATAAGTAAGCGACAGGGCCTTTGGTGAGTATTGCAAGACCGGTGCTAATTCCGGCTAGCCATAGATAGGTCATTGCGGATTTTGAGAAATAGACTTCTTTCTCATTTTTCTTTTTCCAGAGATAATGAATGATAAAGAATATCCCGTTGAAAATAAGGAAGTTAAATAGTGGATCTATGATTCCAGACTTGAAATATAAATGTGGAAGAATACTTCCGAACCATGATAGCGCCCATAGGTATCCGAACCTTTGATTGAGCAGAAATTTACCGGCAATGTATAAGAATGGTAAAACGATTATTCCGAGTATGGCATTAGGAAATCTTGCGGCATACTCTCCTACTCCCCAAAGCTCCATAGACAAGGCTTGTAGCCAGAAAAACAAGGGAGGCTTTTCTGTAAATCTCTCAAAATTGATTTGCATTTGAAGGTAATCACCAGTGAGGTACATCTCTCTGGCTAGTTCCGCAAAGTTAATTTCGTCCCAATCAAAAAGGTGAACACCGCCTAAAAACGGAAGGAAGAAGATAGCTGAGATGATGATCCAGAACCAAGTATTTTTATCGAAGTATTTCAAATGCTCACAGTCTTTTTAGAAAACCAAATTTTCTGTATTCCCTTGACGTAAAAATAAGAAAGACTTGCTATTAATGTACCTATAATTGCTCCTGCAAAAACATCTTCTAAGAAATGCTGAGACAAATACATTCTACTATAGGCCACTGCTATGGCCAATAAAATTAGGGCAAGCTTCATCCATGTCCTTGATGTCATTAAAGAAAGAAGTCCTAAGCAAGCAAAGGCAGCCGTAGTATGGCCACTAGGAAAACTATTGATCATATGAACATCCAAGCCTTCTATAAGCCTAAGGTCTATGTTTTTATCAATGAAATACTTGAGCGGCCTTGGAGCACCTTGAAAAATGACTTGTTTTGCTAAAGCTGTAATAAATAATGTGCTTAAAGCCGATATAATGACTGCCAGGCTATATCGCCTTTCAAAGGCTAGGCTGATAAGAAAAACAAAGAGGAAAACAAGACCATCACCCGCATGAGTAATATATTGAAACGCTATATCAGCCCAATTGCTATGGTGGCTATTGATATAAAGATGAATTTCATCCTTTGAATAGGATATCAAAAAAAACATCCCGAAAAGGATAGATATCAAAATCGGGATGAATGTAATTTTTTGATCGCGCATATGTCAATCTAAAATATAGTTTTTACGATCCTATAGTATGTAAAAGTTCATGAATCTGAGATTCCCACAGAAGCTTATCTTCTTCCACTTCATCCTCATCACTAAAGTCAGTAAGGATTAGAGAGGCGTCATTAGTTAGCTCATCTACTTGAATTTTAAATTCAAAGAAATACTTGTTGCCTTCTGCTTCATCTTCTTCCCATCTGAACCTGATGAACTTATCAGTTTTCTTTCCAACAAGAACCGCAGTTCTCTCATCTCCATCCCATATAAAAGTGAATTCCTCTCCTCTAGAGTTTACATCATCACAAAACCAATCAGACAAACCGCTAGGAGTTGAAAGGAATGGAAATAACATATGAGGGGAAGCTCTTACCGGGAATTCTAATTCGTATTTTACTTTTTCTTCAGTCATTGTATAATGGTCTAAGTCTTATGCTGCGTCGCAATATATAAATTATTCTTAATGAAGCTAACTTCAGAATATTTAGCTGAAAGTACTTTATTAACAATTGTTAGTTGTTGGCTTTCTAAATTTATTTAAAAAAAATGCGGCTAGGCTTTTACCATTAGTATTTAGGTTTATATTTGCACCCCTCAAATGGCGAGATAGCTCAGATGGTTAGAGCGTCGGATTCATAACCCGGAGGTCCCGGGTTCAATTCCCGGTCTCGCTACAAAGACAGTCAAAGGGCTTCAAGAAATTGGAGCCCTTTTTCTTTTACCCTTATTAAAGATCGCGCTATTCATATCAGCCAGAGGCTGACCCGGGTTCAATTCCCGGTCTCGCTACAATAGAAGCACAAAGGGCTTCATGGAATTAAGACCTATTTTAGATTTGAGCTGAAACAGAGGTCCACTCACCCCCCTCTTTCACTCAGCTTGCGACTACCTAGGTTGCTAGTTTAAAAAATGCAAAGGAAGATTCTATAGGAGCTCTCGCTCTGTAGTTTAGAGAAAATTAGTTAATTTTACAAGCTAGTTGTTTGCAATTTGAGAAAATTAGTATTCAAATGAACAAAAACACATCAATATCACTCGGAAATTATTTTGTCCAATTCGTTCAAAGCAGAATAAGTGAAGGAAGGTTTAAAAACGTTAGTGAAGTCATTCGTGCTGGATTAAGGCTTTTAGAGGAAGAAGAAAGTAAAAATGGAAAAGAAAAATAAATATCGAATCAAGTTGTTTGACTTGTTTAAAATCATTTCTGGAGGTATCCTTTTTTCACTTTGGGGTCATTATTCTAAAAATGGATTTAGTGAGGCTTTTAACTATAATAAGCTTGGGGAGGAATTTTTATATGGGTGCTTAATGATTACACTTGTACTAATTCTAGATTGGAAGATTAAACAAAGAAAAGCTTAAGAAGGAGATATATTAGACTGAGCTGCTTCTGCTAAAAATTTACAAGTTTCCAAAAAAGTATCATCTGTTAAAATTGGTTTACTGTTGGCTTTACTTTTGAGCCCAGGGGCCTTACCCTCAAGCCCTACTTCAATTTAACAATTCTAAAGCTTTTATTGAAATTGGTGCTATTCTTAAATGCATGCTTCTTGCTGTTAAATATGTTTTAAGTTTGGAATGTCAATGTTTGATAAATATTAAAATTCAATAAATCGGTCCTAAAACAACCAAACTTTCAAAGTCAAAAATGAACCTCGAGACAAATAAGAAAAGAATTTTTGGATTAGATATATTTAGAGCTGTAGCCATTATACTCGTAGTTTTAGGACATGGAGGCTTTATTCTAAACAACACCCCTGTAGATGGATTCCCATATTTTAGGATGATTGATGGTGTTGATGTATTCTTTGTATTAAGTGGGTTCCTCATTGGTGGAATACTACTTAAAGAGCTGCACAAAGAAGGAGATTTCAAAGTCAATGACCTTTTTAAGTTTTGGAAACGAAGATGGTTCAGAACCCTGCCTAACTACTATCTTATTCTTCTTCTCAATTATATAGTTATAAAATACGGTATCATTAAAGAAGATATAGATCAATTCAATTATCACTTCCTAACTTTTACACAGAACTTTAAAGATCCCTTTTACGGATTCTTCTGGGAATCTTGGAGTTTATCTATTGAGGAATGGTTTTATGTTTTGACGCCAATTATGATTTTTAGTTTGTGTAAATGGCTCCCAAATAAGATATCCTTCTTATCGGTCACCTTGATTATGATTATCCTTCCATTGGCTTATCGATTAAGTATCTATGACCCTAACTTAGATGGCTTTTGGTGGGATGTGACTTTTCGCAAAACAGTATTGAGCAGACTAGATAGTATCGGCTATGGTCTCTTGATTGCATGGTTGTATTTCTATTATGCCGACTTCTGGAAGAAAATAAGAATCCCAGCTTTTTTGGTTGCTATTGGGCTTATCATATTTATTTTGAATGATAGAAGCAGTCATACGACCCTATATAAACAAACCTATTATTTTTCATTAGTCTCCTTTGCTATCATGTTGCTCATTCCAATGGCAGAAGCCTATAAAAAGGCAAAGGGAATGCTAGCTATTGCTGTGCAACATATCAGTAAGATATCATATTCTATGTATTTAATTAATTTGGCACTTGTGGCAGAAGTGATTAGAGATAATTTCCCTCCTATGGGTGGCATAGATGGAATAGTAAAGTATATAATCTATTGGATCATCGTTATATCTGCTTCTAGTTTGCTGTATAAATACTTTGAAAAGCCAATGATGGATTTAAGGGATAAGAAAATCTTTCAATTTGGAAAAAAGAAGGACTAGCAAGCTCCGTATGAATTATAATAACCGAAAGTTTAGAGTCATTAAAAATTCTTCAAATGGTGAAACTAAAGGCGACACCATTTTTGCCTATAAACAGAAGGGTTCTATCCTCAGCTGTGAGTATGAAGGTGTAGATATTGTTAAAGGTCATCTTCTGAGCAAAGTGGATGAGTTTGGAACTATCAACATGAGGTATCACCAAATTAATACTGAAGGGGAGCTTAGAACTGGCCTTTGCAAATCTACTCCTAAAGTACAGGATAATGGTAAAATCCGGCTCTTTGAAGAATGGGAATGGACTATTGGCGACAAATCAAAGGGCAGCTCAATTTTAGAAGAGATCTAGGTCTGATTTTGGCACTTGATTTCTGAACTTCGTCTTAAAATCATCTAGAATTTTCTCATTGCTGAAATGCCTTACCTTAGTTCATCCTAAACAACCAACAAATAATTTTAGCCTGATGAATTTTGTTTCAAAGTGTTTGATTTTAATCCTAATGGTCTTTGGGGCTTTACAATCTAAAGCTCAAACTAAGTTTAATCCTGATAGTAAATGGAGCCTTAGTCTGTCTATTGGACCGCAAATTTCTGATTGGTCCTGGCAGTCTGAATCTGGTTCAAGCTTACGAAACTCCTTTTTTACTGAGCAAAACATGTTTTCAGCTGATTTATTGGTCGGATATCAAGTTAAAAAATCATCTTTTGAATTAGGGCTGGGAAATTCTTTCTATAGATTTAAATCTGACATTTTTGTTTTTTCTCAAAGCAATGATCCGGCAATTGATTTCGACAGTTCCTTTACAGTTGAAACAGATGTCTACATTAATATTCCCATTATTTATAAATATCATTTTTACAGTACCCAAAGGCTTAATCTTTATGCTGGACTTGGGCTTGCAAATAAATTTAGGCTTTTAGATATCCATAAATTCTATGTTTTTAAGGAAGGAGAAAAGAACCTTAAGAGTACTTCAAACACACTGAATGAAAGAGTGGATTATCTTTTAGCGGCCGCAATTAATATAGGAATTGATGTTGCTGTTTCTGAAAGTTTCAATTTGGGTTTTAGTCCTTCTTTTGAACAGTCGTTATTCAATTATAGAGAAGCAGGCTCTCTCACAATAAAGTACCATCAGATAAACTTTAACCTTAATGTTACTTATCGGCTTTAGTAAGTATGATTTTAAGGAATAGGAGCTTCTAAAACATATTGTTAGTCTAATTATCACATCTAATTTCTCGTCATTATCTTTGGTTAGAAGATCCTAAAGTTCATGAAAAGGAACCTTATTCAATATTCTCTTATTTTGTTTTTTTGGCTTCCGCCGATTGCTATGCGCGCGCAAGAAATTGATCATGCCATGAATGGCCTTGGTCCTCTTCTTGGGATTGTTTACCTTCTTATCACTTCTTCAATCGTACTTAGTATTGTAAATTTTCAAACTAAAGGATCTAAGTATAGAGCTCTATCAATAGTTCTTGGCCTTTTAGGCTTTGCAGTTGGGATTTTCGGATTCGTTCTTAGCCCTATTATTGGGATTGTTTTGACTGCTGTAAGTATCTTATTGTTTGTTAGTCTTTAAATTAATGGAACTATGAAAGTATTATTGATTGCTATTGGTACAAGAGGAGATATTGAACCCTTTCTTGCAATGGCTGAGCTTTTAGTCAAGAATAACGAAAAAGTCATCTGTTGCTTTCCGGAACAATTTCGCGAAATTACAACAGCTTGTGGTTTTCCTTTTGCTCCCTTATCTGCTGAGTTCCTAGAGACTCTTGATAGTAAAGAAGGAATAATTGCTATGGGTGGAAAAGCTAATTTTATTGAAAAGATAAAGGCCTATTTCATATTGTACAAGCGTTCTATAAGAGTAAGTAAAATCATGTGCAGCCAACAAAAAGAGCTTATAGATAAAGTAAAACCTGACAAGATAATCTACCACATCAAGGCCTGCTACCCTATGCTCTATGAAGTTGAGCATCCTACTAAAACTATTCTGTTAAGTCCTATTCCATATATGGTTCATCCAACAGAAGCTCATGCACATATAGGTTTTAAGAATATGGGTTCTTTTATTAATAAACTAAGCTACAAACTAGCCAATTATGGCTTGTCAAATAATATTAAAACTGTCTCTAAAGGATTGTTCAATCCTAAATTGATTAACACAAAGAAAATCTTATCGGCTTTAGCCCAAACAAAAACGGTTTATACCATTTCTCCATTCCTATTTAACAGATCTAAATCTTGGTCTAACAAAGTGAGAATATTAGGCTATCACGAAAGGAATAAGGCTCTCCATTGGACACCTAGTAATGAACTCCTTGAATTCATAAAGACTCACAAAGGAATTGCACTAATCACATTTGGTAGCATGGTCAATGAAGCGCCCAAAGAAAAAACTGAAATGATAGTTAGAGTTCTGAACAAACTGAAAATCCCTGCCATTATTAGTGCTGGATATGGTGGGCTCATTGCTCTTGAGAACAACACTTCTTCTACTATTCATTATGTGTCCAACATCCCCTATGATTGGTTATTACCCCAAATAGATTTTATGATGCATCATGGTGGTTCTGGTACGACGCATATGGCCATGAAATATGCCTGTCCATCAGTGATTATCCCTCATATCATAGATCAGTTTTTATGGAATGAGATAAATCATGTAAGAGGTCTAGGACCAAAAGGCGTTTCTATTAGAAAGCTTAATGAGAAAGTCTTGGAAGTACTACTTCATGATTTAATAAGTAACACTAGGTATAAAGAAAATGCTCAAATAGCTTCAAAGGCAATACAGGCTGAGGATTATAAAGAAGAGCTAATCGATTTTATTAAAAACTAGTTAGCATTAGGATGGCTATTTTACAATTACTAAATGATTTAGTTAAAATTCTAAGAGGTCAAACTGTAAAGTAAGAATAAAACAAAGCTTAAGGCCTTATTATTAGGAAGTAATAAAAAGGATGTGTGAAAATAATTTTATAATTAAATTGATTTTTTGTTCGTTTTGATATAAATTATTCAGTCAACCAATATGAATTTTAAACCTTTACCACTATTACTCTTGGGATTGTTTAAGTGATAATATGTACTCTTTTGATAATAAAGGAAAAGTAAATTATAATCCTGGAGCAAAATTGTGCGACATTGATAGTGAATTAGCTAAGCTTAAACTAACTAATGTTTATCAAAATTACACTGTTCAAGCTGAATTCCCTGACAATAAAGCTAATCCTGGTGAAATAACATTAATTTTACCTAAAAT
>CBFIDE010000010.1:0-85522 GCA_965661265.1 uncultured Schleiferiaceae bacterium | reverse complement strand
AGTGTTAGCCGTAAGCAGTAACAATAGAAAAAGAATAAAAAGAAATTTACTTTTAAGCATTTTCAAATTTACTTAATAATATGGGGCCATGAAAATATACACCAATACTCCAGTAAAAGAGACATACAACCAAATAGGAAACGTATATCTCACTAACTTCTTATGCTTCTCATTCTCTCTGGTGAGCCCTCTGAAAATAGAAAACATAGCCAATGGAAGAACAGGAACACTAAGAATAATATGAGAAATTAGAATAAAGTAATAGATCCCTTTAAGGATACCTTCTCCTCCAAAAGGAGTAGGCTCAGTATTCAGTTTGCTGATCACATAACTCACTAAGAAAATCGTTGAAAATGAAAAAGCCAAGAGCATAACTCTCTTATGAGATACTATTCTTCTTTGCTTAATAAAGTATAAACCTAAGATTAACAATAGCCCTGTACTCCCATTTAAAATCGCATGAAATAAAGGTAGAACACCTGCCTCAATTCCAAAATCTACGCGAAACACATCAGGAAAAAGAATTAATACTGCCACGGCTATTGGAACAACAACAGAGAGGCCAACAATTAAATCAATTATTAAAGACTCCCGTACTCCTAACTTTTTACTTGTTGACATCTTATTTTTTCCTTGAATTAGCCTTCTGTTCTCTATATTCATCTACAGACTTCTTTTTTTCGAACTCTGCAATGAGAACCTTTATATCATCTTTTAGTTCACCAAGACCAACTGCATCCATACTATTATATGCACCAATAATATTTCCATTCTCATCTTTAGAACTTCTTATGTGCCCATCCCAATCTATTAACAAAACATTCTCGCTATGAAGAAAACCTCCAGGAGCACTTTTATCCTCATTAGCTGGTAAAAACACTTGTGAAGCAAAGTCATAGATAGTATCCTTATTCCCAGTTAGAAAATACCATCTTCCTGGAGTTGCATTTATCAAGCGTTCATATTTCTTCAATACATCCACCTGATCATATTCTGGATCAATAGAGATTGAAACAATTTTAAAATGCTCATAACCTTTGAATCGCTCTTGAACTTGCTGAACATTAAAGTTCATTGCAGGACAAACACTTGGGCAGGTGGAAAAGAAAAAATTAAGAAGTACTATATTATTCTTGAGCTTATCTGAAGATACTAGAGTATCATCTTGAGATGTAAAAGAAAATTCAGGAATGGTATAATACTCAGTTAGGGTATCGCCCTTTTCATCTACTGTGATTTCAATTGGGCCGACATAGTCTAAAGTAACAAAAAAGTTCTCCTCAGCTAAATAGACAAAAAAGAAGTAAACTAAAAAGGGGAGTATCAATAATGTTATTAATACTGCCCCTTTTGTAAATTGTTTTTTATTCATCTTAATGCAAACTGGTCATATATCCTCCTTCATTTAACACTATAAATGCTAAGTAAGGAATTAAAATAATTACAGGTAAAGTCAAGGTCCAAACTAGGTTAGACTTCTCAAATTTAACGTGCATAAATTCAGCAACAATATAAAATGCCTTTAATAAAGTAAGCGCTATAAAGATGATATTCAATAGGCTAGTCCCCAAGAAAGGGCCCATTAATATTTCTGGCTTTATGATTCCAAGAGCTACCTCTAATGCAGTAACAACAAGGAGAATAATAAATACTTTCCAGATCCACCAAGTTCCCTCAGGACTCTTGTGATGCTCGCTAGGAAGATTAGGATTATGTGACATAACTCAGAATATTTTTTAATTAAACTAAATAGAAGAAAGTAAATACGAATACCCATACAAGGTCAACAAAGTGCCAGTATAAGCCCACTTTTTCAACCATTTCATAATGGCCCCTTTTCTCATAAGTACCCATGACTACATTAATAAAGATAATCAAGTTGATTAAAACTCCAGAGAAAACGTGAGTTCCGTGAAATCCTGTTACAAAGAAGAAAAAGTCAGCAAATAATACATTACCATATTCATTCTCTTTCAGATTAGCTCCTTGAATAGATTCGGCTTTAGCCATCGCAGCAAGGGCTTCACCTCTTGAAAGAGTAATTTCAGCTTTACCAGGGTGTCTTAAAGTATATTGATCATTAGCTGCAAAGGCCTTTCTTACTTGCTCCGTTGTGAAATGATAATGAGAGCCATGTGGTTTCTCCATATCTGTTACAAGCTCGTATAAGCTTATAATCTCACCATCGCCATCAATTGGAGTGACATACATTACTGTATTGTCAACCATTTGAACAGCTCCTTTATCTCCATGGATAAAGTGATACCACTCCCAAGCTTGAGATCCTAAGAATATAAATCCGCCAATTACAGTAAGGCCCATCCAAAGAATCACTTTATTCTTCTTCATTTCGTGACCTGCACTTACGGCCAATACCATTGTTACAGAAGATAAAATTAGAATAAATGTCATTAATGCAACATAGAGCAAAGGTTGCTCTCCATGAACAAATGGGAAGTGAGTAAATACATCTTCAGCTATTGGCCAGGTATCTTCATACTTAAATCTATACATCCCCATAGCAGTTAAGAAACCAGTGAATGTAAGCGCATCCGACAATAGGAAGAACCACATCATTAGTTTACCATAACTAGCACCCATCGGCTGCTTACCACCACCCCAAGTTGGTTGGTTTGAATTGTCTAAAGTAGCATTGTTTGCCATCCTCTATTTTTTTTGCAAGTTTAGCGAATAAATAACAAAAACAGGAATAAATAAATCCATAGTGCATCAAGAAAGTGCCAATATATAGCACTCAATGATAAACCTTGATGATTTACATCATCATATGTACCTTTTATAGCTTGTCTCAAACTTACAAAAAGTACAATGATTCCTGAAATAACATGTAACCAGTGTAAAAAGCTAATCACATAAACCCAAGATATAGCTGTATTACTCTCAGGGCCAGTAAAAAAAAGTCCCCTATCTAATAAATCTATCGCTCCTAGGATTTGTAAAACTACAAAAGCTAATCCTAAGATTAAGGTGGCAATTAAAGCTTTCACCATTGCACCTTTATTTTGTTTTCTTTTTTGCCTTCCGGCGATTACCATAGTAATACTGCTCAAGACAATTGCAATTGTAGCATAAGTGAATGCTTGAGGAAGTATAAACTCTAGCCATCTGTCATCAGCCAACAATGCTGACCTACTAACCATATAACCGCTTGTAAGTCCAGCAAAAGACATAGAAATGCTAGTCATTCCAATCCAAAGTAGAGGTTTCCTAACCTTACGTTTTTGTTCTAATGTTAACTCTCCCACTTATATATATTTATCAGTTACGTAAATTAATTGAACTACTGGCAAATAGATAATACTACAATACATCAATTTTTTAGCATCGGACAACTCTCTTGTCTTGTAGAGAATAACAGCTCTCCATAAAAACCAAACTCCTAAGCCTAGGATTAGAATCATGGCAAAGGTACTCAGTGTTAAACTACCTGTGATACCAAAAAACGGTAAAATAGATACCGGAATAGTGAAAATTGTATACAACACAATTTGAAATGCTGACCTTCCATCTCTCTTACCTGAAGGTAGTAATACATATCCTGCTTTCTTATACTCATCATCTCCTAACCATCCAATGGCCCAAAAGTGCGCAAACTGCCAAAGAAATTGTACCGCAAAAAGGACACCTGGCTCAATATCAAAATCATTTGTAGCAGCTACCCAGCCCAATAAGGCAGGTATAGCACCAGGAAAGGCACCAACAAAAACAGCTATTGGCCCCACGGCTTTTAAAGGAGTATATACTAAAACGTAAGCAAATAATGATAAAGCCCCGAATACGAAAGTTATTGGGTTAATGGTCCAAAGCATATAAAGCCCAGCAATGGCCATGAGGTTACTAGCTATCATGGCTTGAAGAACAGACATTCGCCCTGTTGGCAAAGGGCGATTCATTGTTCTCTTCATTAGAGCGTCACGATCCTTTTCTATAATTTGATTGAATCCATTGGCTGCTCCAACTACTAAATAACCACCAAAGCACAATAAGGCAATTGTCTTGATATCAAACTCTGATGCACCTAAAAAATATCCTGCCAAAGCAGAAAAAACGACACTAATATTCAATCTCGCTTTAGTGAGAATGAGATAGTCTTTCAAGCTCGTGCTTTGTGTGTTTGTTTCTATAACTTTATACTTATCCAAAAAAAGGATGTTTTTAAAAGTGCAAAAGTACGACCGAATTGACCGTGTTCAAAGTAGAATAATTCTATTTATTGTTTTTTTTTACGATGAACCATGGATTCAATAAATCTTGCTTATTATATTCTAGTTCTGAATTCTCAGAATTATGCATCAGAACACTACATCCGGCAGCATTGGCTATGGCATGACCGGCAGCTGTATCCCACTCCATAGTGGGCGCAAATCTTGGATATACATCTGCGGAACCTTCTGCCACCATGCATATTTTAAGACTACTTCCCTTAGATAAAATCTGGGCATCAGGATGATCCGTTTTTAATTTATCATAAAACGATTGTGTTTCATCACTCATATGAGACCTACTACCGACCATGGTAAAAGCCCTAGAAGCCTGTTTCTCCGGCAATTCAATACTATTCTTATCTAGCTCTTGGGCATCCTTAAAATTAAGCTTACTAGCATTCTGTACTTTAAAAGCACCAAAATTAAGAGCACCATAGTAAAGAGTATCTTCTACTGGAACGTAAATAACGCCTAGGTGTGGACTTGAGTTTTGAATCAAGGCTATATTGACAGTAAACTCTCCATTCCTTTTTACAAACTCTTTAGTACCATCAAGTGGGTCAACGATCCATAAGCTGTTCCAATCTTTCCTTGAATCGTAACTCTCATGTTTTCCTTCCTCGCTTAAAATAGGATAGGCAGTTCTCTCTAAGAATGAAACTATTTTATTATGAGCTCTCTTATCCGCTAAGGTCAAAGGACTTTTGTCATCTTTATACTCAACCTCAAATGCATTGTCATATACATCTAATATTTCTTTTCCAGCTTCTATTGAGGCCTCTATTGTTAATTCAAGAAGCTGTTGAATTGTTTTCTTATTCATAATCCAATAAAAAACCCCGCATAAAGCGGGGTGTAAGTCTATTATTTCTTTTTACTGCAACTTAGCGTTAATAGGCAAAGTAAAGCTCATTCTTACTGGCTTACCTCTCTGCTTTGCAGGCTGAACTTTTGGAATACTTTTAACTACTCTTAAAGCTTCATTATCCAAAAGATCATCAACACCTCTAACCACCTTTACATCAGATATACTTCCGTCTTTCTCAAATACAAAGTTGACGTATACCTTTCCTTGAATTCCCATTTGGCGGGCCATTTCCGGAAATTTGAAGTTGGTAGATACATATTTGATAAGTTGTTGTTGCAAACAAGCTTTCTTTTCGTCGTTAGATTTAGCGCTCTCACAACCCGGAAAAACTGGCACAGATTCAACAACTGCAAAGTTTAGAATCTCATCAGACTCTTCCTCTTCCACATCAATCACTTCAACCTCTTCTTCCATATCCGTCTCAGTAGATTGAATTTCTAATTCTTCTTCTAATTCAACATCATCCTCTACAACCTCAATAACTTCTGGTGGTGGCGGTGGTGGTGGTGGTGGTGGCGTTTGTTGCCTTTGAGTAATCGGAATAATTTCATCATCAATCATTACGTCTAACTCTCCTAAATTTGCAAGAGACTTTTCATAAGTCTTCCATTCAATGGCAATTACGCAGGTAAGTAGAGCAAATACCAATCCAAAAAGGACGAAAGTGCTTCTGTAATTCTCTAAATCTGCTTGGGGATTCTTTTTAGGCTCCATTATTCCAAATTTTTTACTGGGGATAAATATAGTTCATTTTCATACTAACCTACAAGGTGAATGCCTAAAAAAAACGAAAGCATTTTTCATTTTCAATTATCTCAACTTTGCAATTATAGGAACCATATATGCTGTTCTAACTGGAACTCCCCTTTGTTTAGCAGGCTCTACTTTTGGAAGACCTCTTAAAACTCTAATTGCTTCGCTATCTAAAAGAGGATCAACACCTCTTATAACCTCAATGTTAGAAATAGATCCATCCTTTTCAAAAATGAACTTCATATATAGTTTGCCTTGAATCCCCATATCTCTCGCCTTTTGGCTATACACGAATTCTGAACTAATGTACTTTAAGATATTTTGCTCTAAGCATTTCTTTCTTTCAGCATTAGAAGCAACTCCTTCACAACCAGGATAAGTTGGAACTCTTTCAAGCACTTCAAATCCAATTATTTCGCCCTCTTCATCTGGTAAATCAATAGGTACAGGACCTTCCGACCCTTCATCAATAGGGTCAGGAAGATCACCCAGTTCTAACTTCTTCTTCGGATTCGGATCTGTGACAGGATCTCCAATGACTATTTTCTTAATCTTCTGAATATTCTTTTCTATTGGAGCAGATTTTGTTTGCCTTACCGTAACTACCATAGAAGCTAAATCATCATGTAGCTCAGTTACTTTTCCTAATTCAGATGTTGCAAAGGGAACGGCCCACTGAAAAGCTACCAAGCATGCGCTTATCGCGATAAGCAGACCAGTTAATAAAAAAGTATTGCGGTAATTTTCAAGATCAAACTTTGGGTTCTTTTTAACTTCCATGATATGAGTATTTTAGATTCAAAGATGAGAGTTCAATAAACATTCCAAAGAAGCAAAAGCTATGTTAAGAAACCATTAAGCCCGTTTTCTCAACCACATATTTAAGCCATAGGAGCCTATTATTGCTCCAATAGAATTCACAATAAAATCCATAACATCACCTGTTCTACCAGGAATATAATGCTCTTGCGCCAATTCCAGCACACCACCTAAAAGTATAGACAGGCCAGAAATAGTTCTAAGAGAAATTTTAGATAAGAATTTTCTGGAATTCGAAAAGTAATGAGCAAGTGTCGCTAAAAGACTTAATAAGCAATAGCCGCCAAGATGCAGTAATTTATCACTAGACAATATAAACACCTCGTGTAGATCCTTTGATTGTAAAAGGCTGAGGTATGAAATAAAAACACCCCAAGACATAGCTGGGGTGTAATATAGAAACCAGTATTTTTTTTTAGGCTCCAACCAGGGCTTTATAATCCTCAACAGATAAAAGCGCGTCTACTTCAGTGGCATCTGTCATCTTAACTTTAATCATCCATCCATCACCGTAGGGATCAGAATTCACTAATTCCGGCTCTTCTTCAACCTTTTCATTCATCTCTACTATCTCACCACTCAATGGCATAAATAGGTCAGAAACTGTTTTTACGGCTTCAACAGATCCAAAAATTTCTTCTTGATCTAGAGTTTCATCCAAAGTTTCGATTTCAACAAAAACTATATCTCCTAACTCACCTTGCGCAAAGTCAGTTATACCAATAGTTGCTACATCACCGTCGATTTTTACCCACTCGTGATCCTTCGTATACTTTAATTCAGCTGGAAAATTCATATTATTATTTTGAGCAAATGTAAAAAATGGAAACTAATGGTCAAGCTTACTGACCTAGATTTAATCGAATACTTACTCCAAATGCATGATTTGTAAGTGGGTAAGCATTAGATGTTTTAAATCTAGACAGATTTAGATCATAGAATAATTTGGCAGAAACCCTAGAGCTTAACTGATAATCTCCTGATAATTTGGCAGTTACGTTTCTTTGACCTGCGGTAGCAGTATTAGTCTGCTCTACAATCCTTCTGATCAAAGTAATATTATCTCTGATTCCAATTTCTGCTCTCAACTCCAGATTAGAAACAGGGTTTGTTTTTCTTTTGCCCATTTTAATGAACTTTAATCTAACATCCTTAATAATATAACCGGCTCCTATAACCCATTCTGACCCATTAGTTTCTGTAATCTGGGCATTTGCCATACTCAAGATTATATTTCTATCTCTTTTATATTCTACACGCAATGTCATACTATTTCTCAACTTCATATTTACGCCAATTAGGGGCGCAAATTGCTCTGTAAGGTTAATAGCTGCAATTTGATCTACAGAATATAAATCTCCATTATTATCGATTGGCGGATCACCATCATCAATAGACTGTTGTCTTAAGAGGTTAGTTGTAACATTTGCAACTGTATATGTTGATCTATAGGCATGGTTTAATACGATGCTTGTAAAATACTTCCGCATAAACTTTTTCTTGCCTAAACCATCATAAGTAATTTGCCAATTAGGAAGTGGAGTAGATTTTTTATATCCTAAATCATATCCATTGATATCTCGACCACTATAAGCGGCTAAAAAGGCCGGAATCAGAACATCTTGAGAAGTAATGCTATAATACTGATACCCATAATTAGATGAGTCCGGATCTCCTGTAGGTGGAGTGACAGTATAGTTAGGGTCTGTAAGCGCATATTCTTCTGCCAGTTGTCTAGACACTTCTATTCTATTATCTAAAAAAGCCTGGTAAGCCTCTGATTCATAATCCGGAGCGCTAAATGTCTCCCAAGCCGTAGGAAGCATATAATAGCTCATGCTAAAAGTTTCGGTCTGAAATGGATTTTGGCTTTCAAAAGACATTGAAAGAGTGTCGAATCTAAAGAATTCTGATTCTGTTGAGCTGGTTCTTCGACTTGCAGTAACATTAATTCTAAGACCAGCTACTGGTTCTACCAAGGTCCTAAAATCTAAATTAGTTTGACCTGTTACAGTATATTGATTATTCTGTAAGGCCGTTGTTGTCAACCAATTATTATCAACAGCAGTTTGCCTAATATCCGCTTGACTACCAACGGTAAATAAAAATCCTGGAGCATTTGCGTTGGTTGTTGACATTCCAATTATGTCTGGACTAGGTAAAAAACCTGGCAATATGGTTCCATCACTTTGTGAATAGTTAACACTTCCATTTTTTACCATCATTAAAACTTTGGCTGTACCAGCCATTACCTTACTTAGGGTTGATGGCTCTTCATCCTCTTCTTTCTCCTTCTCTTTTTCGGCACTAGTTTTAGGGTTCCTCGATCTCAAGCTTTGTCTCCTTTGAGGCTTTCGGTTATTGGCTCCTTGATTTATTTTCCTCAAATAAGGCACTTTATTATAAAGTGTCACAAGATTTAAGTTGGTATTAGATTGAATTTGTCTGTTATTTTGAACCGTATTTCCAAAATTCAAGCTGTTTGTTGGATCTCCATCTTGACTTGCTGTTGCCCTTAATGAATTTGCCATCCAATCATAATCACCTGTATATCGAGCGCTAAGATTCATAAAATCTAGAAGAGGAACTTTATTGATTGGAACTTGCCAATTTAAGTTTACCGTTTGATGATAATTAGTAGGGCGACCAAAATCTGCAACATTAGCCCAAATAAAATCCTTTCGTTCTTGCTCTGTAAAATCGGTAGAATTCCCATTCAAATCATTGTCCGCAAGCTCATCGATTCTAGCGTTCATCTGAGCTCTATAATCTAGTTTCAATGATTTAGATAGATCCCAGAGCATGGAGTATTGCCTATCAAAAGTGAAGTTCCTGTTATATGTGGTTGGCAAGGGTGGATAGGTAATAGTCGGATTCTCTATCTGAGCGATATTCCTCTGTCTCAAAGTTGTTAGCGAACGGTTTACGGTAGCAATTGCCGTAAAGTTTCTTGGGTACCAATTAAAATTAAAATCCCTAATTAAGGATAAGTTTTTACTCTTAAGCCAAGCGGTATTTTTAAAAGGTTCAACTGCCTTAGGCTGTGTTTGATAGTTGTAGTTTAGACTTCCTCTATGATCAGTTCTTCTATCTTCCTCAGAGTTTATATTAATTTTTGAACTTTCACTCCAACTATAGCTTGCGCTAAAATTTTCTATATCATAAACTTTGGGCTTAGCCTGTCCTCCTGATGGTTTTTGAACTCTTTCCTTCTTGACATTAGTAAAGTTTAATGCCCTCCTGCTTGTATAATCCTGTGACTTACTCTTAAGCTCATTAGCCTGATCCTCATTAGGCTCATTAGCAATAGCCTCGTCAAATTCTATATCAGGATCTAAAGGACTAAACTGCGGGTTCTTCCATTCTTCAGAACTGGAGTAAAACATTGGAATTCTTAGGCCCGCATCTTTTGGAAAGAACTTGCCCAACTCAAAACTAGTTTGAAGATTATAGGAGTACATATTCTCCATTTGCCTTTCTTGGACTTTTTGGTCTAAGCTTCCAAAGCCGATAGTACTCATTGCACCACTTAGGGATACATTTGCAAAATCTGCTAATTGAGCAGCTACTCGAGCATTAGCGGCATAGCCACCTCTTTGGTCAAATTCTGTTAATCTTAATTCATTCACCCAAACTTCAGCATCTAACGGAAGTCCATTATCCCCATCAGAGCCAAATCGCTTTCTAGGATTTCGCACTCCAATTAAAATAGTTCTCACATTACCCAAACTAGGTGCTCCAACTACAGAAATAGTTGCCTTTCCTCTATCGCTACTATATCGTTTTACAATGCTTAGATTCTGATCTCTATAGACTCTATCTCTTTCAAGCTTCACATCTCTTAATAAATCCAATTCAAAATCAAACTCATTGGCCTCAGGCCAAATTGCTCTAGAATCGGTTGCACCCCAATCGGTTACCTCTAACGGAATTTCATACTCGTAATAGTTCTGTGAATAATCAGAGCCCACTCTAATGAATACAGTTAAATCACCATCTCTTAAATCTGTACTACTAAGGCCCGCTGATTCGGCATGAGCAAACATCCTCAGCCTTTTGTATAACCTCATATCAAACTGCATATTTCTAAATACAGCTCTTGCCGCTCCGTCTTCTAAGTTTAAAACTCTCAAAGAAAGTGCCTGCTCATTTTGTTGTTGTGAACTAGAAGTACCAAATAATATTTGACGATCTATGCCTGGAGGAACTGCATAGGGTATCGGTGATCTGGTTGCATTTTGTTCAATATTCACTGCGTTTACCTCAAAAATTGTTGAGCCCTCACCATCACTTTCTAATTCTTCACCATAGGCATCAAGATTAAACTGATACCTTCTCCACTCACCTCTTATTAGTTCTAATCGCGCAAAGCGTAAAACCACAGGACTGTCAAAGTTTTTCACGAACATCCTCATAAAACGGATCGATCTAAAATCATTGATTGATCCAACCTTAGAGTCTGGAGAGAAGACAGGAATTTTAAACTGAATCCATCTAGAAGGCAAAGTCTTTCCATTAGGCAATTCTTGAGAAGTTGTTTCTAGAATATCTGTCACATAATTCTCTCCTACTTGCCATTGACTTCCATTACCGGGATCTAAATTCACTTCATATTGAAAGTAAGTTTCGGTTTTACTCAGTGTTTGATCTCTATTGATATCCTCAATATCTGGTCTATTGGTTGCAAAAGCACTAATTCCATCAATTTGAACGGGTGTGCTATTTCCTTGAGGATTATTATAATCTTTATATCGTTCTAGGATATCAGCGTTTTGTTGATCAAGCTCATCACCCCTGAAGTACTGGAAATTATCATAGGCGGGATCAACAAGAGCTTGTAGATAAGCCGGAGCAGAATTTCCAATAGAAGGATCGTTGGCTAATCTATCTAAATAAGAAAACTGAGAAGCAGGATCCTCAGCAAAAGTTCCTTCTTGAGCATCAGTCATTAAATCATAACCCACGTCTTGAACGCCTCTTGAGCTTTCATCCGTATTAAATGCAATAACTGGCGGCCTAGCTCTTGGAATAAAACCCCAAGATGACGTATCCAACTGGCTTATATCGCCAGAAATGGGAATTCCATTCTCAATAGCCTGAGCACCATCTTTTAATATATCCTCTGAAACAGAACCTAGGTTAAAGTAAAGCTCTCCACCATCAGTTGCCCCATCTACACCCATAAAAGGATCTAGCATCCAAAATTGGATAAACTCAATGTTCTGTTCCTCAAAATTTGTTGTGCTCAACTCACGCATGATCCCTCCCCATCTAGTATCTGGGTCTTGGAGAGTTCCGTCGGGGTTTATTCCGCTAGAAACTCCTGGCAAACCTTCAACATCATAATTGTAAGGCCCTCTTTCCTCTGGATAAAAAGCTAAATCAAGAACTCCAATATTTCTTGCTTGGGATTGATCTAACTGTAAATTTGGAAAGACTTCTTCTACCAAAACTTGTCTTACATACTGCCCAGACTGAAGGTCCTTATTATTTCTAATATTGTCAGGGGTTCTTGCGTCATCGCGATGAAACAATGGGTCAATGGTGTACCAAGCTAGCTTGGCGCGATTATATCCATAGGGCTGACCAGTTAAATCTCCTTCAGGAAATAAATCAGGCTGGCCGGCAGGTGTTGATGCTAAAATCCAGGCATTAGGATTTTTTATATCTATTGATGTTTGTGAGCTTTCAAAATCGTCTAAATAAGTTGTTTCCTCACCATTAATTTCTATTCCACTTGGAGAGCCGGGAATTAATTTAGCAGCTTCAGCTTGTACGCTAATACTAGATTTGGCTTTGGTATCTAAAAAAGGAATTTTATCTACAAATCTTGTTAAGTAAGGAGCTTCATTGCTAAACTGACCATTAACACCAATAATAGTATTTGCGATTGGTTCGTCACCAATATTTACCTTTTGAGTTAACGGTCTTTCTGATAGCCTAACAACGGTGGCCCCGACATTTAAGTTTTCATTGAATTTATAATCGGCGGTAAGCCCCATATAAGTTCTTGTTTGAAAATTAAACAAGGCTGAATTCTCAAAACTTACTCTAATAGGAGTTCCACTACTCAAAAGGGCATCATCTAGTATTTGAACAGTTCCACTCAAATAATTTACTTGATACTGCACACCTTCAACTAAGGTTGCCCCACCAGCAGTAACCACCACTGAGCCCTCAGGAATATTAAAAGCATTCAGCTGAATTGTGCTTCCGCTAGCTGATTTAAACCTACCTCTCAATAAGAATTTATTCTTCTGTGTTTCGTTCTGAGCTATAAATCTTGTAGAATCATATAGTTCTTGAAAAACATAGATTTCCTTTATTTCATCTTCCGTGAGCTGACTTTCTAAATTGGACCCGAATGGTTCTAATACAGGGAAAATAATTCTACCATTTTGTGAATTAATGGTCACATTATTAATAAAGTCAAAAAACCCATCTGGTTGTGGATCATTATTCACATTATTCCGATCAAGGCCCATAACCCTTATCAAAAGCTGATCAGTTAGATTGCCTTTTGGCAGAAAAGGTATTGCAGTTCCTGTTTCATCATCTTGATAGAACACCTCCAATCTAAAGTCTTCTCTATTTACTTGATATGCCGAAAGCGAATAAATATTCTTCATCATTAAGTCCCACATAGGAACTCTGACATTTAAAATAGTACTCTTTAGCATTTTAAGCACCAAGTTCTGCGGAGCTGTTACACCATCAGTTGAGAACTCTCCTACTTGAAATGTTTTACCTCCAGCAGTAAATTGAAAAGCTACAGCAAGAACCTCATCTTGATTCAATGAACTACTAACAGACAGATAACCAAGCTGAGGAT
The DNA here is from genome assembly GCA_965661265.1 of uncultured Schleiferiaceae bacterium. Taxonomy (GTDB): domain Bacteria; phylum Bacteroidota; class Bacteroidia; order Flavobacteriales; family Schleiferiaceae; genus CBFIDE01. The sequence goes on along the minus strand of CBFIDE010000010.1, from coordinate 72,024 downwards.
GAAAGTCATATTCTGATTCTCTTAACCTTCTAGCATTAGATAAATCCGTATAATCCACACTCTCTTCAAAACCAGCACTGTTTAATTCCTGATTTACTTGTGTAATATCTCTTACCCCCGGATATGTATTTTCAAGAGCTTCTGGGTCTAAAGCATTATTTCTATTATCTGGGAAACCTTGATTTGGGTAAAAGCGATTAAAAATTGTTGGACCTGGAATGTTATCCTGTGTATTCCGATAAGCACCAGGGTTGTCGCTTTCACCAAGGTCCATAAAGGCTACTATATTCCTTGTATTGTCTGTTTCTTGTCTGGTATTAGTCACCCATACTTCAACCTTTGTAATTTGAACCGGTGAAGTTAAAAGCGGCATTTGCTCTAAAAACTGCTCATAGTTATCTCTAAAATAATGGGATAAGAAATAGTGCTTATTTGCTTCATATTCATCACCCCAAATTTCAAAATCTGTAGACGTTGCTCCGCCTGAAACATCTATGGAGCTTGATTGAGATCTTTGCTCAGAAAATACTCCTGTTAAAGTTAGTTTACCAAATTGAAACTGCCCTTTGACACCAAATAAACTCTGAGCTCCTGTTATTAAGGATGAATTTAGGGGAAGGCTTACATTACCTAGTTCGATTTTCTTAATTATATCATCTTCATCACCGGTAAATTCAACCTTAACTTGGTTTTCAAAAGAGAAAGTTGCCTCTGTATCATAATTGGTCCGAATCTCCATCTTTTCACCAATCTTTCCAGTAACATTCATTTGAATCCTTTGATCAAAATCAAAATTAAATGTAGATCTGTTTCGTTCAGGAATGATTGGATTATCAACCTTTTGAATTCTCCCTCCAAAGCTCAGCTCAGCATAACCTTGCGGTCTTATATCAATAGTATTGGAACCAAAAAGTCGATTAAACGCTTCACTATTAACCTGAATTGAAGGAATAAGGGAGTTTCCTGGATCTCTTCCTTCCTCTTTGGCTTCATCCTTACTTTTAGTTTTTTGGGCCCAATAATCAGCCACTTGCTTCTTAGTAATATAATCTTCGTACTCCTTAGCAGTCATAAACATAGGAGCACCGCTTACAATTCCTCCAATTCTATGAGTAACAATATATTGTCCGGACTCTATATCATATTCAACTTCCTCAGAGTAATTACTAGGGTCATTACCATAAACACCACCTGTTTGATTATTAAATGGATACTTAAGACTATCCGGTTCAGTTGTATCTTTAGCTACTTCATAAGCTGGAAGAATATTAAAATTTCTAGAATAACGTCTAGACATAGCGGGCACCAAGATAAATGCCGCTACTGCAGAGAGTAGTCCTATTATTTTAAAAGTGCTCTTCATTTATAGACGATTAAGAGCTTCTTTTATTAGCTCTTCTATAGCAGCGCTTGGATTGGTTTTTAAAATTGCACTTAGCACTCTGTCTGTTTGTTTGGCTGGATAACCTAATACTGAAAGTGCAGCAGAGGCTTCTGTCATAATTGGGTTAGCTGAAGTAATAGAGTCAACAGTAGTTCCATTAAGCACTTTATCTTTTAGATCGACAATAATTCTTTCTGCGGTTTTAGCTCCAATACCTTTGATTGACTTTAAGCTGGCCACATTTGAACTTGCGATAGCACTTGCTGCTTCTCCTGAGCTCAGGTTGCTTAATATTACTCGAGCTGTATTTCCACCAACTCCGGAAACAGATAAAAGTAAAAGAAACATTTCTCGCTCAGACTTGGTAGTAAAGCCAAAAATAGTTTGAGAATCTTCTTTATAAATTACATGAGAATAGAGCAGTACTTCTTTTGAATCTGCAATTTCAGAAAAGGTGTTAATGGTAATATTAACCATATAGCCAATTCCTGCACACTCTATAATAGCGAATGCTGGATTTAGCTCTTTTACTAAGCCCTTTAAATGGTGAATCATATAATTCCTCTTGGTTCTTTTAGCTACTGCTAGCCTTGAAACGGCAAAAGTATGATTTTCATATGTCCTAGGGCAAAAAAAAAGCCCTCCAAATGGAGGGCTCTTACTAGAAAGTGAATTCTAATTATTTAGATACATTAAATTTCATTGTATTCATAGCATCCTTAGTGCTAGTCTCAATGATGTACACACCATTTGATAAACTAGAAACATCTAATCTTTTAGCTTCATTTGCATCAAAAGAAGCATCCATTACTAATGCTCCAGAAATAGTATAAACTTTAACAGTTAAATCTTCTTGTTCTGCTAATTCAATGTTTAATACATTCTGCGCTGGGTTAGGATATAGAGAAACGTTTAAGTTATTCTCTTCAATACTAACTACGTTAGTTCCAGCCATATTCACATTATCAATATAAAGTGCATTTCCTCCAGCAGAGTTTCCTCTAAATCTGAACATAACTTCACTTTGACCATTAAGCTGTGGAAGCTTAAGTTCAGTAATAGTCCACTCAGCAGCTCTTGGATATAATCTAACCTGAGCACCAGTTGGAGAAGTAGTAGCTAATGCAGCACCTGCATTACTATATACATCAACCCATGTAGCACCACAATCTAAAGAATAAGAAACGATAAGCTCGTCATCTCCAGCTCCAGTTCTAAGTGCATAAGCATGGTTAAACTGAATCTCTGATGCAGTAGCAGAAGAGAAATCATACTTCTTAGTGATCATATCTACTGTCTCGCCTGGAGCGATAGTAGCGAAGTCCATTCTTAAGCAGTTATTTGAAATCTCATAGGCACCCAAATTCCATGTTACAGCAGTTGAGATTCCTTGATCAACGATAAACGCTCTTCCAGTATTATCTAATAAAATAACATCAGAAGGAACATCACCAAGAGCATAAGACTCATAGCTTTCTGTATAAGGACCAGCTTGAGCAATTGGATCAATTACATCAATAGGAGCTAGAGCATATCTATTGTTTAAGCTATTTACTTCAATTAATCCTGTTCCAGCAGTTACTTCTAAAGTAATATTATTTCTACCTGACGGAAGAGTAATTTGTGGGAAGTTAATAGTTGCTGTTGCACCAGCAGCTAAAGCAGCTGTACTTGGAACTGTTGCTAAAACAACACCATCAGACTTAGCTACAACATTGTAAGCAGGAACAGATACAGAAGAAGTATTAGTTACATCTACAGTTGGAGTAATTGTGTTGGCACATAATCCAGCATTTGGTGGAGTATATGTTGAAGCTACACTTAAATCAGCAACAACTGAACCAGCAGGAGCCACATAAGTAATAGGACCATTTGCACCAGAAATAATTGTTTGTTGACCTTCAGCAACAAAAGCAGCTATTTCTAAATCACCCGGAACAAGAGTCACAGAATTGATATCAGCAGGTAGTGTCCATGTATAAGTTTTAGACACAGTCGTACCCATAGTTGTAGTATTGATAACATCACCCCATTGGCCAGTCATCATTTCTCTTAACATATGGTTATGAATATAACTACTTCCTTCTATCTGAGATGGATTTCCAGCCATTCCAGTTTGTGGTCCTAGTACACCATTTTGTAAAACAGCAACATTAAGATTTACTGAAGAAGGAGCAGAACTACCTGTGAAATACAATTCAACATCAACACTTAATGTATTGGTTGTAAAGTCAATTTCTCCTTCAAGAGCAACATTTACATAAGAAGACTCTCCTAATACAGTTGCACCTGCAGCTGCCCAGGATCCTCTACTCATTGCAGTACCTGTACCTTGAGACATTCCAGAGAATAATCTTCTGTTCACAGTTCCTGCAGGATATCCTGTCAATCCACTTTGGCCGGCAATTCCTGCACCTTCAGCGATTCTAAAATCTGGATCATTTCCAGATGGAGCCGCAAAACCACCAGTGTGAATGTTAATTAAGACAACATCGCCAGGGTTTGACGCTTTTAAATTATTAGCAAGTAAGTGACCTGCTGGACACCATGTACAATAAATACCTGTAAATTCTTCAAGAACAACATTTTTGTTCTCTGCTGAAGTGCTAACTGGCAACTGAGCAAAAAGCTGAGAAGCACTCATTAGCAATGCACCTACGAATAATGATTTTTTCATGAGGGGTTAATTAGAGTTAGTGAATAAAAAAAATAAAAAATTATAATTTGATCAACTTCTTAGTAAACTGACGTTGACCATTTTGAATTAAAGAATACATATATACACCTGAAGGCAAATGCTGTACGTTTACTTGATGAGTAGGGTTAGACTCCTTCACATCTTCTGAATAAACAGTAGCTCCGGTCATATCAAATATTTCGAATTTAGTGCTGATATTAGACTCATACTCATAGTATAGAACATCATTCACTGGATTTGGATAAACTTTCAATGATGACAGTTTATCTTCATTGGTATTGAAAGTAGCACTTACATCATAATTAACGGTAATTGCCACACTATCAGTAGGAGTATTAGTTAGATAGAACACATAAGTTATATCCCCTGAGTTAGCCTGACCATCTAAATCTGGATAGACATGCCCGCTGAATGGGTTATCGGAATTATCAGAAAAGGCCGGAATAGTTATAGTTAATGGGCTTACAGATACTTCTGGTCCGTAACAAATTACCCAGCATATAGCGTTACTGTCCGTTAGGGCTGTGTAATTTCTATCTATCCTCTTGCAACTAACTTCTACAGGTGCGCCAGTATTATTACTTACCACCGCATAGGAAGCTAAGTCTGAAGTATTCCAAGCATTTCCGTAGACATTAGCGTCGTAAGAAGTTACTGTTAAACTTTGTGCTGATGCTAAAAAACCAAGCCCAAAAGCACAAAGAGCGAATAATATTTTTTTCATTTAAATATATTTTAAGTCCGAATAATAGTTAAAATGGACTTCTCATTTATTATTTCAGTAGCCCAAAGTAATACTTTTTTTACAAAAAAAACACTCTTTCAGAGCAATTAACATCTTTTAACTAATTGACATCTACATTAAAACCAACGACAAAAAAGGGGGAAAGGGTGAGAATAATTAGTAAATGATTATTAAATTATTTTCATTTGCCATAGATTCTTACCATAAAGAATTCAGATTGATAACCCTATTACTCTAAACATGATTATGAAGTCATTCATTATTTCCGCATTGATGCTAGGTTTTAGCTTTTTCTCTACAGCTCAAGACAAACTGCCTTCTATCAAAATAAAAGACACTCAAGGTAATCTTGTAGATATTTCAACGATCAATAATGATAGCAAGCCTATGATTGTTTCTTTTTGGGCTACATGGTGTAAGCCTTGTATTAGAGAACTTAATGCAATTGCAGATCAATATCCTGATTGGGTAGATGAAACAGGAGTGAAACTAGTTGCCATTTCTATAGATGACTCTAGAAATTCAACTAGGGTAAAGCCTTATGCTATTTCCCAAGGCTGGGAATATGAGATTTATTTAGATGAAAATTCTGATCTAAGAAGAGCTCTTAATGTAAATAATATTCCACATACATTCCTTATCGACGGTGAAGGTCATATAGTATGGCAACATAATAGTTATCTCCCAGGTGATGAAGATCATTTATATGAGTTGGTTGAAAAGTTAGCTGCCGGAGAAAGTATCAACTAAACGAATACCCTTGAAATACCTATTAACTTTATCCTTTTTAGGATTATCATTCTTTAGCCTCAAAGCTCAAAACAACCCAAACTTTGGACAAATAAGCGGAAATTTCCAGATGGATGCCGCTTACTATCTAAGAGATTCACTTATTGATCCAACCGGTGATGCCTTTCCAAAAGAAAGAATATTGGCTACAGGCTTTTTAAATTTAAACTATTCTGCTGGTGATTTCTCTGCAGGTTTAAGGTATGAGAATTATCAAAATCAAAGAATTGGCTTACCCGAAGGTTATATAGGAGAAGGTATCACCTATAGATACGCTCGATTCGCTCGTGACAACTATGATATCACCGTAGGAAATTTTTATGATCAGTTTGGTTCTGGACTTACATTAAGAACTTATCAAGAGCCAAACCTAGGGATTGATAACAACCTTGATGGTATAAGAATAGCCTATAGTCCAACATCGGGTGTAAACCTCAAAGCGTTAGTAGGAAGACAAAGAGTGTTCTTTGAAAAAAGCAATAGTGTCATTAGAGGCTTAGACGGTGAGTTAAATTTTGGGCAAACCTTTGATTGGGAAGGTCAGACTAACTTTATTCTTGGTGGATCTTTAGTAAGCAAATATGAAGAGGCCAACGACCCTACTATAAATCTTCCGGATAACGTTGCTGTTGGTGCCGTTAGAACAAATCTGATTACGGGCGATTTTAATATTTTCGGAGAGTTTGGTTTAAAAGCTAATGATCCTAATGCCTTGAACAATTACATTTATAAAAATGGTTCTGCCATTTATATAAGCGCCACTTACGGTAAAAACAATCTTAGTGCTAGCGCTGGATATAAGAGATATGATAATTTTGATTTGAGATCCCAAAGAGAGATTCCTGAAATCACTCAGCTTACCTTAAACTTCTTACCTTCTCTTACTACTGTACACACTTATGCGTTGCCTGCTCTTTACTCTTTTGCTACTCAACCAAATGGAGAAACAGGTATCATGTTGGAACTGGCCTATAACTTTAAAAGAAAAACTCCAATTGGAGGAAAGTATGGTATGAAAGCCACCGTTTCTTTTACAAACTCCTATAGCTTAGATAAAGATTATGAATTAAGAGATGTTTACAGCCCCATTGATACAACAGTAATTGGTGAATCCTTTGAAGGCTCAGAAGGTTATACTAGTTCATTTGGAATTGGTCCTTATCAGTATTTCCAAGATTTTCATGTTGAAATCAAGAAAAAATTGAATAAGAAAGTTAAGACTACTTTCTCCTACTTCAACTTTATCTACAATAGCAGTGCTTTATTAAAAGGAGTGAATGATTATGAGCTTGAAAGCAATAATCTAGAGCCTGAGATTGTAAAGGTGAATGCAGCTGTTCTAGAAGTTCTCTGGAAAATCAAGAAAAGCCATAGCCTTAGAGGTGAATTCCAAACTTTACTCACTCAACAGGATAGAGGGGATTGGGCAATGATTCTTTTGGAATATAGCGTTGCTCCAAATTGGTTCTTTGCTGTTCAGGATGCCTATAATTATGGAAATCCTGTTGAGGAGCTAAGGGTACATTATTATAGCTTTAATTTTGGATACACTCTAGGGACAAGCCGTTTGGCAATGGGATATGGAAGACAACAAGAAGGGGTCTTTTGCGTTGGTGGTATATGTAGAACTGTGCCGGCATCAAATGGGTTTTCCGTTAGCTTAACAAGTAATTTTTAGATCATGAAATCATTATTTAATATTTTTAGTTTTCTGCTCATTTTGAGCATGGGCGCGGCATGTGATGTTATTGAACCAGATGACAGACTTAAAAATGAATTTGGTTTTGGAGAATTACCAGATTCCACCAATAGAGTTGTATTAATGGAAGAGTTTACAGGATCAAAATGCCTCAATTGTCCTATTGCAGCTGAGGAACTTAGAAGAATTGAAGATCTTTTCCCGGGCCGCGTTATTTCTATCGCAATACACTCTGGAAATTTTGCTGTTCCTGATAGTAAGCACCCACAAGACTTTAGAACTTCTGAAGGAGCTGATCTAGATAATTTTTTTGATCCAATTGGCTATCCAGCAGGAATGTTTGACAGAGCTGGCTATCCAGCAGGTAAAGTAAATAACATCGCGATAAGCTCATGGGAGGATACGGTAAAATCAAGATTAGAGAAACCTACATTCCTAGAGTTAGTTACGAGCTTAAGTTTAAGTTTAGATAGCACTGAATTGGAGTTTGAACTAGCAGCAAGACCTGTTAAAGACACTGCAAATGTTGATTTATACTCAATAGTATATTTAACAGAAAGTGGTATAGTAGCACCCCAAACTAAACCCTCCGGAAAAGTAGATACTGCTTATGTTCACAACCATGTTCTCCGTGCTAGTTTTGGAGGCCAAGCATTTGGCGCTCCGTTTGTTGGAGGGGGATTAGCTAAAGATCAAATTGAAAGAGAGTCTTATTCTCTAACAATTGACCCAAAATGGGTGCTAAGCAATGTTTCAGCAATTGTCATTATTTATGATAGAGCTACTTATGAAATAGTACAAGTAGGGCATGCTATACTTTAAGCAGTCTGTTTTAATTCTTTTTTTTTCCTTTACAGCGATTTATTCTCAAGCGCAAGGTTTTGGTGGCGGCATCTATGGTGGCTTAACCTCTAACCAAGTGGATGGTGACAATCTTGGAGGGTTTGATTTGACTGGCTTTCACTTTGGAGCCTATACTGATTGGAATCTAAAAGATAAATTAAGGCTGCAAGGTGAATTGGCTTTTATCATGAAAGGTTCCAGAGAGCCTAATAGTGACACCTCTAATTTCTATAAGCTGAGGTTGAATTATATCGAAATTCCTCTTTTATTTTATTTTAGAAATAAGCAACTGAGTTATTTTGGAGGTCCTGCCTTAGACATTTTAGTCAGTGCTTCAGAAGAGGATATTTCTGGCCCAAGAGTCATCTTTCCTGAATTCTACACTTTTAATCTTACTGGGATTATCGGAGTTTCTTATCACTTTAATGAAAATTGGTCTTTGGATTTCCGAACGAACTATAGCATCACACCTACTCGTGAAGGCTCTGCTCCCACAGGTTCTCAATTCCTTTTTGCTAGAATTGGAAAAGCTGGACAAAGAAACCTCACGCTGAGCACGGCATTGCTCTATACCTTTGATTAATTTAAAAAGTTTAAATTTCTTTTTAGACCTTTAAATTTTGTCCGCTTTACAGCCGATTTTTTAAATAGCACCTGAAACACTTCCTCTGTTATTTCATTCCACTCCTTTTTAGTCATTCCTAAAAGATCAGGATGCGGATTAAACTCTGGTACTTGATGAGGCTTAGAAAATCTGTTCCATGGACAAACATCTTGGCAAATATCACAGCCAAAGGCCCAATTTTCCATTTTATTATTGAACTCCAAGGGTATTTGATCTTTTAACTCAATAGTCAAATAGCTAATACACTTTGATCCATCAACTACCTTATCTTGAACTATTGCCTGAGTTGGGCATGAATCTATACATTTAGTGCAGCTGCCGCAATAATCCTTTGTGCTCAAATCATATTCTAGATCTAAATCCAAAATAAGTTCACCAATAAAAAAGAAACTTCCGCTTTCCTTATTTAAAAGTAAGCTATGCTTACCCACCCATCCTATTCCAGACTTTTCAGCCCAAGCTCTATCCATTACTGGAGCAGAATCTACAAAAGCACGTCCTGCTACCTCTCCAATCTCCTCTTGAATATGATTTAAAAGCTCTTTAAGCTTATCTTTTAGTACATGATGATAATCTAGTCCATATGCATACTTTGAGACTTTAGGTGCCTCTTGATCCTTTTGGACTTCAGAAGGGTAATAATTAAGAATAACTGATACAACTGACTTTGCGCCATCAAAAAGTTTTCTTGGATCTAATCTCTTATCAAAGTGATTCTCCATCCACGACATTTCTCCATGGTATTTGCTACTCAGCCATTGTTCCAATAATGGAGCTTCTTTCTCTAGGAAATCAGCCTTTGAAATACCGCAAGCCATAAAACCAAGATCTGATGCCTTTGCCTTGATCAACTTAGAGTAGTTAGCTTTATTTATTTCAGAAAAGCCCACCTTGTTGTTGAGGTTTATCTCGGTTTAAATGGTGGTACGCCTTATCTGTGGCTACCCTTCCTCTTTGAGTTCTTGCAATAAAACCTTCTTGAATCAAAAAGGGTTCGTATACTTCTTCTAAAGTGGCTGCTTGCTCTCCGACAGCAGTGGCCAATGTGGTCATCCCAACAGGGCCTCCTTTAAATTTATCAATCAAGCTTGTGAGAAGTCTATTGTCCATTTCATCTAGTCCGTATTCATCTACATTTAACGCCTTCAAACCGTATTTAGCAATTTCTAAGGTAATCACACCCTCTCCTTTAACCTGAGCAAAGTCTCTCATTCTTCTCAGAAGGGCATTTGCTATTCTGGGTGTTCCTCTACTTCTTCTTGCTATTTCAACAGCAGCATTTTCATGGATTGGTACATTGAGAATAGTAGATGATCTTTCTACAATTGTGGATAGAAGTTCTGTTGAATAATATTGTAGTCTACTATTGATTCCAAATCTTGCTCTTAAAGGAGCCGTTAAAAGACCAGACCTTGTAGTAGCTCCAATAAGTGTGAAAGGATTTAAATTGATCTGTACACTGCGAGCGCTAGGCCCACTTTCTATCATTATATCAATTCTATAATCTTCCATCGCAGAATAAAGATATTCTTCTACAATGGGACTTAATCTGTGAATTTCATCTATAAAGAGAACATCTCTCTCTTCCAGGTTTGTAAGCAATCCTGCAAGATCACCTGGCTTGTCAATAACAGGACCGGAGGTAATTTTAATATTACTCCCTAGTTCATTTGCCAACACATGCGCCAATGTAGTTTTACCTAAGCCTGGAGGTCCATGAAGAAGAACATGGTCCAAGGCCTCCTCTCTTTGGTTTGCAGCCTCCACAAAAATCTTAAGATTGTCCAAGACTTTCTCTTGACCCGCAAAGTCATCAAAACTTAGGGGCCTTAATTTTTTTTCAATATCTAGCTCTTCAGAAGAGAGTCCTTCAGGCTCTCCATCTAGTAAGCGGTCCATTTCACTCATAGTTGGTAAAGATAAAGACTTTATCCTCGAAAATTAATCAACGGCTGCTCTGAAACAAAATGTTTATACACAGATTGATGGAGGATACTCTTAGAAATAAAAAGGCCTCACAATGTGAGGCCTTAAATATTTAATGAGCTGTGTCAACTTCATCAGGTGTCAAAGGAACATTTTGAGGAACAAAATCCTCATCCTTTCCTGGCTTTGAGTAGTCATAAGCCCATCTGTGAACTTCTGGAATCTCTCCAGGCCAGTTACCGTGAATATGTTCTACCGGAGTTGTCCACTCTAAAGTATTAGATCTCCATGGATTTTCAGTAGACTTCTTACCTCTTAAAGCACCGTAGAAGAAATTGAAAATGAATACTACTTGAGCAGTTCCACCAACAAGAGCAAAGACTGAAATTAAAACATTTAAGTCAGCTAAGTCATCAAACATTGGGAAAGCAGTATTGGTATAATATCTTCTTGGTAAACCTGCCATACCTAACCAGTGCATAGGAAAGAATACTCCATAAGCACAAATGAAAGTTATCCAGAAGTGAATGTAACCAAGGTTCTTATTCATCCTTCTACCAAATAATTTAGGGAACCAGTGATACACACCCGCAAACAGACCAAAAATCGCGCTAAGCCCCATTACAATATGGAAGTGAGCTACTACGAAATAAGTATCGTGTACATTAATATCTAATGCACTATCACCTAAAATAAGTCCAGTTAATCCACCAGTAATAAAGGTTGAAACTAAACCAATAGAGAAAAGCATTGCAGGTGTAAACCTTAGGTTACCTTTCCATAGAGTAGTGATATAGTTAAATGCCTTTACAGCAGATGGTATCGCAATTAGGAGGGTTGTAAATGTAAATACGGATCCCAAAAATGGGTTCATACCGGTTATAAACATATGGTGTCCCCAAACTATAAAGGATAAGAATGCAATCGCTAAGATAGATCCAACCATTGCACGGTATCCAAAGATAGGCTTACGAGCATTTGTTGAAATTACTTCTGAAGTAATACCCAAAGCAGGTAATAAAATAATGTATACCTCAGGGTGTCCAAGGAACCAGAATAAATGCTGGAATAAAATTGGGCTACCACCTGTATTAGTAAGTAATTCTCCTGCTACCATAATGTCTGATAGGTAGAAAGAAGTTCCAAAGCTTCTGTCAAATATCAATAATAGGGCTGCAGAGAAAAGAACTGGGAAAGAAAGAACACCTAAAATAGCCGTTACAAAGAAGGCCCAAATTGTGAGTGGAAGTCTAGTCATAGACATTCCTTTTGTTCTTAAGTTCAATACTGTTACGATATAATTCAGAGCTCCTAATAGTGAAGAAACAATGAATAAAGACATACTTACTAACCAAAGGGTCATACCCATTCCAGATCCTGGAATAGCCTGTGGTAAAGCACTTAAGGGAGGATAAATTGTCCAACCCGCAGCTGCAGGACCACTTTCAACAAATAGTGAAGCCACCATAATAATACTAGAGGCAAAGAAGAACCAATATGAAAGCATATTGATAAATCCGGAGGCCATATCTCTTGCTCCAATTTGAAGTGGAATTAAGAGATTTGAGAATGTACCTGATAATCCAGCTGTTAAAACAAAGAATACCATAATAGTACCGTGAATTGTAACTAGGGCCAAATAAATATTAGGGTCCATAATTCCATCAGCTCCCCACTTTCCTAAAAGGGCTTCTAATATTGGCCATTCTTTCTCTGGCCAAGCAAGTTGTAGACGGAATAACAAAGACATTCCTACACCAATAATTCCCATTACCATACCAGTAATTAGAAATTGCTTAGCGATCATTTTATGGTCCATACTAAACACATACTTCTCCATGAAGCTTTGCTCGTGGTGATGGTGTTCGTCGTGTGCGTGAGTTTCTTGTGATGCCATATCTCCTTCTCTCTTAGTCTTGGTCTTTATTATAAATTATCAGCAAAGGTCTTTTGCTCACTCATCCATTTCTCGTACTCCTCTTCAGTTTCAACTACGATATTCATTTGCATATTATAGTGGGCAGAACCACATATCTTATTACAAAGAAGTACATAATCAAACTCCCAAGGATCCTCGCCTTTAGCTAATCTAATTTCATTTACACTTTCCACCTTAGCGATAACGTCTTTCTCCATTCTCATGTCGGCAGTGGTTACAGAAGGTGTGAATCTAAACTGAGTTGATGTACCAGGAACGCAGTTCATTTGTACTCTAAAGTGAGGCATATAAGCAGAGTGGATAACATCCTGAGCTCTAAACTTCAATAGCACTGGCTTTCCAACAGGTAAGTGAAGTTCATTTGTAATAACGTCATCAAAAGAATTTTCATCATTAACATCAACTCCCAGTACGTTGGCGCCCTCTATTAATCTTACGTGGGCATAACCTAACTGATTATCTGTACCAGAATATCTAGCGTTCCAGCCAAATTGTTTTGCATAAATCTCTATTACCATTGGCTCCTCACCATCGTTCTCAGGATTTGTAATATCAATCCAAGTAGTAAGACCGTAAATAATTAATCCAGCTAAAACTACAGCAGGAACAACAGTCCAAATAAGCTCTAGTTTATTATCATGCTCAACATAAACCGCTTTTCTTTTCTTACTTCCGCGATACTTATAAGAGAAGTAGAACAATAAAGGCTGCGTTAATAAAAATGCAAAGATGATTACTGCCATTGAGATATCCCAAAGTTGGTCTATCTCAACTCCGTGCTCAGATGCAGAAATAGGAAGAATTAATTTGTCATATCCAAAAAGCATCACAAAGAAACTTCCCAGAAGTAAGAATAAGAATCCTAATAATAGTAAGCCTTGTGTGCGATTATCTTTATCGTTTACATCAATATCGCTATTATCATCTTTTATCTTAGATGATAATTCGAATACGCGTATTGCCTGAACTAAGGCGATTAGGCCTAATACTGCAATTGTAATTAAAAGAATAGTTTTCATATTACTCTATTCTGTTTTTTAAATGTGAAAATGTTGACTCTCTACAAACATCGGATTCTTTGTTGGTGCTAAAGGAGCTTTAGCCAAAGATCTAAATACTACGAATAAGAATAAGCCTGCAAAACCTAAGAAAGTTCCAAGGTGTACTAAGCTTAAACTCCATTGACCTCCCACTGTACCTGGCATAACCATGATAAAGATATCCAACCAATGTCCAATAATCAAAACGATTCCTGCTGCAATGACAAATCCTTTATTTCTCTTTGAGTCTCTACTCATTAGAACCAATACCGGGAAGATAAAGTTCATTGCAACCATAGAAAGGAATAGTACTTTATAATCTCCAAATCTAGCCATATAATAAGTTACCTCTTCTGGAATATTTGAATACCAGATTAGCATATACTGAGAGAACCATAAGTAAGTCCAGAATACTGAAAAGGCGAACATAAATTTACCTAAATCCTGTATATGCGAATGATTCACATCTTCTAAATAGCCTTGAGACTTTAAGAAGATAACTAATAATGTTAATATTGTTAAAGAGGTAACGAACATACCAGCAAATACATACCATCCAAATAATGTAGAGAACCAGTGAGTATCAATACTCATAATGATATCCCAAGCACTCATAGAACTAGTTACTGCAAAGAATACTAAGAATCCAGCAGATAGGTTTCTCATTCTCTTCCATAAAGCAACAGGATCAGCAATCGTTTCCATTCTTAAAGACATTCTTCTAAGAAGAAAAGCTCCACCTACCCATCCAATAAGGTAAACTATAGTTCTACCAATAAAGAATGGAGCGTTTAAATAGGCTTCTTTTCCAGCAATGATTTTATCGTAATGCTCGGAGTCAGGATCCATAATTCCTTCAGCCATCCAGTGCCATAAGTGATGCCAATGCATCACACCTGCAATTTCTAAGAAAATTAATATAGCCATTGGCACAATTAAGAATTGTGTCATTGCTTCCATTACTCTTGTTACTACAATTGCCCAAGCTGCTTGCGCGGCAAATTGAATTGCAAAGAAGAATAGAGCTCCTAAAGCTACCGCAAGGAAAAAGAAATTATTCACCAATAAATTAGCCCAAGGCTTATTTACTTCTTGATGATGAATGTGCTCAGCATCGTGATGAGCTTCTTCTTGTCTTTGGTAGAACTGATTGTTCTCAGGATTTGCTCTAGAAGCAGTCTTGTGGAACGTAAAATCAGAAGTTTCAATTTTATCTTCATGCAGTTCTGGATGAACAGGATTTCCGTGACCATGCTCTGCTGCATGACTATCATGTCCTTCCTCTCCATGATGATCTGCATCATGATGTTCTGTGTGCTCACCCTCTGAATGATGTGAGTCTCCGCCCATAAAACTAGCGCCAATTGAAATTGCTCCAATTAGCATTAGTACGTAAGTAAGGGTCTTTAATTTTCCGGTAAATTCAAACATTTTCTTCTCCTATTAAGAATTTATCCCTCTTGGTTGTTATTATCTTCTTCAGTGGCTTCAGCTACTACTGGCTCACCAGTTAGCTCTGAACGCAATTGCAGCACATAAGCTGCTATTTGCCAACGTTCATCTGGGGAAACTTGTGCTGCATGAGAACCCATAACTCCTTTTCCATAAGTTATGACATGGAATATGCTTCCTTCTGTTAATTCTCTGTCTGCATAGTTAGGTACACCTAAGAACTTTTCTCTCTCTACTAAGATTCCATTTCCGTCTCCCTTCTTACCATGACACTGCGCACAATAGATTCCATAAAGCTTTGCAGCTTCCTCTAAGTTCTTAGCATCTGAATAGTTTATTGGAGCTTTCATTTCAGCTTTAGCCAAATCATAACCTGCAGGTGTATTGTCATACTTCTCATAGGTTACAAAATTTCTAGACACCGTACCTTCAACAGGCTTAAGTGAACTAAGGCTATCAGCAAAACCAGCATATGGCTGATAAGCTTCTACCGCAGGACCTCTGTACATGTCTGGCATATACTCCCATCCTGGGTTTGTTTTATCATTACTACAACTACTTAAAAACAAAGCAGCTGAGAATAATGTAAAGGCGGTGAATAAATTCTTCTTAAGCATCTATAGTTCTATTTAGCTTAATTATTGGTTTCACTAATTTCAATAGCTCCTGTCTCTTTCAACAAAGCTACTAGCTCTTCTTTATCTCCTTTTAATGGAACTTCCATTAAAAACTTATCGTCTGTTGTTCTCGGGTCTGGATTCTGAGCAGCAGCACCAGGATATAACTTATTCTTAAAGAAGTAAGTCCATACCATTAAGTGAGCAGCAAAGAATACTGTCAATTCAAACATAACAGGAACAAAAGCTGGCATATTCTCTATCCATGTAAAGCTTGGCTTTCCACCTATATTCATTGGCCAATCAACCACCATCATATAATAAGTTATGGTGATCATTGTAGTAAGACCTAGAAGACCATACATGAAAGCAGCAATTGCTATTCTTGTTCTTTTTAGACCCATTGCGTGATCTAATCCGTGAATAGGGAAAGGACTATACACCTCTTGGATGTCGTAGCCTTTTTCTCTCACGTCTTTTACGCTTTTTAACAAGATGTCATCATCGTCAAAAAGGGCATTGATGATTGTGTTTGTTTTAGTGGCCATCTTTCTCGTGTAATTTTTTATAATTCTCTCCAGAAGACTTCAAAATAGTTTTTAATTCCGCTTGCGCGATTACCGGGAAAGTTCTTGCGTATAGAAGAAATAGTACAAAGAAGAATCCAATGGTTCCAATGAAAATACCGATATCTACAAATGTTGGTGAGAACATTGTCCAAGAAGATGGCAGGTAGTCTCTGTGTAGAGAAGTAACGATAATCACGAAACGCTCAAACCACATACCTATATTCACAACAATAGAGATTAAGAATGTAAATACAATACTTGTTCTTAATTTCTTGAACCACATGAACTGCGGAGAGAACACATTACATGTCATCATACTCCAATACGCCCACCAATAAGGTCCTGTTGCTCTATTTAGGAAGGCATACTGTTCATACTCCACACCAGAATACCAAGCAATAAATAATTCAGTGATATAAGCTACACCTACAATAGAACCTGTAAGCATAATTACAATATTCATCATCTCAATATGTTGGATGGTGATATAGTCTTCCATCTTAAACATCTTTCTTACAATAATAAGAAGTGTCTGTACCATTGCAAAACCAGAGAAAATCGCACCAGCCACAAAGTAGGGAGGGAATATCGTTGTATGCCATCCTGGTATTACTGATGTTGCAAAGTCCATAGATACAATAGTATGCACAGAAAGTACTAATGGAGTAGCTAAACCCGCTAAAACCAGAGATACTTCTTCAAACCTTTGCCAATGCTTTGCCTTTCCACCCCATCCAAAACTTAGGATCTTATAGATATGCTTTTGTACTGGCTTTACTGCTCTATCTCTAATCATTGCGAAATCAGGAATCAAACCTACATACCAAAATACAACTGATACAGTAAAGTATGTTGAGATCGCAAATACATCCCAAAGAAGAGGAGAGTTAAAGTTTACCCAAAGAGATCCATATTGATTTGGAATTGGGAATACAAAATACGCTAACCAGATACGTCCCATATGGATTCCAGGGAAAAGTGCCGCTTGAATTACAGAGAAAATAGTCATTGCCTCTGCAGAACGGTTAATAGACATTCTCCATTTCTGACGGAAAAGTAATAATACCGCTGAAATCAATGTTCCTGCGTGACCAATACCTACCCACCATACAAAGTTGGTAATATCCCAGGCCCAGCCTACGGTTTTATTTAATCCCCAGGTACCTATACCTACACCAATAGTGTAAAGTATACATCCTATGCCCCATAAAAAGGCAATAAGGGATAAACTAAATACCAGCCACCAAGTTTTTGGGGCAATGGTTTCAATCGGTCTAGCTACATCAACAGTAATGTCGTGATAGCTTTTATCGCCGATAATTAAGGGTTCTCTTATGGGAGCTTCGTAATGCATTCCTTAATTTCTTTATTTGGTTTAAGCTCTGTTTCTAACTTTTGTCTGGTAGAAAACAGATGGCTGAGTTCCTACTTCTTCTAATAAATGGTACATTCTCTTGTCCTGCTTCATGGCAAAGACTTTACTGTCTTTATCATTAACATCTCCGAAAGCAATAGCTCCGGTATCACAAGCACTTTGACAAGCAGTCTTGATATCGCCATCTTTCAATGCTCTACCAGACTTCTTAGCCTCAAGTTTACCGTACTGAGTTCTTTGAATACACATAGAGCATTTCTCCATAACCCCTCTAGACCTTACAGTCACATCAGGATTAAGAACCATACGTCCTAAATCATCATTCATTGAATAATTCACATTGAACTTATCGTTATTGTGATATTCGAACCAGTTAAATCTACGTACTTTATAGGGACAGTTGTTTGCACAGTAACGAGTACCGATACATCTGTTATAAGTCATGTGGTTTAATCCTTCAGCAGAATGCGTAGTTGCTGCAACAGGACAAACTGTTTCACAAGGTGCATGATTACAATGCTGACACATTACAGGCTGGAAGAATACATCTGGGCTTGCAGAAGCTTTTTCCATCTCCGCAAACTTATCTATACTGTTTACGCCTTCTTTATCAGCAACTTCATCAGTCATATCACTACTGAAGTATCTATCAATACGCAACCAGTGCATATCTCTACTCTTTCTGACTTCTTCTTTACCTACAACCGGTACATTATTTTCTGCGTGACATGCAATTACACATGCTCCACAACCTGTACAAGTATTTAGGTCAATAGACATATTCCAGAAGTGCCCTGTTTCATGATCAAAATCATCCCAAAGGTTCACCTTGTCAGAACCAAAAGCTCCTTGATGAGTTTCAAATACTGGCTTTTCATTCCAGCTAGTTGGATCTTCATTTAAAAATGAGCTTAAGTTAGTCTCATTCACAATCTTACGGCCCATCATAGTATGTGCTAACTGAGTACAAGCAAATTCATGCTCCCCTTCCATTAACTCTAGACTAGCGTTTGTAGCAACATCAGAACCGTTCATCATCGCGAAAGCGTTAACACCAACACCATCTGCAGCTTTACCTGCTCCCTGACGTCCGTATCCAACAGCTAATCCGATTGTTCCGATAGCCTGACCTGGTTGAATCAATACTGGAACATTCTCCAGTGTCATTCCATTCAAGTTTATTCTTACTTTACTTCCGTTCAAAGCTCCATTAGATTGATTCTTATTCATCAATCCCATTTCAACAGCATCAGCAGCAGCAACAGTAATATAATTATCCCAAGTTACTCTTGTAATTGGGTCAGGTAATTCTAATAACCAAGGGTTATTGGCAACATTTCCAACTCCCATTGCAGTTTTCTGGTAGAAGTTAAGCTCTATTCCTTTGCTACTTAATTTTGCAAGGCCATTGGCCGCTGAACTATAATCTACAGCTACTTCCTCTACTTCTGAACTTTCTTCCATCATCTCCATCGGTGCAGAAGTAGACATATATACTCCGTCATGTAGAGCTTTTGTCCATGCGCCACCAGAAAGAATACTGCTATTCCAGCTTTCAGAAAGATATTGATGGTAAGTATTTGTATTTCCACACCAAGCTAAAAGGCAATCCTCAAATTGACGTGTGTCAAATAAAGGTCTAATAGTTGGTTGAGTTAAGGCATATGCTCCGTCCATTGGCATTGCATCTCCCCAAGACTCTAGGTTATGATGTGCAGCACCAACGTACTTTGAAGTCATTGCAGTTTCATCATTCTTATATCCAATGTAGATAGTAGAATTTACTTTTGCCACGGCCTCAGACCATTTAGCTGTTCCTTCTAAGCGATATGCTGGATTAACTCCATTGATAATTAAAGCACCCACCTTTGAAGCATTCATATCAGCTAAAAGTGCTGTCATGTCTTTATCACTTCCTTGACGGAAGTAAGTGCGGCGTGTCCAATCAATTGTTGAATCAGCGTTTCCTAATAATTCATTGATTGCATAAGTGATTGTCTCAACATTTGCGTCGTTAAATCCACTTACTACTAAAGCGTTCTTACCTGCTCCAACTAATTCCTTAGCGGCAGATTTTACAGCAGCCATATTCTCAACGCTCACATTAGCGTATGCTGTTGCTCCTTTCGCTTTCGCGATTTCATTATAGAGTGCTAAAAGAGATTTCTTAACCTCTGTAGAGCTCATCTTATATCTTTGGTCAGCATTTGCACCAGTAAGACTCATATTAGCCTCAAACTGTAAATGTCTTGACATATCCTTTCCTGGAATTCTACGCTTAGCGTAATCTCCACTTACACTTTGACCTGTCCAATCTCCTAAGAAATCAGCTCCAAAACTTGCAATTACACTGGCCTTTTCAAATTTATAAGTTGGGAACGCTCTTTTTCCTGTGATCTTAGCAATAGCATCTAATTTGTTTCCGTAAGAAAACGCATCGTATTGATAATGCTTAAATGTGCTGTATTTAGCAGCAAAATCTGCTAATAATTTCTTTGTAGTTGGACTTAATACTGTAGAAGTAAGAACCGCAACTTCTTTTCCTGCTGCAACGGCCTTCTCTAAATCAGCAACAACTGACTTATCAAAATCACCCCAGCTTGCTTTCTCGCCAGCAATCATTGGAGCTTGAAGACGAGTAGCATCGTAAAGGTTTAAGACAGAAGCATGAACTCTAGCGTTTGCACTACCGTTGATAGCCGCTAAGTCATTATTCTCAACCTTAATTGGTCTACCTTCTCTTGTTTTGATTAGAACAGACGCAAAGTCATGACCATCATAATATGAAGTCGCATAATAATCAGGAACTCCTGGTACCAACTCCTCTGGAGCCACTACATATGGGATTGACTCTATGATTGGCGCCTCACAAGCCGCAAGCGTAGCTGCTGCTGTAGAAAAACCAACATACTTTAAAAAGTCACGTCTACTAGTACTAGAGGATTCTAATTGCTCTTTATCGCCTAAGAACTCATCCGTAGATAAGTCTGAAGCAAATTCGTTTGCAGCAAGGTTCTCTGTTAGAGATCCATTGCTCAGCTCCTCGATGCCTTTATAGTATTTTTTAGATTCTGCCATTATATAAGGAAGAGTTTTGCTTTATTAATAGTGACACTTACCACATTCAAGACCACCAATCATCTCTACAGTAATCTCAGCGTCTTCACCATACTTTTCTTTTAACTTCTCGTGCATTTCTGTATAGTAATCATTTGATTCTACTTGCACTTTAGTTTCTCTGTGACAGTTAATACACCATCCCATTGTTAATGAAGAATATTGATAAACTTCCTCCATCTCCTCAATAGGACCATGACATGTCTGACACTCTACCTCTCCAGCTACTACGTGCTGTGAGTGATTGAAATACGCTAAGTCTGGTAAGTTGTGAATTCTTACCCACTTAATCGGCTTTTCTTCATATCCCTCAATGTAACTTGAAGTCTCAGGATCAAATCCTATAGCTGCATATATTTTTCCGATTTCTTCTGTTCCCGTAGTTGGACCTTCTTGAATGTAAGCATGGCAATTCATACAGACACTAGCAGAAGGAATGTTTGAATGCTTACTTTTTCTTGCACCTGAGTGACAGTAATTACAATCAATCTGATTTTCTCCTGCGTGAATCTTATGAGAGAATTTAATAGGCTGCTCTGGCTGATAGTTTTGAGACACACCTACTGCTGAAACAGCTACATAGAATTGCTGGAAGAAGAAGATTGCAATCAAAATTGTAAAGATGGTAATCACTTTAGAATTCTTAACAGCTGCTCTCGTAAATGAACTTGCATCTTCTAACAAACTTGTTGTCTCTTCTTTCTGAACAATTTTAAGAACATTCTTCACTTTCACTAGTACAAGAACAAGCACTAATAAAATCGCGCCAAGCATCACTAATGAAAGTGTATTATCAGACTCAACCTCTACAGGAGCTTCTGATCCAACAGGCCCTCCAGTTACAGTCTCCTTAGGCTTAGAACCTTCTATTGTATAAGAAAGGATGTCGTTGATATCCTGCTCAGACAACTGAGGAAATGCTGTCATTACAGAACCATTATACTCTTCAAAGATCGCGATAGCATCTTTATCTCCGCTTGCACGAAGAGCCTGATTATCCTTGATCCAGCTTTGTAACCACTCTAAAGTTCTCCTTTGAGTTACGTCGCCAAGAGCAGGTCCCACTAATTTCTTGTCTAGTTTGTGGCAAGAAGCACAATTTGCATTGTAGAGCTTTTTACCATTTGCAGCGTCTCCACTAATCTCTTGGGCCTGAGCCGTAAGCGAGTTGAAAATCAACGCAATAGCTACGAGTGAGCTACTAAAAATTCGTTTTAAACGGTGTATCATTGTCAGTTGCATATAAATATCGCCAGTCGAATATCAACGCGCAAATTTAACATATAAACTTCCAGACCCGAGCCCTAGATAGCTTTGCTTGCTAATTTATATTCTTTCTAAATAATATCCTACTATTAGTTAAGACGTTAGGAATAAACTTAACTTTGTATTTAACTAAAACTAACTTCAAATGTACTTGAAACGTATTTGCACTTTTCTTTGTATCTCTAGCCTTAGTATGCTAGCTCAGAATGATTTAGATACCCTAAAGCCCATCCAAGATACTGGAATGGTTCTGATTAATATTTCTAAGGAGATTCAGCTTTTGGATGAAAATTATATCGCGCAAAGCAAAGAGCACAAAAAAATAAAAGGATTTAGAGTTCAAGTGTACAATGGAAGTAAAAAGGATTGCTTAGAACAGAAGTCTGCATTTAGAATTCAGTACCCTGAAGTAGGCGTTTACAACATCTATGAAGCTCCCGAATACAGAATTCAGGCAGGGAATTATAGAACTAGATTGGAGGCGGAAAAGGCCCTTAGAATAATTCGGGAATACTTTCCAGGCAGTTTTATTGTTGGCACTGAAATTGACTGGCCAGAACTAGAAATAAAGCCTATAGAATCCAAAACAGAATAAATCTAAATTAAAAAGCCTCGAAAATATCGAGGCTTTTTTTATTCTACAAACTAAGAGAATATTAGCTCAATGTTCTCTTCACTTCTACTTGCTCATAACCTTCTACAATATCACCTACTTTGATATCATTAAAGTTCTTGATGTTCAGTCCACATTCATATCCTTTCTTCACTTCCTTCACATCATCCTTAAATCTCTTCAGAGAACCAAGCTCACCAGTATAAACAACAACACCATCTCTGATCACTCTAATCATAGTGTTTCTGTTTACGGTTCCGTCCAGGACAAAACATCCAGCAATGGTACCCACTTTAGAGATTTTAAAGGTCTCTCTAATCTCAATATTGCAAACAATCTCCTCCTTAAAGGTAGATGAAAGCATACCTTCCATTGCATCTTTAATCTCGTTGATGGCATCGTAAATAATGCTATAAAGTCTAATATCAATTGCTTCTTTCTCAGCAAGTCTTCTAGCATTTGCAGAAGGTCTTACCTGGAATCCAACAATGATTGCATCTGAAGCAGAAGCAAGAAGAATATCTGATTCACTAATCTGACCAACAGCCTTGTGAATGATATTTACTTGTATCTCATCAGTACTTAATTTCTGTAAACTATCAGCTAATGCTTCAATAGATCCATCCACGTCACCTTTAACAATAACGTTTAGCTCCTTAAAGTCACCCACCGCAAGTCTTCTACCAATTTCCTCAAGAGTAAGATTTTTCTGCGTTCTTGCACTTTGCTCTCTTTGAAGTTGTGTACGCTTTGCAGCGATATTCTTAGCTTCTTTTTCATCTTGCATTACCATGAAAGTGTCACCCGCTTGTGGTGCGCCATCCAAACCAAGAATACTTACCGGTCTTGACGGACCTGCTTCTTGAACTCTTTGACCTCTTTCGTCTAGCATAGCTCTAACTTTACCGCTATACTGACCTGCTAATACATAATCACCTACTCTTAGAGTACCATTCTGTACTAAGATTGTAGTAACGTATCCTCTTCCTTTATCTAGTGAAGCCTCCACTATTGTACCTTTAGCATCTCTCTTAGGATTTGCTTTCAAT
The DNA here is from genome assembly GCA_965661265.1 of uncultured Schleiferiaceae bacterium. Taxonomy (GTDB): domain Bacteria; phylum Bacteroidota; class Bacteroidia; order Flavobacteriales; family Schleiferiaceae; genus CBFIDE01. Next base: position 48,278 of record CBFIDE010000010.1, on the reverse strand, counting down.
TCTAATAATTCAGCTTCTAGCAATACCTTTTCAAGAAGTTCTTGAACATTCATTCCTGTTTTAGCAGAAATATCTTGTGACTGAACTGTACCACCCCAATCTTCAACTAATAGATTCATACTACCCAGCTTCTCCTTGATTTTATCAGGATTAGCGTGTTGTAGATCCACCTTATTAATTGCAAATATGATAGGTACTTGTGCCGCTTGAGCGTGAGAGATTGCCTCTTTAGTTTGAGGCATCACATCATCATCAGCAGCAATTACAATAATTGCGATATCCGTAACCTTTGCACCTCTTGCACGCATAGCAGTAAATGCCTCGTGACCCGGAGTATCAAGGAAAGTTATTTGTTGTCCGTTATCCAATTGAACACTGTAAGCACCAATATGCTGTGTGATACCACCACTTTCTCCGGCAATAACATTAGCTTTTCTGACGTAATCTAAAAGAGATGTTTTACCGTGATCAACGTGACCCATTACAGTTACAATAGGGGCTCTAGAAAGTAAATCATCCGCATCGTCTTCTACTTCTTCAATAGCTTCAGTTACATCAGAACTTACAAATTCTACCTCATAACCAAACTCTTCAGCAACAATGCTTAAAGTTTCAGCATCAAGACGTTGATTCATAGTTACCATCATTCCTAGGCTCATACAAGCAGAAATAATAGCATTCACGTCAACTTCCATCATTATAGCGAGTTCGCTCACGGTAACAAACTCAGTTACCTTAATAATTTTATTCTCCTCCTGTTGGCGGATTTCATCTAGCTCAACCTGTTGTTTTCTTTCAGCTCTTTTCTCTCTTCTAAACTTAGCACCTTTAGATTTTTTACCTCCACCAGTTAATTTTTCAAGAGTCTCCTTGATTTGCTTTTGGATTTGCTCATCCGTCAGTTCCACTTTTGGCTCTGGCTTTCTTCCGCCTGGACCTCTTCTTAATGGACCTGAACCTCTAGGTGGTCTCCCAACTCCTGAAGAAGGTGTTGTAGTTCCAGTAGGGCTAATTCTTTTTCTCTTTCTCTTGCTATTTGCTGCTGCCTTATTATCTACAGAGCTAGCCACTTTTTTCTTAGGTCTTTCAAATTTAGAAAGATCCACTTTCTCTCCAGTAAACTTAGGACCTGAAAGCTTTTGAAATTTAGTTGTGATTCTATTGTCTGTTCCGCCTTCTGCTGCAGGTGTATTTGTAGCTTCTCCCGCTGGTGCATCACCTTCTTTTGGAGTTTCTTCAGCCTTAACCTCAGCTTCTTTTACAGGTATAGCTTCTTCAGTTTTCTTAACTTCTGTTTCAACTACCTCTTCTTTCTTAGGCTCTTCTTGAACAGGAGCTTCTTTCTTTTCTATAGTTTTCTTTTCTACTGCTTTTTTCTCTGGCTTTGGAGCTTCAGCTTTCACCTTTTTCTCTTCTGGCTCAGCAGCTTTTTCTTCTTTAACCTTTGCTTCTACAGCTGGCTTTTCAGCAACCACTTCCTTAGGCTCTTCTTTCTTAGGCTCCGGTGCTTCAGCAAGCTCAGCTGCCTCCTCTTTCTTTTCTTCAGCTTTAGGAGGTTCTTCCTCAACGGCAGTTTTTCTTGGTGCGTCTAGATCGATCTTTCCAACCATTTTAGGTCCAGAAAGAGTAGTAGCACTACCTTTTATTAGCTCTTCCTCTTTTTTAGGAGTACTTTCTTCTTTTTCCTCGCGCTCAGCCTTAAGCTTTTCCTTTTCCTCCTTCTTCTTCTGACTTACGATTTCAGATTTTTGCTTCTTGTCCATGTCCGTTTGGAACTCTTCAACAAGAATATCGTAAACTTCAGAATCGATCTTGGTGTTAGGGCGCGCATCAACATCTATATCCTTAGACTGTAGATAATCCACAGCTCTTTGCATAGAGATATTGAGTTCTTTAAGTACTTTATTTAATCTTTGAGGTGCGCTCATATAATACTAATTCGTGCCTTAATTCAGGGCTTTAATCAATCAATTTTTACTCTTCAAATTCAGAACGCAATATATTGCGAACCTCCTCCACAGTCTCTTCTTCCAAATCGGTTCTAGAAACTAACTCTTCTACTGAAAGATCTAAAACACTCTTGGCAGTATCACAACCAATAGCCTTCAGTTCTTTAAGAATCCATGGCTCAATTTCATCACGGAATTCCGTTAATTCAACATCCTCATTTTCATCTATATCCCTGTAGACATCTATTTCATAGCCTGTCAATTGACCTGCTAATTTAATATTCAATCCTCTTTTACCAATCGCAAGACTAACTTGATCTGGCTTCAAGAAAACCTCAACTCTATCATTCTCATCATCAACTCTCATGCTAGTAATCTTAGCAGGACTCAATGCTCTTTGAATGTAAAGCTGTGTATTATTAGTGTAATTAATTACATCAATATTTTCATTTCCTAATTCTCTTACGATGCTATGAATTCTTGAACCCTTCATACCAACACAAGCTCCTACAGGATCAATTCTATCATCAAAAGATTCAACAGCCACCTTAGCTTTTTCACCTGGCTCTCTAACTACGTTTCTCACCATAATCAAACCATCAAAAACTTCAGGAATCTCTTGCTCAAATAACTTCTCTAAAAACTTAGGACTTGTTCTAGATAAAGTAATTACCGGCTTAGTTCCTCTTAAGTCAACAGAATCTACTACAGCTCTTAAGGTATCGCCTTTGCGGTAAAAATCGCCGTTTATCTGTCTTTCCTTAGGTAAAATCAACTCATTTTGATCATCATCATAAATAATAACAGCTCTTGGCCTTACGTGATGAATTTCTCCTGTCATTATCTCACCTTCAAGATCCTTATATTTCTTGTAGATAATACCATTATCATGCTCCTGGATTTTCTGAACTAAGTTTTGTCGGAAACTTAAAACAAATCTTCTACCAAGATCTATCAATTTAATCTCTTCAGAAACCTCTTCGCCTACCTCAAAATCAGGTTCGATTTTCAAAGCTTCATCTAACTCAATCTCTAAGTTCTCATCTTCAACAGCACCATTGTCCACAATGATTCTATTTCTCCAAATCTCTAAGTCACCTTTATCTGGGTTTACGATAATATCAAAATTATCATCAGAACCATATTTCTTGGTTAACTGATTTCTAAAGGCTTCTTCAATTATAGCCATTAGAGTAACCCTGTCAATGTTCTTCTCTTCTTTAAATTCAGAAAAACTATCTATGATTAAACTATTCTCCATGATTCTATCTTAAAATCTTATTTCAAGTTTTGTTTCTTTTATCTCTTTTCTGTCAATCTTAACTATTCTCTCAACTGTCTCCTTCCCTTTTCCTTTTTCTTTAGGAACTCTTTCAGTGAAACTTAGGCTAATAGTATCAGCATCTAAATTTTTCAATATTCCAATCTGCTGCTGACCATCAAATGTGGTAACGACTACAGATCTACCTATGCTTTTCTCGTATTGTTTCTCTACTTTAAAAGCTTGCCCCATTCCTGGAGACGAAACTTCAATAGTATATTCTAATTCATCCTCATCAAGAGGCTTTTGAATATACCTGCTTATTCTAGTTAAGTCTTCTAATTTGATGCCATCAAAATGGTCAACAAAAAGCATGATTTGATCAGACTCACTAATCTTTAACTCCACTAAGAATGCACCTTTAGCAGCAATTGCTTCATCTGCCAATTTGTGCACTAAATCTCTATCTATCATTTACGCCCAATAAAAGAGGGGACTTCAGTCCCCTCATTTTGCGGCAAATATACAATATTATTATGGAGATAGACAAGACTCTGTTACTGATACAATTGATCTTTTAAGATTTTCATTCCTAAGCTTGCTTTCTCCTGAATGTGCTGAAAACTACCCTTAACCATATCAAAGGAATCAGAAGGATCCATTAGCACTAGCTTTACTCCAGGGTCAAGATAGTTCAATAAGCTTGCTGCCGGATAAACAGCTAATGAGCTGCCAATTACCCAAAACTGATCAATATCTTTCAACAAACCTACAGCTTCATCAAAGGCAGGAACTGCCTCTCCAAACCACACCACATGAGGCCTTAATTGACTTCCTAAAGGGCAAAAATCTCCTTTATGCAAGTCTCTACCACTAAGTTCTACTATCAAATTTTCATCGACAGTACTTCGGGCTTTTCTAAGTTCCCCATGCAGGTGTAAGACTTTTGTCGATCCTGATCGCTCATGTAAATCATCAACGTTCTGAGTGATAATTTGAATATCAAAATCTTGCTCTAAATCAGCAATAATTTTATGCGCAATGTTAGGTTCTACCTCTAAAAGCTGCCTTCTCCTTTGATTATAGAATTCTAAAACAAGCTCTGGATTTTTATGCCATGCCTCTGGAGTCGCTACATCATAAACGCTGTGATTCTCCCAAAGACCATTATTATCTCTGAAGGTTTTTAATCCGCTTTCTGCACTAATGCCTGAACCACTAAAAACTATAATTTTCTGCATTACCAATAAGCGAGCCATGCATCTGGATATTGAGCGTATAAACTCTCTTGGGCTTTTTGAGCTTCTAGCAAACTTGAGGACCTAAATCCAATAATCCTTTGAAAATTTAAGCCGGGCGCAGCTTCATATTGAAAGCCTGTTTCGTTTGAAAATCTTTTTGCATTTGAGGATTTAGAAAAACTTGCAATTACAACATACCATTGATTTGTTTTGTGAGCCTCTAATTTTTTCTCAGAGTTTGAATCCATATCAATATCCGTGCTATCCAATTGAACATCACTTTCCAAGTCAAAACTCAAGTTAGCATCTAAATCTGATGCTTCGAATTTTTGATCAGAAAAAGATGTCAGGATAAATGTTAAAACTGGCTTATAAACGTTCCAAAAAGAGTATTCAGGAAGATATTGATCTTTAGTATCTCTTATCAAATTATTGAAAAACTCTTCTCCGCTAAATCTAAAAGCCCTTGTATAAGGACTTACAGCATGTTTATCTACACCTATATACGCGAGCTTCAATGTTTTAGATCTTATATAAACTGGAACTTTCGGCGAAAGCCCTAATGATTGAATGGTGGAGTCTCCTTTTTGGCTCAAGGGTAAGTTAAGCTCTATAAGGATATCTGATTTCAAGCTATCAAATTGATTCATCTCAAACCAAGAACTCTCTGTTAATTTAGCTGTAGAATTTATACCTGGCACTGAAGCTCTATTCAGTAAAGTAGGCAAACCTCCTGTCAGCATATCGGAATGCATTATTACAATATCCTGATCTCTTCTGTACAGGATCAAAGCAGGCTCAGAAGAGTAAGGGAATTCTTGATCGTAAATACTCTTATAATCCCGGGCTAAAACTTTGAGCTCTGCGCTATACCTTTGGTTATTCACACTATCAATAGACGCATAATAGCGGGCGTGCCACTTTTCACTCTGGAGTCCTAAAGTCGCTGAAAGGAATTCAAGCATTGGTTCACTTGAGTTTAAAATACTAGACTCTATAATAATACTTGAATTGTCCTTCAATTCTTTTATCAGGCTTTCGCCGATGTTATCTGAGTATAAAGAATCAGATTCCAAATTGATATATACCAGCTCATCACCTTCCTCATTTTCAAAAGACTGCTTAAAAACCCATTGAAAAGACTGGTTTGTCTTGTCCAATGATGCCCATTCAAGCTTAAACTTTTCTTTAGATTTTAATCTAAAATGCAAATGCGAAACTATTGGCACAAGAATTATTAGAAGAAACAGACCTAATATTATTTTTTTACCCAAGGATCTATATTTTTATCGAAGGTACAAATTTTGAAATGCCAAACATTGTTAAAGTATAGCGCATTAACTACTCATTAACTTTTTAAGGCCGCTAATTTTTTTAATTTAGCGGCATTCATAAATAAGATGTCAAAGAAAGCAGAAAAATATACACGAAGAAGACTAAGGTCTAGCTACATATCAGTGGTAGTGAGCATTTCCCTTGTGCTTTTTGTACTTGGTGCATTTGGGCTACTTATTATGAACGCTCAAACAATTGCAAAGCAAGTGAAAGAAAACTTTGCCATGACCATACTTATTGAGCGAGATGCCTCTGAGCAAGAACTAAGACAATTTCAAAAAGAAATTAATTTGATGGACGCCGTTAAGTCCAGTCAGTTTATCTCAAAAGAAGATGCTGCGGAGGTTCTAAAGGAAGATCTAGATGAGGATTTTATTAGCTTTTTAGGATACAATCCCCTACTTGATGCAATAGAAGTTAAGATGAATGCTGCGTATGTAGAAAACAATTTCTTAAGCTCCTTTCAAGAAGATCTTGAAAAAAGAGAATTTATAAGCGAGCTTATCTATGACAAGCCATTGATTCAATTAATGAATGATAACATCCAAAGAATTTCTTACTTCTTAGTAGGCGGCGCGCTAGTACTAAGTCTAATAGCCATTGGATTAATAAACAGCAGCATCAGACTCTCTATTTATAGCAAAAGATTCCTGATTAAGACAATGCAATTGGTAGGGGCAACCAAAGGATTTATAAGGAGACCTTTTATTTGGAGAAGTTTTAGACATGGGATTTATGGTGCAGTCATTGCTTTGAGCCTATTGGCAAGCCTTGTATACTACGCTGGACAATGGATTCCGGATTTTCAAGCACTTCAACAACAAACTATATTAATTAGCATAGGAATACTTATTCTTCTATTAGGAGTCTTTATTTCTATGATATGTACTTTCTTTGCGCTCAGAAAGTATTTGAAACTTAAGACAGATCAACTTTATTTTTAAAGACATGGAAAAGCAAACTTTCGTATTTGGCAAAAAGAATTACATCATCATGGCAATTGGTATTGGTATTATGATACTTGGCTATATACTTATGTCTGGAGGAGGAAGTGACGATCCGAATCAGTTTAACGCAGATATTTTCAATGCTCAACGAATTGGTTGGGCCCCATTCCTTATTCTAACTGGCCTGCTAGCCTTAATATATTCAATAATGTCGAAACCTAGTAGCTCGAATGAGTAAATTAGAAGCGCTATTCCTTGGAATCATTCAAGGTTTAACAGAATTTTTGCCAGTAAGTAGCAGCGGTCACTTAGAACTAGCTAAACATTTAATAGGAAATCAAGCCCTACCAGGTGAGAGTCTCCTCTTTACTGTGATCGTTCACTTTGCAACAGCTCTTGCCACAATAGTTATTTATAAAAAGGAAGTTCTTCAAATATTAGTTGGTTTATCAAAAAGAGAAAACAATGAAGAATTTAAATTTAGCTTAAGTATTATTATTTCAATGATTCCGGCTGCTATAGTAGGAATTGTATTTGATGATTTTATTGAAACTCTATTTAACGATCAAATCTTGCTTGTAGGCTTTATGCTTCTTATTACTGGTCTTCTTTTAGCTTTTGCCAATAATGCAACTTCAGGAGATAAGCCTTTGACTTATAAAAACGCAATCTTTATTGGAATAGCCCAAGCTATAGCAATCTTGCCAGGAATTTCAAGATCAGGAGCCACCATTAGTTCAAGTATAATATTAGGAATGGATAGAGAGAAAGCTGCTAGATTTAGCTTCTTAATGGTAGTTCCTCTGATCTTTGGTAAAATGGCTAAGGACATAATGGATGGAGCTTTTGAAACTACAGTAAATTCCCCACTCAATTTGGTACTTGCATTTGCTGCAGCATTCTTAACAGGTCTTTGGGCTTGCAAATGGATGATTGAAATTGTTAAAAGATCTAATCTTAATTATTTCTCTCTTTACTGCTTCGCCATTGGTATAGTAGCAATTATTGCCTCATTTGGAACAGCTTAATAAAGAAGAAATACTAGCAGGCAAACTCCTACTAGTTGATAAGCCATTGACTTGGACCTCCTTCTCTGTGGTCAATAAGTTGCGTTATTCATTAAAAAAGAAGCTTGACCTCAAGAAAATTAAGGTTGGACATGCAGGTACCCTGGATCCATTAGCTACAGGTCTTCTCATTATTTGTGTTGGAAAATTCACTAAAAAAATAGATGAATTTATGGGCCTTGATAAGGAATATACGGGCACCATCACCTTAGGTTACTCTACTGAGTCTTACGACTTAGAAATGCCGCTAATCAATCCCTGTCCGATTGACCATATTAATGATGAATTGCTAGAAGAAGCCAGAAAATCATTTTTAGGGGACATTGAACAAACACCTCCAATTTTTTCTGCTATCAAAAAAGATGGGCAAAAATCATACGAAGCAGCAAGACAAGGAGTAGATCTAAAGCTCAGTCCAAGAACAGTTAGCATTAAAGAATTTGAAATTGATTCTACTGATTTCCCAATCCTACATTTTAGAGTAGTTTGTTCTAAAGGCACCTACATTCGTAGCCTTGCTAATGACTTTGGACAGGCTGTGAATTCTTCAGCCCACCTCAGCTCTCTGCGCAGAACTAAGATTGGCAACTATAGCGTAGACAATACTTTAGGTCCTGAAGAATGGGCAGAAAAGTGGGCAAAGGCTTCTCTTTCTTAGAATATTCAATTAATATTTTTTAATCTCTTTCTTGTGTTCTTCCTCAGAACAATAGAAATTGTAGCTGAATTATAATCTCACTCCATGAATATTGAAGAATTCAGACTCTTCTGTTTGTCAAAGCCTTCGGTTACTGAAAGCTTTCCATTTGATGATAAAACTCTAGTCTTTAAGGTAGCTAATAAGATGTTTGCGCTCTGTTCTTTAGAATCAGAAAGTTTAACGGTCAACTTAAAATGTAATCCCGAAAGGGCCATTCAGCTAAGGGAAGAATTTGGAGAGCTAATTATTCCTGGCTTTCATATGAATAAAAAACACTGGAATACTGTCAGCATCGACAATGGGTTGGATCAGAACCTTGTTGTAGAATTAATCAATCATTCTTACGATTTAGTTGTCAAAAGTCTTCCCAAAAAACTAAGAGATAATATTATTAATTAAATTACACCTCTAATTAATTTCAAAAGACCAATATGAGATCTTTATTACTGCTTTTCCTTTTGTTTTCTGTTTCATCAATTTACGCTGCTGAAGGTGATACAACCATAGTTCAGGCCCACCAAAAAGTAGATATGAATAATTTCAGATCTTACGATAGGATGGCTTATTTTCCAAATGATAATAAGACTTACCACAAAATAATTATGCAATATACTTTGGGGTGTGCTTCTGGAGGATGTAGTGATTGGGATTATACCACCAGAATTAGTTTTAAAAGAGGAATTGGAGCTTATGACTCCACATTTGTAGGGCTTGATACAGTGAGTAAAAATCCATTACAAATTGACACGATATGGGATGTGGTTGAAAGAACTGAGAAAATAAATTTAGCCAAAGTAATTACGCCTTACGGCAATTCTTTATCTAATAGCTGGGAGCACGAATTCTTTTATGACGTAACAGATTATCAATCATTTTTTAAAGACAGCCTTGAATTTCAGGCATTCTACAGTGGTTATTCTGCCGGATTTAGTGTAGACATTAAGTTTATAATGATTGAAGGTACGCCTCCGCGCGATTTGATTCAATTAAGAAATGTATATGAAGGCAGTTGGCAATATAAAGACCCTGTTGTTTTTGAAAACACTAGCATGCCCGGAAAAAGCTTTGACATAGATCCAAATACAAGCCAAACAATATTTAAGATAAACCCTTCAGGTCATGGCTTTGTAAACTCTCTTAACTGTGCTGAGTTTTGTATTAAAGACTATTATGTTAAAACGGATGGTCAAACAAGATTCACTCAATCAATGTGGAGAGATGATTGTGGTCTTAACCCTTTATTTCCACAAGGTGGAACTTGGCTTATTGATAGAGCAAATTGGTGTCCCGGAACAAAGTCTATAGAGTACACACATGACTTAAGCCCTTTTGTTTCAAACGGCAAAATAAACCTTGATGTAGATATAGAAGCTTATACATACACTGTGCCTCAAGGGGAAACGCCTGCTACATATATTGTAAGCGCTCAATTATTAGAATTCTCTGCACCTAATCATCAACTTGATGCCGAGATAGAAGATATTTTAAGCCCTAGTTTAGCTGATGAATATGCTCGAATGAATCCTATTTGTGGTGAGGCAGTAGTAAGAATTAGAAATAAAGGAGCTCAAAACCTAACAAGCTGTAAAATCACTTACGGAGTATTAGGAGGGCAGTATAAAGTTCATGAGTGGACTGGGAACCTTGGCTTCATGGAAAGCACAACAGTAAGTCTTGATATGACTGGAAATAATGACTGGAATACCTACCTCAACAAACAGGAATTTGAAGTAAAACTAGAGTCGCCTAATGGTAACTTTACTGATGAGGTACCTATGAATAATAGGCTGACAAGCAGCTTTGAAAGTGTTCCTGAATTTCCTGCAAACCTAAAAGTTCTTTTAAGGACTAACGGAAGAGGAAGTGATAGCCATTGGAAATTAGTTGATGCTTCAGCCAATGTTTTATATTCAGGAGACAACTTCAACTCTAATACTCTTTATGAAGATACATTAAACCTGAATCCTGGTTGCTACAGTTTTATTTTATCAGATAGATCTAAAAACGGATTAAGCTTTTTTGCAAATAATGATGGCAATGGGAGCATCCAATTAAGGAATATTGGCGGAAGCTTTTTCTTCAAGACCTACCAACCTAACTTTGGTACTGAATTAAGACTCAACTTTACAGTTGGATATGGTATTTCTATAGATGAAAACTTAAGCTCTGCTGAAGTAAGCTTATTTCCAAATCCAACAAATAATGGTCGTGGAAACTTAGAAATTCACAAAGCTGGAAATCATTCTTTGAATTATTCAATTATCCAATTGAACGGCCAATTAATTCAGGCTAACACTCTAGAATTCCAAGATCATTTAGACTTAGAGTTAAACCTTGAGAAATATCCTTCTGGTGTTTACTTCGTAAAGCTTAAAATTGATGATGAGCTTCTTACTAAGAAACTAATTGTTAATTAAAGTTAGGTGGCTGTGGTTTATCACCAATGCTAAATAATACAGAGTTTATCACGGATAGTATTAAACTAAAAAGCAAAGCCCAACCAATATTTTGAACGTGAAAACCACTTACCAAATGACTAGCTATTTGAATAACAATAGCATTAATAATAAAAATAAATAGCCCAAAGCTCAGAATGGTGGCGGGAAGGGTAAGAACAAAAAGTAATGGCTTAACGGTGATATTAAGTAAGCTCAAAACTAAAGCTACTATTAGAGCCGTTGAAAAATGATTGACACTTACGTTTGGCTCTAAAATCCAAGCAGTAAGAAATACACCCAGAGTATTGATAATTAGATTAACTATTACTTTCATCTTATTCTTTATTGATAGTACATTTGAAATTGTTAAAACCAAGATACAATATTATGAATCTAAAAAAATTAAGTCTCATTGCATTAGGTAGTCTTTTCTTTGCTTCATGTCAAGAAAACACACCTAATCAAGAAGAAAAAACCCTTGTTGAATCTATGAATTACGTTGATGATAAGCACAGTTTCGCAGAGCCGAATGAGGCAGTTGTTAAACACCTAGATTTGGATGTTACTGTTGATTTTGAAACTAAAATAATTTCCGGTACTGCAAATTGGACTATTGAAACTTCTAAGAATGCCTCTAAAATAATATTTGATGCTTATGGCCTTAATATATCTAGAGTCTATTCTGGAGAAAAAGATCTTGATTATAAATTAGGAGAGTTTGTAGAATATCATGGACAGTCCCTAACCATAATGATTGATGAGCAAGTAAAAAACATCAGCATTGATTACTCTACGTCCGCTGATGCACGGGCACTACAATGGTTGGACGCTGAACAAACTGCTACTAAAGAGAAACCATTCTTATTTACTCAATCTCAAGCTATTCTAGCAAGAACATGGATTCCATGTCAGGATAGTCCTGGAATAAGATATACGTATAACGCTAAGGTTCAAGTTCCAGCAGATATGATTGCTCTTATGAGTGCTTCAAACCCAATGGAGAAAAATGAAACTGGTATTTATGAGTTTAAGATGGAAGAAGCTATTCCTTCTTATTTAATGGCTCTAAGCGTAGGAGATGTTTACTTCAAGGAATTGAGTAAAAGAACAGGTGTATATGCTGAAACATCCATACTAGATATCGCGGCAAGCGAATTTGAAGACTTAGAGGCAATGGTTCAGGCTGCGGAAGGTCTTTATGGTCCTTATGCTTGGGGTAGATATGATATCATTGTATTACCTCCTTCATTTCCTTTTGGTGGAATGGAAAACCCAAGGTTAACCTTTGCTACTCCAACTATTTTAGCTGGCGATAAGTCATTAGTAAGCCTAGTAGCTCATGAATTAGCACATAGCTGGAGTGGTAATTTAGTAACTAATGCAACTTGGGATGATTTCTGGTTGAACGAAGGTTTTACTGTTTACTTTGAGCACAGAATTATGGAAGAAGTATACGGCAGAGATTACTCTGAAATGCTAGCTAGCTTAAGCAGAAATGATCTGATTGAAGAAGCTGCTAATATGATGGAAGAAATGCCAGATGACACTAAGTTAAAACTAGACCTTGATGGAAGAAATCCTGATGATGGTGTTACCGTTATTCCTTATGATAAAGGATACTTCTTCTTAAGGCTTATTGAAGAAACTGTTGGAAGAGATACATTTGATCTTTTCATTAATAATTATTTTGCAGACAATGCTTTTAAAGTAATGGATACTGAAAAGTTTGTAGCACTTCTAAAGTCTGATTTATTGAGCCAAGAACAATATGAGTCTATAAGAGCAAATGAGTGGATTTATGAAACTAATGTTCCAGACAATATTCCAACTATTGAATCTGAGCGTTTTGCAATCGTTGAAAATGCTGTTGAGGAGTTCATATCTAAGGGTCAATTAGCACCTAATGAATTAAGCAATAAATGGTCTACTCATGAATGGCTGCATTTTATTCACAGCTTACCAGAAGAGCTTAGCATGGATCAGCTTACTAGCTTAGATGAAGCTTACGGCTTTACTCATAGCGGCAATAGCGAGATCTCTGCCGCTTGGTTCCAACCTAGCATTAGAAACAACTATAGCCCCGCATATACAGCAGTTGAGAATTTTTTAGTTAGAGTGGGGAGAAGGAAATTCTTAACTCCAACCTATAAAGCTATGATTGAGTCAGATAAAACTGAAATGGCTAAAAACATCTATGCTAAGGCACGAGCAAATTATCATGCTGTGAGTAGAGAAACACTTGACAAACTAATGGAGGATTAAACTCTGTTTAGATTCAAAAATATAAAAAGGGCTTATCTTTTATAAAAGGTAAGTCCTTTTTACTCTTTGAGAAATACTGGTCAGCACTTCATATGGTATGGTGTTCATCTCATTTGCAAGTGAATATAGACTCTTATTTGCGCCATATATTTCCACCTCATCATGTATCCTAATTTCAATACCGGTAACATCAACCATGCACATATCCATGCAAACTTTTCCAACTATCTTTAAAGACTTTCCTTTAAAAAATACGGAGCCAATACCATTGCTTAACTCTCTTTTAATACCATCAGCATAGCCTATATTAACTATTGCAATACTCATTTGCTTTTCAGCGATATAAGATCGGCTGTAGCCAATTGACTCACCCATGTCCACTTTCTTAATCTGAGATATACGTGCTTTTAAGCTGCTAATTGGAAGTAAGTTTTCCTTATCCTTTTTTTCTGAAGTAATTCCATACAGCCCTATCCCCAAACGAACCATATCAAATTGAGCATCAGGATAATTACTGATACCGCTGGTATTCAGAATATGACTTAAAAATTCATCACCAATTTTAGAAGCAATAAAATTTTTAGCTTCCTTAAATTTCTCGATTTGCATATTCGTGAACTCCTCATCTGAATTGGAATCGGCGGAAGCCAAATGAGAAGAGACACCCAACACTTTCAACAAAGGTTCTGAGTTTATTATCTCAACTAATTGAGGCAATTGCTTGAGGTCAAAGCCTAGACGATTCATTCCGGTCTCAATTTGCAAGTGTATTCCAGGAACCTCAACCCGATTATGCTTCTTAATAAATTCTAGATACTCTTCTAAAACATGAAAAGAGTAAATCTCCTGCTCCAGATTATAATCCAAGATGGTTTGAAAACTGCTAGGATCCGTATTGAGAACCAAAATTGGTATTTTTATTCCCTGCTTACGTAAAACAGCCCCCTCATCTGCATAGGCCACTCCTAGATAATCAACTTTGTGGTGTTCTAAATGTTTGGCTATTTCAATGTTACCAGAGCCATAAGAAAAAGCCTTGACCATCACCATAGCCTTAGTCTCCTTCTTAAGCTTATCGCGATAGTAATTGAGGTTATAGATCATTTTACCGAGGTCTATTTCCATAACTGCATTATGCGATTTTTCCTCAAGGACAGTCAAAATCCTTTCCAATTCAGAGCCATTAAACCCTTTAATTAGAATTGCTTTATCCTCAAATATTGGTTTACTTTCTTCTTGAAAAAGTTGCTCTAAACTTTCTTTGAACTCTAATCCGATAGGGTAGTCTTCATTGTCATTCTGAGCTTTTAAGCCTAAAATAAAGACTTTAAGACCTGAGACTTTCAATTTAGAATTAAGCCTATCGATTAAGCCTGGATTATCACTTCCATTAACAAGCAAGATTTTTTCTCTTCCTAGGCCTTGTTGATTCAAAAAATCCAGCGCTCTATCTAAGCTCTTTAAATCCCGAGAAGGATCTATGACTAAAACTGAATTAGCTTTTGCCTCAACTAAGCTTATCCTATCAGAAGAATCTATAGCTAGAGGCTTACCCATTAGAATTTGATTTAATATAAGCCGTTCTACTTAAAGCTTCATAATGATCCTTTTCGCCCAGAAGAATTTGACTGTCGGCATTTGATTTTCTATGAGAATAATGCGCGAGATTTCCCGTTTTAACACAAACAGCATGCACCTTAGTTACATATTCTGCAGTGGCCATTAGGTTTGGCATAGGACCAAATGGTTTTCCTTTAAAATCCATATCCAGACCAGCAATGATAACCCTACTTCCTCTATTTGCTAGCTCATTACAAACTTCTACAATTCCTTCATCAAAGAATTGCGCCTCATCTATTCCAACTACATCTACTCTATCTGCAAGAATTAATAAATTTGATGATGAGCTTACAGCGGTGCATCGCATACTGTTCTGATCATGGCTTACTACCTCCTCCTCAGAATAGCGATTATCGATCTCAGGCTTAAATATTTCTATGCTTTGATGAGCAAATTGAGCGCGTTTTAACCTCCGAATTAATTCTTCAGTTTTTCCGCTAAACATAGAGCCAGTTATTACTTCAATCCAGCCGCATTGGTTTTCCTGATTTACAGGATTTTCAAGAAACATTTTTGTATTTTCCGTTTTTGAATGAATTACAAATTTACTGAAAGATACACTAAAGAATGGAGGAAAATCTCAAACAAGAATTAGATCAGATATGCAGACATATTCTAGACAATGATCAGTTAGACATTGATGATCTTTTGGGACAGGTACAAATGATGTATGAAAATCTTGTAGTTCAGAATTATATTAGCTTTCAATCTGAAGAGTCAGAGGAAGATGAGAATCCAAGCTCAGATACCTTGGAATTGGTAAATATGAATGAACCTGAAAGTATAAAGCTAGAGACAATTCATGAAGAAATCACGGAATCCGATCCTGTCCCAGCCGTAAAAATGAAAGCTGTTAAAAAAGGCCCAGAACTTAAATTGGGATTAAATGACAGAATTTCAATCATTAAAGACCTGTTTAATAATGAGCAGGAGAACTTTAATAGAGTTATTTCTCAATTAAACACCCTTGAGAGCAGAGATGAAGCTATGGACTTTATCAACAATATGGTAGAGCCAGACTACAATTGGTCTCAATCTGAAGAGACAAAAGAGCGCTTTATCGATTTAATCGAAGCTCATTTTAATTTGCACTAACAAGCAATTCCATTTTTCCGTAAATTCGCAGCCCTCATATTAATTTAAATCAAAGCCCGTAAGCTATGAAGATGAAACTTTCTCATTACAGTTATGACCTTCCAAAGGAATTAATTGCAGATCGCCCAACAGTACACAGAGATGATAGTAGATTAATGGTTCTGAACAGAAAGGACCAGAGTATCACACATCATAAATTTAGTGATATCATCAATTTCTTTGATGATGGCGATGTCATGGTATTGAATAATACTAAAGTTTTTCCTGCAAGAATGTATGGAAACAAAGAAAAGACTGGAGCTAAGATTGAGGTCTTTTTATTGAGAGAACTTAATGCTGAATCTAGACTGTGGGATGTATTAGTAGACCCAGCTAGAAAGATCAGAATTGGAAATAAGCTTTATTTTGGAGAAGACGATAGCCTTGTAGCTGAGGTAATTGACAATACAACATCTAGAGGTAGAACTTTAAGGTTTTTGTATGATGGATCTTATGAAGAATTTAGAGCTAAGCTTCAAGAATTAGGAGAAACTCCTATTCCAAAGTATATCAACAGAGAACCGGACGAGGAGGATAAAGATAGATATCAATCAATCTTTGCGAAAGAAGAAGGCGCAGTAGCAGCACCTGTTGCTAGTTTACACTTCTCTAAGCAATTGATTAAGCGTTTAGAAATTAAAGGTGTTGAATTTTCAGAGCTAACTCTACATATTGGTCTAGGTACATTTAGACCAGTAGAGGTAGAAGATTTAAGCAAGCATAAAATGGATAGTGAGCAGTTTAAGGTGAATCAAACTACTGCTGATGCTGTGAACAAAGCAAAGAATGCTAAAAAGCGTATTTGTGCTGTTGGAACCACTTCAATGAGAGCTATTGAAAGTGCTGTTTCTACTTCAGGTCATTTAAATCCAAATGATGGATGGACAAATAAGTTTATTTTCCCTCCTTATGACTTCAATGTTGCTAACTGCATGATTTCAAACTTCCACCCACCTCAAAGTACCTTAATGATGATGTGTAGCGCTTTTGCTGGATACGATTTATTAATGGAAGCATATAAGGTTGCTATTAAAGAAAAGTATAGGTTCCTTAGTTATGGTGATGCTATGCTTATCATCTAACTAAATACACAACCAATAAAAAAGCCTCGAAATATCGAGGCTTTTTTATTGAACTGAAAATCAAATTCCTAATCCCAATCTACAACCTATCAATATAGTAATCGAAAAATCTCTTGAATTTCTGATTTCTTCCATTTCAAAACTTTCGTTCATAAATAAATCCTGTGTAGTAGTTACAAATGATAAATTTTCAAGCAAATAACCTAAGTCAAGGTAATAATCTAATAAAAAACTCGGCTTGGTTGATCCTATAACAACTTGTCTACCAAAAATTATTGTGAAAGATGTTGTATTCCAATAGGTGTCAAATTCTTCTTTTTTTAACCGGCGATCCAAAATTAGCAATTTCATAAACAGCCGATTTTCTGTATTCTTTATATATTGCTTGTATTCCAATATATCGCTCAACAGAAAATTTAGCGCCTCCCTAAAAAGCTTAAAATTCACTCCATAAACTGGAGAAGTTTCATACTCATGATCCATGGCATCCAATCCAAGCCTTATTGTCTCAACCATAAAATCCCTGAATGTGTAGCCACCTAAAACTTGAGCACTAATAATATTGTTCAAAGAATATTCATAGGCTATTTGTACTTCTCCAGCTATAGCTGAGAAAACATTCACGGATATGTCATTCTTATTTTCATAGAAAATAGATGCTTTTTTAAGCGCTATAAAATACTTGTCCTGTTTACTATTGTACATTTGCAGAATGGAGAACAAAAGAGATATCCGTGCTCTAAGTAAGGATGAACTTAAAAAGTACTTTCTAGAGATTGGAGAAAAAGAATTTAGAGGGCAACAAGTCTATGAATGGCTATGGGTAAAGTCCGCTAAATCCTTTGAGGATATGACAAACTTAAGCAAAGAACTTAGAGATCATATTTCTTCCAATTTTGTCATCAACCATATCAGTGTTGATGAAATGCAAAGAAGTACTGACGGGACCATTAAAAATGCCGTTAAGCTACATGATGGAAGAATAGTTGAGTCCGTATTAATTCCAACTGACAATAGAATTACAGCATGCATTAGTAGCCAAGTAGGCTGCAGTTTAGATTGCAAATTTTGCGCTACAGCGCGATTAAAAAGAATGCGAAATTTAAATGCTGATGAAATTTATGATCAGGTAGTTGCCATTCAAGAAGAGGCCGAACAATTTTTTGACAGAAAGCTCAGCAATATTGTATTCATGGGAATGGGAGAGCCGCTTATGAATTATAACAATGTCTTAAAGTCTATAGAAAAAATATGTTCTGAAGAGGGCTTGGGAATATCTCCAAAAAGAATCACAGTTTCTACAGTAGGCTTGGCTAAGATGATTAAGAAACTTGCAGATGATAACGTAAAGTTTAATCTGGCGCTTTCACTTCATTCAGCGATTGATGAAGTGAGGTCTAAGATTATGCCTATTAACGATATTAATCCCATCAAAGATCTAACAGAGGCATTAGAGTATTGGTATGCCGCCACTAAAAGAAAGCCCACCTTTGAGTATGTCATATGGAAAGGTATTAATGACAGACAAGTTGATATAGATGCTCTTGTGAAGCTGTGCAAACGCATACCATCAAAAGTGAATATTATAGAATATAATCCTATAGATGACGGAGAATTCCAACAAGCGGAACCTGAAGCAACCGAAGCTTATGTTCAAGCACTTGAGAACATAAACACTGTGGTTAGAGTTAGGAGAAGTAGAGGAAAAGATATAGATGCTGCCTGTGGTCAATTGGCCAATAAAAACGACGTTACTCCTGCCTTTGAACCAACAAAGTAATATTCTTAGATGCTTTTCTTTTTTAGATAATCTAGCTTCTTACCTTAGCCAAATATGAGTACACTTGATTTAATAAAAGCCCCCGTTGCCAAAGAAATGGATTTGTTTGAGCCTAAGTTTAAAGACTTTATGGCAAGCAAGGTGGCCCTTTTGAACAGAGTTACTTATTATATCTATAAGCGAAAAGGTAAGCAGATGCGTCCATTGCTTGTTTTTCTAACGGCTAAAATGATGGGCGAGATCAACGAAAGCACCTATAGAGGAGCAGCCTTAGTTGAACTAATGCATACCGCTACTCTTGTTCATGATGATGTTGTTGATGATAGCGATAGAAGGAGAGGATTCTTTTCTATAAATGCTCTTTGGAAAAACAAAATTGCAGTTTTAGTGGGTGATTTTTTACTTTCTAAAGTTCTTTTATTAGCTGTAGAAAATGAAGAACATGAACTCTTAAAAATCGTAAGTACAGCGGTCCGTGAAATGAGCGAAGGTGAACTTCTTCAAATTGAAAAAGCCAGAAGATTAGATATCACAGAAGAAATTTACTATGATATTATTCGCCAGAAAACGGCATCCTTAATTGCTTCCTGCTGCGGTGTAGGCTTTTCTTCTGTCAACCAATCAAGAGAGGATATTGATAAGATTAAGCTTTTTGGAGAATACCTAGGTATTGCTTTTCAAATTAAAGATGATCTTTTTGATTATGAAAAAATAAATAAAAGTGGAAAGCCAACTGGGGCAGATATAAAGGAGCAAAAAATGACATTGCCTTTGATCTATACCCTAAATAATGTTTCTAAAAAAGACAAGAAAAGTCTTATCAATATTGTAAAACGATTTAATAAAAATACGCATAAGGTAAAGGAGCTAATCTCTAAGGTTAAGGAGGTAGGCGGGATTGAATACGCTACTGAACAAATGAATAATTACTACGAAAAAGCCATTGAGATACTAAAAGAGTTTCCTGAAAACGATGCTCGTATTGCTTTGGAAAAGCTTTCTTTTTACGTAATTACCCGAAACAAGTGATTTTCAAGGCAATGGTATTTTAAATCATTAGGTTTCATAAGTTTGCAAAACATTATCACACACAAAAAAACATGGATAATATCGAAAACTATTGGGACACCATAAGTACACTTACCATCACTTACGGTACTAAAATCGTTACGGCTTTAATAACCTTATTAATAGGTTTATGGGTTGTTAAGAAAATCAGTTCTATTTTTAGGAAAGCAATGATAAAAAGAGATATTGATGAGTCATTAAGACCATTTCTATCTAGTCTTGTAGGCGCTTTATTAAAAGTAATGTTGGTAATTACCGTTGCCGGTATGTTAGGCATTCAAATGACATCCTTTGTTGCAATTCTTGGTGCTGCTGGTTTGGCTGTTGGTCTTGCACTACAAGGAAGCTTATCTAATTTTGCCGGAGGAATTTTAATTCTAATTCTAAAGCCTTTTAAGGTTGGTGACTATATTGATGCCAATGGAGTAAGCGGAACAGTTAGAGAAATTCAAATTTTCTATACTTATATTACAACTGTTCAAAATCAAGAAGTGGTAGTGCCAAATGCTGTTTTAAGTAATGGCACTCTAACTAATTATTCTTTCCACAACAATAGAAGATTGGATATGACTTTTGGAATTGGATATACTGATGATATCGACAAAGCAAAAGCAATCATATTAGACATCGTTAATTCTGATGAAAATGTTCTTAAAGATCCTGAGCCTATTATTTTCCTTTCATCTTTGGGAGATAGTAGCGTTAACTTCAATCTTAGAGCATGGTCCACCAATGCCCACTATTGGGATGTCGTAAATAGTCTTAACGAAAAAGTTAAAAAGAGATTTGACGCTGAAGGAGTTGGTATTCCGTTTCCACAAATGGATATACACTTGCACAAAGATTAATATTCAATATATAGTTATAAAAAAGGAGAGCTTTCGCTCTCCTTTTTTTATGTATTCAAATCTCAAAGTGTATTTTTGTCTTCTATGATTTCACAAGCTACCATTGATAAAATTTTTGAGACTGCCCGTATTGAGGAAGTTATTTCTGATTTTGTCAGTTTAAAGAAAAACGGTAGCAGTCTTAAAGGGCTTAGCCCATTCTCTAATGAGAAGACACCATCTTTTATGGTGAGCCCGGCCAAGCAAATATTCAAGGACTTTAGTAGCAATAAAGGTGGCAATGTAGTGAGTTTCTTAATGGAACATGAGCACTACACTTATCCAGAAGCTCTACGATTTCTAGCAAAGAGATACAATATTGAAATCGAGGAAACTGGTCAATCAGATGAAGAGAAGCAACAGAGATCTGAAAGGGAAAGTCTATTTCTAATCAATGAATACGCTAATAAGTACTTTCAGAAACAACTTTGGGAGAGTGAAAAAGGCAAACTCATAGGTCATGGATATTTTAAAGAAAGAGGCTTTAATGATCAAACCATTAAGGAGTTTCAATTAGGTTATTCTCCAAATGAATATGAAGCTCTTTCAAAAGCTGCTTTAAAGGACTCTTATCAATTAGAGTTTCTAGAAAAAAGTGGTTTAGTAAAAATTAATGGCTCCAATAATACAGATCGTTTTAGAGGCAGAGTAATGTTCCCGATTTTAAGCCATACGGGACGAGTATTAGGCTTTGGAGGAAGAACTCTAGAAGCCAATGCTAAAATTGCAAAATACCTCAATAGTCCAGAATCTGAGATATATCATAAGAGTAAAACTCTTTATGGTATTTTTCAAGCCAAGTCTGAATTGAGTAAAAAGGATGAATGCCTTTTAGTAGAAGGATATACAGATGTAATCAGTCTCCACCAAGCAAGCGTTAAAAATGTAGTTGCCTCTAGTGGCACTTCATTAACGGTAGATCAGATTAATCTGATTAAAAGGTTTACTAATAATATTACCATTCTATTTGACGGTGATGCAGCCGGAATAAAGGCCTCCTTGCGCGGTATCGATATGATTCTAAAAGAAGGCATGAATGTCAAAGTTCTGTTATTCCCAGATGGTCAAGACCCCGATTCTTTTGCCAAGGCTCACAGTAGTGAAGACTTGGAAAGTTTTATTAGTGCAGAAAAAAAAGACTTTTTACAATACAAAACTCAACTTTTATTGACTGATGCCGGGGATAGTCCTCTAGAAAAATCTAAGGTTGCTAGAGAAATTTGTAAAAGCATAGCTGTCATTCCAGATGCCCTAGAAAGGGAAGCATACGTTCAAGAGTGTGCTCGACTTTTAAAATTAGAAGAAAGGATTCTTTTCAGCGAATTAGCCCAAATGAGAAAGGCTAATTTCAAGGATCTTGAGAGAGAATCTAAAAGAGAGGAAGATCGAGAAGTACGATTAAATCTTATTAAAGATGAAAATCAATCAGAGCTTTCTTCTGAAGAATACCTTCAAGAAAAAGCAGTATTATCTCTTCTTCTAAACTTTGCGAATGTTATGATGCCTCCAGAAGAAACAAAAGAAGGTGAAAAAGACAATGTTGAATTTGAAGAAGAAAAGGTTGGAGAATATCTTATCCTAGAACTAGATCAAGATAATATTTCTTTCTATCATAAGCCTTATCAATTGGTTTATGAAACAATAAAAGAGCATTTCAATACTACAGGAGAGGTTCTTAGTTCTCAGCAGCTTATTCAAAATAAAAATAAAGAAATTGTGAATGTAGTTGCTGACTTAATAAGTGAGAAACATCAGTTAAATAATTGGAAAAAACAGAAGGTACACGTCACTCCTTTAGAAGAGCTTGCTCCAAGATTTGCTATTGAAAGTCAGTTAAGACTAAAACAATTAAGATTGAGCGCATCTATACATGAGATTAAGCTAAAAATAAGAGAGCTTGAAACTTCTGGGTCTAGTTTAGAGCTCATCTCAAGTTTGAATGATCTTAATAAACTAAAAATTAAGATTAATGAAAGGCTGAATCGTGTGGTGGGATGAGCATTCTAATTCATTTAAATGAGCGTTCTAAATTCACAGAATCTCAAACCTTTCTACGCCAATTAAAAAAACAAACCTTTCAGAATTTCACTTTAAGCTTACCTCAAAGTTGGAAAGCAGAGCACTTAAATTCCTATTTAGAAAGCAAGCTCATCCCGAGCGACACTACTAAGCTTCATTACTATGCGTCAGTTTATGAAAAGTGGGAAGAGAATTATCTTCAAAACTGTGCGGATATGGAGTTAAGCAGAACACAAATATATATTCCTAAAACAAAATACTTTGACCAAGGAAATAACTTGATAGTTGAAGCGAATCAAAAAGAGCAGCTAAAAAAGATACAGAAGCACGGAATTGAATTGGCTAAATTTAGTGATAGTGAACTACTTGAAAAATCAAAAGAGAGTCACGATTTTAATGTAACTACATTTAGCTCAAGCATATGTTTAAAGCCCATTATACCCACTAATAAAATTGGTTCACAGATGAGCGCAGAGGATCATAAAGACATCTCTTACTATCACTATGAGGTAGGAAAGCTTTTTTACTTCATTAATTTTGATAGAGGTATGGCGATATATCATTTTGCCCAGTCTGTAAGATTTAAGGAAGGCCCAAAAAGAGCATGGGCCTTTTATATATTCAGTATGTTTGCTCCAAGATTCATTATTTCAGCTTCTAGAGGAATATTCCCTAAATAGGGGAAATTAAGAATGGGAAAAAAACTAAACATATATAGGTTACCTTCTTTCAAAATACCGAAAGGTTTAAGAAGATTACGCAAGAAAGAAACTTCCAATATTAGGGTGGCTGTCATTTTACCTTCTTTACAACCAATAGGTCCAGTACGCTTTGCATTAGACTTATCATTGCTTCTTGAAGATCATATTGATTTTGATTTTTACTATTTCGAAAAACTCCCTCAGGCATTAGATTTAAAAGATGCAAAGGAGCTTTTTTTTATGACCTATGAGAAAGAGCTAGATAATTACGATATCATTCATAGCCATGGATTAAGACCTGACGCCTATCTATGGTATCACTCTAATCAAATAAAGCCCAAAACCATTAGCACTCTGCATGTCTATGCAAAAAAAGACTATAACTACCGATATAACGGTTTGGTAGGGTCTGTAATAAATAAGGTTTGGAAATATTTAGATAAAAAGCATGATAGAATCATTGCCCTTACAGAGCATATGAGAGACTATTATGAGAAAGAATGGGAGCTTAAAAATATTGAAGTTATTCCAAACACAAGGTTGATAGAGTATGAAGGTCATGACCTTAATGTTGAAAATAAAATCAAGGAATTTAAAGGAGATGATTTTGCCTTGATGAATATTTCAAATGCAACAGAGGGAAAAGGATTAGATCAATTAATAAGAGTGTTACCCTTAGTCCCTGATTTAAAGTTTATACATATTGGGAAAGGAGAAGAAATTAAAAATGTAAAAGAGCTTGCCTCTAAGTTGCAAGTCCTCGATAGATGTTTGTTCTTGGGAATCTTAGAAAATGCTCATTTATATTATAAGTTCAGTGATGCCGCAATCATTACGAGTAGATCAGAAGGTTTTTCTTTAACTCTTTTAGAGGCGATTGAAATGAGAAAGGCTTGTATTTCTAGTGATCTTCCTGCCATAAAGAGATCCTTTTCTAAAGGGGAAGTTGCCTTTTATGAAATGGAGAATTTGGTATCTCTTCAAAAGGCCATTAATAAGGTCAAGGAGAATCCAGAGACCTACATCACAAATGCCCTGCTTAAGTTTGAGCAATCCTATAGCCCTGAAATTGTAGGCCAACAATATCTAAATCAGTATAAGGAGTTAATCAAATAAATGTATGAAGCTAAATATTAACCTTAGGACTTTTGAAGATAGGTATTACCTAATTCTTTGTGTTTTGAGTGGTTCTATATTCTTTAGCTATTCCGTTTCTTCGCTTTGCGCGATACTACTTGTCCTTAATTCCATAAGTGCCCCTTCAAAAAAGGTTTCTACATTTTTCAAAAAAGAAAGGGTCCTATACTTTTTTGGAATGATTGGCCTGCTCTATTCCATCAGCTTCTTTAGTAGCAGTGATACAAGTAATATCAATCTTTGGACACAAAAGCTTTTGTACTTTCTGCCATTACTTGGATTAGGTCCTGGCTATACTACATTAAGTAGAACTCGACTTAATATCTTATTCAAACTGACCATACTGTCTGTTTTACTATTCTTTGCATACTCAGTTTACTTTCAGACAAGCCTTGCAATTGCGTATAGCAATAACACACAATTCATTCCACTCCTAAAGGATATTCTTAGCAGAATACAAAACGCAAGATTAAACACTGGACTCGTACATGTAGCTTATGTCTCCAATTTTGCTGGGGTTCTAGCTCTTCTAGTTTGGAAGAAAGGATTATTCAAATCCATAGGATTGAAAATACTCTTAAGCCTTCTTTTTTGTTTATTTCTAGTTCTACTCCAAGCAAGGACTAATATTATTTCCTTTATTCTGGCTTGTCTATTATTTATCCCGTTCTTATTAGCTAAAGAAAAATCCTATAAGCAAGCGGGCGTTAAACTTAGCCTTGTTCTAATAATAGGTGCAATAATTTTTGTTTCTATTCCAGAGAATATTAAATCAAGATTTGCTCAATTAGCCAATTATGAGTTTGAGTATCAAAATTCGAGCGAATCATTTAATAGTGTAAATACAAGGGCAGCTCTCTGGAGTATTGCCTTAGAATTAATTAATGAAAAGCCTATTCTTGGTCAAGGATTAGGAGATGCTCAAACAGTTTATCACGAAAAATTCAAAGAGAAAAATTTCACTCACGGATTGAACAAAAAATTTAATTGCCATAATCAATATCTAGAAACTATTCTTAGCCTTGGATTAGTAGGTTTAATAGCGCTAATTGCACCTCTTCTTTTTCTTGCTAGAATACTTTTTTTAAAGAGGAAAATTCTTGAACTCGTAATCCTGCTCTATTTTATAGGCTCTATAGCGGCTGAATCAATGCTAGAAAGACATTGGGGCTTAATGTTCCTCAATTTTCATCTTCTGCTTATCGTCCTTTCTTACCGTCTTCATCATAAAGAAGAAGCTATAAAAGAAAGTGAAAAATAGAACTCCAGCTTGCCTTTCTAACATGCTCTCTGTGCTAAAGCTAAAAAAGCATATCAATAAAAAAGCAAGTGGTATTGCATATCTTTTATATCGCGCGAAAGCGACAATAAAAAAGCTCAAGACAAGTATAAGGCCAATAATTCCGTTTGCTACCCAGTGCTGGATAAACACATTGTGACAATTATAAATTTTCTCTGATAGCGTATAAGTTCCAGTTCCATTCCAAAACAATGCAGTGTCATCCATCAGCTTCTCATGCATATGTTGATCCGCCCCTCCTGTTCCTGAACCTAAAAATGGACGTTCTTGAATATTCTCTAGTGCGGCAATCCAAAGGAATTTTCTATGATTAGTCTGCTTATTATCAATCGGTTTCTCAAAAGATTTAATTTCATTATAAGTATCAATCATTCTTGATCTAGTACCTCCGTAAATCCATGCCAATAAAAAAAACAAAATTAAAGTGAAAGTAGAAATAGCCAGAGCTTTTATCAATCCAAATTTATCAATTCCGAATTTCCAAGCAATAAACAAACTCACAAAGACAAAAACTAAATGCTGCATTCTTACCCCAATAAAAACTACGGATAAAACAAATAATATGATCAATAAAACATCCACCACTTTTGGAAACAAAGCCTTGTTTGACAATCGATTCCAAAGCAGCAAGGCATAACCAAAGTTGAGGTACATACCCATATAATGAGGAGGAATGACTTGATAATCTACCAGCTTCACAAAATGAAACTCCAAGCTATCAGCTGTGTTTTGGTATTGTAAATAAGCATCTATAAACAGATATGCCATAGAAATCGCGAGAGCAATCACAAAAGCCTTTAAAATAAGACGTATTTGTTTATAGCTCATATCAAAACCAGAAGCAATTAATGGCCATGCTAAAAACGGAAGCTTTAAAACAAGATCTTCACCTGCTTTTTTAGGGTCCACGGAATAAAAAGTCCCCAGCAGGGTCCAAAAGAAATAGAGAAGAAAAAGTATGCTAAATGGGTTCGAAAACAATCTGTTAAGCTTCTCCTTATAGTCACCAGAAATAAGAAATAGAAGAGCACTTAGAATTATTCCTATTGTTAGAGGAGGCGTTTTAGGCTGAAAAGGCAGTAAAACAAGAAAAAAGAGGATGAATCCTAAATAAAGCTTGTCTTGCCTTATGTTTAAAAACTTAGTTTTTAGGACCACTCAAAATCATTTGATATTTCTCTTTATCCTTTAAAATTTCAATCGCAGTCGTTAAGGCTGCATCACCTTTCAGGCCCGCAGCTATTCTCCCTTCTTCAAAATAATACCTTGAGGCAATCTCTTGCTCTAATAGTTTTTTAATCTCCGCTTTGTGAGTCTGCAAATCATCAGCTTCAACTTCAGCATACTTTTTTTCTAGCTTCTTAAGCTCATCCGATAACTCCTGAGAATAATCATCATTTTCAGCTGCTTTGAGAAGTTCTTGAATTTTTAGTTCAGTACCAGTTGTATACTCATACTCCTTATCCGACAACCATTTTTCAAACTTTGCATATTCTTCATCTTTCAGCACAAACATATCTGCCTGATCTATAGACTCATGCTCCGCGGCATAAAGAGTCGCATAATCAAAGATGAGCATATTGGTAAACAGACTAAAACTTAGATTAGAATAGGTCCCATCTTCAACTTTAATATCTGGGTCAACACCGCCTCCATCAAACACTTTTCTTCCATTCTGAGTAAGGAATTCATTTCTAAGGGAGTCTGGAATTGCTTTTACACTTCCATCTTCGGCTCTTTCAGCATAATTAATTGCTTGAATGCATCTGCCACTTGGAGTATAATACTTAGCGATTGTAACCTTTATTTGAGCACCATAAGATAGTTTTCTGGTTTGTTGAACCAAGCCTTTACCAAATGATCTTTGGCCAATAACAATACCTCTATCATAATCCTGAATTGTGCCAGAAACGATTTCTGAAGCACTAGCACTTCCTCTATCAATAAGGACAGCTAATGGTACATCAGAATTGAAAGCTCTATTTAAAGTTTTATATGATTTCTCCCATTCCTCTAACTTTCCTTTGGTCTTTACGACCTCCAAATTTTTATCTATAAATAGATTTGTAACATTCACGGCCTCGCTCAAGAGTCCGCCCGGATTAGATCTTAAATCTAAAACGATACTTTTTATTCCTTTCTCATCTTCCAATTGTTCTAAAGCATTTTTAATCTCTTTAGAGGCGCTACTAGTAAAGCTAGATAAGCTAACATAGGCAATGGAGTCTTCGAGCATAGTAAAGTAGGGAACACTGTTTAAGTGTACTTTTTGCCTTTTTACAGACTTGTCAATAAGCACACCTGCCCGTTCTATACTAATCTCCACTGTAGTGCCCGGGCTACCTTTTAGAATATCACTTACTTCAGATGAAGATTTTCCATCTACAGATTTTCCGTCAATTTTTAAAATTATATCACCTGCTCTGAGGTCAGCATTAGCCGCAGCAAATCCCTCATAAGTGGCAGTGATAATCAGTTTGTTCTTAAACTTTCTAATTCCAGCGCCAATTCCGCCATAATTACCAGTAGTCTGAATTTTAAAATCCTCTACTCTTTCTTCAGGAATATAGTTTGTATACGGATCCAATGAAGAGAGCATTTCAGTAATTGCTTCCTCCATAAGTTCACCTGGTTCGGTTTCATCAACATAATAGAGGTTAACTTCTTTAAAAACATTACTAAAAATGTCTAGTTGCTTACTGATCTCAAAATAATCTGGTGTGAATGCATAACCAACGAAAGCCAGAAATGCTATGCTTAATCCTATGAAGTATACTTTAATTTTTTTCATGCTATAATCAATGTCCTAATGTGTAACGAAATCAACTCTTATTCATTGCCCTTTTGAGCTTCAATAAATTTACTGATTAAAAGACTCATTGCATCTGTCATTTTCTTCCATTCTAATTCTTTTGAAGAGAGGTAAATGAACATATAGGAATACTTATTTTCTAGAGATTCAAGCTTTTTTACTTTTTCAAGTCTGTAAGCTTCCTTAATCATTCGCTTCACGCGATTTCTATCCACCGCTTTCTTGAATCTTTTTTTACCGACACTAAAGCCTGCTTGATGACAATCATATGAATTGTCTAGAGGTAGGTATACCATAGTCAACGGATAGTGTTTAACACTTTTTCCAGTGGCAAATAGTAGATCTATCTGGTTCTTGCTTTTAAGTTTTTCCTTTTTTGGAAACTTTAAACTCATGAAACAAAAGAATAAAAAAAAAGGCCAAGTATAACTTGACCTTTTAAGATTCTGTGAAAGATGTTTTACTTCTTGTTAACAATCTTGATATATTGCTCAATTGCCATAGTCATAGAGGGCAATTTTGGAGTAGGGGTCTTTATGTCAATTCTTAAATTAGCATCCTCTACGGCTTTATGCGTACTACTTCCAAAAGCAGCAATACGAGTGTTGTTTTGCTTAAAGTCAGGGAAGTTCTCAAGTAATGATTTTATTCCAGAGGGACTAAAGAATACCAAAATATCATAATAAACATCCGTAAGATCACTAAGATCACTACTTACGGTTTTATACATTATTGCTCTATCATACTTTATAGAAGCAGCCTCTAACATTTCAGGTATTTCAGCTTTTAAGACATCTGAAGATGGTAATAAAAAATTTTCATCCTTATGCTTTTTGATCAATGTAATTAGATCTTCAAAAGTATTATTGCCAAAATAGATTTTTCTCTTTCTATAGACAACATACTTCTGCAGATAGTAGGCAATTGCTTCAGAAGTACAGAAATACTTCATATCATTTGGAACCTGAAATCTTGATTCTTCAGCAACTCGAAAAAAATGATCTACAGCATTTCTGCTTGTTAAGATGACCGCAGTATAGGAAGCAACGTTTATTTTTTGTTTCCTTACATCCCCTCCATTTACCCCTTCAACATGAATAAATGGTCTAAAATCAATCTTGATCTTATACTTCTCTGCCAAATCAAAATATGGCGAGTTTTCCGTTTGAGGAGCCGGTTGAGAAACTAATACAGTCTTGACCTTCAAAGCGCTTTTTTTTTGGGTTAGTATTTTACCTCCAATTTAGTATTCTAAAAACCAACTAATTAGAATCCACAAGGGTAATAATTCCAGCGCGCAAAGGTATAAAATATTATGATACCACGATATTGGTAAGGAAAACAAATACCATAGTATCTTAAAGAATGAATATAGGTAGACTGCACCAATAACAACTATGATCAAGTACGCGCCAATAAGCTGAAAGCCATCTAAGAATATTGTAAGCGCGCACAAAGGAAACAGCCAAATGGCAAGAAACATTCTAGTTAAAACTAAATGATTTAGCTGAAAAGAAAAGGCCTCTTTAAGTTCAAAGAGCCAAAACAAAACATTGACTAAAAGACCTTTGAAAAAATAAAAAAAGAGAAATGAAAATAAAATTTTTATGTAGTCTTTGATCTCATACAGGGAATTAGAATCAAAATGATTTAAAACAACTGAAACACTGAGAGCCATTATAACAAAAGAGAAGACACCCATTACAATGCTAAAAATGCTAATGGAGTTTGTAGAATTTACCTCATCGTACAAATCCTGTTCTCGTCCTTTCCACAGTAGATTTACTAATGCCAGAAACCACTTAGAATTTAAGCTTCTAGCATAAATCAATAAAAGACCGGAAATAAAAAGACATAATATGATCCAATCTGTATGATGTGAAATTTTTTCAATCAATGGGAAAAAGCATATAATTTATAAACTAGTGCCATTCTTTTGTGTTAGAAAACTAAATAATTTTGATTTTTTTTGGCTAATTGCTTTTTCTTAATTGAACCATTGGCCGTTCACAAAAATAAAAACGATTTATTTATATAATTTTTGCGAATGATTTAATTCTCCTAAGATATCGAACATTACATTTGTACAAAAGCTTTTTATGAAACAAGATCAATTTATTTCCCCAGACTATTATAATATAGATGAACTTTTAAGCGAGGAGCATTTATTAGTGCGAAATGCCACCCGCGATTGGGTAAAAAAGGAGGTGAGCCCCATTATCAATGATTATGCTCAACGTGCTGAATACCCTACTCAACTTACAAAAGGCTTAGCTGAAGTGGGTGCTTTTGGACCTTATATTCCAACTGAATACGGAGGTGCTGGTCTTGATCAAATTTCTTACGGGCTTATGATGCAAGAAATTGAAAGAGGAGACTCTGGTGTTAGATCTACGTGTTCTGTTCAATCTTCTTTAGTTATGTATCCTATTTATGCTTATGGGAATGAAGAACAAAGGCAAAAATACTTACCAAAGCTTGCCAGTGGTGAGTACCTGGGTTCTTTCGGTTTAACCGAGCCAGACTTTGGATCTAATCCAGGAGGGATGGTTACTAATTACAAAGATATGGGTGATCATTATCTATTGAATGGTGCTAAACTTTGGATTTCTAACGCACCTATGGCTGATGTAGCTGTTGTATGGGCAAAAAATGAAGAAGGAAGAATTCATGGATTGATAGTTGAAAGAGGAATGGAAGGATTCACTACTCCAGAAACTCATAATAAATGGTCCTTAAGAGCTAGTGCAACTGGCGAATTAGTGTTTAATAATGTAAAAGTTCCCAAAGAAAATTTACTTCCAAATAAAAGTGGTCTTGGTGCTCCTTTAGGATGTCTTGATTCTGCGAGATATGGTATTGCCTGGGGCGCTTTAGGAGCCGCAATGGATTGTTATGATACAGCACTCAAATACTCTAAAGAGCGTATTCAATTTGGTAAGCCAATAGCATCTTTTCAACTTCAACAAAAGAAGTTAGCTGAAATGATTACTGAAATTACCAAAGCCCAATTATTAGTTTTTAGACTTGGTCAACTTAAAAATGAAGGGAGGGCTACTTCTGCTCAAATCAGCATGGCAAAGAGGAATAATGTCGACATTGCCTTAAAAGTTGCAAGAGAAGCAAGACAAATGCTTGGTGGAATGGGTATAACTGGTGATTATTCTATCATGCGTCATATGATGAATTTAGAATCTGTTGTTACTTATGAAGGAACACATGATATTCACCTGCTGATAACTGGTATGGATGTTACTGGTATTAGCGCATTTAACTAAAGTTTAAATAAGGAATTAATTCGGCTTTCGCCGATATTAAAAAAAACCTGTTACTATGAGTAACAGGTTTTTTTATGTGTGTATGTGTTTTATCGGCCGTTTCAGGGGCTTGAATTGATCGTATAATTATTACTTGTATTTATAGTTACATCACAACCTGAATTACAATCAGGACTTACAACTACTGTTGTAGTGGTCATTTTCTTTCCTACTGTAAATACTTTGTTGATGGACCTTCCGCTTGCATCTTGCATCTGCATGCTTTCAACTCCTTCAGGCCTTGTTACAATTGCATAAGCTCTTTTTGTAAAAGAAGGAACAACCACTTGTCCATTTACCGTTTGTCCGGCTGGAATAAAATCAGAAGATAATACTGAACCTCCCTTTGTTGGTATATTATCATAGATTTCTACTTTATAACTAGTAGGCAATCCTGCATTTGCTAGGCTCAAAGTATAATCAATACTCTTATCCGTTGAAAAGTTAAACGCAGATGGGACAACTAATTCAGATGTACTATCAGGCGTTGCTGTAGGGTTAGGAACCTTAGGCTCATCTTCCTTACAGTTTGTAAGAATAACGCAACGGCACCAAAAAACAAATACTTTAATTTCATGATATAGCTATTTTCCATGCTGAACACAAACCTAATATCAAAACACACAAATGTGTATATCAACAATTTACCAAACACCTAAGTCTTTAAATGATTCCGAATATGGAATTTTATTCCTAAGATAGGAATCATTCCGTTTACGCAATAACTATTCGTTGAAGGTGTGAATAAGGCTCATATAAAAATTCACAGAGGAATTATAATCGCTTATGGATATTCGTTCGTTAACACCATGTATTCTTGAAACGTCTTCTGCTCCAATTAAATAAGGGGAGAATCTATAAACTTCATCAGATATATTATAAAAATAACGAGCATCTGAAGCGCCAATCATTAAATAAGGAGCAACCACGCAATTCTCTCTTGAAGCTGAAATAAGGCTTGCAAGTTTTCTATAATTAATAGAGTTATAAGGACTTACTTCAGAGGCCTTAACGGGATCCATTCCCCCGTGCGCCTGAATTTTCACCCTGTCATCATCAATTAAATCCTTAACTCTTTCAATTACATCAGCTGGCAGATCTCCTGGCAGCAATCTATAATTAATTGTAGCTATCGCCCTTTTGGGGATAACATTATCTTTTAGTCCCGATTTAAAAATAGTTGGCGTTTGTGTAGTATGCACTAGAGCAAAGCTGGAGGAACCTTTGGAATATGCATTTAAAATTAGAGATTCAAACAACCACCTATTAGAAAAAGCCAAAGACTGGGCAAAAGGCAAATTAGGTCCAACTTCTTTTATAAAGCCGTCTAAAGGTTCGCTAATTCTTGGCTCAAAGGGATTGTCTCTCAATTTCTTTACCGCATCAATTAACACTTCTAAAGATGATTGATAGGATGGCATTGAGCTGTGCCCAGCTTCTGTATTGACAACTAAGTCAATACTCATATATCCCTTCTCTGCTAGTCCAACTAATGCAATGGTCTCATCAATACCTGGAATCAATCCTTTGGTATAATAACCTCCTTCATCCAATACTATTTCAGCTTCTACACCCTTCTCCTCTAAATACTCGGAAATCGCCTTAGCTCCTGTTCCTCCTATTTCTTCATCATGGCCAAAAACAAGATAAACTGATCTATTAAATTCAAACGAATCCTTTAAGAGATTTTCGACAGCCTGAAGAATGGCGGCAAAACTAGTTTTATCATCAAGAGCGCCTCTTCCCCAAATATAGCCGTCATCAATCACTCCTTTAAAAGGAGGGTGCTCCCAATCTGAATAACTAGTTTTTGGAACCGGAACTACATCCATATGCGCCAATAATACAAGAGGCTTTAAATCAGCATCAGCTCCATCGATATGAATTAAAAAGCTATGATTTTCAAATAACTCCCAATCGGCATATGCACTCAAGTTTGGACAATTCTCTTTTACTATTGACGTTAAGTCAGCAAAAGCAGCGCTATCAATCATTCCTTTTTTATGACTAATGGTCTTACATTCTATAAGGCGTGAAGGAAATACAGGGCTAGAATTGCCTTTAACAAGTTTTACAGCTCCATCATAAACAGTAGAAGCTTGTAAAAAATAGTTTGATAAAATTATTAGCAGCCCTGATACGAATAATAGGACTATCAACCTTAGAATATTTTTCATTTGACAAAATTAAGAATTAGAGCTCGCTTAAAAAGCTTAAAAAAATGTTGGCAGAATTTTAATTCTAACTAAAAGCACACAAATACATACAATAGCATTGAATATCAATAATATACATAAGCACAAAACAACGGTTTTAGATTACCACTTTTACCTAAACCATATGTAAGTAACTCATATACAATAAGTTTCCTTGTTTTTTAATCGTCTTACTAAAGATTTTAACTAGCTTTAAGATTCAAACCAAGTATTATGATCCACTTTCAAGAAGCAATTTTTAAGAGAATTGAAGAAATAATAGGGGATAAAAACTCTATTGTGCCCTGCATAGCTGAAATTTTAGGAACATCAACTGATAGCGTCTATAGGCGTATGAGGCTAAACACCGCTTTAACATTTGACGAAGGAATAAAGCTGGCACAACGATTTGGTATTTCTTTATCTAGCCTTACAAATGAGCAGGCCAATGCTTCCTTATTTTTTCACAGACCTGGAATAGATAGTCTTGATAAATATAGAATCTATTTAGAGGCTAGCCTTGTTCAATTGCAAAACATCTCGGCCTATGAGGATCACTTCATGTATTATAGCGCAAAAGAAGTTCCCATTTTCTATCATTTTGGGTTTCCTTTATTAGCCAAATTCAAAATATTCATTTGGCTAAGATCAATGTATGGACTGAAAATTAATGGGAGGCCTATAGAAATGAGAGAGATTCCTCAAGAATTTTTAGACATCGCACATCAGCAACATCTTGAATATCAAAAAATCAATTCTATTGAAATTTGGAATGAAACTAGCCTGCATAGCATTATTCGACAAATGGAATTTGCCTTTAGCTCAGGCTATATTACTGACAAAGATATTCTATTAACCATTTGTGATGAAATAATGGATATGCTAAGACTTATTAGCATTCAAGCGAGCGCCGGTAAAAAATCAGGACTAAATTCTAAAATAAAAACCTATGAGAGTGATGGCGATTGCAATATATATTTTCACGAAATTCTATTGATGGACAATCACATATTAGCCAAGGTCGATAGGAGCAAACTTGTCTATATCATTCCATATGCAGGCCTTAACTATCTGCATAGCTTTGATCAAGATTTGGCTTGCGATATGGAGAAGTATCTTAAGGCCCAAACCGAAAGATGCGTTCACTTAAAAACTGCCACTGATAAGGATCGCAACAAGTTTTTTACGGTTTACGCGAATAAGGTAAATCGATTGGTTCAAAAAATTAAAGAGGAAGACCCTTTTATTTAAAACTCTTAGGTTGTCATTATTAAAGCAAAGCTTACTATTGCCAAAATAATCGCTACCACACAGAATTTCTGAACTCTTGAATCTGTTTTTGCTTCTTGCATATTGTTTGGTTTTATTTCATAAATATACTTAAAATTTTATAAAAAACTGATTATCAATTATTTGACTGAATTTTCCTACACTCAAATACGTAAAAATTATTAAAAAAATTAGGACTGCGTTAGATACAGAGCTGCTGCTAAAATTACTGCGATCACAAGAATAACTAATGCATTCTGTAGATAATCTTTTGCTGTAGCCTTGGCCTTGGTGGCCTTTTTTATCCTTCGAGCTCTTTGACGGACAACTCTTTTTGGTGCTCTATTCATTGGGTTTGGATTTGTTTACTCCTAACAAGTTAAGAAAAAAAATCTAGGCAATTGGATTTAGAACGACGCTGAAGATAGTTATTGAGTTGGGATCCCTACCGTAATGCAGCTTGTCTAATGCCTCAGGAATATCCTTGGCTCTAAAATAAGAGGTATGAAGTTCATTCTCTCCTTGAACGGACCACTGAATAGTATAGGAGTTTTTTTTCTCTCTATGAATGATTACATACTCCTTCATTTGAACAAGAGCATCAATCTTACTATATCCTTCAGTACTATGAAATAGAAAAGATTGGTTGTGTCTTGAATTGACAGTTATGACATCCAATCTCATTCCATTATTTACGCTCTGGAAATCAAATATCATTTGAGTTGAGCTTAAACCAAGATAAGTCTCTATCTCCTTTTGCAATTTAGCGATTTCTAAATTATGTTTATCTCCAGACATAAGTCCTTTATTTAAGGATGTATTAAAAACAATCGCAAACCATCAATATCCAATACTAGATAATCAGAATCAAGGTAGATGATTTGCCAAACCAAATTTAGTGCTTTTGAATCTTTATAGATGACGATTGAGTTAGATTCTAAACAATAATTTAAATCTTGTTCATTCCTAGAACTACCTTCTTGGCTGCTTGATAAGACTATTGTCAATTTATCTTTATCAAAGGTATATTCATCTGGTACCGCTTCTTTCAAAACTGAATTTGCTGCGGCGCTGTCAATATAAGCTATAGCCTCCCATGGCTTCTTCATCAGCAAGAAATGAACATCTCCATTGATACTTGCATTCTCTAACAACAGAGCGTTTAACACAAACTGCTGGCTATCCATTTGTTGACTTTGGGCCAAGACAACATTACTCAACAACAGCAGAGTTGAAACAAAAAGAGCCGACAATAGTCGGCTCTTTATTCTACAATTTTTCAAATTATGAACCACAAGCTTCACAATCATCAGGATTATCAATTGAACACGCTATAATCTCTTCTTCTGAAAAAGAGTTAACCGCATTTGCCATTTCGGCCACCCTTTGTTCTGCAATTGCAGTTGCTGGAGCTGAAGCAGGAGATTCCGTTTCTTTAGTTTGAATTTCCTCAACTTGCTTGCTTTCTGTTACAGGCTCAACCTCAGATTTTGACTGCTTTTGAACAGTAAACTTAATGGCTTCAGAGGCTGCCTTAGTTCTTAGGTAATACATCCCGGTCTTCAATCCTTTCTCCCAAGCATAGAAATGCATAGAAGTTAGTTTGCCGATATTTGGGTTCTCCATGAATAAGTTAAGAGACTGAGACTGATCAATAAAGTGACCTCTTTCCGCAGACATATCAATAATATCTTTCATACTAAGCTCCCATACAGTCTTATACATTTCCTTGATGTTATCAGGAATTGAATCGATATGTTGAATAGAGCCATTAGCTCTAATGATATCATTCTTAAGTTCTTCATTCCAAAGTCCAAGGTTTACAAGATCTAGAAGTAAGTGCTTATTAACTACAACAAACTCTCCGCTAAGTACTCTTCTTGTATAGATATTACTAGTGTAAGGCTCAAAGCACTCATTGTTTCCAAGTATTTGAGAAGTACTAGCTGTAGGCATTGGAGCTAACAATAATGAATTTCTAACACCATGTTCTTTAATTTCAGATCTCAAACTAGACCAATCCCATCTTCCGCTTAATTGAGCATCATCAACACCCCATAAGTTAAACTGGAATTTACCTTGGCTTATTGGAGATCCTTCATAACTTTCGTAAGCTCCGTCTTGAATTGCCTCATCTTTAGATGCACAAAGAGATGCATAATAGATTGTTTCAAAAATATCTTTATTTAAAGCCTTAGCTTCTTCGCTAGTAAATGGCATCCTAAGCTTGATAAAAGTATCTGCCAAACCTTGAACTCCTAAACCAACTGGACGATGTCTCATGTTTGAATTTCTAGCTTCAGCTACAGGATAATAATTTCTATCAATAATTCTATTTAAGTTCTTAGTCACCTTATAAGTTACTTTAAACAGTTTATCATGATCAAACTTCCCGTCTTCTACATACATTGGTAAAGCTATAGAGGCTAGGTTACAAACCGCCACCTCGTCTGGAGCAGTGTACTCTATAATCTCAGTACAAAGGTTAGAAGATCTTATAGTTCCTAAATTCTGTTGATTAGACTTGCTATTAGCAGCGTCTTTATACAACATATAAGGGGTACCAGTTTCAATTTGAGATTCCATGATTTTACCCCATAGCTCACGTGCTTTGATCGTTTTTCTCGCTTTTCCTTCGGCTTCATACTGAGTATAAAGCTTCTCAAATTCTTCACTATGAACGTCACATAAACCAGCGCTTTCATTAGGGTCCATAAGAGTCCACATTCCGTCCTCTTTTACTCTCTTCATGAATAAATCCGGAATCCAAAGTGCGTAAAACAAATCGCGGGCACGCATTTCTTCTTTACCATGATTTTTTCTTAAGTCCAAAAAATCTAAGACATCAGCATGCCATGGCTCCAGGTAAATTGCGAATGATCCTTTCCTTTTTCCACCGCCTTGGTCAACATATCTTGCAGTATCATTAAACACCCTAAGCATCGGCACAATACCGTTTGAAGTACCGTTTGTACCTCTGATGTAGGAGCCGGTAGCTCTAACATCGTGAATAGACAAACCAATTCCTCCAGCGCTTTGTGAAATCTTAGCACACTGCTTTAAGGTATCGTAAATTCCATCGATACTATCATCTTTCATGGTCAATAAGAAACATGAAGACATTTGTGGTTTTGGAGTTCCTGAATTGAATAAAGTAGGTGTAGCATGAGTAAAGTACTTCTTACTCATAAGGTCATAAGTTTCAAAGGCTGCCTCAAGGTCTTCACCATGAATTCCTAATGAAACTCTCATTAACATATGCTGTGGTCTCTCAGAAATTTGACCGTTCATTCTTAAAAGGTAGGATCTTTCTAAGGTTTTAAATCCAAAGTAATCATATCCAAAATCTCTATCATAAATTAAGGTAGAGTCTAATGTTTCTGCATTTTTCTGAATAATTTCATAAACCTCATCAGAAATAAGCTGAGAATGTAATCCTGTTTTTGGGTTTACATACTCATGTAAGCTTTTCATTGTCTCTGAAAAAGACTTATTGGTATTCTTATGCAAATTAGATACCGCAATTCTAGCGGCTAGCTGAGCATAATCTGGGTGACGAGTAGTCATAGATGCAGAAACTTCTGCAGCCAGGCTATCCAATTCTGAAGTTGACACTCCTTCATAAATACCTTCAATTACCTTCATGGCAACTGTAGTAGGATTTACAAACGGACTTAATCCATAGCAGAGTTTCTGAATTCTCGCAGTAATTTTGTCAAACTTTACAGTCTCTTTTCTTCCGTCTCTTTTTAATACATACATAGTCTAAAATTTTGTTTGTTTGGGTACAGCTTGGTTTTGGTTAAAAATCTGAATCAAATGAAATAGTATTTGATTCTTGCCCTTGAACCACACCACTTTTTTGATACTCTCCAACTCTCTTTTCAAAGAAATTTGTCTTTCCTTCTAAGCTTATTAGCTCCATAAAATCAAAAGGATTCTCTACATTATAAATCTTATCACATTTTAGCTCAACTAATAATCTATCTGCTACAAACTCTAAGTATTGTGTCATTAACTTAGAATTCATTCCAATAAGATTTACTGGTAATGATTCTGTGATAAACTCTCTTTCTATATCAAGAGCTTCTGTTATTATCTGTGTGATCCTTTCTTTAGGAACCTTATTTACTAAATGTTTATTATGCAAGTGAACAGCAAAATCACAATGCATACCTTCATCTCTTGAAATTAATTCGTTAGAGAAGGTTAATCCAGGCATCAAACCTCTTTTCTTTAACCAGAAAATAGAGCAGAAAGCACCACTAAAGAAGATACCTTCTACTGCAGCAAATGCGATTAGCCTTTCCGCAAAGCTATCAGACTCAATCCACTTTAGTGCCCAGTCCGCCTTCTTCTTGATAGCCTCAAAACTATCTATTGCTGTAAATAATTTATGTCTATCCTCTTTATCTTTGATATAAGAATCTATAAGAAGAGAGTAAGTTTCACTGTGAATGTTCTCCATCATTATTTGGAAACCATAGAAAAACTTAGCTTCAGTATATTGAACTTCATTCACAAAGTTCTCCGCTAAATTCTCATTCACAATACCATCGCTTGCAGCAAAAAAAGCAAGAATATGTTTGATGAAATAACGCTCATCATCATTTAGCTTATTATTCCAATCTGAAATATCCTGATGAAGATCAATTTCTTCAGCAGTCCAAAAACTGGCTTCGGACTTTTTATACCATTCCCATATATCATGGTGTTCAATTGGAAACAGTACAAATCTGTTCTTGTTCTCACTTAAAATTGGTTCAATTGCTGTGCTCATCTTTGTCTTATTCAATTAATTAGCTCTTTCTATAGGGAGTGATAATAACTTCCCCCTATTATTGAAGAGGTGCTGATTATCAGTATTTTAAAAGATTTCTCCCGGAAAACTTGAGTTAGTATATCAAGCTTGCTTCACAAATCTTGTGATAAAAGTGATTGAAGTCAACCCCTAGTTGTAAACAAAAGTATTCACTTATTAACAAGGGTAAAATGCAGAATGTTTGCGAAGGTCAGCATTCATAGGAGTTATAAAAAAAGCAAGGCAAAATAACCTTAAAATGGATATTTTAATTCACACTGATTGTTAAAAACTCTGAATCAGATATTCTTGTTCCACTCTCTTGCTATAAGGTCCAATTCTGCAAACCAATTTTCACCGTACTTTCTAATCAGTGCTTCCTTAAGAAATCTATAGACCGGAACTTTTAATTCAGCTCCTAGACTGCACGCATCGGCACAAATCCCCCATTTGTGGTAGTTGATCGCATCATAAGAAGGATAGTAACTAATTCTAATAGGATAGAGATGACATGAAATAGGCTTTCTAAATTCTGTTTTCCCATCCTCCCACGCTTTTTCAATTCCGCATTTAGTGGTTCCATTTTCAAAAATCACATAGGCACATTCTGCATTATTAACTAATGGAGTAACCCATTCGCCATCTAATTCATCCTTTACAGCCTTTCCGCTTTGCGCGATACTTAATTTTCCTTCCTCTCTGAGATATGGCTCAATAGCGTCATAATTAGAGCTTAGTAATTCTATTTCAGAGTCCAATAAAGGTGCTCCAGAATCTCCCTCAACACAACAGGCTCCCTTGCATTTTGACAAATCGCAAACAAATTCTTTTTCAAGAATATCCTCTGATATCAGTGTATTTTGAATGGCAATCATAAGTAGATGTAATTAGTGCAAGTGCTTTATTATAAGATATCCATGAGCTTGATAATAAATCGAAATCCTAAAGGTATATTTGCCACAAATTTACACAATGAGCTTCAGTTTCAAGGAAATTTTCTCAGCAACTATGGTACTGTTTGCTGTAATCGATATTATAGGGGCTATACCCTTAATTATAAGCCTTAGGCAAAGAGTTGGTCATATTGAAAGTGGGAAAGCCACACTTGTAGCGGGCGCTCTAATGATTGCATTCTTATTTCTAGGAGAAAATATTTTGAGTTATTTAGGTGTAGACGTATATTCTTTTGCTGTAGCAGGATCTGTTGTGCTATTTATTCTTGCTTTTGAAATGATTTTAGGTCGTGATTTTCACAAAGATGATAATAGTACATCCGCATCAATTGTGCCTATTGCCTTTCCTCTGATCGCAGGAGCGGGAACAATGACTTCACTCATATCTATACGCGCAGAATATCAAGTTGCTAATATTATAGTTGCCATTTTAATCAATATCATACTAGTATACATTGTTTTAAAAAGTGCTAGCTTTCTTGAGCGCAAACTTGGTTCTTCAGGAATAAGTATACTTAGAAAGGTCTTTGGTATAATTCTGCTAGCTATAGCGGTAAAGTTATTCAGTAGCAACATAAAAGAACTGTTCAGCCTTTAATCCAATATAAATACTCCTTTTTGTCTCATAAAGGAAAAAACTAATAATTACTTTTGCCTCATGAACTCAGAAGACATTTTTAAGAAAGTAATTTCTCACTCAAAGGAATACGGATATATTTTTCAATCAAGTGAGATTTATGATGGCTTATCGGCAGTGTATGACTACGGTCAAAATGGAGTAGAGCTAAAAAACAATATTAAAGAGTATTGGTGGAAATCCATGGTGCAGTTACATGAGAATATTGTAGGAATCGATTCAGCAATATTTATGCACCCAAATGTATGGAAGGCTTCTGGGCATGTTGATGCTTTCAGTGATCCATTAATTGATAATAAGGATAGCAAAAAAAGATATAGAGCAGACGTTCTTTTAGAGGACTACGCAGAAAAAAATCGCCAGAAGGCACAAAAAGAAATTTCTAAAGCCGCTAATAAATTTGGTGATTCATTTGACGCTAAGCTTTATTCAGAAACAAACCCAAGAGTAAAAGCTTATTTGGCTGAAGCCGATGGAACACTGCAAAGACTTGGCGAATATTTGACCAAAGAGGATCTGAGTGCAGTAAAAGATCTGATAGAAGAAAAAGGTATTGCTTGTCCTGTTTCTGGCTCTAAAAACTGGACAGAAGTCAGACAGTTTAATTTAATGTTTGGCACCCAAATTGGTTCTGTAGCAGAAGATTCATCAACTGTATATTTACGTCCGGAGACAGCTCAAGGTATTTTTGTCAACTTCTTAAATGTTCAAAAAACTGGTCGAATGAAGATTCCTTTTGGGATAGCTCAAATTGGAAAAGCCTTTAGAAATGAAATTGTAGCAAGGCAATTTATTTTTAGGATGAGGGAATTTGAACAAATGGAAATGCAATTTTTTGTAGCCCCTGGGACTGAAATGGATTGGTATAATCAATGGAAAGAAACCAGATTGGCTTGGCATAAAGCTCTTGGACTAGGAGATGAGAATTATCGTTTTCACGATCACGAAAAGCTTGCACATTATGCCAATGCAGCTTCTGATATCGAATTCCAATTCCCATTTGGTTTTAAAGAGTTAGAAGGAATCCATAGCAGAACAGATTTTGATTTAAAGCAACATCAGGAGCACAGTGGCAAAAAACTACAATATTTTGATCCACAACGGAATGAGAATTACGTTCCGTATGTGAT
This sequence comes from uncultured Schleiferiaceae bacterium, assembly GCA_965661265.1. Lineage (GTDB taxonomy): Bacteria > Bacteroidota > Bacteroidia > Flavobacteriales > Schleiferiaceae > CBFIDE01. The sequence continues at coordinate 5,236 of CBFIDE010000010.1, read as the reverse complement.
TGAGACATCCATCGGATTAGATAGAATGTTCTTAGCAGTTTTAAGCTCTGCGCTCAAAGAAGAATCTTTAAAAGACGGATCATCCAGAACTATTCTTAAGCTTCCTGCCTTTTTAGCTCCAGTAAAAGTGGCTATACTTCCTCTATTAAAGAAAGACGGTTTACCCGATTTTGCAAGAGAGATTCTAAAAGAACTTCAAATGGATTATAATTGTCAATATGATGAAAAAGATGCTATAGGCAAAAGATACAGAAGACATGATGCTATTGGTACTCCGTATTGTATAACCGTTGATCATCAAAGCTTGGAGGATCAAACCATTACATTAAGAAATCGAGATAGCATGCAGCAAGAAAGACTCAGTTTGTCTCAATTAAAAGAGCTCTTAAGCAACAATTTATCCTTAAAATCTTTGATAAATTAAGGTCTTAAAAGAAGTGATTATTCAGTGAATAAATTCATTACATTTGCATAAGTATAAACCAAAAACACTAAAAATGAAAAAATTAAATCTTTTTGCTATCGCTCTTATTTTAGGTTTTACTGTTGCTTGTGGCAACACTGAGACTACTGAAGAAAAGGTAATGGATGCAACAGAAGAGACAATGGACGATGTAGAAGATACTGCTGAAGAGGCAATGGACGCTACTGAAGAAGCTACAGAAGAATCTATGGATGCTGTTGAAGAGACTATGGAAGCTGCCGAAGATGTAGAGGCAGTGGAAGAAACTTCTGCTGATGCTAATCAAATGACTGATGAAGCTATTGACGAAGCTAATAACGCTGAAGAAACAATGGAATCTAGCGATAAGTCATTTCAAGGAAATGAAAAGTAAAAAGAAATAAGAATACCTTTTTTCTTGTTTAAAGCCCCTTAAAGGGGCTTTTTTTATGGGATCAAGTAATGATTAAAATCTTTAAAAGCCTCCATTGCAGTTTTTACAGTTGAGTCATCCATAAGATAATATTTAAAGAAAGCTTCATCGCCATAGGCGGCCATGCCAATAAAAGCTTTCATTCTATTTCTAATTACCTTTTGCACTGCAGGATTAGAGTCAGAATAAATGTCAACGGCATCCTCCAGAATAACTTCTATCGCCGCCTTATCAAGTTCAAAAACAGCATAAAATTCTTCTATTGAAAGAGTATCAAACTGTAATCTATTTTGATCCACAAAGCTAAATGCCTGATTATTCAAATTCTCAAGTAAAGATATTTCGTAGAGTCTCGCCATAACCAAACTAGTGTCAAAAGCTACCATTTTATCCGGATTAACTCCACCTCCACCTTTCAGCTCTCTTCCACCTTTAGAATAAAACACAGAGTCCGTATTTGAATCTAAATTCATAAAAGGAGCCTTTGAGGCATGGTCGTAATCTTCAAAAGGCTTTTGAATAGATCTTCCGCTTGGAGTATAGTATGTTTGAGTTGTGAGTCTAACTCTAGAACCATCACCTAGTTCAATCTCTTCTTGCACCAAGCCCTTTCCAAAAGTTCTTCGACCTATTATTAAACCTCTATCATTGTCCTGAATAGCTGCAGCAACAATTTCACTAGCGCTAGCACTTCCTTCATTCACCAGAATTATAAGAGGAAGGTTTTCTGCTAAGCCATTTTTTGTAGCAAAGCTAGAATCTAACCTTCCTTGTCTATCTTTGGTATAAACTATTAAAGAACCTTGCTCCAAGAACTCATCAGAAATCTCATTCGCTGCAAAAAGCAGCCCTCCTGGATTATCTCTAAGGTCTAGAACAAACCTTCGAGCCCCTTCTTTCATGGATGAAGCTAAGGCATTTTTAATTTCTTCTCCAGAAGTTTCTGCGAAACGGTCTAACTTAATATATGCTGTTGCACTATCTAATAAAAACGAAACTCTCACGCTTTTCAGCGGCACTTTATCTCTTTTTATTTTTAGAAAACTTTTCTCCTTTTGAATAGCAGTGAGCAACTCCAATTCAACTTCGGTACCTCTTTTCCCCTTTAAATTTTGAATAATATCTGTTGAACTAATATCCTCTCCAAAAAGCGGAATTCCATCAGCAAATAAAATTCTATCTCCAGCTTTCAGTCCAGCTTTTGCAGAAGGACCTTCAGGAATAACTTGCACCACAGTTAGTGTATCCTTAAATATCCTGAATTCTATTCCTATTCCATCAAAACTTCCTCTTATAGACTCGTCATTAGAAGCTACTTCATCTAGAGGAATATATGTGCTATGTGGATCCAATCTATAGAGCAGGTCACTGATGGTTAAGTCTAAAAGACTATCTGTATCAACTTGATTAACATACTCTCTATTTATAAAAGATAAAATTTGCTCTACCTTTCTTTTATTGACACTAGACCTTGACGTTTTAAAATCTACGTTAGGAAAATCCAGTATGAGCCCAATAAAAATACCTATGCTTACAGAAAAACCAATTATTATGGGTGCCCAGAGTTTTTTCACGAGAGTTCTTCAAATTGATTTATTTCAACGCCAGCCTTCTTTAAAAAGTTCAAACCACTTTCATCTTTATACTTTTCAATAAAGACAAGTCTTTTTATTCCTGCTTGGTGAATTAGCTTACTGCAATCCTTGCAAGGAGATAAAGTTAAATATAAAGTTCCTCCTTTAGCACTATGAGTTGAGCCGGCGACTTTTAGCACTGCATTAGCTTCAGCGTGTAATACATACCATTTTGTGTAGCCCTCCTCATCCTCACAAAAATTCTCAAAGCCACTTGGCGTTCCATTGTAGCCATCCGAAATAATCATCCTATCTTTTACAATCAAAGCTCCAACTTGCCTTCGTTTGCAATAGGAAAGTTTAGCCCATTCTTGAGCCATTTTCAAATATGCTAAATCGTATTTATCTTGTTTTTCCTTCATAGAATCAGAATTATAACAATGTTACTACTATTTATATTCTTTAAAGACTAATGAAAATAAAAAAGGGGTCTTGTTTAGCAAGACCCCTTTTTCACAGTACCCAGGACCGGGATCGAACCGGTACGGGTTGCCCCACTGGTGTTTGAGACCAGCGCGTCTACCAATTCCGCCACCTGGGCTTGTTAAAACGGAAGGCAAAAATAGATAAAGCTTTTCTATTATTCCTAAAACTTAATAATAAAAGACGAATCAAGTAGTGAATTTTTTAATTCTTACAGAATAATTATTTACATTTGCAGCCCTTTTTTAAGGACATTTAAATTAATCAGTACCAAAGATTTAAGCAGTTGGAACCTAGGGCAAAAATATTCGCAATACGTAGTTCAAGAGATTTAGCAGAAAAAATGGCTAAAGCTTATGGTATGGATTTGGGTAATATCGAAATCAGCAGTTTTAGTGATGGTGAGTTTCAACCATCTTTCGAGGAAACTGTAAGAGGCGGAAGAGTATTTCTTGTTGGAAGCACCATGCCTCCAACGGACAACCTTATGGAGATGCTGTTAATGATTGATGCAGCAAAAAGAGCATCTGCCAAACATATTACAGCTGTAATGCCTTATTTTGGTTGGGCAAGACAGGATAGAAAAGACAAGCCAAGAGTTCCTATTGGGGCTAAGATGGTTGCTAATCTTTTAACGGCAGCTGGTGCAACTAGAATCATGACAATGGATCTTCATGCAGACCAAATTCAAGGGTTCTTTGAAGTTCCTGTGGATCATATGTTTGCTTCCGCACTGTTTGTTCCGCACATTAAAGAACTAGGGCTAAGTAATTTGACTATAGCTTCTCCAGACATGGGAGGCTCAAAGAGAGCAAATAACTATGCTAAATGGTTGGAGTCTGAAGTAGTGATTTGCTATAAGCAAAGGAAGAAAGCCAATGTTATAGATAAAATGACGGTTATTGGTAGTGTTGAAGGAAGAAATGTAGTATTGATTGATGATATGATTGATACTGCTGGCACTTTAACCAAGGCTGCAGACATGCTAATGGAAAACGGAGCTCTAAGTGTTAGAGCTTATTGTACACATGGGGTTCTTTCGGGCAAAGCCATTGAAAGAATAGAAAATTCAAAATTAGAGGAGTTGGTTATTACCGATACCATTCCAAAAGAAATAAAATCAGATAAAATTAAGGTTTTATCTGTTGCCGATCTTTTTGCACATGTTATGCAAAGAGTTCATAAGCATGAGTCTATTAGTTCACATTTTTTAGAGTAATTTAAACAGAATAGCAAGATGAAATCAATCACCATAGAAGGTACATTGAGAGATGATCTAGGAAGCAAATTTGCAAAGCAATTAAGAAAAGAAGGAAATGTTCCTTGTGTAATATATGGAGGTGATACACCAATTCATTTTTATACTGACCACCGTAACTTCAGTAAGTTAATATATACACCTGCAGCTTATACTGTTGATTTTAAGTTAGGGGATACTACTGTTAAGGCGGTAATGCAGGACATTCAATTCCACCCTGTAACTGATAAAATTGAGCATGTTGATTTTATTCAGCTTGTAGCAGGAAAAGAAGTTAAATTGGATATCCCAGTTAAGCTTATTGGAAATGCTAAAGGTGTAAGAAATGGAGGTAAACTTAAGAACACTCTTCGTAATCTTAAGGTTAAAGCTACTGAAGAGAATCTTCCAGATAGTATTGATTTAAATATTGAGAACCTAAGAATCGGTCAGTCTATACGCGTAAGCGATATTAAGACTGAGGGATACTCCATCCTTAATGCGGAAAGCGCAGTTATTGTTAGTATTAAAACTTCTAGAAATGCAGTTGACGAAGAGGAAGAAGAAGTAGCTGAGGCTGAAGGAGAAGAAGCAGCAACTGCAGAAGCAGAAGCAGAAGCATAAATATTAAATGGTGTGAAAAAGTATTTAATCGTTGGCCTAGGCAATATCGGTAGCGAATACTCAAACACCAGACATAATATAGGTTTTCAAATATTGGATGTCTTTGCTAAGGCATCCAATATTTTTTTTACCCCTGACCGTCTTGCGGATAAAGCTGAAATTAGCATTAAGGGAAGAAAGCTCATTTTGATCAAGCCAAGCACTTATATGAATTTAAGTGGGAAAGCGATCAATTATTGGATGCAGCAAGAAAAAATACCCATTGAAAATGTATTTGTCCTTGTAGATGAAATTGCTCTTGAGTTTGGTGCAATAAGAATTAAAGGGAAAGGAAGCGATGGTGGCCATAATGGTTTAAAAAGCATCCAGGATGTTTTACAAACAAATCAATACCCAAGATTACGATTTGGTTTAGGAAGTGACTTTGCAAGAGGAAAACAGGT
>CBFIDE010000009.1:0-87975 GCA_965661265.1 uncultured Schleiferiaceae bacterium | reverse complement strand
AGAGTGTGCACTCTAAAAGCTCATGCGCAAAAGGATGTTCTATCTGCTAGACTTTATAGAAGGTGGGTGGAAATAAAACAGGCCAATAGATTTTCAATTTTGATCTATTCGCCTGCATTAAAATTCTGAAGAAGTCTCTAGCACCTCAGAATGTGCTAGTCTCTTAAATTTGAGTCTTTCTTTATTTGATCACGATTACTTTTTGACGATAAGTTCCGTCTTTCAATTCGATTTCTAAAACATACAAATTGGCTGGCATACCATCTAAGCGAATGGTCTTAGTATCTTCTGCCTCCCCTATTTCAACTTCCTTATACAACTTACCATTGGTTGTATATATTTTAGCGCTTGTAGAATAGCCTAATGACTCACTAAAGGAAAGATTGATCACCTCAGCTGCTGGATTAGGGAATAGCTTGATTCCAAAGGATTTTTGCTCTTCTTCATCTATTCCAATAATTACTCCCGCACCCACTTTATAAGTCACTACACATACTCCGCCATCTACTGATAAGGATACGGTATAAATACCAGGTGTAGAATAGGTATGCACTGGGTTTTGTACAGTAGAAGTGTTTCCATCACCAAAATCCCAAGACCAGCTGTTTGCATTAGGTGTTAAGTCTGTGAAATTAAAAGTCAAATTAGTAGCTGTATAACTAAAGTCAGCAGTATCTGAGATGCTCGCAAATACCGGAACTGAATCACTCCAGCAAGCAGCTTCACTTACTTCTAAATCGTACAGATAATAGTAATAATCACCTCCGCTTTGAGCTGAGCTACCCGTTAGACTAAGTAATCCTGGGATGCTGTATGGATAGTTAGCACCTCCATCATTTCTGAATAAATTTGCTTGGTTTAATCCAATACTATAACTTCCCTTAGCTGGTATTTCAAAACCAAGATCTATTCTGCCTGCTCCTGAAGGAATGTTTACAGATATGGTTTGTATAATATTTCCTTGGCCATTATATGCGTCCCAAAGGGTAAAGGTGCGGAAACCACTAGATCCTGCATCAACCCAAGCCGAATAAATGGTTAAGGCTTTTTCAGCATCAAAGTTTACAGTTCCTGTAAACTGACCACCGTGGTAGCCTCCGCTTCCGACAGAACCGTCCTGAGGACCAATCTTATTCTTTGGATAGACAGTTCCACTTCGTGCATAATAGGTTGTAGTGGATAAAGAAGGGGCTGCCTTAAAGCTATTTCCTAGACCTAATAGCTTACCTGAAGCATCAAACCAACCTATGGTATCATTTCCTACAGCTGATAATACAATAGAATCAGCGGAACATCCACTTCCATCGATCACACTTATGGGTGGTGTTGGGAAAGCAACAGTGATGAAACTTGTCTTCACCAATGTATCTCCTCCTAAAGTATTAGTTACTTCAAGACTTACGCTATAGGTTCCTGATTGTGTGTACATATGAACTGGGTTTTGAACCGAATCAATATTTCCATCACCAAAATTCCATAACCATGCTTGTGGAACATCCGTTGACATATCTGTGAATTCTATGAGCCCACTACAGCTAATCGTTTCATTAGAGGTGAAATCTGCCACAGGAGCACTAGTAGGAGTTTGACAAATTGGAGGAAGATCAAATGCTTCTACCTGATCGGTTCTGCTAAAAGAAGAACCTTGGCTGGCACTATAGCCTAATCCACGGCGCGCAAAGACTTTCCAAATCAAACATTGATTTGCTCCATTATTATTCAATCGATCGGCCAAAAGAATAGCATCACGACCATCTACAAAGCCAGGGTTACAAGCTTGCAAGGCTAATCCGTCTACTACTAATTGCAGTGCAATATTATTTCCACCGCTTCCGCCTTCTAAATCGGCATCAAAGCCATACTGATCAATTAAGGCCCAGTTTAGGTCCCATAACATGGTAGCCCAAACAAAACCAACACCATGAGGCTGAGATACTAAGCTTGTATTATTAACATCATCATAGGTATATGAATTTACTGAAAAGCTCGTATCATAAGGTGCATTTCTAATGCCACCTCCTGAAGTAGTAGCTCCCGTTGCATAAGTACCAATAGGACGTCTTATTTGATTGGTAGCACTGGAGTCTATCGTTAACATGATCGTAAAGAAATCGCTCCAACCCTCACCCATTTGCTCGTCATTAGAAAGGCAGTTTGAGTTAAATGGACCTCCAGTCATTCTATTGGAAATCCCATGTCCATATTCATGAACAATAATACCATTATCAAAATCTCCATCCTTTAAATTAGCTCCACTTAAGCTATCAGCCACCAAAGTTCCGCTCACAGTATTTCCATTCAGTAGGCTGTCGATAATTGCATTACCGTCGGCTTGAGAAATCATTATAGAAGGAATGTTAATAATAGGATTAGCACCCCCAGGGCTGATTAATCCTGGGCCATTATTTACAATAATTACAGCAACAGCACCCGCTGTTTGGGCATTCTCAACTTTGGCAGTAAATGAACAATTACCTCTGCGTACAATGGCGATATTTCCTGAAATTTCAGAGCCATTCACTAAGGTGCCACAACCCTCTGTAGAATCGGCAGTACCATCGCTTACCACTACAATATCAGCAGTAATTGGCGTAAAGGTTAATGGAGGGCCAAAGCTTGATTCAATCCCTGTATAAGATCCAGCCAAACCACTAGGACTTGTAATGCTCAAAAGATTTGCCGCAGAAGTAGCAGCACTGCCCCAAAGATACATTTGCATTCTTGGGTTAAACCCGTCACCTGGAGTCGCAAAATTTGCATTATTTGTTCCGCCTCCATCCTGAGCTTCAGCATTCACAAAATCACTTCCTACACCTCCTCTAGAGTAATTATTCTCTTGGAAATTTCCATTGCTTTCATCAAATCCATAATGATAAAATATATCGTGAATTCTATTGTTGGTAAAGAACAAATTGGTCACCGCTACATCACGATATCCTGCTGGATTTTGATTCAGATTCAAAAAGAAATCAAAGTCTAATGTCACACCTCCATCTGGGTAGGTATCAGGAGTATTATTATTTGTAAAATCCGTGTAGGCAAATACATTATTTCCACGTGTATAGGTATAATCAGCGCCATCCAATCCATCATCATCATGCCATCCAAATGGCGATCCTAAAGAATCTGCAGGATCAATAACCAAAGATCTTGAGCCATGAATAGGGCTTTCTACAGGTAAAGGGAAAACATTATACTGCCCTCCGCCTACTGCTGGAGGCGCTGCCGCTGGACTTGGCTTTGGGAAAGCTAAGGAGCTATGGTCTTCATGCCCGGCATCGTCATGAATAGGTCCTGGACCAAAATCACAAGAGGTTACCCAATCTATTTTCTTCACTACCTTCTTAGAATCGGCATCTACAAATACCTGCCACCAATGAGTGCCATCTAACTGATAGAGCGATACTTGCCATACCAAGGAGATCCCCTCATTTGTTTTCCAAAAGCCTAAGCTTACGGATATATTCTCTTGGGCCAATGAGCCTTTCTCATAAATATAATTATTCCCTTCTTCGGCTATTAAGTTTCCAAAACTACCCACCATTTCAACATCAGATGCAGCTAGGCTAATAGCAGCTGAAGAGGATATTTTTGGGCTAGAAGATGCTAATTGTGCATCAATATTAGCAATAAGTCTATTCCCAACAAAGACTACTTCATTGGCACTGTTCAAAGTAAAATTGGCAACTCCATTCTTAAGCGGCAAGCCATTGCGTGTTTGAACAATATGAATAATCTTAGACCCATTTCTAGAATTAGGAACATTATCAGTGATTTCCCAACTGATCACATCCTCAGCAGAAACGCCAAGTTCCTCTGTGTTTTCAGACAAATAGGCTTGAATAACAGACTCAACTTGGTTCTGTGCGGACGCATAATTGGAAGATACCAATACCAAAGCGAGTATTACGAAAATATTTGAAAGCTTTTGCATGTATATAAATAGCATTATAGGGGGTTCAAGTTAGGTCAAAATCACTAAAGTGAACAACAGAGCCTACAAAATGTTTGAACATGCCACGAAACTCAAGCGCCACTGAGCTAAAATCGCCGGAAGGCAAAAAGAGAAGAAAGGTGAGTTTTTAAACCTCAGCGTCTAGTAAATCTGTTACCACATAATACCTTGGATCGTCAATAGAACTCTCAATATATTTAGCAAACTTAGGCTCCTTCTTCAGAAGTAAATCCTGACACTCTGGGCTTAAATGGGTCAGCTTTACATTCTTATTGACCTCCAAATATTTGTCAATAACATTTCCTAATGCTTCTATTCCAGAATGGTCGCTTACGCGCGATTCAATAAAGTCAATCTCGATATTACTTGGATCAGACTTGGCATCAAACTTTGAATTAAAGTTCTGTACGGATCCAAAAAACAAGGGCCCCCAAATCTCATACACCTTAGTACCATTCTCTTTAAAGCTTTTCTTGGCTCTAATCATAGTAGCGTTTTTCCATGCAAACACTAGAGCAGAGACGATCACTCCAGAAATAACGGCAATGGCTAAATCTTGCCACACGGTAATGGCAGAAACCAAGAATAAAACAAAGGCATCACTCCTTGGAATTTTAGAGATGATCCTGAAACTACTCCAAGCAAATGTCCCGATAACTACCATGAACATCACCCCAACAAGGGCTGCAATAGGAACTTCTTCAATATATGGTGCTGCAAAAAGAATAAAGATTAATAAGGCCAATGAGGCTGTCAATCCGCTCAAACGTCCTCTGCCACCAGAGTTTACGTTGATAATAGATTGTCCTATCATGGCACATCCTCCCATTCCACCAAACATACCACTCAAAATATTGGCTGATCCTTGTGCTAAACACTCTCTATTCCCGCTTCCGCGCGATTCTGTCATCTCATCAATCAAATTCAGGGTCATCAATGATTCGATCAATCCCACAGCTGCAAGTATCACGGCAGTAGAAATAAATAAAGACCAATGCCCTTCTAAAGAACCAATAAAGTCAAATATCTGAAACTGAAAGCTTGGTAAAGCGCCCTGAAGTCCAGTTCCTCCACCCTCTCTAATAAAGCTTCCAACGGTGCTAACATCTAGCCCGCCAAAAATGGTGATTGATGCTACTACAACAATGGCAGTAAGGGCAGCCGGAACTTTCTTGGTCAATTTAGGAAGACCCCACATAATGAACATGGTTAATCCAACTAAGGCAAGCATTATGTATAAATCTGTTCCGCTCATCCATTGTGCTTCTCCGCTTGCAAAGGTCTTGAACATGCCTAATTGCGAAAGGAAAATTACAATGGCTAAACCGTTTACAAAGCCCATCATTACAGGATGTGGAATTAGTCTTACAAACTTTCCTAATTTAAAAACACCGGCGCCAATCTGGATTAGGCCCACCAGAAGTAGACATAAAAACAACCAGTATAATCCCAAATAGTCAATGGGTTGAGCCATGCTCGCTCCTACTTCATTTCCCTTCATGATTAGATGGACCATCACCACAGCCATAGCACCAGTGGCCCCAGAAATCATTCCTGGTCTTCCACCAAATAAAGAAGTGATTAAGCCCATAATAAAGGCACCATAAAGTCCAACCATTGGATCAATACCTGCAACAAATGCAAAGGCAACCGCTTCTGGCACTAATGCTAATGCTACTGTAAGTCCTGAAAGGATATCATTCTTAGGATTGCTAGTGAAGTTATGGAAGAGTGCTTTCATATTAATTTGGGCGTTTTTAAAGGCGGGCAAAGGTAAAATTTAATAAGGGTGGCGCAAGCTAAATTGCTATAAACTAGAGAGAAGATTTCAGAAATTGAAGTGAAAAATTAAAATTTGAATGCTCAATTCTATTTGTACCTTTGAGCTAAAGAAGAACCATTGAACAAAAAGGCAGTCAAGCTTTTTATTAGAATCGCCCTTAGTTTAGGAGCATTATACATTATCATCAATAAGGTGGATTTACCTACTGCATGGTCTTACCTTCAGAACGCAAGTCCTTGGTATATCATTCTTGCATTCCTTAGCTTCTTAAGCTCTAAGGTTTTTGCTGCCTTTAGAATCAATCAACTGTATAAATCTCAAGACCTTCACCTCAAAGAAAGTCAAAACCTAAAGCTTAGTTTTTTAGGTATGTTTTATAATCTGTTCATCCCTTTGGTGGGTGGCGAGGGTTATAAGGCTTATTGGATTAAAAAGAGATCTGATATTCCGCTTAAGAAGTTAGTTTGGGCGGCACTTTTAGATCGCGCAAGTGGTTTAGTGGGCTTGGTCTTCATTACTGCGATCTTCTTCTATTGGTCCGATTTTGAAATTGAGTATAAGAACTACTTCATCATTTTAGTTCCTCTAGCTTATATAAGTCACAGAATAGTGACTCACTTTTTCTTTAAAGCCTATATGTCTGCCTGGATCAGCACTCAGGCTTTAAGTATTATAGTTCAGGCCTTACAGGCTTCTACAACCTATTTTGTGATTTTAGCATTGAATATAGATCAAGGAATAGTAGATTATATTTTTGTATTTATGCTAGCCTCCTTTGCCTTTGTGCTTCCCTTGGTTGGAGCAAGAGAAATGGCCTTTGTCTTTGGCGCCAATTACCTAGGTTTAAATATGGAATTATCACTAGCAATCGGGCTTCTCTTCTATATATGTCTAGCTGCTAATTCTTTAATCGGCTCTTACTTTATCTTAAATCCAAAGAGTTTGGGAGAGGAAGTAATGCTGAAGATTAAGACTTAATCAAATTTTAATTAGAAGTCAATCACGGCTTAATGAGGGCATATTCCTTTTTCTTCCACCAATCCTCTACATAATATAAGATCTCATACTCCGTAGTATCTACTAAATTCTTGTCCAACAAATAGTAATTCCCAGGAATTAAAGTTTCAGTAAACTGCATGATATGACCGTTGGATCGAGTAAGGTAATAGGGAATATTATAATTGATAATTGGAGCCGTTTCCAAAACAACTTCTCCAAATTTCAGCGGCCCTAAAGATGCATCGCTAGAGAAAACATATGGCGATCCAGATAGATATACCGGCTCATCACCCGTGATCTTCAATACCTCAGAAACTGCTTCTCTATAATAGGTAAGATTAGGATCATTATTCCAAGATGGTAAGTATAATAAGTTCAGAGCCAGTCTGCTAATGGCCATAAAAAGGACAATAGATGCGAATTTAGAATCCCATTTCCAATACGCATAAACAGATGCAGTTGCTAAAACACCCAAGATGCTAGAGCGCCAAACTAAATTAGGTATCAGCTCTAAACCATCAAAAAATGGGAGCGCAAATAAAAGCAAGGCAACTAAGCTCATTACCACACCCATAATTCCTAGGCTGATATTTTTCAATGGAATGCTAGAGTCCGATAACTGTTCCCAGGCATAAAAGATAAGAGTCAATAAGAATGGGAAAAACATATAATAATATCGTGGCTTAAAATCACCAGAGATCCAGTAAATCCAAATATTACTGATGATAAAAATCCAAGCAAAAACAATAAAAGGGTTCTTTCCTATTTTCTTTAAACTACCCCTTTGAAAGAATATCAAAACTAAGAGCGACCATGGCAAAAGCAATTTCAACATCTGAAAAGGAAAGGCTAAAGATTGACTTAAGGTATCCTTAAAATCAGTTTCCAAACCCGTTCTTTGAGCAGCTTCTTTATACTGTCTTACCAAAAAGCCGATCCAATCATCCTGAAGGCTATAAGCGTAGAAATAAGAGAAGCCCAAGCCAAACAATAGAATTATCCCTGCAAAATGAGCCGGTTTAAAGAGCAGTCGCCAATCTTTATAATAAGCCGCCATTCCTAAAATAGTCAAAGCTTGAAATGCCAAGGATGGAATTCCTTTGAGCATAAAACCAATAAATACCAATAGGTAGGATACTAAGTAAAGGTTCCAGAACTTCTTTTGTTGATAGAAATGAAAGATCGCAATCAATTGCCCATAAACCACTAGCGAATATAGGGGGTCAATTTCTGCAGAATTAATAGAGCCGTACCATAGAACTTCAGCGGCAGTAACATAGGCAAAGGACGAAAAAAGTGCTACTTGCTTTGAGAAATACTTTTTGCTGAAAAAATAGTGAAGAACACCTAAAGAAATAATACTTAGTAGAGAGGGCAGCCTTACCACCCACTCCTCAAAGCTGCCAAACAAATAAAAGAACCCAATCATGATCCAATTAAAGAGCGGAGGCTTATTATAATAAGACCATCCATTGATCCTTGGAATAACATAATCACCATTAATCATCATCTCTAAACTCACAATTGCTCTACGGGGCTCTTCGGCGCGTAATTCAATAAGGTTCTGCCATCCAAATAATACCACTAATAAAAGAATTAGGGATATCCAAAGAATTTTCTTGCTTGTCGGATTCAGGTTCATGTTGAAGATTAAGCCACAAATATATTCAATCCTAAATTTGAGATCCTATTTATTAGACTAAACTCAAAAAGCTTAGAGATAATCCTATTCTTAAATTACCTTTGTCAAGATATTTATGGCGGAAATAGGAAGAGATATTAGCAAAGCATTGGAGCTACTGAAAGATGGCCAGCTGGTTGGCATGCCAACAGAAACCGTCTATGGTCTAGCAGCTGATGCACTAAATCCCCTTGCAGTTGCTCAAATATTTGAGGCAAAGAAAAGACCCAGTTTTGATCCTTTAATCATTCATCTCTCCAATTTGAATCAGATAGATGACTATGCCAAGGAAGTTCCAGAACTCTTCTATAAATTAGCAGAAAAGCTTTCGCCAGGACCAATTACCTACATCTTAAAGAAGCAGGAAATTATCCCAGACCTTGTTACTTCAGGTCACAATACCGTTGGAATTAGAATTCCTTCACATCCAATGGCGCAAGACTTATTAAAAGCCTTCAAGGGCCCCATTGCCGCACCATCGGCCAATCCTTTTGGGTACATCAGTCCAACCTCAGCCCAGCATGTGCAAGATCAGCTAGGGAATGAATTGACCTATATTCTAGACGGCGGAGATTGTCAGGTAGGTTTAGAGTCCACCATTCTTGACTTGAGTTCTGATTCTCTCAAGATTTTAAGATTAGGTGGAATGAGTAAAGAGGAGATAGAAAATGCTGCTGGGCAAAAAATTGATTCGGTAGAAACATCAAGCTCCAACCCTAAAGCTCCGGGTATGCTCTTGGCTCACTATGCGCCTAAAAAGAAACTTATTTTCAAGGATTCATTAGATAATTTTCCTTCAGCTAATGCCGATAGAATTGGCACTATTAGTTTCAAAGATTTATGGAGTGGTATTCCAGAACAGCAGCAGTTTGTTTTGTCGCCTTCCGGCGATTTAAAAGAAGCGGCGGCTAAGCTTTTTGCAAGTATGCGCCAGCTAGATCAAATGGATATCGATATGATTATAGTTGAGAAATTCCCTGAAGAAGGATTAGGAATGGCAATCAATGACCGCCTTTTAAGAGCCAGTCATTCTTAATTAGTCGGCTTCTTTTTTCTAAGTTCAAAGTTCTTACCTAAATATACTTTTCTAACCGTCTCATCTTCGGCCAATTCCTCTGCAGATCCAGATTTTAGAATTCTACCCTCAAACATTAAATAGGTTCTGTCAGTAATGGCCAAGGTCTCTTGTACATTATGATCGGTAATTAAAATTCCAATGTTCTTCTCTTTTAGGGATGCCACAATAGACTGAATATCCTCAACAGCAATAGGGTCAACACCCGCAAAAGGCTCATCCAGAAGAATAAACTTTGGGTCTACCGCAAGCGCTCTTGCAATTTCCGTTCTTCTTCTTTCACCCCCAGAAAGTAAATCTCCTCTATTCTTTCTGATATGCTGCAGACTAAATTCATCCAAGAGTTCCTCCATTCTAAAATCTTGCTCCTTCTTACTAAGCTTGGTCATTTGAAGAATTCCCTTAATATTATCCTCAACACTTAGTTTTCTAAATACAGACGCTTCTTGAGCCAAATAGCCAATTCCTATCTGTGCTCTTTTATACATAGGGTAAGAAGTGATATCCTCACTATCTAAATAGACCTTTCCTTCATTGGGCTTAATTAAGCCAACCGTCATATAAAAAGAAGTGGTTTTACCCGCTCCATTTGGGCCTAACAAACCCACTATTTCTCCTTGGCTTACCTCAAAGCTAACACCTTTCACGACCGTTCTTTGGCGGTACTTCTTAACGATATTGTCAGCTCTTAATTTTAATTTACTCATAGAAAGGATCTTGTTTGCGCAATAAACTTAAATCGGCTTCAAGCCAAAATTAAGCCAAAGTTTAAGGATTAGCTACCTCTTTTTTTCTTTTAGCCTCCTGCTTTACAACTCTAGCACAAATCTTTATACTCAATTCATACAGCACTAAGATAGGCAAGGTAACCAATACCTGACTACTTATGTCTGGCGGTGTAATGATCGCAGAAAGAATTAGTATTGAAACAATTGCATGTCTGCGATATGTTTTCATTTGCTGTGGAGTGATTAGCCCTAATCGAGCAAGGAAGTACACTATTATCGGAAGTTCAAAAAGCAAGCCAGCTGATAGGACCACGGTACTTACCGTAGAGATATAGCTATTCAGGTCTATAAAGTTAGTGATTTCAGAGCTAATAGTATAGCTCCCCAAAAACTGAACAGATAAGGGTACTATTATGAAATAACCAAATACAACTCCAATGGCAAAAAGGAAGCCAGCAAAAATTAATACCTGTCTAGAGTATCTTCTCTCTTTATCATAAAGGCCAGGTGCTACAAATTTCCATACTTCCCAAAGGATGTAGGGGAAAGCCAAAATGAATCCAGCGATCATACTAATCCAAATATGAGTGCTGAATTGCCCTGCCATTTTAGTATTCAATATCTCAAATGGCATTTTCTCCAAACAAAAAATCCCCTTGGTAAACATGGAGGTAATCTGGCAGAAGTATCTGTAAGTAATAAAAGACGGATCCTTTGGACCAAATATGATAACATCAAACAAGATGTTTTTAGCAAAGAAAGCAAGACCTCCCATGATGAAGATAGCGATAAAGGACCTCACCAAATGCCAACGTAATATCTCTAAATGCTGTAGGAAGGATAATTCTTTAACTGATTCTTTGGCCATTTTCTATTGCCTGAGGATTATTTATTTTTTACAAAGGTGTAAACTTTTTACTTAATACCTCTTTAATTTCACTGAACAATATTTTCTATTTATAAAAAAATGTATCTTTATGAATATTGGAGTAATCAACAATATTATTAGAATTGAAAACAGATTTATCTAATTCACAAAAAGAACTGAAAAAGTTCTTTGGGTTTGATCAATTTAAGGGGAATCAGGAAGCCATTATTGAAAGTGTTCTTAACGGAAAGGACACTTTTGTTATTATGCCTACTGGCGGTGGAAAATCTCTTTGTTACCAACTTCCAGCCATTATGCAAGAAGGAACTGCCATAGTAGTTTCTCCGCTCATTGCATTAATGAAAAACCAGGTAGATAGTCTACGTGGTTTCTCAAAGGATCATGGTGTTGCCCACGTATTGAACTCTTCTCTTACTAAAAGAGAGACCGAGCAGGTTAAAGAGGATATGCGCAATGGAGTTACCAAACTCCTCTATGTAGCTCCAGAATCTTTAACCAAAGTAGAAAACATTGAGTTTTTTCAAGAAGTAAGGATCAGCTTTTTTGCAATAGATGAGGCTCACTGTATATCAGAATGGGGTCATGACTTCAGGCCCGAGTATAGAAACTTAAGACATATTATTGAGAAAATCGGGCGAAAGCCAGTTATAGCATTAACCGCTACGGCAACACCAAAAGTTCAAATAGATATTCAAAAGAATCTGGGAATGGACAAGGCTGATGTTTATAGAGCATCATTCAATAGACCCAATTTATACTATGAGATTCGCTTGAAAGGCAAGAATGTAGATTCTGAAGTCATCAAGTTTATAAAAAAACACATGAATAAGAGCGGTATTATTTACTGCTTGAGTAGGAAAAGAGTTGAAGAATTAGCTCAAACTCTACAAGTGAATGGAATAAAAGCCCTGCCCTATCATGCAGGCCTAGATGCTAATACTAGAGCAAAACATCAGGATATGTTCTTGATGGAAGAAACCGATGTGATTGTGGCTACCATTGCCTTTGGAATGGGGATTGACAAGCCAGACGTACGCTTTGTACTTCATTATGATATGCCAAAAAGTTTAGAAAGCTATTATCAGGAAACTGGAAGAGCAGGGCGTGATGGCGGAGAAGGAATTTGTATTGCCTTTTACAGTTATAAGGATATAGAAAAACTAGAGAAGTTCTTAAACGGTAAACCAGTATCAGAGCAAGAAATTGGTATGCAGCTTTTAAATGAAGTTGTTTCTTATGCTGAAACTTCAATTAATAGAAGAAAGTATATCCTACATTATTTTGGTGAAGAGTTTGACGAGGTGAATGGCGAGGGAGCGGATATGGATGATAATACTCGCTTTCCTAAAGAAAAGTTTGATGCCAAAGATGATGTCTCTTTAGTTCTAGAAACCATTAAAAACTCTGCTGAAAGATTTAAAGCAGAATCTATTCAATCTATATTAATTGGTAAACCTACTCCACTTTTAAGACAGTATAAAGTGGATCAACTTAAAAATTATGGTGTAGGCGTTGAGAAACATCCAAAGCATTGGATGAGTGTGATTAGGCAATGTATTGTTGGTGGTCTTTTGAGAAAGGATATTGAAACCTATGGTGTTTTAAAAATTACCAAGTCAGGAAGGAATTTCATGGAAAATCCTACTGAATTTATCATTGCAAAAGATCATGACTATGATGAGTTAGAGGAAGAGAATGACAGCATATCAGCAGGTGCCAAAAGCAATTCAAGCGCTGATGAAGCTCTTTTTAAAATACTAAAAGACCTTACCAGAAAGGTTGCCAAACAAAAAGGGGTTCCGCCTTATGCGGTTTTCCAGGAGAACTCCTTAAATGATATGTGCCTCTCCTACCCAACTTCTATTAATGAGTTGAAAAACATAAGTGGTGTTGGTGAAGGAAAAGCCCAGAAATTTGGAAAGCCATTTATTGAATTGATCAATAAATATGTAGAGGATAATGACATAGACAAGGATGATTCCTTAGTTGTGAAATCTATTGTAAATAAATCTGGCCTTAAAGTATATGTAATCCAATCTACGGACAGAAAGCTTCCATTGGAGGATATTGCGAGTGCTAAAGGATTAAAAATGGATGAATTAATCACTGAGGTTGAACATATTGTAAATTCTGGCACTAAGCTCAATATTAATTATTACTTAGAGAGCATTTTAGAAGAAGATCAAATAGAAGAAATCTACGACTACTTTATGGAGTCAGATTCAGATGATATTCAAGAAGCAATAGATGAGTTTGATGGAGACTATGAAGAAGAAGAACTTCGCCTAGTTCGAATTAAGTTTATGAGCGAGGTAGCTAATTAAATCTCTTCAAAATCAGTACTTTTGCGGAATGAAAATAATTCAAGAACCTCTAAAAGGACTGAAGCTTATTGAACCAAAGGTCTTTGGTGATCATAGAGGCTATTTCTACGAGTCCTACAATGAAAAATTAATGCACAGTTTAGGCATTGATGATCATTTTGTACAAGACAATCAAAGCTTTTCATCTGCTGGTGTATTAAGAGGTTTACATTTTCAAAACCCACCCTTTGCGCAAGGCAAATTAGTTAGAGTAATAAAAGGAGCCGTTTTAGATGTGGCCTTGGATATAAGAGCAAACTCTCCTACTTATGGCAAACACTTTGCTGTAGAATTAAATGAAGAGAATAAATTAATGTTTTGGGTGCCTCCAGGCTTTGCTCATGGCTTTTTAACCTTAAAAGACGAAACAATTTTCTCTTATAAGTGTACTAATCTGTACAATAAAGAATCAGAAGGAAGTGTTCTTTGGAATGATCCTGAACTCAATATTGATTGGGGTACTACCGACGTTCAGCTGAGTGAAAAAGATAGTATTGCTGAGCCACTTAAAAAATTAAAAAGCCAGTTCACATTATGATGAGTAGGTTTACTAGAATTGTAATCATGCTAAGCGTGATATTATTAGGTCTTCATTTTATTTCCTTCTTGAGTTATGAAGAGAAAGATAATAAGAGCTATCAGCAAATGTTTCAAGAAGATTATGCGATTTATGCTATTAAGATTCCAGAAAATATTTCGATTGGAGACGAAAAAGCTCCTCTTTTAGATCCAGAGATCTATGAGCGTTTTGACAGAGAATTATTAGTCAATACTTATTGGCAGAGTAATACTCTTTTAATGTTCAAGAGGGCGGCCAGATACTTTCCTATAATTGAGCCGATTTTAGAGAAAAATGGTATTCCAGATGATTTTAAATATCTAGCCTTAGTAGAAAGTGGAATGAGAAATGTTGTTTCTCCAGCAGGAGCAGTAGGCTTCTGGCAAATCATGAAACCAACGGCTAATCAATATGGTCTAGAGGTTAATAATGAGGTGGACGAAAGATACCATTTAGAAAAAGCTACTCAAGTTGCTTGTGAATACTTAAAAGAAGCTAAAGCAGAATTGGGCACTTGGACACTAGCTGCAGCAAGTTATAATATGGGTATCAACGGAGTCAAGAAGCAATTAGAAAGACAAAAGGCTAAATCATATTATGAGCTGACCCTAAATGAAGAGACAGCCCGCTATGTATTCAGAATAATGGCAGTGAAAGAAATAATGGGAAGCCCGGATAAATATGGTTTTCACCTAAGAAAGAAAGATTTGTACGCTCCTATTCCTACCTATGAGGTTGCGGTAGACTCAAGCATTACCAACTTTGGTGATTGGGCTCATGAAAAAGGAATCAATTATAGAATTTTGAAATACCATAACCCATGGTTAAGACAAGAATTCTTGAAAGTTTCTGATGGAAAGACCTATATAATTGATATTCCTAAAAAAGGGCATTATGAGCTGAATGAAGAGTCTGTTTTTCACCCTAACGATAGTCTATTAATTCCAGAAACCGAATGGGTAGAGCCTATGGATACTAATCAGATTGACAGCACTAAAATAGAGGAAGATTAATGTCAGAAGACCTATTGCAGGAACAAGAGTATATTGAAGTCTTAGGAGCTCGAGTTCACAATCTTAAAAATATAGATGTAAAAATTCCAAGAAACCAATTGGTAGTCATTACAGGACTAAGTGGTAGTGGTAAATCCTCTTTAGCATTTGATACAATCTATGCAGAAGGCCAAAGAAGATACATCGAGACGTTTTCTGCCTATGCAAGGCAATTTTTAGGAAATATGGAAAGACCAGATGTTGATAAGATCAACGGTTTAAGTCCTGTTATTTCTATTGAACAAAAAACTACGAATAAAAATCCTAGATCAACAGTTGGTACTGTAACAGAGATCTATGATTTTCTTAGACTTCTCTTTGCAAGAGCCTCAACAGCTTACAGTTATAACACTGGAGAGAAAATGTTGAGCTATACAGAAGAAAAGATTCGCGACCTTATATTAAAAGACTTTAGCGGCAAAAAGCTACTTATTTTGGCTCCGCTTGTACGATCCCGAAAGGGGCATTATAGAGAATTGTTTGAACATATAGCCAAGCAAGGATTTGTAAAAGTAAGAGTAGATGGTGAGCTCATGGACATCCAAAGAGGGATGCGATTGGACCGCTACAAAAACCACGATATTGAAGTTGTTATTGATAGACTTCAGTTGGATAATGACTTAGATGAAAAGAGACTGAAGGAGTCTTTATCCACAGCTTTAAAACATGGTCAAGGCGTTTTAGCTGTGATGGAATATGGAATGGACAAATTGAGATTCTTTAGCAAGCATCTGATGTGCCCTACTTCAGGTATTTCTTATCCAGAACCGGAACCTAACACCTTCTCTTTTAATTCGCCAAAAGGAGCCTGCCCCAAGTGCAATGGCCTTGGAGAAGTATCTGAAATAGACATAGAAAAGATCATCCCAGATGATCGCCTGAGTATAAAGAAAGGTGGTATTGCACCTCTAGGTGAGTTCAAGAGAACTTGGATTTTCAATCAGCTTGAAATTATAGGAGATCGCTATGACTTTAAACTAGACACTCCACTTAAAGATATTCCAAAGGCTGGAATGGAAGTGATCATGCATGGTGCAGAAGAGGCTTTTGAAGTTGAGAATAAGAACCTGGGAATTACACGGAAATACAATATTAGCTTTGAGGGAATTATTAATTTCATCCAAACTCAAAGTGTAGAATCTAAAAGCAAGAGTATCAAGCGCTGGGCTGACGGCTTTATGCAGAAAGCTGTTTGTAAGTCATGTAATGCAGATCGTTTGAAAATTGAAAGTCGTCATTTCAAGATCAATGATTCATCCATCTCTGATTTATCAAGGATGAGCATTCAGTCTTTAAACACATGGTTTGAGAATATCATTCCAACTCTTGATGAAAATCAAAGAATAATAGGAACAGAAATAATTAAAGAATTACAGGTTAGGACTGGCTTTCTATTGAATGTTGGATTAGGATATCTCAGCCTAAACAGACCTGCTAAGAGTCTTTCTGGTGGTGAAGCACAAAGAATTCGCCTAGCCACTCAAATTGGTTCTCAATTAGTGAATGTGCTTTATATTTTAGATGAGCCAAGTATCGGTCTTCACCAAAGAGACAATCACAAACTGATCAAATCCTTAATGGATCTTAGGGATGTAGGAAACTCTGTTATTGTTGTAGAACATGATAGAGATATGATTGAGCAAGCAGATTATATTTTTGATATTGGACCTTATGCCGGAAGAAGAGGTGGTGATGTAATAGCCAAAGGTACTCTAAAAGATATCCTTTCTAGCGATAGCTTAACGGCTCAGTACTTAAACGGTCAGAAGGAAATCGCGATTCCAGCGGAAAGGAGAAAAGGCAATTCCAAAAGCATCATACTCAAAGGAGCTACAGGAAACAATCTAAAAGATGTTTCAATTAAAATTCCATTGGGTCAATTAGTAGTAGTAACAGGTGTATCAGGAAGTGGAAAATCCACCCTTATCAATGAAACACTTTACCCTATTTTAAATAAGTTCTTTTTTAAGGCAGTGAAGCAACCCATGCCATACAGTAGCATATCAGGCTTAAAGAATATAGACAAGGTGATAGATATTGACCAATCACCCATTGGAAGAACTCCAAGATCAAATCCAGCAACCTATACAGGTGTATTGAGTGATATTAGAGATCTATTTGCAAAGTTACCAGAGGCCAAGATTAGAGGATATAAACCCGGAAGGTTCTCTTTTAATGTCAAGGGAGGAAGATGCGAGACTTGTGAAGGTGCTGGTATCCGAGTAATCGAAATGAATTTCCTTCCAGACGTTTACGTTCATTGTGAGACCTGCCAAGGAAAACGATTTAATAGAGAAACTTTAGAGCTTAGATATAAAGGAAAGTCCATTTCTGACGTTCTAGAGATGAGTGTTAATAGTGCCGTAGACTTTTTTGAGAGCATTCCTAAGATATTCATCAAGCTAAAAACCCTTAAAGAAGTTGGATTAGGCTATATAACTTTAGGTCAGCAATCCACGACACTTTCTGGTGGTGAGGCGCAAAGAGTGAAATTAGCAACAGAGCTCAGTAAAAGAGATACAGGTCAAACTTTATATATCTTGGATGAGCCTACAACAGGTTTACATTTTGAAGATGTAAAGGTATTGATGGATGTGATTCAAAAGCTTGTTGATAGAGGAAATAGTGTTCTCATCATAGAGCATAATATGGACGTTATTAAACTGGCAGATCATATCATTGATATGGGGCCTGATGGCGGAGATGCCGGAGGAACTGTAGTTTTTGAAGGATCGCCTGAAAAGCTAATCAAGCATCCTGAAAGCTTTACAGGGCAGTATTTAAAAGCAGAACTAGAAAGATAATTATGGCTAAAGAGAACGAAGACAGAATCAGAGCAGCTTTTAAGGCTAGAACTTGGAATGAAATTAAAACCAATGATAGCTGGGCAATATTCAAGGTGATGTCTGAGTTCGTAACTGGCTATGAAACATTGGGTAGAATTGGCCCATGTGTTACCATTTTTGGATCAGCAAGAACAGCTTCTGAAGATCCTGAATATAAGTTAGCACAGGAAATCGCTGAAAAGATTACACAGTCAGGTTTTGGAATAATCACTGGCGGTGGCCCTGGTATAATGGAAGCAGGAAATAGAGGCGCCCAAGCTGCAAATGCCACTTCCGTGGGATTGAATATAGATCTTCCTTTTGAACAGCACTTCAACGATTATATTGACAATGATAAGAACCTCAACTTTGATTACTTCTTTGTGAGAAAAGTAATGTTTATGAAATATTCTCAGGCTTTTATTGTCATGCCAGGTGGCTTTGGAACTCTTGATGAATTATTTGAGTCCTTGACGTTAATCCAAACAGATAAAATTGCACGATTCCCGATTGTATTAGTGGGGAAAGAGTTTTGGAAAGGATTACTTGACTGGATAAAAACTACTTTACTTGATAGGTATAAAACGATTAGTCCAGAAGATTTAGATTTATTTAAGCTCGTTGATACAGCTGATGAAGCGGTAGAAGTTGTGAATGATTTCTGTAAGGAGCATACCCTAAAACCAAACTTCTAAACTTAGTCTTCTGTATTTGGCAAAGTGATACTAGTATCTTGTTGCATGATGCGCCCCTTATTATCAGTACGCATAATAACCTTTCCCTTATTTATATAACTCAATCCTGTTGATTTTTCTTTTCCGAGCATAACACCTTGAATCAATGGCCTGGAGTTACTATCTATAGCTTGCCATTCTACAATAAAGCTTGAAGTTTGATTAGCCATTAACTCATTAGAGGCAATTAAAATCTCCTTCTTCTCTAGAGGATTCAGAACTAAACTAGAGTCAGAATACTCTTCTACTTTCTGTCCAGCAGAGTTATAGTAAGAAATGTTATCAATAAAGATGGGATTCTTATTGTCAGTATTCTCGATACTTAATTGAGTAGTAAAAAGATAAGATTCTGATAAGCTTGTATTCTCTAAATCTGAAGAATACATAGGAACAAAGACCTTTTCTGTAAAAACTATTTCATCGCGTTGAATATCGCTTAGCTTAAGATTCAGTTTGTCCGATTTTGGCAAAGGCTTTTGCTTTTCAATACAGGAGAGTGCAATGAAAAGAATAAGAATGAATGAATGTAATCTTATTTTCAAGTCCTTAGTTTAAGAAGAGGCTAAAATTAAAAAAACCCCGCTATGATAAATCAAGCGGGGTCTTGTTTATTTCTAAAAAGATATTACTTCTCAGCTATAACTTCAAAAGCTAATTCGATATTCACTTCACGGTGAAGACGAATGTTAGCAGTATAAGGTCCTGTAGCTCTAATAGTACCACCTTGAATCTGAATAAACTTACGGTCAATATGGTGACCCGCTTTAGTTAATTCCTCAGCTAAATTAGCGTTAGAGATAGATCCGAATAATTTATTTCCACCACCAGTCTTAGCGGTGATTTTTATTGTATCGCCTCTTAATGCTTCAGCAATTTTATTTGCTTCTTCAATAGCTTTAGCTTCTTTATGCATACGCTGCTTAATATCTTCAGCAAGCATTTTCTTAGCTCCTGGAGTAGCCAAAGTAGCCATTCCGTGAGGTATTAAGTAATTACGTCCGTAACCGTTCTTAACCGTTACTAAATCGTCCTTGTAGCCAAGGTGATCAACGTCTTGTTTTAAAATCAATTCCATTGCTCTTGGATTATTTAAGGTTATCTGCTACGTAAGGCATTAATGCCAAGTGACGTGCTCTTTTAACTGCTGTTGAAACTTTACGCTGGTACTTCAAAGAAGTTCCGGTAAGTCTACGAGGAAGGATCTTTCCTTGCTCATTTACAAAACCTGTAAGGAAAGTAGTATCCTTATAGTCTACATATTTGATTCCGTAACGAGTGAAACGACAATATTTTTCACGGTTACCAGTATCAATACTTAATGGCTGTAAATATCTAATCTCTGATTGATTAGAACCTGTTTCTAATTGACTCATATCTTACTTAGTTTTAGTGGTTTGCATTTTCTTTCTTCTTGCACCTGCAAATTCTACATGGTGCTTGTCCATCTTCATGGTTAAAAATCTCATTAGGCGCTCGTCACGCTTCATTTCAACTTCTAGTGGAGCGATAAATTCTCCAGCCACTTGGAACTCAATTAAAAAGTAAAAACCACTTTTTTTGTGCTGAATAGGGTAAGCTAACTTACGTAAGCCCCAATCTTCTTCAGTCACAATTTTTCCACCCTTAGCTTTGATTAAGTCTAAGAACTTGTCAACCGTTTCCCTTACCTGCTCTGCAGATAAGACGGGATTCATGATGAAAACGGATTCGTAATTGTTCATCTGTAATGAATTATTTATTATTTATTAAAAAGTCCCCTTATTTATAAGGGACGGCAAAAGTAAATAATTCTTTTGAGATTCAAAGCTTTAGGACTTTATAATGCTGTAAAAATGACAAAAATCCATTGAATATCAGCGGATCTCTAAATTTGTTCATAAAAGGACGTTCAAATAAAGATCCACCCATGACATATTTTTATATTTGCTCTAATGGAAAATTTCGTTGTTTCAGCAAGAAAATACAGACCTAAAACTTTTGAAGAAGTTGTTGGTCAAGCCCATGTTACTTCCACGCTTGAAAAGGCTATCGAAAGTGATCACTTAGCGCAAGCTCTCCTGTTTACTGGACCTAGAGGTGTTGGCAAGACTACATGTGCTCGGATTCTTGCCAAGAGAATCAACGAAGAAGAAGGATTGTCTGAAGATGATTTTTCATTAAACATTTTTGAATTAGATGCGGCATCTAACAATTCTGTTGACGACATCAGAAACCTTATTGATCAAGTAAGGTTTGCTCCACAAAAGGGACGCTATAAAATTTACATCATTGATGAGGTACATATGCTCTCTCAGAATGCCTTTAACGCTTTTCTAAAAACCTTAGAAGAGCCCCCAAAGCATGCAATATTCATTTTAGCGACAACAGAGAAGCATAAAATAATCCCTACTATTCTAAGTCGATGCCAAATCTATGATTTTAGAAGAATTGGTGTAGAAGACATCGCTAAGCACTTAAAGGGTGTGGCCCAGCAAGAAGGAATTACTGCTGAATCAAGAGCGCTGCATATTATCGCTGAAAAGGCAGACGGAGCATTAAGAGATGCCCTTTCAATATTTGATCGTATTGCTTCCTTTAGCGGTAAAGAGCTAACTTATAAAGCGGTGATTGACAATCTGAGGATTTTGGATTATGATTATTACTTTAAAACTTGTGAGCTAATAGCTAATCAGGATCATGCAGGACTATTAAGTCTATTCAATGATATCCTTAAACTAGGATTTGATGGTCATTTATTCATCAATGGATTGGCATCTCACTTCAGAGATCTTTTGGTCAGTAAGGATGCTAAGACCCTTAATCTTTTGGAGATTAATGAAGATTCTAAGGAAAACTATAAAAATCAATCTGCTGCATTTCCAGTCAATTGGATATTTGAAGCATTGAGCTTATTGAGTAAAGTGGATACTTCCTATAAGATGGCAAACAATCCTCGACTACTCGTTGAGATTTGCTTAATGGAACTTAGCCAATTGGGCCAAGAAAAAAAAAAGTCTGAACCCAAGCACATAAGTGCACCCTCTCCTATTACCCCTCAGAGTAAAATCGCTGTAAAGCCGATTGAAAAAAAAACCACAATTAAGGAAGAAGTCTCACAAGTACCTGATACTAAGGAAAGAGCAATAGTTAAAGAGAACAAAACTGAGCACATAAGTTCTGAGGTGATAAGCCAAGTGCCAATCCAAGAAGCTTCAGAAAATTACCCAAGCCCTACAGAAAGCAAAGTTGCCCCAGAAGAGCAAGCCAAAGCCACTGCTAATGAAGGAGCAATTGCTAAACGAGCAAGAAATAGAAGATCTAGTATTTCTATCAGCAAGGGACTAGAAATTATAGAGAATAAAGAAGCAGGTGAGGAAATTGATGAATTGGCGGCATTAGAGAATATGCCAAAAACTCCCTTTACTTTGGAGCAGTATACCAAGTTCTGGAAAGAGCATTTAGATTCCAATTTAGATGATTTCGGCAAGCAATATCAGGCTGCTGTGATGAATAAAGAATTTAAACTTTTAGATAATTTTAAAGTTCAAATTCAATTAGAAACGGACATTCAAGCAGAATTAGTAAGCAAGCTAATCCCTGATGCTCAAAGATTTCTAAGAGAAAAGTTAAATAATTACTCTTTGAGGATAGAATGCTTTATCAATCCTTCTAAAAGAACCGCTGTACCTTATAGTCCTGAGGAAAAGTTTGAGTATATGGCAGAGAAAAATCCCAGTTTAAAGGATTTAAAAAGAACTCTTGACCTAGATCTTGAATAGTAAGCGTTCAAATTTCTTACTTTTACAGCCTTCCTTGAATATATAATAAAACATTATGCAGAAAATCAAAGTTGCCAATCCTATTGTGGAATTGGATGGAGATGAAATGACTAGAATCATTTGGACCTTTATTAAGGACAAATTAATCTTACCTTATTTAGATCTAGACATTAAGTATTATGACTTAAGTGTTGAGAAAAGAGATGAAACCAATGATCAAATAACTATTGATGCTGCAGAAGCTATTAAGAAGTTTAATGTTGGAATAAAGTGCGCTACTATTACACCTGATGAAGACAGAGTGGTAGAGTTTAAGCTTAAAAAGATGTGGAGATCTCCTAATGGAACGATCAGAAACATTGTTGGTGGAACTGTCTTTAGAGAGCCAATTATGATTAAAAATGTGCCAAGACTAGTTCCTAGTTGGACACAGCCAATTTGTATTGGTCGTCATGCTTTTGGTGATCAATATAAAGCAACAGACACTGTGATTAAGGGTAAAGGTAAACTTACAATGACCTTTAAGCCTGAAGATGGACAAGAAGAAACTGTTTTTGAAGTTTATAATTTCCAAGGTGATGGTGTAGCCATGAGTATGTATAATACTGATGAGTCAATTTACGGTTTTGCACATAGCTGTATGAATCAAGCTTTAAGCAAAAACTGGCCTTTATATTTATCTACTAAAAATACTATCCTAAAGGCTTATGATGGTAGATTCAAGGATATTTTCCAAGAAGTTTACGACCAACACTATAAAAATCAATTTGAGGCTGCTGGCATAACTTATGAGCACAGATTAATTGATGATATGGTTGCTGCAGCTTTAAAATGGAATGGTGGTTTTGTTTGGGCTTGTAAAAATTATGATGGTGACGTTCAATCTGATACTGTAGCTCAAGGATTTGGATCATTAGGTCTAATGACTTCTACTTTAGTTACTCCTGATGGAAAGACTATGGAAGCTGAAGCAGCTCATGGTACTGTAACAAGACACTATAGACAACACCAACAGGGAAAGAAAACTTCAACTAACCCTATAGCTTCTATCTTTGCGTGGACAAGAGGATTAGCATTTAGAGGTAAATTAGATCATAATGAAGCCCTTATAAACTTTGCTTCTACTCTAGAAAAAGTTTGTATTGATGTGGTAGAGTCTGGAAAAATGACAAAAGATTTAGCTCTTTTAATTCATGGAAAAGACCTGACTGCTGAGCACTATCTGACTACTGAAGAATTCTTGGATAGCTTAGCTATTGAACTTCAAGCTAGATTAGCTTAATTAATAATTGATATTAGAAAAAAGCTACTCATATGGGTAGCTTTTTTTATTTTTAGCCCATGAGAAAGCTATTATTTCTTTTAACCACCCTCTTTTTTTTAAGCTCATTTAAGCTTTCAATCCCTTTAGCACCAGGACAGTATTCAAGAGCTGAACTCATTGGAGATATTAATCCTGCCAAGTCTAAGGCTTTCTCTAAAATCAAGAGTAAATACACCACTAAATCTAATGCTTACCTAAGAGATGAAGTTTATTCGTCTTTTAAGAGAATGTATAAAGCTGCAGAAAAGGATGGTATTCAACTTATTATCATCTCAGCAACTAGAAATAAAAATTATCAAGCTGGAATTTGGAATAGAAAGTGGAACTCTTTTGGAGGTAGCGAAAATGACAGAGCCGAGAGGATATTGCAATACAGCAGCATGCCAGGAACCTCAAGACATCATTGGGGAACTGATTTTGATCTCAACAATTTAGAAAATGAATATTTTGAAAGTGGAAGCGGTTTAGAGGTTTATAAATGGCTTCAGGCCAATGCATCAGACTTTGGTTTTTATCAACCCTACACTCTTTTTGACGCTTATCGCGATAAAGGCTATAAAGAAGAAAAGTGGCATTGGAGTTATTACCCAATAGCGTCTAAGATGCAAAGGGCTTATACTCACTTAATAGACTATAAGGATTTAAACGGATTTGATGGTTCAGATTTTGCCGCTGACCTAGATGTAATAAATAACTATGTGAATGGTGTGGCTTGGCCCCCAATGAGTTTCTAAGGATGATATAATGGAAGGCTAATACAAATATCACTGCCTTCACCTAGCGTACTATCAACATATATTGTTCCTTGATGTCTTTCTACAAATTCCTTCACTAGAGAAAGCCCTAAGCCTGTTCCTAATGCTCCTTCAGTACCTAACTTACTCCTTGTTTTAGTGCTGAACAGTTCTTTCTGAACCTTCTGGGTCATACCTATACCATGATCCTTACAATGAATTTTAACCATTGCCTTTTTTTCATAGGCGCTCATATCCATTGAAGCCCCATTTGCATGACTAAATTTAATAGCATTTGAAACCAAATTTCTCAATATGAATTTAATCATATCCTCATCAGCGTATAAGCTAAGACTAGATGGAATATCTTTATTAAGAACTAAGTTCTTGGCTTTAAGTCCAGAAGAGAAAAGATCATTCACATCCTCAAAAACTTCCAGAAAATCTATCTCCTTCCTATTTAATCCGACACCATCAATCTGCGCTTTAGGCCAATATAGGAGATCTTCAACTAGTCTATAGGTTTTATTAATTTGTTGACTTACCTCTGAAAAAAAAGTCTCTAACTCAAGAGTGGATATTTCGCCATTTGTCCAAACTAGTAAGAGCGTGATGATTGGGATGCTCATGATTAAGAGCAGATATCTAGCTCTGATGAAGTTTTCTCTTCCAATAAAATGTAGGACAAAGCTAATCCATGCTGCAGGTAAAAGAACAATTCCAACGTATTCTATATTAACACAGAATAGCATTTCTTGCTAAGTTGTAGAAATTAATTCCATTCCATAAACAAAGCTCCAAAGCGCAATACCCGACATGCTTACTGAAAACATTCTTACACTTCTTCCAAGCTTCCTAGTCACTTGATATGAAAGAAGGGCAGAAAAAGCCGCCAATAGGAAAAGTAATTAATATTCAATTCGCAAAGTTAAGCTTAGGATTAGTAAGCTCTACTAATAAATTTTAGAGTTAAATTGCTCAGGAAACTTGGCTTTTATTCCTTTATAAGCAATCTGGATAGTTTCCATATCATCTTCAAAGATTCCGGAAGGCTTGAAAGTCTTCAAAACTCCTCCTTCTTTTTTCTCATAATCTAAGTAGGCTAAGCTAATAGGAACATTTGTTTCAATAGCAATTCTATAGAAACCCGTCCTCCACTTTTCTACTCTTTTTCTGGTACCTTCTGCAGGCACTAAAATGATTAAGTCCTTTTCCTTATTCATTAATTCAATAGCAAATTCAGTAAGTCCATTCCTTGCTTTCTTTTTATCTACGCCAATGGCTCCCGTCCATTTAAAGAAAAATGCCCACGGCCCTTTAGTATACATATCCTTAATAAAATACTTCACTTTCATATCCATCTTCCAAAATGCTGCTATTGCAAATGGAAAATCCCAATTAGAAGTGTGTGGAGCTGCTATCATTACAGAACGCTTTACTTCTTGAGTAATATCAATGTAAATATTCCACCCACTAATGGCTAAAAATATTTTGGCTAATAATTTCTTCAAACTTTAATTCTTTGGATTGGGTTCAAAAATAGGGAACTCTGCACTACTATTTAAAGTAGGTATCTTCAAAACCTAATAAATAGATTTTTGATTTTGCTCTGGTAATAGCAGTGTATAACCACCTTAGACTTTCTAAGTCATACTCTCCTGTTGGCAGCCAAGGTTTCTCAATAAACACTTCTTCCCATTGCCCACCTTGAGCTTTATGGCAAGTAATTGCATAAGAGAACTTTATTTGAAGAGCATTAAAAAATGGATTCTCTTGTACTTTTTGGTGCCTTTTATATTTCTGTGGAATTTCAGCATAATCTTCCAAGACGGTTTGATAAAACTTTTGAGACTCTTCCCAACTAATACTTGCGGCTTCTAAATTTAAAGTATCTAACATTATATAGCATTCAAATGGAGCTTCATCTGAGTAATCAATCAATTTTACTTGTACTTGAGCAAACCTCTTCCCATATAAATTATGATAATCATAAATTCTTAATAGTTCTACAACATCACCATTAGCAATAAAAGCCGTTTTCTTGGAATCACTAAGCCAGTGATAATTGTTCTTCACAACCATTAAATGATCTCCTACACTGAGTTCATTCTCTTGCCAAAGTATTCTAGATCTAATTTGCTGATTATATAAGTTCGCTCTTTTATTGGATCTTACTAAAATGGCTACTTCATCCCTAGAATGAGTACTAAAAGCGTCTTGAAGGGCACCTTCAACATCTAATGATTCTTCTAATCGAATAAAGTCTGGTCCAAGTTTAAATTTAGGCCAGGAATAAGTACCACTTTCCTGAATGTTTCTGATTTCTGTAGCATTTACGAGTATGGTAGAATCAACTGCCTGTCTCATGATCTGCTTTAGTAATACTTCTTGTACTTCAGATTTATAATTAAAAAATAAGTGATCAGCTTGCAAAGCAGGACTGCTATCTGCACCCACTGGGGGCAATTGAGCAATATCTCCAATTAATATGAGCTTGCAATTTATCCCTGCATTCACAAATTTAATAAGATCACTTAGCAAGTTTTGGCTAATGCCGTCATTCCCCTGATCTTGAATCATAGAAGCTTCATCTACAAAATAAATGGTGCTAACCGCTTTATTCTGTTTTAGTGTGAAACTAGTTCTGCCACTTTTATCCCTTTTAGGATGATAAATGTATTTATGAATTGTAAATGCCGCTCTTCTGGAATAAAGTGACATTACTTTGGCCGCCCTTCCTGTAGGAGCCAATAGTACCGATTTTCTTTTGAAGGCAGAAAGACTATTAACTAAAGAGATGAGCAAGCTGGTTTTTCCGGTCCCGGCATAACCTTTTAACATAAATACCTCATGAGTCTCAAGACTAAGGCAAAATTTAGACAAGGCCTTTAAGGCTTTATCTTGATCGGGACTAGCTTCTTTTCCAAATGCCTTTAATAGAGATTTATAGAGACTCTGTTTTTGATTCATATTCATAGCTCAAAATTAGCTTCTATTAAGACCTTAAAACAATTTTCTCAATAAAAAAAAATTGTAGATTTGTGCGAATTGTAATTTAAATAGGTTCGCAACACTATGAGTTCAAAGGTCCAATTAATTATTCGCTCTGTACTTTTAATAGTAGTAGTACTTTTATCGTACAATCTTTATGAAATCATTCAAGAACCAATAAGGTTTGAAGAGATTAAAACTAAAAGAACTAGTGCCATAAAAACTAAGTTAGAAGAAATTCGTGATGCTCAAAAAGCATTCAAAGGTGAGTTCTTATATTTTGCCAAAGACATGGATATGCTGGTAAACTTTGTAGATACCGGCAGAA
Source organism: uncultured Schleiferiaceae bacterium (assembly GCA_965661265.1). GTDB lineage: Bacteria > Bacteroidota > Bacteroidia > Flavobacteriales > Schleiferiaceae > CBFIDE01. Next base: position 60,197 of record CBFIDE010000009.1, on the reverse strand, counting down.
TTACAATTATTGAAAGAAAAGATTCTAGTTTTCAATATTATAATGAAGTATTCCAACAGGATATGATGAAAGATACCATCGTAACTAGAGTACTGGGATATCAATCCGCTAAATCAGCTATTTTTACAGAAGACTTTGATGCTCAAAGCTTGAAATATATACCGTATACAGATAACGTTCCTTTTGAACTTGATGCTAAGAGGTTAAACAGAAATAATATTATTATTCCTGTTTTTGAAGCTAAAGCTACTAATGAAGTTATTTATGCTGATGTTTTCAAAAAGTATAAGCAATACATTGATGCTGAAGGTAGTCTTTCTGTAGGCTCACTAACAGAACCTACACTTAGTGGAAACTGGAAATAATATTCAGCTATTCTTCGATTCTTCTCCAAAGAAGTCTATAGAAGCATTAAACGCTAAACATCTTATTTTTCAATTGCACCCTCTTGGCCTTAACTGCCTTGTTGAAGGAGAGCAAAATAGTATTCAGGCTATTTATAAATGGTCTTGGGCTAAGACTAGTGATGAATCTCAACTCATCACTAATCTACAGCATTGCTTAAATTCTAAATCACTTTTAGGTCATAGAGATCTAGATTGTCTTTGGGTATTATCCTTCCCTAACTTCTGCTTCTACCCTTCTCTATTATTTAAAGAAGAGGAAAGAAAAGCTATTCTTGAGCTTAGCACCCAAGTACATTCAACGGATATTATTTACAGTCAAGAACTGCTTTCTAAGGATACTCAGCTTATTTATTCTTTATCTTTTAATGTGCTTAAATGGTTGGAGCAGAATTTTCCAGATGCTCAAATCACTCATCAAGCAGATCTATGGGACAAATTTTCTCAAAATCTAGATTCTACAGAATGCTTCTTGCATCTTGAGGAAACATACTTTGAGCTGTATATTGGTTCAAGAGAAAAACTGTTATTTTATAAACAGCATTACTATAAAACTAAGGAAGAACTTCTTTATTGGATGCTTCAGTCCTTTGAGGCCCAGCAAATCTTGGCTACAGAAGTAAATTTATTTGTGAGTGGTGAGCTAAACCTTACTGAAGAAAGTCTAGAGCTATTGAAAAGGTATATAGGTAATGTTTCTAGCTATTCAAATAATTATCCTTTGGCTTCCGCCGATTTAAGCAGAGACCAATTAAGAAGAGTGTTTAATCTTTGGCCAGCATTATGATTAGAATTATTAGCGGTAAGCATAGAGGAAGAAGATTTTTGGCGCCTAATACAATGCCTGTAAGACCTACAACCGATAGAGCTAAAGAAGCATTATTTAACATTCTAAATAATGACTTATACTTTGATGAACTGAAGTGTCTTGACTTATTTTCTGGTACAGGTAATATTAGCTACGAACTTATAAGCAGAGGATCTAAGGATGTTACTGCTGTGGATCAAAATGCTGCCTGCATCAAGTTTATTCATGAGAGCGCTGAAAAAATTGGAGAGGAAATAAATATTATTAAATCAGATGTGTTTAAGTTTTTAAAAAGAGATTTTGCTTCTTACGATTTAATTTTTGCCGACCCACCCTATGATTTTCAAGAACATAAAGAACTAGTAGACAGCATTTTTGCTAATAATAAATTAAAGGAAGACGGTAATTTAATTGTTGAGCACTCTGCAATGGAAGATCTTAGTTCTATTGCCAATTTTATTGAGGCCAGAGCCTATGGCAGTGTGAAGTTTAGTTTTTTTAAACTTGACTCTCAAGAATAATTAGCTCCCAATTTCTCCAATAAAGCTTTAAAAGCTCTGCCCCTATGGCTTATTTTATTCTTCTCCTCTCTTGTATATTCAGCGAAGCTTCTGAGACCATTCTCAGGTAGAAAGATGGGATCGTATCCAAAGCCTTCTCCGCCTTGTCTTTTTTTAGCAATATGACCTTCTACTCGTCCTTCTAGTAAAGTTTCCTTTCCATCAGCATTTATGTAGGCAATGACAGTTCTAAATCGCGCTTGACGCTGATCTATATGTTCCATAGCAGCCAAGAGCTTATCCATATTTTGCTCAGAATTAGCATTATCACCTGCATATCTGGCAGAATAAACACCGGGTGCACCACCTAAAGCATCCACTTCTAATCCCGTATCATCAGAAATTACAGCTAAAGATGTCTTCTCAAAAATGTATCGAGCTTTAATAAGAGCATTCTCTTGAAGGCTAGTTCCAGTTTCTTCAATTTCATCATTAAAGTTCAGGTCTGTCAAAGAAAGCAGCTCAATACCCTTAGGCATCATGCTCTGGACCTCAGCAAACTTATTCTTATTATGAGTGGCAAAAATTAGCTTAGACATTTAACTGTGGTGATAAGGTTCATTATTTAAAATACTGAAGCAGCGGTATAATTGTTCGGCAAAAATGGCTCTAATAATTTGATGGGAGAACGTCATACTACTCAATCTTAGTTTTTCTTGAGCCTTGGCATATACTGTTGGGTCAAAGCCATAAGGACCACCAATCACAAAAACTATCCTTTTTGGCCCTCTATTCATTGCCGATTGAATATGATCAGCAAATTTCTCAGAACTATAGTCCTTCCCTTTTTCATCTAAAAGAACAATATGATCGCCAGCTTGAAAGTATTTGAGAATAAGCTCACCTTCTTTTTGTTTTACAGCACTTTCTTTCAGATTTTTGGTCTGTTTTAAATCAGGTACTGTAAGGCATTCAAATCCAACGTACTTTTGTAATCTGTTAAAGTAAAGATCAGCTAGTTCTTGAACTCTATTATCTTTAGTTTTTCCGGTTTGAATTAAAACTATTTTCACAAAAAGAAAAGTTAATTTGAAATTACAGATGTTGACACAAAGATACTTGGAAGATTTTATACAGAAGGCTATTCTTGAAGATATAGGTGAAGGCGACCATAGTGGAAACAGTTGTATTCCGGCATCGGCCATCGGTAAGATGCAATTAATCGTCAAAGAAAACGGCATCCTTGCAGGTGTTGATGTGGCTAAAGAAGTTTTTCATCAAATAGATCCTTCTATTGAACTTCAAATATTTATTCAAGACGGAGCCAGAGTAAAGCCAGGTGATATTGCTTTTACAATTTGCGGACCTGAGAGATCTTTATTAAAAGCTGAGAGGTTGGCTTTAAACCTCATGCAAAGAATGAGTGGGATTGCTAGTAAAACAGACCACCTGATTAGCTTAATGGGTCAGACCAACACTAAAATTTTAGATACGAGAAAAACCACACCTAATTTGCGTGCTTTTGAGAAAGCAGCAGTGATTATTGGAGGTGGCATGAATCATAGAATGGGACTGTATGATATGATAATGCTTAAGGACAATCATATTGATTTTGCAGGTGGGATAACTAAAGCCATAGAATTGACTCATGAGTATTTAAAAAACAACTCATTGACTATTCCAATTGAAGTTGAAACTAGAAACTTTGAAGAGATTCAAGAAGTCTTAAACTGCGGAGAAGTCCAAAGAATTATGTTTGACAACTTCAGTGTTGAGGATACCTTTAAGGCTGTTGAATTAGTGAACAAAGTAATGGAAACTGAGTCTAGCGGTGGAATTACGGAGGAAACAATAGGAGAATACGCTAAAACTGGAGTTGATTTTATTTCGGTTGGAGCCCTAACACATAGCGTAAAAAGCTTAGATTTAAGTTTGAAAGCGATTTAATGATTAACTGGATTAAAATAATTTGGAGAGTAATAATAATTCAGGCTAAAAGAATTAAGCTCCCCTTTTTTGAAGGTTTAAGCCTTTATGATGTACTCTATTTTTTTCTACAAGGAATTGTAAACGGTAACATTAGCAATAGAGCTGGTAGTATAGCATACTCATTTTTCCTAGCGCTTTTTCCAGGAATAATCTTTCTATTTACCTTAATACCTTACTTTCAAATTGACGGCATGCATGATGAAATTTTTGAAGTTCTAAGGAACATCATGCCCCCAGATACTTTTCATCTAGCGGAATCAACCTTTTTAGATATTCTAAATATTAAGAGGTCCGGCCTACTATCCTTTGGTTTCTTTTTCACTTTGCTTTTCGCGACAAATGGCGTGAACAGTTTGCTCAGTAATTTTACTGTCAGTGTTCATCAGGAACATGTAGATAGGGCGTATAAGCAATACCTAATCTCAATTTTATTGACAATTGTCTTGAGCCTACTTTTTCTTATCGGTTTAGTTCTGATCATATTTAGCGGTGGGGTATTAAACTCCTTACTGACTAGTATTAATTTAGAAAGAATATCCCCAACAATAATTGAAACAGTAAGGATAATTATTTTTATCCTAATGATTCAATTAGTTATTGCCCTTCTCTATAATTCAGGATTAAGAAAGATGGCTAAATGGAGGTTCTTAAGCCCTGGTTCCATACTTGCGACAGTATTAATTTTACTATCATCCTTTGGTTTTAGTTATTATGTAAGCAACTTTTCACAGTATAATAAGTTATATGGTTCTATTGGCACACTTATGGTAATCCTTTTGTGGATTTATGTAAATGCCTTAGTTTTAATAATCGGTTATGAACTAAATGTAAGTTTTAGCTCAGCCATAAAGTCTAATAAAAAAACATTTTAAAAATGAGTAAGTATTTAATTGCCCTTAGTTTTATTTTTATTGCTAGCCCTTTTTTAAAGGCCCAATCAGTGAATGATAAAATAGTTGGGGTTTGGTATACAGAAGATAATAGATCTAAAGTAGAAGTCTTTAAAAAGGGTAATGAGTATTATGGCAAGGTAATTTGGTTAGTAGAGGATACGAATGCAGACGGCAGCTCACCGAAAATTGATGTCGAAAATCCTGATGAGAAATTACAGAAAAGAAAAATTGTAGGCAGTGTGATCCTTACTGGACTTAAATGGGATAGTGATGAAGGCGAGTGGAATGATGGAGAAATTTACGATCCAAAAACAGGAAGTACCTATAGTTGCTATGCTATTCTTCAAGAAGACGGTAAACTTTTCTTTAAGGGCTATATCGGATTTTCTTTAATTGGAAAAAGCACCCTTTGGACAAGAACCAAATAAGCTAGTAGAATTAAAAAAAAGGGAATAATAATAGTAAGATTAGTACTTTGCGATCAAATTTATGGACACACTTATGAAATCCCTTTTTTACAAAATAATTTATCATCCTCAAGTAAATAGTGTCTACAGAACATTAATAAAATCGTTGGCCCCGAATTGGAAGTGGAAAACAAAAATTCCCGTGAGCGGAACGATTAAGGTTAAACTGAATGAAAAATCAATAAAAATCAGGACTAATCCTACAAGTTTTGCGACAAAACATATTTTTTGGGATGGCGTTGATCAATTTGAATATGTTCCAATTTTCAAAAGCCTAATTAATAAGGTCAATTCTTTTGTTGATGTAGGCGCAAATACCGGCCTCTACTCTACCATGGGAGCAGCCTTAAATCCTAATCTAAAAGTTTGGGGCTTTGAACCAAGTAATGGCCCATTTAATTATTTCAAAAAGAATATTGAATTAAATGGCCTTTCAAATCAAATTCAAGGATTCAAAATTGCTCTTTCCAATTCTAATGGTGAAGCTAAATTTTACGAGGTTACCAATAGAAAATATCCATTCCTTGATTATAATTTAGGAGGCGTTGGAAATCTTGCACACAAATTATCACATAGAGAAATGATAGAATCAATAGTTCAAGTTCAAACTTTTGATGAATTCAGAGCTAAGAATAATATTTCTAAAGTAGATCTGATAAAAATTGATACAGAGGCAACAGAAGATATGGTATTAAAAGGAATGATGAATTGTATTCAAAATGATAGACCAATCATTATCTGTGAAACTCTATTTAACAGAATTGAAGATAAAATTGATTCCTTAATGTCAAATCAAGACTATTTGTTTTTCGACCATCATGAAGAACTATCCAAACTTAAGCTAACAGATACTATTAGACGCAGTCAGGATAATGGTGTTAGAGATGTCTTCTTTGTACCAAAAGAAAAGATAGAATTAGTACAAGAATATGTAGTTGCTAATTAGATTCTTTCAAAGAAGTAAAAGTCTGCCATGCTAGTATGCGCAGGATCGTTTAAGTCAAATGGATACTTATTTGGAATGTAGCTTATCTGCTTAAACTCTCCTTGCTTTTCAATCCAATCTGTAAATACTCTATGCTTTACATGTTGTCTTGTGCCAGGAACTACTTTATTTGAGCTAAAAACTAATAAATATTTTGAGCTTGATGAAGTAAGTTGCTTCATATAGGCTTCATAAATTGAATCTTCAACTAAATGATAAATCACATCAAGTGACATACTAAATTCTGCTTGTTGATCTGAATAATTTCTGACATTCAAAAACTTTTTGGTCTGATCTGCCTTATACATTTCTCTACACTTCTCTAGAATTGTATCGGACACATCAAAACCGATGTAATTTTCAAAATCAAACATTTTTAACTGATTTCCGTCTCCACTTCCAAACTCAATTACTGTTTTAATATCATTTGACTTGACAAATTCATTGATCACTTCAGCTTTGTGCTCTGCAAGATTATTATAAGAACCATCACCAGAATTACCTTCTTTTGCATAGCGCTCTTCCCAATACTGGCTTGAGTTCTCAAACTTTACCTTAGGAAAAAGTTGTTGCTTAAGATTGGCAGCTAATTTTCCAATTATTGGTAAGTTATTCAGTTTCATATTCTATTAGTTATAATACTTGGCTCGCAAAGAAACCAATTCTTTATTAAAGTCAATTGTACTTTTAATGCTAGACTTTCCCTTGTTCACAGGAGTAGCAATAATTCTCTCAATATCTTTTCTTAAAGGTGCTTTAAGGTTTAAAAAATCGAAGACTTTCTCACTCACTTCTGGCTTGGAAAATAAATCCTCTGATCTTATTAGCATTACTCTTCCTGAGTCTAGCTTAGACTTGAATTCTTCAATACATGAATTTGTCTCATTCCATAACCAAGCAATTTTATCTGCTTCAGTCCAAGAATTAAAATCTGAATCTTCAGGTCTAATTCTTCCTTCATCTGTAATATTAGCACCTTGGTACCAATTTCTACCTAATCCTGACCTAATAAATGCTTCTGGTTTTCTGACTAGATGAATAAACTTTGCATTTGGAAAAAGATTAGCAATGGCTTCTGCTAAAAAACTTATTCGATTATTAGTTTCTATATATCTCTTATTCTGAATATGAGCATTTCTAATGCGTTCATATCTTGCCCCAATAAATAAGGCCTCTAATGCTTTTATTTCATTCTTATGCTCATAAGCATACTTTCCTGGATATATTAATTCCGGTTCAGGCTCATGTTCTACTTGTACAGAATCGGCTAAGCCAAATAAGTCTGTAAGAAGTTGAGTGCCGCACCTACCGGTTGATAAAACAAAAACTGGAGAAGAATTAAAAACATCCTCAACTAAACTTTTGTCTATTCCTTTTGGAGAATAAAGTTTTGATTGCAATTTCAGAGCATTCCAGAAATTCTTCTGCTCTTTCCACCAAAGTTTTATTAATTCTTGCTTCTTCAAGCTATCTGATTTTCTTCAAAACTAAGTTTTTAAATAACTCTCTGAAGCTTTCTGATGAGAATTGCTTGATATGAGCCTGAAGTTTATCTCTATACTCATCTAAAACTTCTTGCGATTTCAAACCTTCAAACAATGAAGGAATCTCACTTTCTTTATCAAACCTTAGTTCATCAATAGGAACTACTTCTTTTTGACCACCGCTATTATGCACTAAAGGAATGGCTCCTGCTGCAATGGCCTGCACTGCGGTTATCCCAAAAGGTTCATTTCTAAGAGTGTGAATAAAGAATTGAGACTCTGCTAAAAGCTCATTCCTCTCTTCTATTGTAGCATCTGGCCAAAACTCAACATTTTCTAAGTTAAGATCTTTAATCGCCTTTTGGCACTTCTCATAATATGGCTTATCATTGACAAAACCCATAAGCACAAGGCGATAATCGGGCAAATCACTCATCATCTTAATCTGTTCAAGTTGTCTTTTATCAGCTGAAAATCTGCCCAAACTGATGATGGTTTTTGCCTTCTTTTTTGGTTGTATTATTTCTACATCTACTGGCGGATATAACACCTGAGGTGGGTTTACATGATATGTCTTTGCAATGGCTTCTGCAGTAAATTGACTATTTGCAATCTGCATATCACTTAAGTAAATTCCTTTATCCCAACGATAGTAAAAGCCTGCCAGCCTTAGCGGATCAGATCCTATATCTAAGAACGATTTCTTTTGCCCTTCTGGAAAATGAATGGATTTAAGCGGACTGCGCATTCTGTACTTTCTAGGAAAATGCACATAACTCATAAGATTTAAATCTGGAGATAAGCCATAACTAGTATTATTGCTATTGATAACCAAATCGTAAATCTTTAAATATCTATTGATTACTCTATTAAAGAATAAGATATTCCATTCAAATGGTAGCTTCAGTTCTGGGATTACTATAAAGTTAAACGACAGACTTTCATCATACTCTCTTTTGATTTGATCACTTTTTAAGCGCGCTCTATAGCAATAGAAATCAGGCTCTATCCCCATTTCATTTAGCGCCTTTATCATTTGAACGCTGACCTGAAATCTACCTCCTCTTTGGACTCGATTCTGTATAAAAGCTACTTTCTTCACGATTCTTTCTTCAACTCGTGCCACATCTGGCTTGGTGTTCTACAAAGAAAGCGATTTGAATACTTTTCTAATAACTCAATGTAAACTCTTTTCCAAGTTTCAAATTTATAATCTGACACATAATTGTTGTGCCATAAAATACCCAAACAGCCATTAAATTTTTCTACTTCCTGTGCCAACTCTTCTATCAACTCTATTGCTTCTTGAGCACTACTCCCTAGATATGTAGATTTTCTGAAACTTGTATCCATGCAGTTCAATGGAATCTCTAAAACATCACTAGCCTTAAAATTAACATGATCAAATAAGTAGAATGGATGTGATGTACCATTTCTAAAACCAATTTCATTGTAGAAGCCTAAGGAGCTATCTGTCTTAATCTTTGACTTTTCTAAAACTTGAATAGTGTGCTTATAGTTGAAATTCAAGAAATGAAAGCGGTTGGAAATAGGTCTAGGAAAAACTTTATCTGAATTGCTTTTTAATAATTCAACATCCTGATGAGAGCCTAAACTACCATGCAAACCTACTTCATGCCCTTGTTTGTCTAGTTTCTTCATTAGGCTCGGATATGGCTCAAGGCCGATATCATAATCAGCATTTTCTTTAGACTTCTCTGGTAAAAAGTAAAAGCATGATCGCATGCTATGCTTTTCTTCCAATTCAGCGATATAATCTAAATTATCCCAGGGATCTTTGGCAATTAACTTTGACCAAATAGCTCCTATAACTTTAAAAATAGCTCCATTTTTAAGAGCATACATTCCTCCTTCTTTCCATCCGGATTTAGTCCTATCGATATCATGACTTAAAAAGATTCTTGCTTTTGGATGCTTAAACGCTAATTCAATTTGATAGTGTTTTTCTAGAGCTAACTTAAACTCATGAAAGTAATAATTGACCACAGGAAATCTGTGCATCTTCAGCTTGTACAAAATACTATTCTGAACATCCATCCTTGATTCATCTCCTTGTTCATGAAACTCATGATAGCCCGATAGAAGAATAAAGGAGGAGGCTATAAAATCAAAGCTCGGGCTCAACTTAGAATCTTTTATGTCAAAGAGCTGATCTGTATCTATTCTTGGCCAAAAGACGGCAATATCTCTTCCGTTAGATTGAAATAAGCCAATAGGAATATCAGATGTTTCCTTTTTCTTGATGTAGTTTAAAGCTTTATTGGAAATATTTAAGTCGCAATCAGACAACTGCATATCAAAGCCTTTTGGGGCCGAATAAACAGTCCAAAAATGTTTTAAAACATATTCCCTAATTATAGACTCCATCAAGATTTCTTTGCCAAATATTTCTTCAATAGCCCATTTAGAGTTCCGTTCATATCGGGCGAAAGCCTAAAGTAATAAACCAAGAAGCCAAATACTAAAGTTGCAATAAACGATTTAAGCAAAATATTGACAATAAAACCAAGCCCCGGATTGAAATAGTAGAAGCCTAAAATGCATACTCCTAAGAATGCGGCGGCCATAAAATATTTTCTATTAAACGGATGAATTTTGAATTTATAGTAGACAAAACTCATTCTGATTATTTGATCCAAAATCATTACCAAAGCTGATGCCATTGCTGCTCCGGTGATTCCATAGATTGGAATTAACCACAGATTAGATAAAACGGTCAGTACTATTAAAAAGACGTTAGACCAAAGATTGAATCTATAATATTGGCTCATAATAATGATGTGACCATTGATTCCACTGGCCATATTTACCCACCTTGAAAGAGCTATATAAAACACCACCCATTCACCACCATGAAATTTCTCAGGAATTAATTGATAGATATCCCAAACGTTAATCCAAACCAGCATGAAAATCCAACCGGCTGTTATAGAAAGAGTTATACATGACTTTACATAGAGATTATAAACTTCAGTCATATCTCCCCTATCTAAAGCCTTGCTCAATATAGGCCTTATAATACCGGTACTTGCTTTACCCGGAGTGCTAATTACACTTCCAATAAAGAATCCAATGGTATAAAAAGCAACGCTTTCCAAATCTAAATACCTACTAATCATCAAGCCATCAATTCTGTTGATGAGCAAGGAACCTCCAAAAGTAAGAATGCCAAAAAATCCATAGTCTAAGAGCTTTCTATATGGAAGACCTCTTGTAGAGAATGAAATTTTTAAATGCCCTTTAGTCATTAAGTGAATCAGTAAGAAAAGCCATTGAGAAAAAAAGCTTACCGTAAATAGAAATACAAATAAATCAAAGCTTATAAGTCCGAATCCATATAAAATCAAAATCACAGAAGTGAATAGTTTTCTATAGGCTTCTTTTAAGAAATTTGGAAGAATTGATTTAAAATGAACCTGTGAGAAGCTTGAGAAAATCTCAAAGTAAATGTTAAATAAACTCAGTGGAATAAGATAGGATATGTACTGAAGTAATAATCTTTTATCGGATTCCTTTTCTGTTAGCATTGCTGCTACTCCAGCCTCATGTCCACTTAAATACCAGCTAAAAAGACCAATAAATATAAGAGGAAGAAGTACTGAAAACCCAAATAACTTGGCTCTTTCTTGTTCATTAAAAGACGAGAAATACTTTAAGACAATATTTGGCGCACCAAAACTTACAAAAGTGGATATAATGAGAACGGAGCTCAGTAAAATCTGGACAAAACCAAAATAAGCAGGATCATCATTAAAAGCCCAAGTACTGATCCAAAGAGTATTTACGGCACCAATAACTATCCCTAAATAGGTGCTTATGGAATTCCTTAAAGTTTGATTAATTACAATCCCCATATTTTAGTTCCAGGCTTTGAGGTCTAAATTAGGGAATAGAATTGCTAATTCTTTATTTGAAGTCTTATACTTTTCTTTCAGTTCTTTCACTAATTCCGCTTCTTCTTGAGTCTTCTTTGGCATCTTGCCACTGTTTAAACTCATATACATTGGAATTATTTTCTCTTGTACCCAAACAGGAATTAAAGGTTGAATTTTCAATCCTAATCTATGGAGTTTGGTGCTTTTTAATTTGACCGTTTCATTTCTTTTAAAGAAATCAAAATCATTGTAAAATTCAGGATCGATATCTAAGAATTCAGCTACTGACTTCATAAAAGCCGTCTTATCTTTAATCATATCCTCAAAAAGATAAACCCCTATTCTTTCTTCACCTAAAGCCTCCTTCCATTTAGAAAGGTAATCTTCATATTGACCTTCATCATAATGTCTTCCTGAGCCTAAGCTTCCGTCTAGAGAAATATACTCCTTAAAAGATCCATGGAAATTTTTCAGTTTGAACTTATTAAACTTGAACTTGGAGTATAGTCTAGCAGCAGGCTCTCTAAGAATAAAAATCACCTTTGGTGCAGATTCTAATTTTGGAATTTGTTCCAATGCATTCTTAAAATAAATATAAGGTGCTGTGGCTTCAAAGACTAGCTTTTCTTTAGAACAAGACTTAAAATGAGATTCATAGTCGCTCAAACCATTTTCCACAAAATTGGATTTAGCATTAAATCTATTAACATCATCCGCAAAATAAAAGGTCTCTTTCATCCAAGAAGCGCAGCATTCTGGGTGTGCAGAAAGCCAAAAATACAAGGAGCTTGTTCCCGATTTTGGGGCACCTCCAATGATTAAGTTTGGTAAAGCCATAAATTGAATTAAACGTCAAATTTACGTAAACAAAATCCTCTTATCTTAGCTCTTTATCATATAAACACAATTGAATGTTATCGCGTAATCCTTACCTAAAGTTTTTAGTTCCTCTAGTTGCCTTATTACTAGTTAATTTCATCTACTTCTACCCTGCCTTACAAGGTAAGGTCTTAGAGCAATATGATATCAAATTTGGATATGCCAAAGGAAAAGAATTAAGAGAATATAGAGCGGCAAACGGTGAGGAGGCACTATGGACTCAATCTATGTTTAGCGGCATGCCCGCCTTTCAAATCAGTACTCAATATCCAAACAATTGGCTCTCTTATGTACAAGATGTTCTTGTTTTCATTGGTGGAAAAAGCTCAAACATCTACATCATCTTTAGCTTAATGTTAGGATTTTATATTCTCATGACAGGATTAAAAGTGAACCCCTGGCTGGCAGCAATAGGAGCCTTTGCTTTTGCTTACAGCTTCTTTTTCATAGATTCATTTGCAGCAGGGCATAATGCTAAAGTAAGAACGGCCGCTTATATGGCACCAATAATTCTAAGTGTGATACTCACCTATAGAGGAAAATATCTCACTGGTTTTGCCCTCACAGCTCTATTTGTAGGTCTCTCAGTAAATTCCAATCACTTTCAAGTAACTTATTATCTAGCCCTATTATTAGTGATCCTGGCTTTAGTGGAATTGTTTTTTGCTTATCGCGAGAAAACCATGGCTAACTTTATTAAAGCTTCTGGAATTTTAGTGATCGCGGCATTTATTGGCATCGGTCCAAATTTCTCTAACCTTTGGAGCACTTACTCTTACACTAAAGAAACCATGAGAGGTGGTACTTCAGAGTTAAGCGCAAAAGAGGCTTCAAAAGGTGGCTTAGAATTTGACTACGCTATGAACTGGAGTTACGGAATGACTGAAACGCTGAACTTCATCTATCCTAACTTCACAGGAGGTGGTAGTTCTTCTAAGTATACCAAAACAGACACCTACGCTCAATATAGCCCTTTGATAAGAGGAAATGAGGATCAAAAGAAAGCCCAAATAGGACAATGGTTTTATTGGGGCGATAGAGGAAATGCTGAATATTATGTAGGAGCTATTCTAGTCTTCTTCTTTATTCTAGGCTTATTCATTGTACAAGGTAGAATTAAATGGTGGGTTATTATTGGTAGCTTATTTTCTCTAATGCTTGGATGGGGACGAAATATGAGCGGTTTTAATGAATTCCTATTTGAGTACTTACCGGTATTCAATAAATTCAGAGTGCCTTCAATGGCATTTGTATTGATATTTATGCTCATTCCTTTCTTTGCGTTTTTCACCGCAAATAAGTTTTTCAATAAGGACTTTGACCCTAAGCTAATCAAAGCTCAACTTCTTAGAACTTTGTATATCACTGGAGGATTAAGTTTGATTTTTCTTTTAATGGGCGGTGTTCTATTCTCATTCAGCAGTGAAATTGATGCTAATTTAAAAGAAAGTGGAATTGATCTAGCGCAACTAGAGTCAGATAGAATTGGCCTAATGAGAACCGCAGTTCTAAGAGCACTAATGCTATTTGGTTTGAGTTTTGGCGTATGCTGGTTTTATCTAAAAGAGAAACTCAAAATGAATATGGCAATTATCATTATCGGCCTAGGAGTGTTTATTGATATTTGGTCTTATGATCGTTATAAATTGAATGCTGATAGTTTTAGTACTGCTAATAATTATGAGCAAGCTTTTGCAGCAACTCCTGCAGACAGACAAATCTTAGCGGATCCAGACATTCATTATAGAGTATGGAATACAACGGCAAATATCACAAGTGATTCCTATACTAGCTTCTGGCATAAATCTATTGGTGGATATCACGGTGCAAAGCTCATTAGATATCAAGATCTAATTGAAAACCAATTGGCAAAGCAGAATTTATCTTGCTTCAATATGTTGAATGCTAAGTATTTTATTCTAGCCAATAATGGACAGCCTACAGCTCAATACAATGCCAATGCCTGCGGTGCTGCATGGTTTGTTTCTGATATTAAAAAGGTGGCTTCCGCCGATGAAGAAATGAGCGCCATGGATAAATTTATTCCGCAAACTACTGCCATTGTTCATCAAGAGTTTGATAGCTATATGGAGGGAATGAAGAATAATATAATTGATTCAAGCTCTACAATTTCAATTACTTCTTATGATCCAAAACACTTAGTCTACAAGGCTAATGTAAGCTCTGATGAGCTTTTAGCTATATTTTCTGAAATTTATTATACCGGAGCTGATAATGATTGGAAGACTTATTTAGACGGTGAGGAAGTTTCTCATATAAGAGCCAACTATTTACTTAGAGCAATGAGGGTTCCTAAGGGTGAGCACACAATAGAATTTAAGTTTGAGCCTTATACTTATTATACCGGAGAAAAAGTTAGTCTTGCTTTCTCTATTCTATTATTAGTAACATTGGGAGCTAGTTTTTACCCTGTAATTAGGAAGTAAAATAAAGATTAAAATCGGCGGGCTTAAGCTATGCCCAATCAGGCCTTAGCTTTAAATCAGCAAGTGTCTATAAGCTAGAGGCTTTCAGAGTTTTAGCCAATTTTTCTGTCAGAAGTCTTCTAGAGAATTGAGTCCTTTGGGAGCTTTCTTTTTGATCAGTATTCATTAGCTTCCTTAAGTATTCAAGGGCCAATTTCGCATCTTTATAATCAAACATTTTACCTGCATTCACCTCATCTAATATTAAGGCAGCATCTCCTTTTGAAGGACCTATTCCTAAAATAGGTTTCTCAGAGCCCAAGTATTCAAATATTTTGCCCGTAAGCACACCTTTATTGTTTTCAATGTCAGGAATAGCCAATAGCAAGGCATCTGCCTGACGCATCTCAATAATTGCCTCAGCATGGCTAACGTGCCCTGTTAATTCAATTTCTAGATTGGTGCTTTTTGCGATCCTTTCCAATTGATTTTGAAGAATTTCATCTCTTTTTCCAACGAATCTTAAAACAAGCTTATCCAAAACCTCTGGACCTTCATTAGATAGAAGTTCAAGAAACTTACTTACTTCATACTGCTTGGTAATTGTCCCGGTATAGACCAATCTAAATTTACCATCTTTTCTTTTCGCTATTGGCGATTTAAAATCTGACTCATCATATCCATTAGGAAGCAATAAGAACTTCTCTTTACCTAAACTCTGATCCTTTTCTTTAAATAATCTAATGAGGTCAGTACTTACAGTGCTCACAATATCAGCAGTCTTAAAAACTTTCAATTCTAGGCTTGCGTCATAATGCTTGGCTAAGGTCGTAGGAAAGAATTCATCGTAGTAATAGATATCAGTCCATGGATCTCTGAGGTCTGCAAGCCAGTGAATCTTACGCCTCTTTTTTAATTCTAATCCAATTAATTGAGTAGAATGCGGCGGACTTGTAGTTACAATACTCTTAATTCCAAATTCATCAATTAATTCTAACGCCTTTGTTGTTGCATATTTATTCCAAGATTTTCTAGGATCTGGAATAAAGAAATTTCCTCTCACAAATTTGGCAAGCTTTTGCCTAAATCCTGGTTTGTCCGATTCATTTGCAAAACCAGAATAAGGAACTTCTTTTCGCCCGCTAGCTTTCTTATAAAACTTAAATAGTTCAACAGTCTTGGTGGTATAGACTTGGATACCTTTAGTTTCCTCCAATAAGCTTTCATCCCTTACTGGATAAGTAGCACAATCTGGATCAACCGTTAAAACAATCGGCTCAAAGCCAAACTCAGGGAGGTACTTTGCAAACTTTAGCCATCTTTGTACTCCAGGTCCACCTGCAGGTGGCCAATAATAGCTTATAATTAATACCTTTTTCATTTCAAAAGAGCTTTAATTATTTTGTGAGCTGTTTGTCCATCTCCATATGGAAAATGATTAAAGTCTAGCGGCCTATTCGTAAAATCAGAAAGCGCTTCCTTGATAGCTGAATAATGGACAGAAGTGCATTTATTCAAATTTAGATCTTCTAGCTCGCTCCACTCAGTTTCAGTCCGTAAGTTAATACAAGCCTTTGAAGCATAAAAAGCTTCTTTCTGAAGTCCCCCACTATCTGTTAAAACAATGCTTGATTGACTCAATAGTTGCATCATCGAAAAATAGTCTTGAGGAGGAATAATGTCAAATTTAGGTTCTAATCCAAAGGCTATTATTTGCTTTGCAGCTCTCGGGTGCAAGGGGCAAATTAAAGGTATATCTTCTTGGTGTATTCTATTCAATGAGTCAATAAGTTCTGTCAGAACCTCACGATTATCAACATTTTCTTGTCTATGAATAGTTAAAAGTCCAAACTTTTTATCCGCTTGAGGTCCTGAATACTTTGCTTTATAATTCCGATAAACATCATACATGATATCACCAACTTCCAGAACTTGAGTATTTTCAGAATCCACTATTCCTTCTTTTCTGAGATTGTCAATAGCTTTTTGAGAAGGCACAAATAAATAGGATGACAAATGATCTGTTTGCACCCTATTGGTTTCTTCAGGCATTTGAGTATTATAAGATCTTAGGCCTGCCTCAACGTGAGCTATTGGAATATGCAATTTAGATGCAGCATTAGCAGCCGCTAAAGTTGAATTTGTATCCCCATAAACCAAGACCAAATCTGGCTGCTGTTCTTTCATAATAACTTCTAAATCAGAAGTCATTTTTGATGATTGCAAGGAGGCAGAGGCGGAATCGATACTCAATTGAAATTGAATCGGCGGAAGCCCAAGTTGATCCAAGAATACTTGATTCATATCATTGTCATAATGTTGGCCGGTATGAACCAAAACCTCCTCTATTTGAGGGTAGGCTTTTAGTGCTTTTGAAAAAGCAGAAGCTTTAATAAGCTGAGGCCTGGCGCCTATGACTGTAAGTAATTTCATTTAGGCAAAGGAAAGCATTTGCAAGAAAGCACTCTAATGAGCGCAGACTTTCTGGTTAGTCCTTAATTTCTTCGTAGTCTACATACTCTCCTACGCTTGGTTTAGATTTCTTATCCTTTTCCGGATTATACTCAACACTTATTTCACCCTCTCTCTGAAAAGGCTTCCAGTTCTTTCGTTTACCAGAAGCATCACCACCTAAGCCTTGTCTAAAAGGGACTAAGATCAAATACTTAAAGAAGAAATAGATTAAGTATAGGAATAATCCAACTAAAATTAATCGTATCAAAATATATTCTATTTACTCAAATATAGGTTTCTTTCAGAGTGAATCTTTCTAAATACAGGATCATTCAGATTATCAATAAAGTAAATTTTCTCTCCTGTTGATTTCATTTCTGGACCTAAATTTTTATTTACGTTAGGGAATTTATCAAAAGAGAATACCGGCTGCTTAATTGCCCAGCCAATCTTCTTTGGATTGAACGTGAAATCTTTCACTTTATTCTTACCTAACATTACTTTAGTAGCATAGTTTACATAGGGCTCATCATATGCCTTAGCAATAAATGGAACCGTTCTAGAAGCTCTTGGATTAGCCTCAATTATATAAACCTTATCATCTTTAATTCCGAATTGAATATTGATCAGTCCAACTGTTCTTAATGCTAGGGCAATCTTTTTAGTATGATCCTTAATTTGCTGCATTACCAGCTCTCCAAGATTAAATGGAGGTAAAGTAGCATTTGAGTCACCAGAGTGAATTCCACAAGGCTCCACATGCTCCATGATGCCAATGATATAAACATCTTCTCCGTCGCAAATCGCATCGGCTTCAGCCTCAATAGCACCCTCTAAGTAATGATCTAAAAGAACACGATTTCCGGGAATAGTCTTAAAGAGCTCTACCACATGGTGTTCTAGTTCTTCTTGATTAATTACAATTTTCATTCCTTGACCTCCAAGAACATAAGATGGCCTTACTAGAATTGGGAAACCAAGTTCTTCTGCAAGCTCATAAGCTTCATCAGCATTAGTAATTACACCAAATCTTGGATAAGGAATATCATTCTCTCTCAATAATTCCGAGAATCTTCCTCTATCTTCAGCCAAATCTAAGGCGTCATAAGAAGTACCGATAATTGGAATATTAAATCGATCTAATTTCTCAGCCAGTTTCAAAGCAGTCTGTCCACCAAGCTGTACCACTACACCGTCCGGCTTTTCATGCTGAATGATATCGTATATATGCTCCCAGAAAACTGGTTCAAAGTATAATTTATCTGCAGTATCAAAATCTGTAGAAACAGTCTCAGGATTACAGTTAATCATGATTGTTTCATAACCTTCTTCCTTGGCTGCTAACACACCATGAACACAGCAGTAGTCAAATTCAATTCCTTGACCAATTCTGTTAGGCCCTGATCCAAGAACAATAATTTTAGGTTTATCGGTACGAACACTTTCATTCTCTGGATAAGAATTTCCATTCACATCCATCATATTCAACTCAAATGTAGAGTAGTAATACGGAGTTTGAGCCTGGAATTCTGCAGCACAAGTATCCACCAACTTCCAAACCCTCTTGATTCCCAATTCAGTGCGTCTGTCATGCACTTCAGATTCAAGTACACCAATCATATGCGCAATTTGCCTATCGGCAAATCCCTTAAGCTTGGCTTCCATTAATAAATCCTGGGGAATAGTATCTAATGTATATTCTTCTATTGAAGATTGAATATGAGTAAGTTCCTCTATTTGTCTAAGGAACCACATATCTATTTTTGTGATATCATGGATTCTTCTCAATGGAATACCCAATTGAATAGCATCATAAATTACAAACACTCTATTCCAACTAGCTTTCTCCAATCTTTCTAGAACTTCATCTTGGTCAGTATAACCTTTTCCATCAGCACCTAATCCATTTCTCTTTACTTCAAGAGATTGTGCTCCTTTGTGTAATGCTTCTTGGAAAGATCTTCCAATTCCCATTACTTCACCAACAGACTTCATTTGAATACCTAATCGTCTATCAGATCCTTCAAATTTATCAAAGTTCCATCTAGGTATCTTAACGATTACATAGTCTAGAGTAGGTTCAAAATATGCAGTTGTAGTTTTAGTAATCTGATTAAACAGCTCATCTAAATTATAACCAATAGCTAGCTTTGCAGCGATTTTAGCAATAGGATATCCCGTAGCTTTAGACGCTAAGGCAGATGATCTAGAAACTCTTGGATTAATTTCAATTGCAACGATATCTTCGGCCTCATCTGGGCTCACTGCAAACTGAACATTACATCCACCAGCAAAAGTTCCGATAGAGCGCATCATTTTGATTGCCATATCACGCATTTTCTGATAAGTAGTATCACTAAGCGTCTGTGCAGGTGCTACAGTAATAGAATCACCAGTATGAATACCCATTGGGTCGAAGTTCTCAATGCTACAAATAATGATGACATTATCATTTGCATCTCTTAAGAGCTCTAACTCAAATTCTTTCCAACCTAATAAGGCTTTATCAATCATCACCTCATGTATAGGAGATATTTCCAATCCTCTTGACAAGGCATTATCAAAATCTTCTTTTGTATGACAAAAAGTTGCTCCCGCTCCTCCAAGTGTAAAACTTGCTCTAATACAAAGGGGGAATCCAAATTTCTGTGCTACTTCCTTTCCTTTTAAGAAAGAAGTTGCTGTTTGCGAAGGAGCCATAGGGATATCAATTGTTCCCATTAGCTCTCTAAACTCTTCTCTATCTTCAGTAATATTAATAGCGTCTATATCAACACCAATAATTTTAACACCGTATTTCTCCCATAAGCCCATTTTATCCGCCTCAATACAAAGATTTAAAGCAGTTTGACCTCCCATGGTTGGAAGAACAGCATCAATTTTTACTTCAGTCAAGATCTTTTCTATTGAATCAATCTCAAGAGGTAAGAGATAAACATTGTCAGCCACCACCTTATCGGTCATGATTGTTGCTGGGTTTGAATTTATAAGGGTAACCTCAATTCCTTCATCTCTAAGTGAGCGAGAGGCTTGAGAGCCTGCATAATCAAACTCACATGCTTGACCAATAACAATTGGTCCACTTCCGATGATCAGGATAGATTTTATTGAATTATCTCTTGGCATTTGGTGAAAATATTTTCTTATTTAAGAATGGTAAAGTAGTCTAAAAAAAGCACAAAAAAAAGGTGTTACCATTGGCAACACCTTTCCTTTTATATCCTAAAACGCATATTATGATTTGTGATTTGAACCATCAGAAACCGTTAAACTCTTGCGTCCTTTTGCACGTCTTAGTGCTAGCACCTTGCGACCGCTGACAGATGACATGCGCTCACGGAATCCGTGCTTGTTTCTTCTTTTTCTTCTTGATGGTTGATAAGTACGTTTCATATCTATTGCTCTTTATACCTAGCTTCTTTCTCTAAATTCGGGCTGCAAATATAAGTTCTTTTTATTTAGGAACAACCATCAAATTATAATTTTTACTTTAATTGTTCATCAACTGTTTTAAGTCCCTCTTCAAAGTGATGTGGATTGTAATCTAGCTCCTTCCTTGCCTTGTCTATAATAAAGCCTGAAACTGGCGGTCTATGTGCTCTTTGATTCAAGGTATTAGAACTAATAGGATGAATAAAGGAAGCATCAAAATTCCAAAACTTTGCAACCCTTTGAACCAATTCTAAGACACTCATTTGATCAGGTCCACTAATATGATAAACACCCTGCACCCTTTTCTCTGCGGCGCTAATACATGCATCTGCAAGATCCTCAGCCAAGGTTGGTGCTCTAAACTGATCATCTACAACATTCAGATCTTGTTCCTTAGCCAATGCTCCTTTAGCCCATAAAACAATATTAGAACGGCTCATTTCTTCTGCTACTCCATAAACAAGAATTGTTCTTAGAATTGTAAATGAAATACCCGATTCTTCAAGTATCTTCTCTGCTTTTAGTTTACTATCCCCATAAAAACTTAAAGGATTAGGAGTATCACCTTCTTTATAAGGTCCAGATTCGCCATCAAAAATAAAATCTGTTGAAAGGTGCACCATATGAGTATTATATCGAGCGCAAGCGTGCGCCAAATAACGAACAGCATTTACATTGAGATCAGTACAAGCTTCTTGTTCATCCTCACATTGATCTACATTTGTCATTGCAGCTGTATTGATTACAACGTTTGGATTATAGTCTTCAAATAAGATATCTATTTCATCCTGACTTGTAATATCTAGCTCTTTATAATTAAAGTTTAGTGCATTAATCCTATTCTTACCTCTTGAACTTGCAAGAAAATCATGCTCCCCTTTTTCAGACAACTTATGAATGAGCTTTTGGCCTAAAAGGCCATTAGATCCTGTAATAAGTATTCTCATATTTATGGCTTAACCACAGCTAAAATTAAATAAACTAAGATAGGAGATCCAAGACCTATAATGGCTGTAATAATAAATAACAGCCTAATGGTACTTACATCTATTTCAAAGTATGAGCTCAGCCAAGCGCAAACTCCAAGGATTTTTGGTTGTATCATGATTCACTAATTATTGCTGCTAATTTTTTTATTTCCTCTGGCTTGCCTAGCACAAACAATTTGGTTTGTGAGCTTAATTCTATATCGCTTGACGGATTAATAATGTATTCTCCATCTGCAGTTTTTAAGCCTATTACTGTGCAGCCAGTTTTGGTTCTGATTTCTAGCTCATGCAGCTTGCTCACACTAGCTTCATTGATAAGGTTATGCAACTCAACCTCTTCTAAATTTATAGCGCTACTACCCTCTACTGAAATATGATCTAAAAACTCTACGATATTAGGGGAGACTGTTAGAGTTGCCATATGTGCCCCTCCCACTCCTTCTGGAAGAACTACAGAACTAGCTCCAATTGCTTTGAGCTTAGATTCTGCACTCTCATTAGAAGCTCTTGAAATAATGGTTAATTTCTTATTTAATGTGCGGGCTGATATGACCACATAGACATTATCAGCATCCTTAGCTAAGGTGGTAATAATGGAATCCGCTTTGAATATTCCAGCGCTCTTCAAGACTTCGTCATCGGTGGCATCACCAACAATATATGGAATATCCTTGTTCTCTAAGTATTTCTCAATGATACTTTGATCATTCTCAATGACCACAAAAGATTTTTTATAGGCTTCTAGTTTATGAGCAGCTCGTCTTCCGTTTCTACCAAATCCACAAATAATGGTATGCCCTTCTAGTTTATCAATCGTATTCACTATTCGATATAATTTATAAAATAAGTTTAAATCTCCACTTAAAATTGCTTGGGTTAAAGAGCTTAGGATATATGCGAATATACCAAAACTACCTATGATCAAGAAGATAGTAAACACTTGACCACCGGAGCTTAAACGCTTGACTTCAGCAAAACCAACGGTGCTAATCGTAATCACCGTCATGTACAATGCATTTAGGAAACTATAGTCTTCTAGGAGTATATATCCACTAACACCAATAGCCAGGATGAGCAATAAAATTAATATTGCCTTAAAGACTCGTTGAAAGAATTTTATTCGAAACAATTGCTTTGGCTTATAGGTCTAACATTGATCTTCTTGAATCATTTAAATAATCTTTCACCTTAATCCAAAAAGCAAGAACTAAATAAATGATTAACGGAGAGCCAAAAGCAATGAAGGAGGTATAGATGAAGTATAATCTAATAACTGATGGTCGTATTCCCATTCTATCGCCTAATCTTGAACAAACTTCGTATCCTCTTCTTTCAAAATAATTTCTTGTTTGATCAATTTTGTTCATTCTTCAATATGGTTTTACCAATGATGCAATTTAAACATTTCTTTTGTTGACAGTAATTCTTTTTTAGCTGCAAAACTCCTTGACTATCCTGTGAATTATGAATCTTAAATCCACAGTTTTCATAGTACTTTATTACATTATTTTTTTCCGCTTTAAGCGATTTATACGAATCCAGTATTTTAGTCTCTAAGCTTTTAAGCTTGTGATGTCTTGCATAAGTAAAAAGAAAAGGTAAGATTAAATTTATAATTAATAAGTCTTTATACTGAGTGCTCAAGCTTTTTTGTGGAAACCTTAACGGTTTCGCAAATCCATGATGCTCTTGCCAATATTTCCCTATTGGAATTTTTAAAGATTCATGAACCGAATCTAAACTAAACTCATTGATTAAGTGCGTCCAATCAAATTTAGAAGAGACACTAAAGTAAATATACTGAGCTAACCTCAATTCCGGAGAGTTAGAAGGTCTCATCTTAGAATATTTCCACCAACTTGATTCTATTGACTGCAATCCGTATTTCTGTTTTAAAAACTGGAATTCCTCATTCAATGAAATAGAGTACTCATCATTTTCAGCAATTAAATTGGCAGTTCCAAAAAGCAAAGCCTCAACGCTCATTAAATCATACTTCTTCCTTTGAATAAGTTTCCAGCTAATCATTTGACTTAGGATAAGCATTGGTTCTGAGTTTAAAGGGAAACCAAATACCTTGGCTGCCAATTGATGAAAGCTCTCTTGCCAATCACCATTGTTCGAAGCCAAAAGATCTAATATTTCCATGGACTTCACTTCTAGACGTTCTTTAAAGCATAATGAAAGCATATTATTAAGTAATTGCGGATTCATGCTTTTTAATTTGTTCTCGCAAATTAAAGGAGCCTTTCTCAAATATTCTCTTTTGAAATACTCAAAAGAGATGGCTTTAAAGCGACCTCTTAACTCTAGGCAAGGTATTACTCTAGCATTATTATCACAGACTTCCATGTCAAAATCATAAACCACATGAAGAATTACATTATTGTAGTTTTTATCTTCATTATGATGATGCTTAAACCAATCTGAAGCTTTTAAATGAATCTCTACATTTCCGATCCAAACTTGACCATCAATGCTAATCTTTGCGTTTGAAAAATCTGGCCCCTCATTTGTATTTAATACTCCTGGGCTATGCAACTCTATTAGTTTTCCTTCTTTTGTTCTAAGAGCGGAAGTATCAAACTTTGTGTGCTTCCAAAGAAATTGAATAAAATCTTCGTTCATATACTTAAAATACCCCAATCTCTATGATCTGAAAAAATATTCTATTGCAGAATATGGAAGTTTATATCTACTATTGGTATTGAAAAACAAGGAATTAGCTATGATCAAAAAAATAAATAGGTATAAACTAATGGTATTTAGTAAATTCACCGTTTAAACATCAATAGGAATAAATGGGTATTGCAGAGGACATTCAGCAGAATAAATTTAAAAATAGCCACCAGAAGGCAGGCATAAATTTGATTTACACTTATAACTGGGTGAACGAAAAAATTAGATGCACTCTTGAAAAAGAAAGTTTAACTAACCAGCAATTCAATGTTTTGAGAATTTTGCGTGGTAGCTATCCTAATCCTTTGAGCACCTTACAGATCAGAGATAGAATGTTGGACAAAATGAGCGATACATCACGAATTGTTGATCGTTTGATTAAGAAGAACTTAGCACATAAAAGCACCTGTCAATCAGATAAGAGATTGGTGGATATTAATATTAGCGAAGAAGGATTGAGCCTATTATCTAAGTTGGATAAAGATGATAACTCGATAGATGATTTACTTTCAAATCTCAGTACTGAAGATGTGGAAACCTTAAATAATCTTTTAGATAAAATCAGAGCCTAATAAGATACTACTTACTCTAAAAGTGATTCTATTTGAATCTACTAATCCAGAAGTTGCATCATTGCAGACTGTAATTCCAGCGCTGATTTTCTCGCGCTTGACGCAAAATCTTCCTTAGATGAGGAGTAAATAATACCTCTAGAGCTATTTACTAATAGGCCAATTCCGTCTTGGGCCTTTCCATACTTATAGACCTCTTCTAAGCTTCCTCCTTGTGCTCCAACTCCTGGAACTAATAGAAAATGATTTGGAATAATCGTTCTGATTTCAGACAATGCTTTTGCTTTTGTAGCTCCAACAACATACATCATCTCATCATCTGTGGCCCATTCTTTTGATTGCTCTAAAACCTCTTCAAAAAGCTTTTTAGACTGTGTATTTTCAAGAACTTGAAAGTTAGAACTTCCAATATTTGAAGTAAGAGCTAAGAGAATGACCCATTTATTCTTTAGACCTAAAAATGGAACAACACTATCTTCTCCCATATAAGGAGCCACTGTGATTGAGTCAAAATTCAAGGTTTCTAAAAAAGCTTTGGCGTACATAGCTGATGTATTTCCAATATCACCTCGTTTAGCATCCGCGATTGTAAATAAATCGCCATAATGTTCATTGATATAGGCTATAGTCTTCTCCAAACTTTGCCATCCTTTTAAGCCATAAGCTTCGTAAAAAGCAGTGTTTGGTTTGTATGCAACTGCCAAATCATGAGTTGCGTCAATTATTGCTTTGTTAAATTCAAAAATAGGGTCTTCAAGTTCTAATAAATGCTTTGGAATTTTATTCAAATCCGGATCTAATCCTACGCATAAGAAACTTTTTTTCTCCTCTATCCTTTGATTTAACTCTGCTCTTGTCATCGTATTCTTTTATTCTTCAGACCCTTCTTTTAGTCTTGCAGTATTCTCTGCCAATCTTAATTCGTCAATAAATTTCTGAATGTTTCCATTTAAAACATCATCTAAATTATAAACGGTAAGGTTTATTCTATGATCTGTAACTCTACCTTGAGGGTAGTTATAAGTTCTGATTTTTGCAGATCTATCTCCGGTACTTACAAGCGACTTTCTAGCAGACGAAATGGATTCATTATGCTTGTTCAACTCTATCTCATAGAGTTTGGTTCTAAGCATTTGCATTGCTTTAATTCTATTTCCTAATTGGGTACGATCGGCTTGACAGACCACTACTATTCCTGTTGGCTTATGAGTCAGTTGCACTTTTGTCTCAACCTTGTTCACATTTTGTCCACCAGCACCTCCGGATCTGGAGGTTTGCATTTCTACATCCGCAGGATTCAATTCAAAATCAACCTCCTCTGCTTCTGGTAAAATTGCCACAGTAGCAGCTGAAGTATGCACTCTACCTTGAGTTTCAGTTTGCGGAACACGTTGAACTCTATGAACCCCTGATTCAAATTTTAGGGTACCATATACCTCTTCTCCACTCACTTCAATAATAACCTCCTTATATCCGCCCATAGTACCATCAGAGGTGTCAACAACTTGATGCTTCCACCCC
Source organism: uncultured Schleiferiaceae bacterium (assembly GCA_965661265.1). GTDB lineage: Bacteria > Bacteroidota > Bacteroidia > Flavobacteriales > Schleiferiaceae > CBFIDE01. Next base: position 33,819 of record CBFIDE010000009.1, on the reverse strand, counting down.
ATTGTGTCTACATAACGAGTGTACATTTTGAACAGATCGCCTGCAAAGATTGAAGCTTCATCGCCACCTGCACCAGCTCTAATTTCAATAACAGCATTCTTGCTGTCCTCCGGATCCTTTGGGATCAGCATAAATCTAATATCTTCTTCAAGCTTTTCTAGCTCAGGAAGTTTTTCATCTAGCTCCATACTCGCCATTTCCTTTAATTCCGAATCTTTTTCGTTCTTCAGAATATCCTTGGCATCAGCTATATCACGCGTCAGATTTATGTAGATTTCTCTTATATCTACTATTTCTTTTAGCTCCTTATACTCTCTATTCAGCTTAACGTATCTCTTTTGATCAGAAATAATATCTGGTTGAATGATTAAATCATTCACCTCATCGAAACGCTGTCTTATTTGATCTAATTTCTCTTGCATTTTTATGGATAATGGTATTCACCAAACTCACTCTTAATGGTAAGCTTTTTAGTGTTTGAAGCTTCTACCCTTCCAATTACCTGTGCTTCTATTTCAAAGCTTTTCGCGATATTAATTAAATTTTGAGCAATACTTTCATCGCAATACATCTCAAGCCTGTGGCCCATATTAAAGACTTCATACATCTCTTTCCAATCACTTCCTGATTCTTCCTGTATCATTTTAAACAAAGGAGGAAGTGGAAATAAATTATCTTTAATTATATGATTTTCATCGATAAAGTGAAGAACTTTTGTTTGTGCTCCTCCACTGCAATGAACCATACCTTTTATTTGATCGGCAAATTGGTCTAGAACTTTCTTCACTAATGGTGCGTAGGTTCTGGTAGGTGATAAAACTAATTTACCTGCATCAATTGGACTACCTTCTATGCTATCTGTAAGTTTCTTACTACCACTATAGACTAAGTCTTCCGGGACGGCAGAGTCATAAGATTCTGGATATTTCTCTGATAAATACTTAGAAAACACATCATGCCTCGCAGAGGTCAATCCATTGGATCCCATTCCTCCATTGTAGCCTTTTTCATAAGTAGTTTGTCCAAAGCTTGAAAAACCAACAATTACTTGACCAGGAGCAATTTTAGCATTATCAATTACGTCAGAACGTTTCATTCTAGCAGTAACCGTACTATCCACAATGATTGTACGCACAAGATCTCCTACATCTGCAGTTTCACCTCCAGTCAAAACAATATCAATCCCTTGTCCGGCAAGTTCGTCTACTAGTTCTTGTGTACCATTGATAATAGCTGAAAGCACATCGGCTGGAATCAGATTCTTATTTCTACCAATTGTACTAGAAAGTAAAATCGGTTCATGAACAGCTCCTACACAGATTAAATCATCAATATTCATGATTAAAGCATCCTGTGCAATACCTTTCCAAACACTCAAATCACCTGTCTCTTTCCAATACATATAGGCAAGAGAAGACTTAGTTCCAGCACCATCAGCATGCATTACAATACAGTGATCCTCACTCCCACTAATAAAATCTGGAATGATTTTACAGAATGCTTTTGGGAATAATCCTTTATCTAAATTCTTGATTGCCTTGTGAACATCTTCCTTTTGAGCAGATACTCCTCGGCTTTTGTAACGATCCTTATTCATAGTGCAAAAATAAAAAGCGCCCTAACATCATTGATGAAAGGAGCGCTTTTTTTATTAGTTAATGAGCTACTTTATTTTAATATACCTACCCGGTAATAAATCAGCATCTTTTATATCAGGATTGAGAGCTTCTAATTCCTTAGTTTTCATTCCATTCTGCTTAGCAATGTCTTTCATCTTCTCACCCCTTCTTTTCACCAAATAGTGTTCCTCATCCCATTTAGAGTAGTCACCATCCTTATCAACCTTGATTTCCATTCCCTCAAAAGGTCTAACTCCTCTTAACCCACCATTGATTCTTTTGAGATCAACTATTGATATATCAAACTTCTTCGCAATTACACCAAGACTTTCTCTATTTTGAATCACGTAAATTTCACCTGCAGGCTTTTCTTCTGTTGCCTTCTTATTAATAATGTCCTTTGGATCAACTCCTTCCGGAACTACAAGTCCGCTTGACGGCACATAATCGTCTCTTAATACTTTAAAGTCAGTACGTCTATTTACCTGATTAGCAACTTCCTGATCCTCAGGCTTTCTCATTGCTTTAATATAGCTTTCTGTTAATATAGCACCAGGCTTTAAGACCTCTTTTCCGTATCCAGTATAGCCCTCTGGAATTACAAATGGCTCACTCTCACCCATTCCTCTAGCTTCTAACCTCTCCTTATCAATTCCTTTTTCAATTAGGTAATCTACCGTAGAAGCCGCTCTTTTCTGAGACAGAGCTTTGTTCTTTTCATCTGAATCTCTATAATCCGTATGGGAGCGCATTTCAATAACAATCGTTGGATTATTATTCAAAATACTCACAACACTATCTAATGCTACCTTAGATTCTGGACGTAAGTCCCATTTAGCCAAATCAAAGAATACATTAGGTAGAACAATTGGAACGTCAATTGGATCTAATGTTTTGTTTAATATCACTCTATGGATAAAGTGATTGTCTAATGGAATATATTCAAATGAAGTAATATCTACTCCTACTGTTGTAGCATCACCTTGATTATTTAAGAATTTCTTTCTTTCAAAGAATAGCTTATAATTTAAGTCTTCTTTAAGAACACCCTCTTCAAATACGTAGTAACCATCTTTATCAGTTGTAACTTGAAGTGATGTTCCATCACTACCTTCTAACTTAACAGTTGCTTCTCCAACAGGAGTTGCATCTTTAGATGAAGTTAATACACCTTCTAAAACAAATACTAAAGGAGCTTTTACAACGGCATAAATATCATCTCCACTTTTCTCATTTCTATTTGAAGTCACGAATCCAACTTCATCATTACCTGGCTGAAAAATCAAACCAAAGTCTTCAAATCTCGAATTTATAGGAGCTCCCATATTCTCTGCCTTCGCGCCTTTTTCAGGAAGACCATCATCACCCATCTTAATCCTGAAGACATCTAATCCACCCATTCCAGGCAGACCATTGGAGGCAAAGTATAGATATCCATCATCATGAGAGAAAGGGAAATACTCACCTGCTGCAGTATTCACTTCTGGGCCTAAGTTTCTTACATTGCCCCATCCCTTTTCCCTTTTGCTATAAGTAGCAACAAAGATGTCTCTATCTCCTTTTGGATTGAAATCGGTGGAAACAAAATATAAATATTGATCATCAGCTGATAATGATGGATGGCCAACATTTGCGTTGGTGTCATTATCGATATAAATTCTTTTAGGTTCTTTCCAATTTTGACCTTGCATTTCAGTCATATAGATCCCACAACCGAGCTTTTCATTCTCCTCAGCCATACATCTTGTAAAATACATGTCTTTCTTTCTAGAGTTGAAAGTACCTGCACCTTCGTGCATTTTAGTATTTACCATCTCCTCATCTAGTAATACCGGAGTACTCCACTTAAATTCTGCTGGGTTCTCAACTTTTTCGTCGTTAGATTTAATACCTCTTTTTTTCTTCTTTCTTTCTGAAGATGTGATGTATAAATCCATGAATGATTGACCCGTCCAACCATCTTCATCTCTACCAAGAGATTCATCTCTATTACTCGTAAAAATTAAAACGTTGTTCTCTCTAGCTTTCCCGCCAAAAAACGGAGAAAAATCCATCTCTCTAGAGTTAATTCCTTCCATTTCAAAAACCTGATACCTTGTAGGCTTCTTCTCCATATCAGCACCCAACTTAGCGCTTTCAATACCCACATCACCTCTAACATCGCTTGGAGCGATTTCCTTAAACTCCTTATAAACAACAATCGCTTCTTCATACTCTCCTAAAGCTCTTAGCATATCGCCTTGGTATAATAGAGCAACAGGATCTTCGTAACCTAATTTAGCTGCCTTTTTGTAATAACTTTCAGCATTTTTATAATCTAGAGTGTATTTATAAGACTCCGCTATTTTAAATAAGACCGTAGATTTATCCTTACGACCCTTTACTTCTGTAAAGGCTTTCTTTAAAAGTTCAATAGCAACAAAGTACTCCTCAGCATCATATGCTTCATAAGCCTTTTGCACTTTCTTATTCACTTTATCTCCTGTTGGAGCAGAATTTGGAGTTGCATTAGACTGCGCATATAAAGAGCTATTTCCTATAAAAAATAAGCTTAGTAGTAATAATCCCCAAGAAGGTAACCTCATAATCGTAGATTCTATTTTTTCCTGTAATTTGCTAAAATAACCAAATATTTCAATTGCGACATAAGTAAAGATGCTAATAGAATTAAGAATATTCAAATATTGTGAACAAAAAAAGCCGTCTAACTTCTTAGGCGGCTTTTTTTGTAAGAATCACACTACTTAATTAATGAAATAGCAGCTCTCTATACTTTGGCAAAGGCCATAATTCATCGTCTATCATTAGTTCTAATTTATCACAATGAACTCTAATCTTCTCCATAAATGGATATACTTCTTTTCGATAGGCGATAGCTCTATCTCTAGCATCATCCAAAATATTACATTTCTTACGACACTCTATCATTGCCTCCTTATTTGAAATGATTTCAGATATTCTATTGCTGATATCTTTAATCATTTCCAATTGTTCCTTAGCAACTTTTAAATAGCTCTTCTCGTCTAGGACTTTTTTTAGACCTTTTACGTTTTCTATAAGTCTGTTTTGGTAGGCAATAGCAGTTGGAACTATATGGTTTCCTGCAATATCTCCTAAAACTCTAGATTCAATCTGAATTTTAAGCTGATATTCTTCTAACATAATCTCATGACGAGCATGGATTTCTGTTTTATTCATCACTGCGTTTTCTTCAAAAAGCTGAATCGCCTTATCCGTAACGTAGAAATCCAAAGCTTCTGGAGTATTCTTAACATTATTTAAGCCTCTCTTTTCTGCTTCTTTCTCCCAATCTTCGCTATATCCGTCACCTTCAAAGCGAATTCTTTTGCTAGCGATGATGTAATCTTTCAATACATTGAATATTGCATCATCCTTCTTTAAACCTTTGGAGATATGTCCATCTACATCTTTCTTAAATTGACGTAATTGACTAGCCATTATTGAGTTTAATATCAACATTGGCTGAGCACAATTTGCAGCAGATCCAACAGCTCTGAATTCAAACTTATTACCTGTAAAAGCAAAAGGTGAAGTTCTGTTTCTATCCGTATTATCTAATAAGATTTCAGGAATCTTACCGACGATATTCAACTTAAGATCTGACTTCTTTTCTGGGGTTAATGCACCAGTATCTAACTTTTCAAGAGCATCTAATGCTTGACTCAAATGCGAGCCAATAAATGCAGATATAATAGCAGGAGGTGCTTCATTTGCTCCTAATCTGTGGTCATTTCCAGCAGAACCAATTGCTGCTCTCAATAAATCATCATGATCATGAACCGCCTTAATTGTATTTACAAAGAAAGTTAAGAATTGTAAATTGCTCTTTGGCGTCTTACCTGGGCTTAATAAATTAACACCCGTATCAGTTGCTAAAGACCAGTTGTTGTGTTTTCCACTTCCATTGACACCAGCGTATGGTTTTTCATGCGTTAAAACACGCATATCATGTCTTCTTGCCACTTTTTCCATTACATCCATAATTAAAGAATTATGGTCAACAGAAATATTAGCTTCCTCAAAAATTGGAGCCAATTCATATTGACTTGGAGCTACTTCATTATGTCTAGTCTTAACTGGAATGCCTAATTTGTAACACTCATACTCTAATTCTTTCATGAAAGTAGTTACTCTTTCAGGAATAGATCCAAAGTAATGATCATCTAACTGTTGTCCTTTAGCAGGTGAGTGACCTAGTAAAGTTCTACCAGTCATTTTTAAATCTGGACGTGCATTATATAGGGCTGCATCAACCAAGAAGTATTCTTGCTCCCAACCTAATGTAGAGGTTACCTTCTTGACATTCTTATCAAACATCTGACAAACTTCTGTTGCGGCCTGATCTACACTTTGAAGTGCTCTTAATAATGGCACCTTATTATCTAATGCTTCTCCAGTATAACTTACAAAAACAGTAGGAATACATAAAGCATCACCAATGATAAAAGCTGGACTTGTTGGATCCCAAGCGGTATATCCTCTTGCCTCAAATGTATTTCTAATTCCTCCATTTGGAAAACTAGAAGCATCAGGCTCTTGCTGAACTAACAAACTCCCAGTAAACTTTTCTATTGCCGTACCTTCTGGTGTAGTTTCAAAAAAAGAATCATGCTTTTCAGCTGTTGATCCTGTTAATGGTTGAAACCAGTGAGTATAATGAGTTGCACCTTTATTCATGGCCCAACCTTTCATAGCCGAAGCAACCTGATCAGCTACTTCTCTATCAATTTTACTTCCTTTTTGAATAGCTGCAGACACACTCTTATAAGCCTCTGCAGTCATATATTCAGACATCGCCTTATCATTAAAAACTGAAGTACCATAGATATCAGATATCTTATTATACTTTCTGTTAAATTCAATAGCTTTTCTACTCTCAGCCTTTGATAAAGCCGTAAAACGAATTGTTGGCATAGATGATAGTTTTAAATAATACTAAAATTTTATGCAAACTTATGATTTTATAGGGGGGTTAGTTCCTATTTTTTGATAAAATATTATGAACAATATGTAAAAAATAGGGGGTCTTATTGAAAAACACTGTAAATATAGACGATATAGCCTAAAAACATAATTAGTCCAGCCCAACGTTTTACTTGGCCTTTAGTTATAAAGCGAACAATAAGATATAGAAAGATGCTTATTCCTATTAGCCATGGAAAATCAAAACTTAATAGAGCTTCACTTTGTATTGGCAAATCAATTACTAGGCCCGTAAGACCAAGTACAGCCAAAACATTAAATATATTGGAGCCAATCAAGCTACCCAAAGACAATTCTTGCTGGCCCTTAAAAGAAGCAATCAAAGAAGCAGCTAATTCAGGCAAGGAAGTACCAACAGAAACTATTGTTAAACCTATTATTCTATCGCTCACATTCCATTCCTTTGCTACTGATACTGCTCCTAATATTAAATACTGAGATCCATATTTCAAACCCACCACACCAAGAATGAGAAATAAAGGCATCAACCAAATTTTCTTTAGGAGTTTAGCTTCTTCCTCAACTATAATATCCTTAGATACTCTTCTTGACGATCTAATTTGAAATACGTTATAGGCAATTAGGAGAAGGACCAAAATACAAGACTCATAGAATTCTAATTTTGAATCTCTGAAAACAAAAAGAAAGAGAAGAATAAAAGAGCCAATCATGACCCAGATATCCGATTTATAAGTTTTCTCCCTTACAGCCATCGGAAAGATCATAGCAGTTAAGCCTAGGATCAGCGCTATATTGGCGATATTTGATCCTATAACATTGCCAAAGGCCACATCGGGGAAACCCTTAAAAGCCGCATTTAAACTAACTATTAATTCTGGAGCAGAAGTAGCAAAAGAAACTACCGTCATTCCTATTACCAATAGTGAAACTTTAAGCCTTAAAGCTAAATCTACAGCACCTCTAACCAAAAAGTCTCCGCCGGCAAGTAAAAGTACTGTTCCGACAATTATATCAAAATAGGCCATTTAACTATCTAGCTTTCTTTTTATTGAACCAGTAATATCATCAAGGTTCTTTTTCTCTTCTTCTATTTTCTTGCTAAATTTTTTAAGATCCTTATCTGCATTATCTCCTGATCTGCTAATCTCATCTTTAATATCATTAGCTGCATTCTTTACATCCTTAATTCCCTTACCTAAACCTCTGGCTATCTCAGGAATTTTGTCAGCACCGAATAACATTACAACCAATAAGAGAATAAAGAATATCTCTCCACCACCTATGTTGAACATTAAAAAAACTGGATACATTTAGATTTATTTAGGACACAAAAGTAAAAGAAAAACCCTGCACTTGGCAGGGTTTCAAATATAGCTCATAAAATAATTCTTAGCCTTTCTTCTTTGACTCTCTCTTAGATGTGTCTAACATTAAAGGAGTAGCAATGAATAATGAAGAATAAGTACCTACAACTACACCAATAAGTAAGGCAAACATAAAGCCTCTAATTGAATCTCCACCAAAAATGAAAATCACAAGTAATACAAAGAATGTGGTTAAAGAGGTATTTACTGTTCTACTCAATGTACTATTCAATGCATCATTAACTACAACTGTCATTTCTTTCTTCTTAGCATGAGTGGCCACATATTCTCTAATTCTATCAAATACAACAACCGTATCATTTAAAGAATAACCAATTACTGTAAGAATGGCAGCAATAAATGCTTGATCAATCTCTAAAGAGAAAGGAAGTATTCCGTAGAAAATCGAGAATAAACTAAGTACAATCATTACATCATGGAACGCTGCAGCAACAGCTCCCAGTGAGAACTGCCAGCGACTAAACCTGATAAGAATATAAAGGAAGATCACAATTAATGAGAATAGAATTGCCCAAACTGCTGATTTCTTAATATCATCAGCAATAGTAGGACCTACTTGTCTCTCTGCAAGTACTCCAAGCTCATCTGTCTCTGAAGCTTCAGTAAAGAATACTTCTGACGTAGGAACCTCCGCATAGAATGCTTGAACTCCCTCAAACAACTTAGCTTTAATATCTTCTTCTACTTCTGTTCCTGTTTCTGAAACTCTATACTTGGTAGTAATGATTACTTGATTATCGCTTCCTATAGTTTTTACTTCCGGGAACACCTTATTTCCGTCGGCATCAATAAATACATCTCCAAGTGCAGATTGAATATCCGCGCTGCTTACAGATTGATCAAACCTAACTTGGTAAGAACGTCCTCCAACAAAGTCAACTGAATAGTTCAAACCTTTGGTCAGAAGAGAAACAATTCCAAGAACAATGATTAAAGTACTGATACCATAAGAAATCTTACGCTTACCTAAAAAGTCAATACTGAAATTACGGAATGCATTCTTAGTAAGATTAGTTGAGAATTTAACCACTTTCTTCTTAGTCAACTGAGATTCAAAAATTAATCTCGTAATAAAGATTGCACAGAACAAAGAAGTAAGAATACCAATAATTAAAGTAGTCGCAAATCCTCTAATTGGACCCGTTCCGAATAAGTAAAGAATAACTCCGGTTAAGAATGTAGTTACGTTAGCATCAATAATAGAACTGTAAGCATTACTATATCCATCCTTGATAGCTAGGCTCAGGCCTTTACCATGCCCTAACTCTTCTCTAATTCTTTCATAGATAAGAACGTTTGCATCTACTGCCATACCAATTGTCAGTACGATACCTGCTATTCCTGGTAATGTTAAAACTGCTCCCAATGAAGCTAGCACTCCAAAAATGAAGAACATATTCACGACAAGGGCAATATCAGACGCAATACCAGCTCCGCTATAATAGAAGATCATATATAACATCACTAAGAAAAGAGCTACTACGAATGACCATAGACCAGCTTGAATAGCCTCTTTACCAAGAGATGGTCCTACAACCTCAGCTTGAATAATTTTAGCTGGTGCTGGAAGTGCTCCGGCCTTTAAAATATTTGCTAAATCCTGCGCTTCGTTAATTGTAAAGCTTCCAGCAATTTGAGTATTTCCTGTTGGAATCTCACCATTAACAACTGGATAGCTATATACATAATTATCTAAAACTACAGCAACACTTTTCTTTGGATCTTGACTAGAAGCATCTCTAGTAATTCTTTGCCATTTAGCAGCACCCTGAGCATTCATGGTCATACTAACAACTGGCTGGTTTCCTTGATCAAAGTCTTGACGAGCATCAGTAACAACATCACCTGTAAGAACTGGCTTTTGTTGACGATCAGTCTTAGCTGCTAATAAATAAAGAACATCCCCTTCATCTGCCTTTGCAGTCCACATGAATTTGGTGTTTCTTAAATCACCAGGTAAAAGTGCTCTAATTTTAGGGTTTCTAAGGTATTTATTAACCTTAGCAGTATCCTTGACCAATACAAATCCAACAATTGGACCTTGGCCTGGCTGGCCAGTTTGGAAGTTATAATTAGGAGATATTACTTCAAATAAAGGATTAAATGTATCTGTAGAATCATTTAGTGCTGTATCGGTTGAATCTGACTCTTCATTTGTAGCTACATCTGCAGAATCTGAATCATCAATTGACTGAATATTTAAAATATCACTTTGAGGAGCTGCTTCAGTAGAGTCATTGTTTATAGCGCTCTTAGGGCGCTCAACAATAGTTCTTAACTTATTATTTGCTTCACCTAAGAAATTTAATAATTCATAACCATCATGAAGATTCCAAAAACCTAATTCAGCCGTAGATTGAAGTAATTTCTTTACTCTATCTGGATCCTTAACACCTGGAAGTTCAATTAGAATTCTCCCTCCATTCTCTAATCGTTGAATATTAGGCTGAACAACTCCAAATTGATCAATTCTAGCTCTAAGCACCGTATAAACATTTGCAACAGCCGCTTCTACTTGTGCTACTATCTCTGCCTGAACTTTCTCATCGCTTGCATTAAATCCAAGCTTATCGTTCATTTCTTTAGTACCAAATATTTTAGGGTCGCTTAAAGCGATACTACTATTACCTTGGGCCTTTACTTCTTCAAAAGCACTGAAAAAAGTACTTAAAAAATCTTCTTGACTATCAATTTGTTGCTCTTTTGCTCTTGTTAAAGCCTGATTAAATACTGGATCTTTAGTATTATTAGCAAGTTCTTTGAGAATATCTGCAACTTGAACTTCAAGAATTACATTCATTCCGCCTCTTAGATCGAGACCTAAATTGATTTCTTTTTCTTTTACATCAGCATAGGTATAACCCAATAATCCATAGACAATTTCATTGTTCATGGAGTCCAAATACGCTTGACGCTTTTGAAGATCGCCTTGAGCATAATCGTCCGCATTGCCTTCTACGCTGCGGGATACGTATGTAAATGATAGCTGATAGATACAAGCTAGGGCGAATATAATCGCAAACAGTCTAATTACTCCTTTATTCTGCATTCTTGGAATGTAGTTTTGATTTCAGATTCGAAAATAGTCGGCAAATATAGGTTTTCACGCAATAAATACCAACGCTCTCTTACACATTATAAGGGGCCTAATATAAACCATTGTTTTACATTTGAATATTAGAAATTAAAATATGATGCGCACAAGTTCTTTCTTGGTCTTAATTTTCGCTGGATTTTTTGCTTTTAGCCAGAATGATGCCAATCGATTTGACTTCGATTTTTATCAAGATTACAATGTTATAAATGGTGACACCTTAGAACATCCATGGGCAGGCGGACTTAATTATACAACAATAAATAGCTTTGACTTTAATCAAGATGGTGATATGGACCTATTCCTATACGATAGAATAGGTAGAAGAATCCTTCCATTTATATCTGTAACCAATGCTGGAGTTAAAGGCTACTCATTGGACCTGTCTTATGTAAAGTATTTTCCTGATATAGAAGATTGGATATTAATTAGAGATTTTAATTGTGATTCAAAGCTAGATCTATTTATTGGAGCGGCTTCTGGTATAGTGGTTTATGAAAACACAACTACTGGATCTGATTTCACATTCTCTAAAGCACATCAGTCTAATACCTTACAAAGTTTTTACTCTAGTGGTAAATCGGGTATTTATGTGGTCGGATCAGATATTCCCGCTATTGATGATATAGACGGTGATGGAGACTTAGATATTTTAACTTTTGAAATAAACGGTTCAAAAGTTGAATTTCATGAGAATCAAAGCAGCTGCGGATTAGATTTTAGCTTAGAATCGGCCTGTTGGGGATACTTCACTGAAGAAGGAACAAATAATAAAGTTGTTCTTGATCAATGTCTTTCTGCTAAAAAGGGGGGCGTACATGCCGGATCCACTCTTTTAACTTTAGATTTAGATAATGATCAATTGAAAGATTTACTCTTAGGAGATATTTCTTTTAAAACTGTGGTCGCTCTCTCTAATAAAGGAAGCCTAGATAGCGCAAGAATTATTTCACAAGACACAACCTTTCCCTCCTACGATACACCGGTCAATATAGACCTTTTCCCTGCAATGTCTTATGAAGATGTAGATTTTGATGGTGTTAAGGACTTATTAGTGACTCCAAACGAGGCAAACACTGGATCCATTAATTTTAAAAGTATTTGGTACTATAAAAACATAGGCGCTACCAATCAACCTAATTTTAGATTTACCTCTGATGAATTTCTTCAAGGAGACATGATTGATTTAGGAGAAGGAGCTTTTCCTAGAATCGTAGACTTAAACGGAGACAGTTTACAAGATTTGGTAATTGCTAATGGCGGATATTTTCTTTCACCAGGGGTCTATGCAACATCTTTTGCTTACTTAGAAAATGTAGGTAGCTCCACTGAGCCGGTCTTTAATATGGTAGACTCAAACTATTTAAATATCAGTCAGTATAATTTGGGTAGAAATGTTATTCCAACTTTTGGAGATCTAGATGGTGATGGAGACTTTGATATGATAATTGGTGATATTAAAGGTCAATTGCACTTTTTTACTAATACTGGAAGTACAACTAATCCTTCATTTAGCTTGAGTATACCTGGAATAAATTCTATTGATGTTGGAAATGAAGCTGCCCCGTATTTATTTGACCTAGATAAAGATGGAGACCTGGACTTATTGGTTGGAACAGAAAGAGGAAAGGTTCAATACTTCAACAACTCTTCAGCAAGTAGTCCTAATTTTACTCTAGTAACCTCTGACTTTGGCGGAATTAACGTTAAAACTCCGACTGCATCCTATGGGTATGCGATCCCGGTTGTTTTTGAAGAGGATAGTATCTTAAGTATTATTGTAGGCTCAGAGGACATTGGATTTGTCCAATATGACAGTATTGAAAGTGCTTTAAATGCTCCTCTTATAACTGATGTTACATTAGGTAGTGGAAACTTAGTTTCTAGTGGTGATGAAGAAACACCATTTGGTGTTTCCAAAAGAACTGGAAGAAATCAAATTTTATATACGGCCAAGGAGCTGCTAGATGCGGGTTTAGATTTTGGATATATTGAATCTATCTTCTTTGAAATGAATAATAGCGGCAATCCAATTATTCAAAATGGGTTTAATATCAGAATGAAACTTATTGAGGATACTGTCCTTACTTCTTGGATAACTGGAACAGAAGAAGTTGCATCAGAATTAAGGGCTGGGTTTGGATCTGGCTGGAATCGTATTGATTTAGAAGATCGTTTTCTTTATGACGGCAAATCTAGTTTGCTTATCGAAATTTGCTTTAGTCAAAACCTTCCGGGATCTGATATTAGAGTTAAAATGCATACTACTTCTACTAATAAACATGCTTATGGAGATATCACTAACTGGAATACAATCCAAGCTAATGGTTGCAATATGCCATTTGACTTAGCTATTTCTAAAAGACCTAATATGAGGTTAAGAATGATTCCAGCGGTGCAAACTAAAGACAATTTTTCTGTACAAGGCTACAGAATTGCTCCAGACTTTGCTGATTTAGACAATGATGGCTATATCGATGCTATTTATGGCAACTTTTCAGGTGGAGTAACATTCATGAAAGGAAAAAAATATGTGAATACGATAAATATCGGAGAATTTGCAGAAACTATAGTTCAGAAGCTAATCGTTTTTCCTAATCCCAACAATGGTCGATTTAAGGTTCAACTTGAAACAAACCAAGAGGCTATAATAGAAATATATGATCTGAGTGGAAAGCTAATCTTTAGTCAGCATACATTTGACAGAACTCCTATTATTAATCTAGAATCTGTTTCTGATGGAATCTACATTATAAAGGCACAACAGGATGGCAATATTTATCAATCAAAAATTATTGTTCAGAATCAATAGCCGTTCATCTAGAGAGAATAAATGATAAAAAAGGGGCCAAATGGCCCCTTTTTTATGATTACATATTTCTTCGATACTGCCCTCCAACCTCAAATAAGCTGCTGGTAATTTGCCCTAATGAACAATACTTCACAGCTTCCATCAAGACTTCAAACATATTCTCATTTGCAATGGCTGCAACTTGAAGTTTCTTCAACCACTCTTCACTAGTATTTTCATGTCTGGCATGAAGTTCACCTAACATACTAATTTGGTATTCTTTCTCTTCTGAAGTAGCTCTAATCACCTCTCCTGGAGTAAGCGTTGGAGAACCCTCACTACTTAAGAATGTATTCACCCCAATTATCGGGAATTCACCAGTATGCTTCAAGGTCTCATAGTAAAGACTTTCTTCTTGAATTTTTCCTCTTTGATACATTGTTTCCATTGCACCTAAAACCCCTCCTCTCTCTGTAATTCTATCAAACTCCAATAATACAGCCTGCTCTACTAAGTCCGTTAATTCTTCAATAATGAAAGATCCTTGTATCGGATTTTCATTTTTAGTCAGACCTAATTCCTTATTAATAATGAGCTGTATCGCCATTGCTCTTCTAACGCTCTCCTCTGTAGGCGTAGTGATGGCCTCATCATAAGCGTTTGTATGCAAGGAGTTGCAGTTATCATAAATCGCGTAAAGCGCCTGTAGAGTAGTTCTGATATCATTAAAATCAATTTCCTGAGCGTGAAGAGAACGACCAGAAGTTTGAATATGATACTTTAACATTTGAGCTCTAGCGTCAGCTCCATACTTATTCTTCATGGCTTTCGCCCAAATTTTTCTTGCAGCTCTACCAATCACAGAGTACTCAGGATCAATACCATTACTAAAGAAGAAACTTAAGTTAGGACCAAATTTATTAATGTCCATTCCTCTGCTTAAATAGTATTCAACGTATGTGAATCCATTAGAAAGAGTAAAGGCTAGCTGAGTTATAGGATTGGCTCCCGCTTCCGCGATATGATATCCAGAAATCGAAACAGAATAGAAATTCCTAACGGCTCTATCAATAAAGTACTGCTGCACATCTCCCATTAAGCGCAAAGCAAATTCTGTAGAAAAAATACAAGTGTTCTGTGCTTGATCCTCTTTTAAAATATCGGCTTGAACGGTACCTCTTACGGAGCTAAGCGTTCTTACTTTTATTTTCTGATACACATCTTGGTCTAAGACCATATCACCAGTAACACCGAGCAACATAAGTCCTAAACCATTATTACCGTTTGGTAATCCACCTTGATAAGTAGGTTGAGCTTGACCTTTTGCCTTAAATATCTTGTCTAATTTAATTTGAACTTCCTTCTCTAACCCATTCTCCTTAATGTACATCTCGCACTGCTGATCAATAGCGGCATTCATAAAGAACGAAAGCAACATTGGCGCAGGACCATTAATGGTCATAGAAACAGATGTTGTTGGAGAGCATAAATCAAAGCCTGAATAAAGTTTTTTAGCATCATCTAAACAGCAAATACTTACTCCAGCATTACCAATTTTACCATAGATATCAGGTCTTTTATCTGGATCATTTCCATAAAGAGTTACAGAATCAAAAGCGGTAGAAAGTCTAGCGGCAGGCATATCTTGCGATACATAGTGGAACCTTCTATTGGTTCTTTCTGGGCCACCTTCACCAGCAAACATTCTAGTCGGATCTTCTCCTGTTCTTTTAAATGGGTAAATACCAGCGGTATACGGGAAATCTCCTGGTACTCCTTCTTGTAAATTCCATTTTAATAAATCACCCCATGCCTTATATTTAGGCAAAGCAACTTTTGGAATCATTGTATGTGATAAACTCTCAGAATGAGTAGCTATCTTAATCTCTTTATCTCTTACTTTAAAAGTGTAAAACTCAGAATTATATCTTTCAACTACTGATGACCAATTAGCAACGATATCCCAATTATGTGGATCTAGATCCTTTTTAAGCTCTGTGAACTTCTCTATTAATTGTTTAACAGTTGGCTCTTCAGAACTAGCCATTGGTTCATTTAACAGATCAGGCCCTCCAAATATTAATACCGCTTGATATAAACCGTATAAGCCCTGAGCAACATCAGCTTGCTCATCAACTTTGTTATTATAAGCTCTATTACTTTCGGATATTTCAGATAGGTACCTCGTTCTGTTTGGTGGAATGATATAGATCTTCTCACTCATCTCTGTACTACTTGCAAAATCAGATTGGAGCTGAGGACTTAAAGCCTTTTCAACCAAGGTATCCATTATCTTTCTGTAAAGGGCGTTGGTACCTGGGTCATTAAATTGGCTGGCAATAGAACCAAAAACTGGCATTTCATCTAAGTCCGTATCCCAAAGCAAATGGTTTCTTTGGTACTGCTTTTTTACATCGCGTAAAGCATCTAAGGCACCTCTTTTATCAAACTTATTTAGTGCAATAATATCTGCAAAATCAAGCATATCAATCTTCTCTAACTGCGTAGCAGCACCGTATTCCGGTGTCATTACGTAAAGGGAAACATCTGAATGCTCAATAATCTCTGTATCGGATTGACCAATTCCAGACGTTTCAAGTATGATTAAATCGTATTTGGCTGCCTTTAATATTTGCACGGCCTCACCAACATGCTTACTCAAGGCTAGATTACTTTGTCTAGTTGCAAGAGATCTCATATAAACTCTATCATTTCTAATAGCGTTCATTCTAATTCTATCACCTAATAGTGCTCCACCAGTTTTTCTTTTTGATGGGTCAACAGATACAATTGCAATAGTTTTATCTTCAAAGTCAATCAAGAATCTACGAACTAGTTCATCTACAAGAGATGATTTTCCAGATCCTCCCGTTCCTGTGATTCCTAAGACAGGAGTTACTGCAGTCTTGGCTTGTTCATGAACCTGATCTAAAATTTCTTTAGATTGATCCATATAGTTTTCAGCAGCCGAAATTAATCTAGCTATTGCTGGCTTAAACTTAGACTCTAGCTTTGCTAATTCGCCATTAATCTTATCTCCAGTAGGGAAATCACAGCGCTTGACCATATCATTAATCATTCCTTGCAAGCCCATTTCTCTCCCATCATCAGGAGCGTAAATTCTTTCAACACCGTAGTTTTGCAATTCCTTGATTTCTTCAGGTAGAATTACTCCCCCTCCGCCTCCAAAGATTTTAATATTTCCCGCACCTTTTTCCTGCAATAAATCATACATATATTTAAAGTACTCCATATGCCCACCTTGGTAGGATGTCATCGCAATGGCTTGAGCATCTTCTTGTATTGCGGTATTCACAACTTCTTCCACAGATCTATCATGGCCTAAGTGAATTACTTCACAACCAGTAGACTGAATAATCCTTCTCATAATGTTAATTGCCGCATCATGCCCATCAAATAATGAGGCTGCGGTAACTATTCTAACTTTATTCTTGGGAGTATAAGGTGTTGTTTGTTGCATAGTATGAAATAGTTTGGAGGGCAAATTTACTACTTAATGTACTAATTTCTATCCAATCAAAGAGTGATTGTACCTAACTAGAAAGCTTTGCTCTAATACTCAGGCAATTCATTCTTTAAATCATTGTTCATATCTAGTACAGCCTTATTGAATTCTAGTTTAGATATATTAACTTTCTTTGTACTATGAACAGAAATGGTATTTTGCTCTTTGCAATTCTATGCTTTGGCTTATTTTCTTATAAGACTATTGCACAAGAGAAGCCTATAATCAATTGTTCATTTGAGGTTTTAAGTACTTTTGAAGGCAGAACAGACCTTGCTCTTATTCTCATCACAAAGATCACGGACTACCCAACTAACCTAGAAGTTGGTCAAGAATTAATGGTAAGAATCATTGATTTTGGACCTGACAGTCCTATATCTTTAAGGCCCGGAATATTCATTGAAGCTGAGCTAATAGTCAAAAAAGACAATCCCAATCTGCCGGCCCAATACTCAATAAAGCTTCTTAAAGAAATTCTTTAATCTCCGTTAATCTGGCTATTTCAAAGCTAGGACTTTCAGTATGTGCTATGTTTTCAGGGTTATAAAAGACCTGGTCAATACCGCAGTTTTTGGCTCCAAGTATGTCCGTATATAAATTATCACCTACCATTATAGATTCTTTTCTTTTCGCTTTCGCTCGATTTAAGGACTCTATAAAAATCTTTGCTCTTGGTTTGTTCACTCCTACCTCCTCAGAACTTACAACCTTCTGAAAATAGTCTCTGATACCACTACTTCTGAGCTTAATGGCCTGAGAGTCTATAAAACCATTGGTAATAATATGTAGTTCGTAATTACTACTTAGATAATCTAAAACTTCCTTAGCGCCATCTATCAGCTTTGTTTTATAAGGCGTAATTTCTAAGTACTCTTTATCAACTTTAGCGCTAAGCTCGGGATTAACAAGAGCGTATTCCTTAAAACATTCTTGAAATCTTAAAACTCGCATATCCTCTTTGGTTACCTTATGCAAGCCATAAGCGATCCATAATTTATCATTGACTTTTTGATAGGTATTAAAGAAGTCTTCAAATTCTGCTTTTAGTTGATCCTTGAGATTATGCTTTAAATAAAGTTCGTTTAATGCCTCCTTACTATTATATCTAAAATCCCATAGCGTGTGGTCTAAATCAAAAAATACATGCTTATAATTCATGACTTCAGTTTTGATAAAATACCACCAAACTGATCATACCTCATTCTGTAATAGTCCCTTTCTTCTGCTCCAAAGCCGGTATAGAATCGCGCTAAGCTATCAGTATTACTGCCTTCAAAATCTAAGAATTCTATCTTATTTGAATTTATAATGATATACTCATTCAGTAGGTAAAACAAGGCACCCATTTCCTTACCAATAGCACTTTGAGCGCTAAATAGCATTACAGTTCTCTTCTTTGTTTTAATAAAGAATGCTGCTGCTAAAAGAAGGTTTGGACCACCATAAACAGACCAAATTTCTCCTTTATTCTTGTGAATGGAGGTATACATTAATTGCTCAAAGTTTTGATAGAACTCAGATTTTAAGTTTAGATCTCCTCCTTTATTATTCTTAAAGAGTTCTAAGATTGCTTTTGGGCCGTCTCTTTCAAAAATACTTAGCTTGTTCTTCTGCGACTTTTTAATATTCCTCTTATGATTAGAGGAGTACGATTGATACACCTCCTCGTAAGATCGGTTTAAATTGAGAACTATATTTCTTTGCTTAGATATCGATAAATTCTTGCCTCTTGGTTTTTGAAATTCATTTAAGAATAAATCGGCATACTTACAGTTTTTGATCAAATGGAGAATAAAAGAATCTATTTCTTCTTGAGTCAAATCTGTTTTAGAGAATATGCCTAATTGTTGAATCCCAAAAGGTCTGTAAAAGTATTTGAGGCCAAATTTATTTCTCTTTGGCAATGGCCAAACAGCATCATAGTCATTCAGCACAAGGCAATCCCAATCATTACAGAGTATGTCTAAGTACCAGCTTTCTGCATAGGGCAGAGCTAGATGATCTAACTGCACGCATAAATCATACTTCACCTTATCTAAAAAATGATTTTCAACGTATTTAATCACTTACTGCCTCTTTAACCATTTCTTCAAATACCCAATTCCATGACTTCCATTCCTGCTGCTTTTCACTAAAAAGCCTATTATGCCAAACCGGTATAAACTCTCCACCAAATTCTTTATAAAGCTTGATATAAGACTTAATCTCTAATAAAGCTTCAGCAGCTGTCTTTTTTTGATAATATATATAAGTCCCATCCATAAAAGGAAAAGGATGTATTCTTAATAAGGTTTCTACTTCTAATTCTAGATCATAAAAGTTAAATGGAGTACAAAGGCCCGCTCTAAAGCCAGACAACTCTGCATAACCCATGGTATAATCATGTGTTATTTCTAAATCAATCAAATTCCGGTAGGTCTCTGGAAAACTAAGTTTCAAAAAGTGCTGCCTACTTTTATTTACATCTTTTCTTAAAGTCTCTTCAAGTGTCTTCTTCTCTTTCTCTAATAGCTCAACACTGGAATTAGACTTATAACTAGGGTGAATTCCTACTTCACAAAAGTCACTTATTCCTTTGATATAAAGCTTTAGACGATCGCTATGCATTGTTAAGCTTCTATCATACTGTCCAAAATTTGTGAACAAACAGAAATAGATACAATTAAAATTATACTTCTCTTGTAAGCCTTTCACGTACCAAAAATTCTCAAAAGGATCATCCGAAATTCCAAATACAGCCTTAAAGCGTTCAATAAATTCTGTTAGGTCTAATTGTACCAAATCATTCATAAAACCAAATAGCGTTCTAAAAAGACCTTTCCCTTTAAAAGCACTTGCATGATCAATATCTACTGTGGCGTTAAAACTATATCTAGGTTCATCAAACTTTAAGTTTGGATAAATTTTGAGAAGCTCATTCTTAAGCATTCTAGTGTAAACATTTACTAGCGGGGTCTTTAAGGCACCTAACTTAAATTGCAAGCTTTCTTTGGCTGGAAATCTTCCATGCTCATCTGCAATAAATGGAATATACTCTTCATATCTACTTACCAAATAAAACCCTGCTGCCAAGGCATCAAATGGAAGAATTGAGTTTTTATTATTGGTCAAAAAGAAAATAGGAACAGTATCCAATTTTGATTTTTGTATTTCCTGATCAAAAATATCCGTCTCAAACAAAAGATTAGAGGCTTGCAAATAGCAATCAACCCCTTTAATAGGGCTTTTAGTATAACACAGTTTTTCAGCCTCAAAGCTTAAAAACTCCTCGAGATTGGTGCACACTTTATAATCCAGCCCTAAAAGTTCTTTAAAAAAGAGCTTTAAAGTATAGTTGAGTCTTGGACTAGTTTTTTCGGTATAAATCAGCATAGTATTCTTCAAATCTATAGAAGACCTTCATCGGCAAAGCTAAAATAAACTGAATCTGCAAATATGATGTGATCTAGTAGGGGAATATCTAAAATATCCCCCGCATCTTTCAACTTTTTGGTTAATCTTTTATCGGCTTCTGATGGAGTATTGTTTCCTGATGGATGATTATGCGCCACTATCAGGGCTGTTGCCTTCTTCTTTAGTGCTAAATTAAAAATCATTCTAACATCTGCCATTGTACCGGTTAACCCACCAGAACTCATTTTTTGGGCTTCAATTATAGAATTAGAAGCATTTAAGTGAATGGCCCAAAACTCCTCGTGATTCAAATCTTTAAGGTAGGGATACATATGCTCATATACTTCTTGGCTTGAACTTACCCTCTTAAGAGACTTTGGACTTAACTTATTTTGACGTCTACCTAATTCCAACATTGCAATTAAACCCACTGCTTTTGCTTGGCCAATTCCTTTAAACTCAAGGAAGTCTTCTATTTCTAATTTTGCCAAATTAGCCAAGCTGTTTTCATTCTTAGATAGAATATCCTTTGCAAGGCTTAAAGCCGATACGCTCTTATAGCCCGTTCCTAAAAGTATCGCCAAAAGCTCCGCTTCTGTCATGGCTAACCTTCCTTTACTAACCAACTTTTCTCGTGGCCTATCCGCAGAAGACCAATCTTTAATTGTAATGCCCATAGTTCCATAATTTCTTAAACTATAAGGTACAAGAAAGCCGCTTGACCCAAAGACCAAGCGGCTTGCATAAACTAAACCAAAAACCCTAGTTTTTAAGCTTTGGCAGCTTTAAGATTCATGCTTAATTTGATATTATCATCAATTAGCTGGTCTTTTGCAGCTCCTGCAAGACTAGTTGCGTGGAAATTAACTCCCCAGTCTGTTCTGTTGATCACAAACTCAGGTGCATTAAATTCTATCATTCCTTCAGTAGTCATTACACTTGCAGGGAAAGAAATATTCTTAGTTACGCCTCTAAGCGTTAAGTTTCCGCTTACATTATGAGTGGTTCCAGCTTCAGCATCTTCAGCTGCTACAAGATCAGTTATAACAAAAGTGGCTGTTTGGAAAGAATCTACTAAGAAGAAATCTCCACTTCTTAAGTGTCCTACTAACTTATCATGATACTCCTTGTTCTCTGCAAGATCGATACACTGAATAGAGTTCATATCAATTGTAAACTCACCGCCAATAAGTTGATCGCCTTCTGCCATAAACTTACCTTCAGAAACATTGATAGTACCACTATGAGAACCATCAGAATAAGTCTTAAAACCTGTCCAATTAACTGTATTAGCGTCTGCAGCTACAACATACTCTGAGGCAACAACTTCAGCAACTTCTACTTCCTTTTCGTCCTTAGCTTCTACTGCTACTTCAGGAGCATTACTACATGCTACAGCGGCTAAACCTAAACCTGCAACGATGAAAAATTTATTTAATTTCATTTGATTTTTTTAATTTAACGTTTAAACATTGATGCAAATATAGTGTAAGAATTATTGTACGCAAGTAAGCTTTTGATTTTTTCGAAAATAAATGGTATTATTGTGATATTATTTTAATATCACACTATCATGGAATCCAACAATAAAGTCAAATCAGGTTATCTCTTTTTATTTATTTTCTTTTCTCTCTTAGGTTTAACGATCTACTTTTTAAGTCAAAAGCAATTACTTGCTTTGATAATGATTCCTGTTTTAATCACCTACATCCTCGGTTTCTTTGTAGTTGCGCCTAACAAATCAGCTGTTTTAACGCTTTTCGGAAAATATAAGGGCACTGTTAAGGCTAATGGGTTCTTCTATGCAAACCCTTTTTATAAGAAGGAAAAAATCTCATTGCGCGCAAGAAATATGGATAGCAAGCCTATTAAAGTAAATGACTTCTTAGGAAACCCTATTATGATAGGTGTAGTAGTAGTTTGGAAGGTTAAGGACACTTATAAGGCGGCCTTTGAAGTTGATAATTTTGAGGAGTTTGTAAGCATACAATCGGAAACAGCTGTAAGAAAACTGGCTAGCACATACCCTTATGATAATTTTGACGATTTTGGGAAAGAAATCACCTTGAGATCGGGCTTAGAAGATATTAATAAAGAATTGGAGCAAGAAATGCAAGATCGCCTAGATATTGCTGGAATTGAAGTTATTGAAGCTCGTATTTCACACCTTGCCTATGCTTCTGAAATTGCCGGAGCGATGCTACAAAGACAACAAGCAACAGCAATAGTTGCTGCAAGGCTTAAAATTGTTGAAGGTGCCGTTGGTATGGTTGAATTAGCTCTGGATGAGCTGAGCAAGAAGGATATTATTGACATGGATACTGAAAGAAAAGCGAGTATGGTAAGCAACTTAATGGTGGTTCTTTGTGGAGATAAAAATGCTCAGCCAATAGTAAATACTGGAACGCTGTACAACTAAATAATATGAGAATAGTTAGATCAGAACAAAAAATGATGAAGACTCACTTTGCTTACGCCATAGGAGTTTCCATCTTTACCATTCCTGTTGCTCTGCTCATTCACAGCGGAGCTTTTGATTGGGAAGATCCATTAAGTAACAAAGAGGCTCTGGTAAGCATTTTTATGATCCTCATTAGTGCAGTAATTTTAGGCCTGGCTCTTGACATGAAATTATTCGTGAAAATGAACTCAAAAGGAATTGAATTTCAAATGAAGCCTATAAACTTCAAGACAAAAAAGATTCCTATTGGAAGTATTGAGAGCATCAAAATAATACCCTATAACCTTAGCTTTTCCAAAGGTTTAGGCTATCACACCAATCTTTCTGGACATCATTATTATGCCCTCAAGCTTGGCCATGCTTTAGAGATAAGAACTAAATATTCTAAACTTTATAATTTGGGTATTGAAAAATCATCTTTATGGCAACAGTCTGTTGAAGCCATAAATAAAGAGATAAATAATGGCGGCTAAAAAGGCATTTGCTCTAAGAATTGACCCTAAAATCATGAAGGCTATAGAAAAATGGGCTGCTGATGAATTCAGAAGCTCTAATGGTCAAATCGAATGGATACTAAATCAAAGTTTAAAGGAAAAGGGACGCCTCAAATAAGCAGCATATTAGCGTGAACAATCCTAAAACTTCATTGTCTTTCTTAGAAAGATTAAAACATGAGTTCTAAGTTTTATAGCTTAAAAGCTAAAAACCCAAAAGGAGAAGAAGTTGAAATGAGTCAATTCCAAGGAAAGGCTCTCTTAATAGTGAATACGGCTACTAAATGTGGCCTAGCTCCACAATTTGATGGCTTGGAAAAGTTGCATCAAGAATTTAAAGATTCTGGCTTTCAATTATTAGGATTTCCTTGCAACCAATTCTTAGGACAAGAGCCTGAAACAAATGATACCGTAGAAGAAGCTTGTAGGATTAATCATGGAGTAAGCTTTCCACTTATGGCTCTCTCAGATGTCAACGGAAGAAATACAAATTCTGTCTTTAAATATTTAAAATCTAAAACCTCAGGATTCTTAGGAAGTGCAATTAAATGGAATTTCACAAAGTTTTTAGTAGACCAAGAAGGCAAAACGATTAAAAGATACTCTCCTCAAACTAAGCCATCGGAAATAAGGAAGGATATAAGAGCACTTTTATCAAAGTAGCTCCAAAAAAAACATCAATCCTTAAAAGGATAACTACCTTTGCATATGCAACAAAGATTAAATTGGAAATATATCTGGTGGAATAGAAACTTCTATATCCTTCAATTATTAAGATTCATTATTGGAGTAAGTCTTTTAATTGAGGCTTTTCTAAGCTCAACCTATTGGCTTTTAGCCATAGCTGCAGTATTTTTATATCAATTATTTAGAAAGCAAAGGTGTTCTTCTGACTATTGTAGCCCTTATGAAAAGTAATAGCTGGCCAAAAAAACGAATTTTGATTATCCTAGGAAGCTCAATTTTAGGATTAGCAATTGGCTATGCCTATTGGTATTTTTATGGATGCGTAAATGGATGTACCATTACTTCCTCTTGGTGGAGAACAAGTCTTTACGGTATATTAATGGGTGGACTTTTAGGTGATATGCTACATGATCAAATTAGCCGAAAAACTAAGAAGACGTCAGATAAATAAAACTTGAGAGAAAAACAATCTGAACCATATAAAGCACAAAGGCTAGCTTTAGAGATTTACCACTAATTTTTAGTAGTTTTTTAATTTTTATTTTAGCTCCAATCGCAACCATAGCAGCTATAATCAACCATCCACCTAATTCAGAAAGTGGAGCGTTTAGATTATCTTTAAAAAAATTGATTTGCGCTAATCCCAAAAAGATAGCAAAAGCAATAATGAACCATGGAAGTGAGCCGCCTAAGCCATTCGCTTTTTCCTTTTTTCTTTTTACCATCCATAGGTAAAGAATAATAGGCACTAAAAACAAAATCCTTACCATCTTAAACAGAACCGCTTCTTGACCAATTGTATCGGATATAGCAAAAGAAGCACCCACTACATGCCCCATAGACTGTAGGCTTCCGCCGATTAAAAGAGCTGCCTCAGGATCTTCTAAAGGCATCCAAGCTAGGATTATTGGAAAGCTTAACAAGCCTAAAAGACCAACAAAATTGATGGAACCAATAGAAGCTGCAGTTTCATCTTCTGTAGCCTTTATTAAAGGAGATACCGCAGCAATGGCTGCCGAACCACATATTGCAGTACCTGCACCTACTAAAACACTTGTGCTTTTTGAAAGACCAAACCTTTTGGCTAAAACAGTAGAAAGAGCAATGATACCAACCACCATAAATGACAACATCATTAAGGTTGAAGGATTGAAAGCCTTGAGGCTATTAAAATTTAATCCAAAGGCTAATAAGACAATACCCAACTCAAGAATATGTTTTTCAACTATCTTAAAGCCATATTGCCAAGCTATTCTAGACTTAAATACATTGACTAAAATCGCGCCAAGCAATAAAGCCCAGGTGGCTTTTCCTAAGCCCGGCAAAACTGCATCTATAAGTGCTGCAGCAATTACCATTAGAGCTATTACAATAAAACCACTATAACGCGAATTTGAAAGCATCTTCAAATATAGCATACCTAATCTTTCTGTATGTAACCAACATCACATATTCAATTATTATTCCTTTCATGAAAAAGAACATTTTAATACATTTGATATCAGAAAGAAGTCACATGAAAAAAACACTACTTTTATTAAGCCTTTATATTACCACTTGCCTATCTGCACAGACTCCGCAGTTAATGGAGGATAATAATTTTATGTTTGTTGATATAAAGCTGCATTCAGGTGTTCATATGTATACAGGTGAGGACTTAGCTGAAGCCTTATCTCATGGATATGGATCGGTTGAATTAAGATTAGGATGGCAAATGGATGGTAGCGAAGCATGGCATCATAATTATGGATTTCCTGCCTTTGGAGTAGGTTACTATACTGGGTTTATAGGTGACCCTGATATATTGGGAAAACCAAATGCCTTGTATGGTTTTATTAGCTTTCCTATTTCGCCCAACAGAAGACATACATGGATTTCAGAGTTATCTTTTGGACTCACCTATGACTTACAGAATTATGACCCAATAGACAATCCCTATAATGATGCGATTGGAGCAAGAGGAGCTGTTTACTTCAATTATAATATTGGAGGTCGCTTTAATTTAAATAGGGAAATGGATCTATTATATGGTGTGGACTTTACTCATTTTTCAAACGGCAGATCCTTTCAGCCCAACTATGGTTTGAATATGTTTGGTGTGAATGTAGGAGCTAGGTATCATTTTAATTCAGATCAAAAGAATGCTGATGAATCACCTGACAATCCTTCAATACTCTTGCCCGTAAGGCCGGACGTAAGCAAGAAAAAAGACATAGAAATGCCACTCAAAGAGCATAATTTTTTAGTTTATCAGGCCGTTGGAACTACACAGAATGGTTCTGATGCCGGCACTTCCAATCGTTATTTTAATTCAAGTACAGTTTTGGAGTATCAGTATTTCATTAACCTAAAGCACGCTGCTACAGTAGGACTAGACATGTTCTATGACGGAAGCCTTACTGCTTTTGATGAAGATCCTTGGATGTATGGATACCATGTGGGATATGATTATAGGGTTTGGAGATTTAGCATTAGACTGCAAGTAGGAGGATACCTAAAAGCTCCTGATAGAAAAGCCGGCTTCTTCTTTAGACCTGCTGCAAAGTTTGATATTAGTAAGCATTTATATACTCAAATTGGTTTAAAGACATTAAACGGTGGAGCTGCAGACTGGGTTGAATTTGGTATGGGTGTAAAATTATAATTAAAGACTTTAATTAGCATCTAAAGCTTTACCTCCAAAAGGGTTCCAACTATGTATTCTGTCCATGGATTTTTGCGATTTATCTCATGATCAATCTGAATAAAGAAATCTAGGTCCAAGTTCTTTCTAACCTCCCAGTTCATTCCTAATGAATAACGATTAGCTCTAAACTCCATTGGCTCATTAAGCCGATAAAAACTCTCATATTGTAGATACGAATCTAACTTCTTTGTCCAATCATAACTTAGACCAAATCTATTTCTGAGCAGAGTAATATTCTGCGCCGTATAGTCCACAGTAGAATTTTGCAACCTCAGACGATATACTAAATTAAGATTTAAGCTTTTGATCTTATACTTCGCTTTTCCATCAAAAGAAAGTCTAAAAGTATTTCTACTTTCACTCCTAAAGGAATATCGAGCTTGACTCTTAAAATTAAAATGCTCGTTAAATTTATAAGTAGTGCCTAATTCAAAAAAACTGACCCTAAAAGTAGATAGACCATCAGTAAATCTAGTTTGCTGATCTAGGTTAAGTCCCACTTTTTTATTTAGTTTTTTAGACAAAGAAACACCCGTCCAAACTTCATTTCTACTCGGATTATCATTCATTTCTTGCGCAAAAGAATGAATATTGAATAGCAGAATAAGTAATAAGGAGATGCCTTTTACCCAAGGCTGATTATTACTCATTCCGCAAGCTTGTATTTCTTTCTGTTATCACGATCTCTATTCTTCTGATCCCTGATTAATTGGTCAATATTTAGATGCCATTGCATAGTATTTAGTGGCTCCTTATAAAGACTCATGAGATAAGGAATTTCATTTTCTATCGCTGCCACTCTTTCTTGAACAATCCGCTCAAAGTCATCTGTTTCAAATAATTTATAGAGCTCCACTTGCCTTTCCTCCAATTGAGTCTTGAAAGAGCTATCCTGAAAAAACAAAATTTGGTAGATTTTTGAAAGATCATCATTCAAATACTCCATTTTTGGCAGTATTTGAGAATTGGTCTTAAAGGCAGCAAAATCTAAATCATAAAGTAAAAACTTGAATTTAGATCTATTGACACTATATGCTTCAACATTACTTCCGGGCCAGTCGGTATTTCCAATATAATCTTGAAACAGTATATAATCAATAAAATTAGGAATATTAATTGTTTTATAAATTCCGGTCAATGACTCATTTTCGATTGCTGCTTCTAACTCCAAGGCCAATGCACTTTCTCCTTTATCATGTTCTAAGCTTCCATTTTCCTTATCCATTTTTATAATTCCTATGTCAGAAGAATCTACGCCTAATGTTGTTGCAAGAGCAGCAGGATCAAAGTCCGATCTAATATTTAACAAACCGTAATAGGAGTCATTAAAGAATAAATGTATTGGATTCCCATACTTAAGCTCAAGGTCCAGTGGATATTCAAGCATTAACTCTGAATAAGCTAAATCCCTCATCATAGTTCGGCCAAAATCTTGTCCACTATTTCTAAGTCTAAAGAATTGAAGTTCATTCAAATTATGCTGAGGTCTAACCTTATCCGTTTTTAGCATTTGGACAGCATTATTATTGAAGCTTTGGGCAAGCTCTACTCCTATCGATTTCATCGGCCTGAAGGCTGATCCAGTACCTCTAACTTCAAACTTGCAAGAGTCTTGAAACACAAAATTGCCATGAGAATCATAGTATTCAAAAAGACCTTTTATCACAATTTTATATTTGAATCCATCCAGTAAATAATCGATTGTATCGGGATCAGCTATAATTTTAACCCGTCCTAGAGATGAATTCATTGAATCCGCCCTAATATTTTCAACATCCATATACCTTTCATTATACTCTAATTTAGAACATGAAAGCAGTAAGCCACTAAGAATTAAAAATGTCAAAAACTTTATCATAATATTCTGTAGGATAATCCTAGTCTAAACTGATTCTCTGGATTAAAAATTAAGTAGGTATCAAAAATTGGACTTAAGGCCCGATAGTATAGAAGATAGATATCTATTCTTTCATGGATTTTATAATCAATTTGACTTATGAAGGAAGTACGCAAGATTTCTGCCGTTTGACCTCTAATTTCATTAAAGTCTAAATTATTCTCCAGCTCAATCCCTGCTCCTATTTTAAAATTGTCTGTCAGCTTAAAACCATAGCCTAAGCCCAAAACAAGTTTATAGCTCTGAACATCAAAATTTTCACCTTCATATGTTCCATCACTCCAAAGACCTTTAAATCCAATAATACTTCTTAACGAATGAGATTCTATTTGATATTCATTAATAGCATAAGCCCCGAATCCTATAAATAAAGATTGGTCCAACTTATTAGATTGGAGATAGACTTCTGAAGTATTAAAGCCCGCTAAGCCATCAACAGCTGCGCTTAACTTGTATTGTGCATTTGTGATTAACGGATAGAAAGACCCTATAAAACAAAGAAAAAAGGAAAGTAAGAAGGACTTCAAGTTTTGTGTTTATCTATTCTGATTAAGGGGCCGCAAGATAACTCAATAAAGCCTTAGGTCCATGAAGGCATTTTGTTCTGTCAATGATCAGAATGATGAATTCTAGCTGAGCTGCTTCTTAATAATAAATATTATAAGGAATAAAAAAAGCTCCCTACGGGGAGCTTTTTAGAATTCATATAACTAATTCTTAAAGAGAAAGTATAGCTCCTAATTGAAGATAAGAGTTATTTGCACCGTCATAAGGCTGGATGGTTCCGTAGTGATATCTAGCTTCTATTCCTACCATTAGAATCTTAAAACCAACTCCAGCGATTACAGGAAGATCAAAACTAGCAGCTTCAAATCCGGCCGGTACATCAATCTCCTCTCCATCGATTTCGTAGGTTTGACCTAATACAATATTAGCTCCTAATCCGCCCATAGCATAGATTGGACCCAATTTTACTTTGGCTAATACAGGAATGCTAAGAGTATTAAGTTTATTACTTATTTTCAAGTCTGAAATTTCAAATCCATTGGTAAAATATTCTAAGCCAACATTCAACTTTACGAACGGAATAATATCAAAATCTTTCATGACGCCTAGGTAAACACCTCCTAAGGCATCATAATCACCTAAATCAGTGGTCATTTTTGCCTGATGATATCCTGCTCTTACACCGATAAGGTTTTGTGCTTTTAATTCTGCCGAAAAGGATAATCCTAATATTACAGCTAAACTAAGTAGTAATTTTTTCATCTTGGTTTTTGTTTTAGATTAATTCTAAGCAAGTTATTCAATAAAAAACGTAGACAAAAATTACCTAAAGCTATTTACTAACTGACTTATTAAAAACTCAAAAATCACTTGATTAAAAAAAATACAAGTATTTGAATAAAATTATTTGCCAAGCTTTGAAAAGGTTATATATTTGCGCCCCGTTAAAGAAGGATTTTTTCTTTATTGGGAAGTTCTTAAGAGTTTAACTCTGCATATTTTCCTTAAAGTAAAATTCAAGGAAGGAATATTGGTCCGGTAGTTCAGTTGGTTAGAATACATGCCTGTCACGCATGGGGTCGCGGGTTCGAGTCCCGTCCGGACCGCCAATATTAGACTCTAAGTCCTCAGGTTTAGAGTCTTTTTTTTGTATTAAAGTACGCCCATATGGCTGTGGGAATAGAATGCCTCAAGATGTATCAAATGTCTTGAGGCTTTTGTCTTTTAGGATCAAGCTCGAATTGAGTTAATTAACATCATTTATCGTGTAAATGCTTCTCCAATTCTAAAGTATAAACCCCAGTCTTCCTTACCTACTGCTAGGTCTATACCAATACTTATATCAGAATCAGGTAAAGCCATATAGCGCAGCCCAGCGCCTACTCCTGGCAATAAGTTTCCAAACTCAAATTCATCTAGTTGATCTATCGCGGAAGCGAAACCACCAAAAGCTACATACCCCCATTTTGGAGTGATCCAATAACGATATTCACTTGAAGCACATAAACTTGGCCTGCCCTATTCTTTCCATTTGAATACCCCCCTAAGATCATCTCTTCCAACGGTATTCTGACCTGCAAAGGGAACATCGCCTACTGCGATTTGGCCAAAAAACCGAAGTAGCACCACATTTCTCTCTTTGAGATTATAGTATTTATTTGCTTCAATATTTAGATTAGTATAAGTATTACTACTTCCCAAACTCTACAAAAATGTAGTGGTATTAAATCGTATTCATTCCTTTTATAGGCAAAAACTGATTATCACGGGTGTCATATTCGGCCGCAAATCCGAATCCTTGAAGAGAAACTTCTTCTTCCGGAAGAAACTCACTATCAAAAGTAGTAATAGAATGAGAAAATAATATGCGTCCCTCTAGATGCAGCTTGTCATACACTCTTCTTAACAATTCTAGAAATACCAATTGAAAACTATTGCTATAGTCAACAAAAGACCCTCCATCATCAGGCAGTAAAGGCAGCAAACCAGGAGGAATTATGGCTAGACCATCCGACCAATCATAATAGGTTTAAAAAATTACTTGACCCAATCCTAAAACTAAAGAACCGCGGTATTTATTCTCTAAGAAGTAGAACTTATTGGGCTAGATTAAAAACCAAGTATTATTGGTACTATAGGTACCAATTAATAGAGACTTAGATTGAGAGGAGATTGTATCGCTTAGATTAATCTTATAAAAGCCCGATGCCATAAAGCCAAATACACCTCCAAAACTATTATTATAAGTTACCGTGGGAATTAATAGAGTCTTGAAGTTCTTTTCATCATCCTCCATCTTAGAAGTCCGGCTTGATGCTTCATCAGCTTACGCTAATGCTGTATAACTAAGAGGGATAGGTGCTAATAAAAGAAAAAGTAGTTTTTTCATCCAAGGAATTAAGTCTTTCAAAATTAGAACAATTAAATATTAAAATATGCCTTTAAGAAAATGAAGATTGAAATCATCAAAAGCTCTATATTTGGGTCAGAATTCAAATCAATTTTCAAAAATCAATCAAATAATGAAGAAATTCTACAAGCTTTTTATCCTTCTATTGAGCTGTTCAAGCTTTATGCTTTCCTCGCAGAGCCTTAGTGATCATATTGTATTCACTGATGCGAGTTTAACATCAGAATATTTATCTACCCCAGACGCGTATACTGATTCTTGGAGTCAATTTGACATAGACGTTAGGCTACAAAAAGAACAAGGAAGCAAGGAAGAATTACTTGCCTTAAACGCTGCCTCTGCAAAGCCTTGGACTGAAGATGAGAAAGCAAAAGTTATGGCAGTCATTACAAAGATTGAAGGAATTTTGGCAAAAGAAAATTACAGTTTAAAAGTTCCTGAAGCTCTTTATTTCTTGAGATCTACTGGAGAAGAACAGGGATATCCAACTTCCTATGCAAGACTAGAATATATTGTGTTTTGTGATAAGTTCTCAGACCTCTCAAAAGACAAATTGGAGGAGATGATTCTGAGAAAATTATTTCATGTAGTATCTGCTCATGATTATGAGTTTAAAACTTCTATGTATGCATTAATTCAATTTAAAATGTTAAACGGGACCATTGCCTACCCTCAAAGTTTACAAAGATTGAAGGTGACCAATCCTAATGCTCCATTAACAGAAAGCTACATTAGGTTAAACATTAAAAATGAGTCAAAATTAGTGGCTATGATTGTCTATTCTAATGAAAGCTATAAGAATGCTCCAATTACAGATTACCTTAGAGTTGGATTTTTAGAAATGGCTGATAATGGAAATGGACCCATCGTTTATATGAAGAACGGCTCTCCTACTATCTATTCAATGTCTGAAGCGGCAACATCCTTTTATAAGGCTGTTGGAATTAATCCTTCATTAGCGGTTCACCCAGACGAAATTATGGCTGAAAACTTTGCTTTGGCTTTTAATTTAAATAAGCAGATTGAAGATGTCAAGATCGTTCAAAAAGTGAAGGAAGTTCTCAGAGGAGAGTAGAATACACTAAACTCAAAATTTTAAAAGGGGTGGATAAACTTCAGGTTTTCCATCCCTTTTTTGAGTCTAATTAGAAAATAGTAAGATGGGCTTGAATTGGCTAGCCCTGAATAATATTTCTGTTAGTTTTAAATATCCTTATCCACTAGCTTACTATTGGGTAATGCCAGATCAAAGAATTTCTTAAAGTATAGCATTTGATCTAAAGCTTTCTTCTTGCCCAACTTAGTAGCGATAAACACCAAAAGAGCTAGTATCATAGATATTGGGATCAGCCAAATCGCCCAGATGTCTTTTTTTAAGAGAAACTGCGAATATGCAAGAAGTCCTCCCCCAAAAAATCCAACTATGGCAGCAGTGTACAAAAACATGAAAAAGGTCCAAACGGCAGCTGCCGGTCCGATTACAACCCTAATGAAGGTCATCGTTCCTTCTTCAGTAATATTCACATCCATTTCTGGAGACCAAATTTTTCTATGAGGTTTTGAATATGAAAAAATTAAATGTGAATGTGTTTTCTTTAAAACAAAAGGCCACAACTGACGATCAGCGTTGGCGGTCTGTATCAAAGAAGAACTTAATTCTGCTGGACCTTTGCTATTGATAAATTTATAACGAGGCCTTAATTTAAAATCACTTATACTTTAGAATATTGATTCAAGTTAGAAAATAGAATTGAGTGGATAAAAAAAGATCCTCTCAGATTGATGTGATTTAGTAAACCACTAAAAAAATTCTGATTAGTAAATATTTGAACATTTAGCACTGCACAATATTTGTAATAGGATTATTACGCAAAAAAAGGATTAGCCACCTACTTATAAGTTGG
>CBFIDE010000008.1:0-97933 GCA_965661265.1 uncultured Schleiferiaceae bacterium | reverse complement strand
CATATTAGAAGCATTGGTAGGATCGGCAGCTAGCATCGAGCTGTTTCCTCCAAAGTCAGAGACTGTATAGTCCACATTGGCTGTGTCATTCCAATTTATTGGAAGACTAATTTGAGATTTTTGTGCAAAACTTACTATACTTATAAGCAGAGCAAGAAAGGATATTTTTATTTTCATAGGATTGTACATTTACTTCAAAAATAGACCTTTTAGTTTAATATACCAAAAGTATTTTTATAGTAAAACGATAATACACGGTAAATAAAGGGTTTGATAGAGTAAATAATTATCTATTAGAATACTTATGGTACATCTTACCAATAGATCAGGAAATTATTATATATTTGAAGAACTCATATGATTATGTCAGAAGAAATAAAAGAGTTAAATAGAAGTTCAAAATACGCAGTTCCCTATTATGAAATCTCTTATGATAAGTTTTTTCATTTTGGATTATCTGTCGATTGCGTGGTATTTGGGTATCATGAAAACAAGCTGAAAGTATTGCTTATCAAAAGAGGTGCGGAACCCTTTAAAGGAGATTGGGCGCTGCCAGGGGATCTTGTTTATCCAAACGAGAATATTGAGGTTGCTGCAAAAAGAGTCTTGAAAGATCTAACAGGAATAGACAACTTGTATCTAAAGCAAACAAGTGTTTATGGTAAGGTTGATAGACACCCTGCAGGGAGAGTTGTTACAGCAGGGTATTTCTCCTTAATAGATATTGCCAAGTATGATCCACATGCTTCAGGTTGGGCTGAAGGAATTTATTGGATGGATGCAAATGATATTCCAGCCTTAGCCTTTGATCATCAAGAGATAACATTGGATGCTCTAAGTATGTTAAGGGATAAAGTAAGGAAGCAGCCAGTAGGCTTTGAGCTTTTGCCAAATAAATTTGCTCTAGGTGATCTACAGTCATTATACGAAGCGCTTTTTAATCAAAGCTTTGATAAGGCCAATTTTAGAAAGAAGATTATGAGCATGGGAATTCTTATTGACTTGAACGAACTACAGAAGGATGTGCCTCATAGACCAGGCAGGCTGTATTCTTTTGATATTGAGAGGTATAATGAATTAAAGTCAAAAGGATTCAACTTCGAACTCTAATAATTTTTTATGAAAAGAATCTTACTCAGCATTATTGTAGTTACTTTATTTAGTCACCTCATAAGCGCTCAGGCGATTAAGGTTGAACTTGTAAAGACAGAAGAAGGTTATTCGCTTTACAGAGACGGCAAACCTTATTATATAAAAGGCGTTGGAGGAAAAGGTCATATAGATGAGCTATTATATCTCAATGGAAATTCAATTAGGACTTGGGGTGTTGACGAGGCAGATGAAGCCTTAAGATTAGCGGAGGAAAATGGATTGACTGTAATGCTGGGTCTTTGGGTTCAGCATGAAAGACATGGATTTGATTATAATGATGAGGCGGCGGTTCAAAAGCAATTAGAGAATTTTACCAAAGTTGTAAAAAAATATAAAGATCATCCAGCACTACTCTTATGGGGAATAGGAAATGAAGTTGATCTGTTTTATTCCAACACCAAAGTTTGGGATGCTATTCAAGATATCGCAGCTATGATTCATGAGCTTGATCCAAATCATCCAACCTCAACAGTAACTGCGGGCTTAGAGAAAAGTGAGGTAGAATTAATTAATGAGAAGGCACCGGATATTGATATTTATGGCATCAATACTTATGGAGATATAGCCAAGGTTTCTCAAAACCTTGAGAAATTTGGATGGTCTGGGGCTTATATTATCTCAGAATGGGGCCCTAATGGACACTGGGAAGTTCAGAAAACAGAATGGGGTGCTCCAATAGAGCAAACTAGTACTGAAAAGGCATCGACTTATTCAAAAAGATATAGTGATTATATAGCAGCGCAGAGGAAAAAGTGTATTGGTTCCTATGCCTTTTTATGGGGGCAAAAACAAGAAACTACTTCTACATGGTATGGGCTTTTTACAGAAAATGGCAATCCAACAGAGCCGCTAGATGAGCTTTATAGAGTATGGCAAGGAAAAGAGCCTCAATACACGGCAATTCCAATTAATAAAATTACCCTAGATAAAAAAACTGCTAATGAGAGTATTCAATTAAAGGCAGGTGATGCTTATAAAGCTAATATCCACATTAGTGAAAACAAGGATCAAAAATTGAATGTAGAGTGGCTGGTTTTTCCGGAAAGTGCAAACACTAAATCTGGGGGCGATTTTGAGAAAGGTATTCAGCCTATATTAGGGCAATTAAGATCAAGAAAAGATACAAGTGTAACACTGATTGCTCCTGATAAAGAAGGAGCTTATAGATTGTTTGTTTTTATAACGACTAACGGAAAAAGGACTTCCTATGCTAATATTCCGTTTTATGTTAGCCCAAGAAAAAGCACTGATCCCCAATCCAAAGGTGTTCAGTTGAAAAAAAGAAAGCTAGAAGTTAATAAATAGCATTTAGAATGTTTCAAAGCCAATTAAGCAATCTCGATTACATTATTCTAGGCGGATATTTCTGCTTGGTATTTGGAATTGCCTTGGCGATTATTTTAAAAGAAAAAGGCTTTAAAAAGTCAAATTCGAAATCAGCATATTTTTTAGGTGGCAAGAACTTAGGATGGTTTGTTGTGGGTGCTTCGCTTTTTGCGTCTAATATTGGAAGCGAACATTTAGTTGGTCTTGCTGGGGCCGGGGCCTCTGGTGATTTTCCTGTTGCTCAATTCGAAATAATTGCGGCATTTATGCTCTTGATCTTGGGTTGGCTATTCGTTCCTTTTTACATTAAAAGTGGTGTTTTTACAATGCCAGAGTTTCTTGAAAAAAGATACAGTCCTTGGGCACGTTCTTATCTTTCATGGGTCAGTATCCTTGGTTATGTATTGACTAAAATCTCTGTGACTATTGCTGCTGGTGGAATAATATTTAGTGCAATACTTGGAATAGATTTCTGGACCGGTGCAATAATAGTGGTGCTGTCAACCGGGCTATACACAATATTTGGCGGCTTAAAAGCTGTTATTTATACTGATGTAATGCAGTTATTCATTCTTTTAGGTGGGTCTTTAGCAGTTTGCTATTATGGTCTTGAAGCTCTTGGAGGATGGGATCAATTAGTTGTTAAGACTGAACCAGCTTACCTAAGTCTTTGGCGTGATGGAGCTGATATGGATTTTCCATGGACTGGGATTTTATTTGGTGCTCCCATCTTAGGTGTCTGGTATTGGTGTACAGACCAATTTATTGTTCAGAGAGTTTTAGCAGCAAAAAATATCGATACCGCTAGAAAAGGAACGATTTTCGCTGCTTACTTAAAGTTACTTCCTCTCTTTATTTTTGTAATTCCTGGGGTAATTGCCTACGCTCTTTCTGTTGGCGCAAACCCTAAAATTTCATTTCCTATTGAGGATGGACAAGTGGTTTATGACGCTGCCCTTCCTTTATTAACTATGCAGTTTTTGCCATCTGGAATGAAAGGGCTAGTTGTGGCAGGACTCTTGGCTGCACTAATGAGCTCGCTTTCTAGCGTTTTTAATAGTTGCTCAACGCTCATTTCAATTGATATCTATAAGAAGTATTTTCCTTCAACTTCAGATAAGAAGTTAGTGAGAGTGGGTCAGTTTTCTACAGCTTTATTAGTAGTGCTTGGTCTTGCATGGATTCCAGTACTAAAATTAATTGAAGGTGGTCTGTTTCAGAAAATACAAAGTATTCAGTCTTATATATCGCCCCCAATTGCAGCCGTATTTCTATTAGGCTTATTCCATAAAAGGATTAATGAAGTAGGTGCTAAATACAGTCTGCTTATTGGAGCTTTATTAGGGAGTATAAGGTTAATTCTAGAGATTTATAAATCTTCCCTTTCGGGATTCTGGCTTTGGTATGCCGATATGAACTTTCTTCACTTTGCACTTTTCTTATTCTTAATCTGCTCAGTGGTACTAATTCTATTCAGTATTTTAAGCGAGCGGCGCATTGGAATTCAGGATAGAGGATTATCTCTTAATTTTTTAAAGAAGAATAAATATAGTTTGAATTTAAATCAAGGCTTGAGCTTGGCTTTAGTCTGTATAATAATATTCTTATGGTATGAATTTTACTAAGCAAGCAAAATTAATTTTTGCATTTATTTTATGCCAAGCCTTTATTTTGGAATCGCTCGGTCAGGACCTGGATTCAAATACCGTTCTTGATTGGACAAGGGGTATGTTTCCAAAGGAGAAGGAAAGTGAGATTTATCAAATTAAAGCCAATGGCTTTTATAGATTTTTTGCAACCAACCTTCTAATGCCTGAGCCTTATCTTTTAGATGAGAATTCTAATTCTTACACTAAAGAGAGAACACTTTTTATTGGCGATGATACTCAATTACCAAACTTTTTGGTAAATGTCTCAGGTAGACCAAGCAAAAAGGTGAGCTGGGGTTTTGATATTTTTATGTTCCAATTCCTAAACGGAGCAATCAGCCCGACCTATGGGGGACAAATAAGTACGGCAGATAGACCGCCGGTATGGAATCCGCTAACGGGTGTTAGACTTGGGCAGAATATGGGTCTGAACCTAGGCTTGAATTTATATGGTTCTTACTTAACTAAATATGGAACCTTCAAAGTACGTATGGGTGGAATACATTGGTTCTCAATGAGTGATTTAACCCTTGGAAGCTTTAGAGGCTACAATCGTTTTACCCAATATGAAAGAAACCCATGGGATCCTATCGGGAAAGAAATAGGTGTTAGATACAATCAGATGTACGATTTTGGATCCGTTTATCAAGATTCAAGATGGGGAGAAAGAGCTGTTCAAGGAACCATAGTAGAAGGTATTAATCTTCCTAATGGTTGGAGCTTTGCCGCATTGTACGGAAAAACAGAATTAGCAGGTGGAATAGCTACTATTCCAAATATAAACTATGGAGGAAAGCTGAAGAAAGTTTATAAAAACACAGATTATGTAAGCTTTAATACCTTACATAATACTACTTGGTTAGATAGTCTAAACCAAAGAGAAATTGGCTTTAATATGTACACCTTAGAGTGGAAAGCCAATGTCAAAGGTGTGACATTACATGCAGAAGTTGGAGCTGGTAGATATAGAAATCCTCTTGACCAAAAACCTTGGGGTGAGGCGATTTCTGTTAAGGCGCTTTCATCAGAAAAGCTAACTAAGATTCCTATTGAAGTTCATTATTATAGAATAAGCCCTTATGTGGTAAATAATAACGCCCTATTCTGGAATACTACTATTGCGGCAGCGCGCTTAGTAGATCAACCAGGAAGTGGAGTTCAAAGTGCCAATGTGCTGATTCCTTTTGCCAGTTCAATAGTGGGTATTGGCCAAATGACTAATAATAGAACCGGAATAAACTTGAATACAGAGTTTAAACTTGGAGATTTAAAAGTTTCTCTTGGATATGGCGTAGCCACTGAAATTGAAAATGTAGAGAATAGAGCCGCGGGTAGACAAATCACGTATTCTCACTTTGTAAATCAGCTTACGCGATCTAGATTTTGGCGATGGGATTTTCCAGCTAATGTCGGTCCTTACGGCCGATATGATAAAGTCTATAGAGATGCCTATGCTAAAGTCCAATTAACTGATGATAGCCTTGGTTATTCTGTCACTACTAAAAAGTTTAATCAAGTTGAAGTTCATGCCAAGTACAGAACTAAGATCGGTTATAGAAATTTCTTTGCCTTCTTTTTAGGAAGATATTATACTGCTCAACCTGAGCTTACACTCTTACCCCAGTTTTCAGAAAGAGCTTACTTAAGACAATACAACTCTGAGCTAGAAATGTACTATCAAATAGCAAAGCCTCTTTTCCTAAATGCATACTTAGGATATGAAAAAGTATTGGGGAATTATCAAACTGAATTAAATACAGTAACACAAAGACCATTAAACCAAACAGGTTGGGGTGTTGGAACAGGCTTGGATATAAGCTTGGGAAGAAACGCTGGCTTATTTATTAGACATAGATGGTTCTTTTTTGAAGATACGAGTTTTGCGCTCGATCAATTTCAAGGACAAGAAACAACTGTTGAACTTAAAGTATTTTTCTAATGAGAAACGTAAAAATAATAACGACTGGACTTTTAAGTCTTCTTCTTTCAATATCGGCCTATAGCCAAGAGAAGAAAATATGGGTTTCAGGAGCCGCAAGGGGTGTAATGTATGCTGATGAATACAATAGTTCATCCGAAAACGATTCTACAACTGCGCGCAAGCTTCAAAGTGGACATGCCATGGTGGATTTAGGTGTCAACATTCAACCTAATGAGAATATTCTGATTCAAAGTATGGTAAGAATAAGAAATGATTACGGTGGCTTTTGGGGCTCTGGAGTTACATTTGATGTAAGACAATTATACATTAAGGGTATTATTGGAGGATTCTTGAGATACCAATTGGGTGATATCAATTATAAGCTTAGTCCGTATACTTTTCAAAACAATGTAGGCCTTGTAAATAAGTATCAAAGTAACATTACTGGAATCCCATTAGACCAGTTGCAGTATGATCTTTTTTACAATGATGACAATACTTGGAGACAACAAGGTGCCGCGGTAGATTTTGCACTAGAGTTCAGTAAAATTGTAGATGAAGTGGAGTTCAATATATTCACGACAAGAAATAGACCATCTGATCAGAATACAATCGATGATAGACTTTATAGCGGTGGTTCTATGGTAATAAAGCAAAGCAAAAATCTAAATCTAGGCTTACAATATGCCAATCTTTATGATTATAGTGGTACTAGCAATAGCACAATCTTTCTAAGAAATCCGGTTCTAACAGCTTCTGCGGAATATACTCGTACCATTGGTAAAATAGACTTTAATATGGGTCTTGAAACTGGGCGTTCAACTCTTGAATGGTCAGGGGATGATTTAGCGCCGGTACTTGAAGATTATTTTTATGATATAAGTGCTAGTGCCAATCATAAAAAAACAGGTTTAAGTGCCAATGTAAGCTATAGAGATGTTGGTGCTAATTTTAG
Source organism: uncultured Schleiferiaceae bacterium (assembly GCA_965661265.1). Classification (GTDB taxonomy): domain Bacteria; phylum Bacteroidota; class Bacteroidia; order Flavobacteriales; family Schleiferiaceae; genus CBFIDE01. The sequence continues at coordinate 90,930 of CBFIDE010000008.1, read as the reverse complement.
AAGTGCAGGTGCACAAACTATTCAAGTGAACTATGATAGAGCACCAATTGCCTATCAAAGAATAGGGAACGATCAGGAATTAAGAGCTATTGGTCTTATGGATGTTTATAGAGATGCCTCACTTTATCAAACACAGATTCAAGCAGGATTAATGACTTATGACCCTAGGTATGATAATGCTACACCTTACGGCAGAGCTACTCCTAATAGAAGAGGTGTTTCTTTAGAAGTAGAGCAGAATGACCTAAAGAAAAGATGGACGGTTTCAGCCCAAACTGAAATTTTATCAGATATCGTAGGTCAGGGGACAGAAGCTTTAAAGGGCTATAATACATCAAGTGTTTTTATAGGCTTAAATATTGATAAATTTATTTCGGCCTATTCAAAGGAGCTTTTTATATCTGCCAGATTAGGAATGCAGAATACATCAAGATCTGATGAAGAAATTCCAGAGAAGGTGGATCTTCAAACCAACTTTAACATCTTTGATTTAAGAGCCAACATTGCAGGCGGCTTAGATTTAATAGGTGAGTATAGAATTTGGAAAACTAGTGGTTTTGATATGCAAGCTGAGAGAAATGAATACTCTCAAATAATTGATTATTCTGAATACAGAATTGATTACAATGAAAGTGTAATTGGAGCTGGACTTCAATATAATTTCAATAGTGAGTCTAGGCTAAGTCTAATGTGGCAGACTTTTGACTGGAAAGATAATGCAGCAGATGCTTTAGCATATGACATTAGCACTTGGACTATTTACTTTACAATGAACTTTTAATTTAGAATTATGAAAAGAGCAATATATCTAATGGCCCTTATCTTAACCGCTGCAGCCTGTGAGCGAGATGAGGAAATTCTTGGGCCTAGCTTGAATGATCTATACGGAGATTTTCAAACCTTAGAGGATTTTAAAGCCTCTAGACAGAGTGTAGACTTTAGTGCCGACCAATCGGTTTTGTTTTCAGCTCGTTTTAGTAAAACAGTGGACTGGGAAGTTCATATTATTGGAAAAACTAGTGGGGCAACTAAAATCATTTCGGACAAATCGAATCTAATTGATAATACCAATGGGGTATGGAATGGAACTACAACGCTTTTGCCGATGTTTAAGGCTGAAGAATGTATGGCCGTTCTCAAGGTAGAAGAAGAGAACTTTTTTGATACCATCCCATTAATTCAAATTGATAGCATTAGATCTGTTGAAGGGTATTTACTGGCAGACTTTGAAAATGGAGTGAATCCTGGATGGACCATTTTTGCTCAATCTGGTGGAAATATGAGTTTTAATATTGTACAATCAGACAGTAGTGCTCAAGGTTCTCATTTTTATGATATGGGAGGCGAAGTTGATTTTGATTATTTAATTGGACTAATTGATATGCCGGCATCTGCTTATGGAGAGGATCGTTTTCCATTGAATAGCAATCCAAACAACGTATACTTCAATGTTTTCCTGGATAAGCCTGCTGGTATTAATAATGAAATTGTGCTATTTCAATTTAGAGAAGATGAGAATGAAGATGGCGTATATCAAGCTGCTTCAGAAGATATGTATAGTATAGAGTTGAGAGGACTAGAAACTAATTGGCAATCGGTTTCAATAAAATATGCAGATATGATTGCCTTAGTCAATGGGGCTCCAGCAACGCCAGCAGGAAATGGAGTTCATGAACCTCACAAACTTCTTCAACTTTCTGTATTATTTCTAGCTGATCCATCATCTGGCTACTCCCAGACTTTAATGGACAACATAATATTTACTGAAAACGGACCCATTGAGCCATGATAAAAGCTAAAGTTATAAAATCATCATTGGCAGTTATAATAATGCTCAGTGCTTCATGTGTAAATGTGAAGACGGCTAAATTATATGAAGATATTCCTAACCCACAAGAGAATGTTTTTTATAGCTCAAGTGAAATTTACGCTGACTATATAACTTCTGAAGCCTGGGTAACTCTAGATAAGAATTGTATTTCCGCTAAGGCGATTCCTGAAGCGGCATACAAAGGGGATTTAGGATTGCATGTTAAATGGAACAGAACTCTAGAAGGCTGCCCTTGGTTGGGAATGGGTTTTGGCTGGGATGAGTGGACTGGAAAGGATCTCTCTGAAATCAAGAATATTGCCGCTATTGAGTTTCATGTTAGGATGCTAGAGGGTTCAAGAGGTGTATTGCCTTGGGCTGTCGGTTTGGAGGATTTTACCGGATCACAAGCTTGGCTAGGAATGAGTTCTAATGCAATAAAGGCTGAAAAGATCACCACAGAATGGACTAGAATTGAACTCCCACTTTCTGAATTTAATTGGGAAGAGCAGGATGCTAATTTTGCTAATATCAAGCAAATGATTATCACCTTTGAAGCGGATGGCGAAATCTTGATGGATGAAATAAGAATTGTTCCTTATTCCGGTGGTTTTAGAAAAAGAGTAACTATTGAACCTTATGCCTTAGAAGACTTCAATGTAGACGGACTTAAGAATGATAAAATTTGGGATACTGAGGAATATAAATTTGGAGAAAATAAAGTTCATTTAGCATTAGATGGAGACTTTTTACTAATTGCAATGGAAACTAAAGATGAGGATCCAATGCAAAATAGTAATAAAGCCAAGGACTCGTATAATGGAGATTGTTTCGAATTAGCATTTTCAACAGACGTTTTAGCTTCTCCAAAAAGAACGAACTATCTATCTACAGATCGTCATTTAGGTTTTGTAATAGGAGAAGAGATAAGTGTCTACGAGTGGCAATTAAAAAAGCAAATTGAAAATGTTATCGCGAAAGCGCAAAAAACAGATTCCTCCTATGTGTTTGAAGCTATTTTAGATTTAAAAACTATTGAAATAGAAGGCCTAGACTCCAAGAGTTTATACGGTTTAGAAATGGCCGTTGACCATGGTAATGAGAAAGGGCGATACAGACAAGACCGTTGGAACAATCAGAATACAGATCAGTTTTATAAAAACCCTTCGTTATGGGGCGAGATGTATATTTCCGGAACTGAGAATCAATAAAAGAGTATGATGAAGAAGATAATTGGAATTTTTATTCTGTCCACTGTAATTTTATCCTGCAGTCAATCGGATCCTGATTTTAATCAAAGAAGCGGAGATTTAATAAACTTTGCAGGTAGAGAGTGGGACATAAAACACAGTCTAGCACTTTTAGGGCCGGGTCCAAATTTTTTCTCTAATCATCCCAATGATGTTTGGATAGATGATGACGGCTTTCTACACTTAACAGTTACTCAAAGAGATGGCGAATGGAAGTGTACTGAAGTAGTTTCTAGAGATACATTTGGATTTGGAACTTATGTCTGGACTATCCAAGGAGATCCAGTAACTATTGATAGAAATATTGTTTTAGGCTTGTTTACTTGGGATAATAATACCTTTCAAAATCAGGCCAATAGCGAAGTTGATATTGAGTTTGCAAAGTGGGGAGACCCAGAAGAAGATTTTACACTGCAATATGGTGTTCAGCCCATTGCTTTTGGGCCTTATAATGAAGAACGCGTATTTAAACCTGAATCGGCCAATTCTAATTGGATAGGTGAAAGTATTCATGCTTTTACTTGGACTGATTCTTTGATTATATGGAAAAGCTGGCCAGGATCAACTTATGATGAATCCGTTCCTCCAGCCGCTGAATGGTCTTTTGATCATACCAATCCGGCCAAAATAAAATATGAGAACCAAAGTCAAAGTGACCCAATCGTTATTCCAGCACCTGGCAATACTACAAATGCAAGAATGAATTTATGGTTAGTAAATGGGCCAGAAGGTCCTTTTGTTCCCATAAGACATGAAATTGTAATACAAGATTTTAAATTCATTCCACTTCCATAATAATTAGACTAACTAAACACCTTTCGCATGAAAAATAATATGCTCATTATAACTATGATTGCCCTTATTGTTGCCTTAGGGGGGCTTCTCATGGGATTTGATGCCTCAGTAATTTCTGGAGTGGTAAGATTCATTGAGCCTGAGTTTAATCTCACAAAATTAGAACTTGGCTGGGCCGTTGCATCTTTGACATTAACGGCCACCATGGCCATGTTGCTAGCCGGGCCTTTGAGTGATAAGATTGGTAGAAAGAAAGTTCTAAGCTATGCAGCTATTTTATACGCTCTTTCTGCTATTGGATCTGCCTTGGCGCCAACCTTCTTTTGGTTAGTAATGGCAAGGATGTTAGGTGGATTTGGAGTGGGAGCATCTTTGATCTTAGCTCCTATGTATATCGCTGAAATTGCGCCTCCCCATAATAGAGGGCGTATGGTTTCTTTCAATCAGTTGAATATTGTTATTGGTATTTCTCTTGCTTTTTTTACAAACTATTTGATCTTACAATTAGGCAAAAGTGAAGAGCCATGGGCAATTGCATTAATGTTTAACGAATATAACTGGAGATGGATGCTTGGCCTTGAGGCTATTCCTGCAGTCCTTTATTTTATAGGTTTGTTCTTTGTTCCTAAAAGCCCAAGGTGGCTTATAATGAAAGGTGAGTTTGATCAGGCTGAAGTCATCTTAAGAAGGTTCAATAAACATATGGATGACACTGAAATTCAAAAAATTAGAGAAAGCTTAAATAAAGATAAGTCTAAGGAATCTGCCTCATTTAAAGATTTATTCAACCCAACTTTAAAAGTTGTTTTAACCATTGGTATTGTGGTTGCAATTCTTCAGCAAATCACTGGAATAAATTCGGTTTTCTTCTATGCTCCAATGATTTTTGAACAGAGTGGTATTGGAACTGATGCTTCATTTGTCCAAGCTATTTTAGTAGGACTAGTGAATCTTGTATTTACCGTATTGGCAATTCTCTTTATTGATAAACTTGGTAGAAAGCCGCTTCTAACTTTTGGGGTTGCCGGTATAGCCTTTTGCATGGGATTACTCTCCTATGGCTTTGGTTCAGCAACTTACTCTATAAGTCAAGAGAAATTGGATGGTGTAACTGAGGATATTGATAAAGAATTAGTGATGGGCTTAGATGGTGCTGTATTTGATAGCGAAAAGGACTATAAAATGGCAATCTCTGAAATCGTAGGTGAAGATAGAGCAGAAGAGTATTCTCTTGCCCTATTGCCAGTCTCAATTAATATGAACGCCACTTTAATACTTATCGCAATTTTAGGTTTTGTGGCTTCTTTCGCAATATCTATTGGACCTGTTATGTGGGTGCTGTTTTCTGAATTATTTCCAAATAGAATCAGGGGAATTGCGGTCTCTTTTGTGGGCCTAATCAATTCTGCTGTAAGCTTTATTGTTCAGTGGGTATTCCCATGGGAGTTAGAAGTTTTAGGTAACTCAACAACATTCTTGATTTATGGAGTGTTTGCGCTCTTAGGCTTGGTATTTATAGTCAAAAAGATACCTGAAACAAAAGGAAAGTCTCTAGAGGAATTGGAAGCAGAATTGGTTCGATAATAATTTATGATGTCTCAAAAAATTACAATATTCTTTGCCCTACTTATAGTTTTTGCTTGTTCTAATAAGTCCAATGAAAGCAATATTTCGGTAAAATCGAGCCTTGACTTAAACGTCCTTTCTTTTATAGAATCTGAAGGTAAATTGATTCAAAAGGAGTCTAGTATTGTTTTACAGGATGAAGCTTGGGTAAGTTATAATTTAAAAATCGAGAAGACCGCTAGATATAGGGTTAAGCTAATTGCTGAATCGGATTCTGCTATTTTTTGGATAGAAGATTATATAGATAATAAGGACGGCAGAACTTATAATATCACCGGCAATATGATTGTAAATAATTCTATTTCTGAATCAATAATTGATGGTTCACCTATGCAAAAGGGTGAGCATAAAATTAAAATTCATTTTTCTGGCTCTAAGGCCGATTTGAAAACAGTGAAATTTGAGATTCTAAAAGAACATAAAGAGACTAAAACATCATTGACTCAAAATATGACGGGCTCTGACTTAAAACTAGTATGGAGCGATGAATTTAATGGAGAAGGGCTCCCTGATACAACCAAATGGTCTTATAATATTGGAGATTGGGGTTGGGGAAATAATGAATTGCAATATTATACTGAAGGAAATTTAAACAACGCTAGGCAAGAGAATGGGAGCTTAATTATAGAATCTCATTATGACAGTGTCAGCCAAAATTGGACCTCTGCAAGACTTACCACTCAAGAGAAAGTTTCTTTTCTCTATGGTAGAATTGATTTTAGAGCAAAAGTTCCAGTTGCTAGAGGAACTTGGGCAGCGGGCTGGTTTTTAGGAGATGCTTATCGCGATGAAATCTCTTGGCCTTATTGTGGCGAAATTGATGTTCTTGAATGCGTTGGTTTTGAAATCAACGATACAACAGGAGCGGGGTTGAATCATGCGACTTGCCATACTCCGGCATATTATTTTAAAATAGGAAATCAAATAGGTAGTGCGATTGAAGTGGATAGTATGAACACTAAATTTCATGATTATTCTATTATCTGGTACCCAGATAGTATTCAAGCCTATTTAGATGGAGAATACTACTATACTTATGATAAGAACGCCAATAGAATGGAATGGCCTTTTGATTCTCCTCAAAATATTATTGTAAACCTTGCGGTAGGAGGTGGCTGGGGCGGTGCTAAGGGCATTGATTCTAGTTATAATTCACATCAGTACATTTTAGATTATATCAGGGTTTACGAATTAACCAACTAAAAGCTATGAGATACATTTTTTTACTCTCTTTCGTGCTTCTTTTATCTTGTCAGAATCAAGAAAAAACAATTTCAATAGAGGCCTTTCAAACTTCTGAATCAGGTGATAAGCTTTCCCCAATAAAGGCTATTGAAAATGAGTCAGACTTGAGATTAAAAATCAATGCTTCTCAAAATTATCAGACAATTCAGGGCTTTGGAGGAGCTTTTACTGAGAGTTCTTCTTATTTACTTAATGAGATTAGTACGGATAAAAGAGAGGAGATTATTGACGCCTACTTTAGCCAGGAAGGATTGAATTATTCTCTGACAAGGACTCATATGAACAGCTGTGATTTTTCATTGAGTCAATATGATTATACTTCAGTTAATGATACCTTTTTAAGCAGCTTTGATATCGCTCCGGATATGGATGATATTATTCCTTTTATTAAAGATGCTCAAAAAGTGTCAGAAGAGGGTTTTCAAATAATTGCCTCTCCTTGGACAGCGCCACCATGGATGAAAGATAATAATGAATGGTTTGGCGGAAAGCTCAAGAAAGAGTTCTACCCATCATGGGCATCATATTTTTCAAGATACCTTGATGAATATAAAAAGCAAGGAATAGATATTTGGGCTTTAACTATTGAAAATGAACCCTTAGGGAATGGTTCTCATTGGGAAAGTATGCATTTCACACCTGAGGAAACGGCTGATTTTGTGAGAAATCATTTGGTTCCGACGCTCAAGGAAAATGGACAAGTTCCAAATTTATTGGTCTATGATCAAAATAGAGGAGATGAATTGAAAGAATGGGTAGATGTACTCTTAACAGATTCTGCCTTATTACCGGATATTTATGGAACGGCCGTTCATTGGTATAATAGCACTTATGATTATTTTCCAGAGTCTTTAGACCATACTCATGAACTTGCACCTAATCATCATATTATAAATACAGAAGCCTGCATTGATGCTGAAGTTCCTCATTGGAATGATGATGCCTGGTATTGGAAAAAGGAAGCCACTGATTGGGGTTGGGACTGGGCAAAAGATCAAAAATTTAGACATCCTAAGTATGTTCCAACTTTCCGACTAGCCAGAGATATTATTGGATGTTTAAATCATTGGGTTGAAGGATGGGTAGATTGGAATATGGTTTTAGATCAAAATGGAGGTCCTAACCATGCAAAAAATTGGTGTATTGCTCCTGTTATAGTTAATATTGAAAGTGATGAAGTTTATTATACTCCATTGTATTATATAATGGGGCACTTCAGTAAATTTATTCGGCCTGGAGCCAAAAGAATAGAACTTAATGCAAATTGGGAAGAGGACACTTTTATGTCCAACGCTATCCAAAATGAGGATGGCTCTATAGTGGTGACTTTACTTAATATGAGTAAGGAACCAAAAGATATTTCAATTGACTTTAAATCTCAAGCCATTAATTACAGAATCAAAGAAAAGGCTCTAGTCAGCATATTGATCAATGAAGGATAATTCAACACAAGACATCAGAATTGGACAAGCTATGTTCAAGAAGTTAAACCCAGATATTTTGGGAAGCTTCATTAGAATTAATGGCGAACTCTTTTATAAGATTGACCATTATGATAAAATGGCTCCTTTTTTTATGACCATAGTTGGTCCTTATGATCAATGGATGTTCATCTCTAGTAATGGAGGTCTAACGGCAGGAAGAAAGAATTCAGATTCTGCAATATTCCCATATGATACTGAGGACAAGATTACTGCGAATGCAGAGTTCACAGGAAGTAAGACGATCATAAAAGTTAGGATAAAAGGAGAATTGGCTTGGAGTTTATGGGAGCCATTTTCAGATAAGTACCTGGGTGTTTATGATATTTCTAGAAATATATATAAAAACAAATCAGGCAATAAGCTGATTTTTGAAGAGATTAATAAGGACTTAGATATTAGCTTTCAATATCAGTGGTCCTTTTCAAATGAATATGGCTTTGTAAAAAAGTCCGAAGTAATTAATAACTCTAAGAGTGAGTTAGAAATTAACCTTTTAGATGGTCTAGAGAATATTCTTCCACCGGAAATAGGAGAAGAGCTTCAAAGGAGCAGAAGCTCATTGGTCGATGCCTATAAGAAGAATGACTTATTGATTAAAGAGCAAATAGGTGTTTTTGGACTAGGTGCATTAATCGTAGATCGTGCAGAGCCCAGCGAGAGCCTAAAGGCTAGTACCGTTTGGTCAAGCGCTCAGAATGTAGTTAATTTTCTGCTTTCTTCTTCGCAACTTCACAAGTTTAGAGAAGGATTAGCAATAGAAAACGAGAATTTCAGCTTAGGTAAGAAAGGAGCTTTTTTTGTTGAACTAGACTTGAAATTGAATCCCTCAGATTCTGCAAATTGGCTTACAGTAGCAGAAGTGAACCAATCGGCCGCAAGGCTAGAAAATCTAAAGCGCTTTATAAACTCCACCAATGATGTGGAGGATGTAGTTCTTTTAGACATAGAAAAGTCAACAGAAAGGTTGAGAAAATTTGTTGGTCTAGCCGATGGAATTCAAAAAAGTAATGATAAGAAGACTGAAGTAAGGCATTACTTCAATGTATTGTTCAATATCATGAGGGGTGGTCTTTTTGAGACTTCATATCAAATTCAAAAGGCAAACTTACTTAGAACGATAAAGCACTATAATCACAAGGCTTTTGAGAAGAATAGCAGATTTTTAAATTCATTAGATTCTAACTTCTCTTATAAGGAATTGCTTCTTGAGGTTAAGAAACACGGAGATGAGGATTTAATTAGATTAAGTTCTCAGCATTTACCACTTTCTTTTAGCCGGAGACATGGAGATCCATCTAGGCCATGGAATAAGTTTTTTATTGATATTCAAGATCAATATCACAACCGTAGGTTGAGTTACGAAGGAAATTGGCGTGACATATTTCAAAATTGGGAGGCCTTAGCTTATTCTTATCCTGAGTTTATAGAAGGAATGATTGCTAAGTTCTTGAACGCCTCTACTATAGATGGATATAATCCATATAGAATTAGTCATTTAGGTATAGATTGGGAGGAGATTGAGCCAGATGATCCTTGGTCTTATATTGGTTATTGGGGCGATCATCAGATAATTTACCTTTTGAAGCTTTTAGAACATTGTGAAAAACATTTTCCTTCTAGACTATCATCTAAATTGAATAGTAGAGAATATGTCTATAGTAATGTGCCTTATCGAATAAAGTCTTATCAAGATATTTTAACAGATCCAAGAGATACTATTGAATATGATGATCAATTAGAAGATGTCATAGCCATAAGAGTAAACGAAATTGGAGAAGATGGTAAATTGGTTTATGACGCAAGAATGAAGCCCATAAGAGCTAGTCTGTCAGAAAAACTGCTAGTGAGCTTATTGGCCAAACTATCTAACTTTATACCTGATGCTGGAATATGGCTCAATACGCAAAGACCAGAATGGAATGATGCCAATAATGCACTTGTAGGCAATGGGACAAGTATTGTTACCACCGCTCATATCAGACGTTTTTTAAGTTTCTTTAAAGAGCTTTTAACTAAAAGTGCCGAGGAAAAATTAAGCATTCAAGCAGATGTGTGGAACCTCTTTGATGAGATTAGAAATTCCTATAAGAGGTTTGATGCGGCCTTAGAATCGGGCTTTGACCCACATGCCCGAAAAGAGTTTGCGGATAGTCAGGGTTTGGCGGCTCAGAAGTATAGAGAAGAAATGTATCTGCGTCCAAGGAATGAGCTGAAAACGCTCAGTAAAATTGAATTATTACAGTTTATAGATCACTCACTCAAATTTATTGATTCAACATTAGAGAATAATAGAAGAGAGGACGGACTTTTCCATTCTTATAATTTAATAGAAATTTCAGAGCAGGAAATAGAGGTAGATTATTTATATGAGATGCTTGAGGGCCAAGTGGCTTTAATAGACTCAGGTTTTTTAAAATCTTCTGAGGTCGTAAGCCTTTTAAATTCATTGAAAATTAGTAAGCTTTATAGAGAGGATCAAAGGTCCTATATGCTTTATCCGGATCGTAAGTTGACCCCTTTCTTTCTTAAAAATAGAATTCCTCAGACATATATTTCTAAGTCCTTCCTCTTACAGAAGTTACTAGAAGATGGAAACATAGAACTGATAAAGTTAGATGCAAATAAGGACTTACATTTTAATAGCTCCATTACAAATGCTCGTATATTGAACACTGTTTTAGATGAGCTAAGTATACACTATAAAAACCTTGTGATCAAAGAAAGAGAGTTGATCAGCGATCTTTACGAAAGTCTATTTAAGCACAAAACATTTACGGGAAGGTCAGGAACATTTTTTGCGTATGAAGGTTTAGGAAGTATCTATTGGCATATGGTTTCGAAGCTTCAACTAGCGGTACGATCTCATTTAAACTTACCTCTAGATTCTAGTGATTCTGAAGCCGATCTTTTAAGGCATGTAGATGAAATAAAAGAAGGCATTGGAGCAGGAAAAACTCCAGTTGAATATGGTGCTTTTCCTACAGATCCTTATAGTCATACTCCAAAGGATTCTGGCGTAAGACAACCAGGTATGACGGGTCAAGTAAAAGAAGATGTTTTATCTAGATGGCTAGAGCTCGGAGTAAAAGTTAATAATGGTCAAATCAAATTTGAGCCTATTCATATAAAGCCAGAGGAATTTTACTCTGAGCCAGTTGAGTTTGAGTATTACGATATTAATGGCGAGGTCAATGTGATTTTAGTACAGGCAAGTTCTATGGCCTTTACCTATGCAGGTATTCCAATAGTCTATGTTCAAGGAGATGGAAATTGTATTGAGGTTCTGTTAAAGGATGGTCAATTAAAGAAGATAGAGGGAAATAATTTGGGCAGTGAAATGTCTCAATCAATTTTTTCTAGAGAAGGAAAGATTAAAAAAATTATAGTTAATATATAGAATTATGAGAATGAAGTTAAGTGTTATGTTAGGTTTACTTTTAGTGCTTCAAAACATTACTGTTTTTGCACAACAAAGTTCTATTAATTTTAATTCGCCAAATCATGCATTTGAAGGTTTTGGCGGCACACAAACAGGACTTGTTGTAGATCCTGTGGACATGAACAACACTGCTGCTAGATTTATTAATTCAGGTAGTTCATGGGAGGGTGCGTTTTTAGATTTACCTTTTGAAGTTGTCCTTTCTGCGCAACAAATAATGAACCTGAAATTTCACGCTCCAAGTGGAGATACTAATGAGGTTAGAATTAAGCTTGAGGAAGGTTCAGAAGGTGATGTAGAAGTAAGCATTAAGTCAGCTCAGGCTGGATGGTCTAACCTAAGTTTTGATTTCTCAAACGCAACTTTTACCGGAACAAATATCTCTACCAATGCCAAAGGAAGTTATAAGCGTATAGTGATCTTCATTAATGGCAGCTCTTCAATCTCTGGAACTTATTATATTGATGATATATCCTACCCAAATTACGAATCTGCAAATCAATTAGATGTAGTTTATACCAATTTGGCTTGGGCTGAGGAGTTCAATTATTTTGGTCCTATTGATACATCTGCTTGGTTTCCTGAAGTAGTTCCGCCAAATGCGTGGGGTTGGTTTAATGGCGAGAAGCAGCATTATACAGACAGAATAGACAATTGTTATTTAAGTAATGGAACTTTAAAAATCGTTGCCAAGAGAGAAAGCTATACTTATAATGGTTTAACTCTTGATTATACTTCAGCCAGGCTTACTTCAAAGTTTGATTTTACATATGGCAGAGTGGATATAAGGGCAAAATTGCCTTTTGGCGATGGCACCTGGCCTGCTCTATGGATGTTGGGTACAAGTATTGGTAATAGTGTTCATCCACCAACAATTGCATGGCCCGATTGCGGCGAAATAGATATAATGGAGCATTGGGGGTATGATCAAGATGAAATTCATGGTTCAACCCATACGAGGTCTAGTTTTGGAAGTACCATAAATACGAATAGAGTAATAAAGGATAGTGTAAGTACAGCCTTTCATATATATTCCATCAATTGGTCCCCAAACCAAATCTCATTTTTAGTAGATAATAAACTATTCTATACTTATAAGCCAACTGTTAAAAACGCAGCAACTTGGCCATTTGATAGTCCACATTTTTTTATCCTCAATATTGCAATGGGAGGTGCATGGTTTGATATTGATCCTTCTTTTATAGAGAGCACTATGGAGGTGGATTATATAAGAGTTTATAATAATAGCGGTATCGGATTAGAGGAGTCCAATAAAACTAATGATCTAGATTTAGAGGTCTATCCGAATCCTTCTAGGGGTTCTTTCAAAATTAAAGGCTTGAATTCTGAATCTGCAGCTTATGCCGAAATATATACTATGAAAGGCGAGCTCATAATTGAAAGTATGAAAATTGATAATGAAGCACTTTTCAAAATAGAATTGTCAGCCGGGAATTACATCCTGAAAGTATATTCAGATTCTAAAGTCTTTACAGAAACTATAAGTATTTTATAAATAGAGCCTAGTATTAAAATTGGTTTTAACTAGGTCTTGAGGTATAAAAAAAGCCGAGCTATTTGCTCGGCTTTTTTTATGATTTCAATAAGGTTGTTAATCTACATTATCATGTAAAAAACTATTGTTGGATTTGATTTCACCATCATCTTCATTGATTGTAAACCTTCCCAATTTGTTTTCTGTACTATGTTTTTCGCCTTCAATATTTATACCTTGTCTTTTGTAGGCAGGAACATTTTCTGCGTCATCAACTGCATAAGGATGCGTTTTAAATCGATAGTTAAAAGCTTTAAACTGGGCTTTTCTTTCTTCTGCCTTTAAGCGCATTCTTTCTGAGATGCCATCCTCTGATGTCTTAGCTACCGGGCTAGATTCTTTCACAGGAGTTTCTACAGTTTTTAACTCAAAGTTCAAAGCTTCATCCTCTTCCTGCTTATTCTGCACTTCTTTGCTTTTCTTTTGGGCAGCCGGAGACTTTAGTTTTGCTTCTAATTCTAAATAGTCATCTAGATTAAAAGTCATGGTCTCTTCTTTTGACTCTTCAGCTTTCTGCTCAATCTCCGCCTTTGGCTCTTCATTGGTTTTTTGCTCAGCTTGAACTTCTTTAAGCTCCTCTACTAAAGTTTCAGTAGTGTTATTAGAATCGGCTTCTGCCTCAATTTTTTCAACTTCAGTGTCCTTGTCTGAGGCCGAATCCAACTCAAAGAAAGTGAACTCCTCTTCTGCGTCAGAATCATCCTTTTCCGCAGTAGGCGCTTCAAGCTCTTTCTCTTCAGTTTCAATAATGGAGTTTTCCTCTAAGCCTGAAGTAATTTCCTCATTCTTAGATGTTTCCTCCGTTCCCCTGTCAGCCGCTGTAATCTCTTTAACCTCTGGAGCAGAATCAACCACATCATCCTCTAATTCTAGGACATGACGTATTTCATTGGGAGCAGTATCAGAAGAAACTCCTGATACATACTCTTCGGAAACCTGCTCTTCTGAAGCCTGCGTAGTGTTAGCTTCTGTATTAATCGACTCATCCTCCTCTTCAAAATTAAAAAGTGGCGGCTGATGAGAACTTTGAGTTTCTTTAGTCTGTTTTATTTTTTGAAGTTCCAAAGAGATCATGTCTTCTTGATCATCTTCTCTATCTTGCTGATAAGTTTTGGTATAAACACTGGTGCTGACTTCCTGCTCATCTTCTAGAGGGTGAACTACTTTTCTTGGGCTTCTACCAGTAACCTGAACTTGTTGATCGGCATTAAAGCCTGTGGCAACAATGGTTACTGCGATTGAATCTTCTAATTCTTCATCTTCTCCAATACCCATAATGATGTTGGCGTTTCCGCCTGCTTCATTTTGAATAAAGTCGTTAATTTCTCCAATTTCATCAATAGTGATTTCTTCGGTTCCGGAAACAATAAGAAGTAATACATTCTTGGCACCACGAATATGATTGTCGTTCAACAATGGAGAATCCATTGCGCTGGCAATGGCTTGCGCTGCTCTGTTTTCTCCTTTAGCCTCACTAGATCCCATAATGGCAGTTCCGCTATCAGCAAGAACTGTTTTTGCATCTCTAAGGTCAATATTTGTAGTATAGTGATGAGTAATTACCTCAGCAATACCCCTTGCTGCTGTTGCTAAGACTTCATCAGCTTTTGCAAATCCTGCTTTAAAACCAAGGTTGCCATAAACCTCTCTAAGCTTATTATTGTTGATTACAATAAGAGAATCCACGTTATTTCTTAGCTCATCTATACCTTTTTCAGCTTGCTGTCTTCTGTTATTTCCTTCAAATAGAAAAGGCTGCGTAACTATACCTACTGTAAGTATGCCCATTTCTTTTGCCGCTTTCGCGATAACAGGCGCTGCTCCAGTTCCTGTTCCACCACCCATTCCGGCGGTAATGAAAAGCATCTTGGTGCTATGCCCAAGAATGGATCTAATATCTTCTAAACTTTCTCTTGCTGCTTCTTCTCCAACTTCTGGATTAGCTCCAGCACCTAAACCTTCTGTAAGATTTACACCTAACTGGATTTTGATTGGAACGGCACTGTTCTCAAGGGCTTGACTGTCTGTATTACAGATCACGAAGTCCACACCGCGGATTCCGTGATTAAACATATGGTTAACAGCATTGCTACCACCACCACCAACACCAATTACCTTAATAACAGATGATTGATTTTTTGGTAAGTCAAAACTAATGGCATCGTTTTGATTGTTATCGCTCATAACTTCAATTATAAATCGTCATTTAAAAAATCTCTAAACTTGTTTGCCCAGCGATCAAACCAAGCTTTATTATCCTTTGTAGATGGATTTTTATTGTCCTCTTCTGGAATATTTTCTTCTTCTGTTTTCTCTTCCTCAGCAGGGGCTTCCTCTGCTATAGGCATTTCTTCTGGAATCACTTCTTCTTCTCCGCTAGCTGTTATAGCCGGCCCGCTGGCTTCTGTCTCAATACCTTTTAGTACCAATCCCACAGCTGTGGCATAAGATGGAGAACTAAATTCTTCATCAGACTCACTGGCGATATGCTCATTTGGATAGCCAATTCTGGTATCCATTCCTGTAACAAACTCAACCAATTGCTTTATGTGCTTCAATTGACTTCCGCCTCCTGTAAGAACTATTCCGGCAATCAATTTCTTTTTATTCTCATCATAGCCGTAGTTCTTGATCTCTAGATATACTTGCTCAATGATCTCTACAACTCTTGCGTGAATAACCTTGGAAAGATTTTTTAAAGAAATCTCCTTTGGCTCTCTTCCTCTTAGGCCGGGAATGCTCACAATTTCATTCTCTTTATTCTCCCCTGGCCATGCAGAGCCAAATTTAATCTTCAATAGTTCTGCTTGCTTTTCAATGATAGAACAGCCTTCTTTTATATCTTCTGTAATTACATTTCCTCCAAAAGGAATCACAGCTGTATGTCTGATAATTCCATCTTTAAAAATGGCAACATCTGTAGTTCCACCACCTATATCTACAAGTACAACTCCGGCTTCTTTTTCTTCTTGAGATAATACTGCTTCAGCTGATGCTAGTGGTTCTAGTGTAATAGCTGCTACATGAAGATCACTGCTCTTGACACATCTGCCAATGTTTTTGATAGAACTTATTTGACCAACTACTATATGAAAGTTAGCCTCTAGTCTGCTACCATACATTCCTCTCGGCTCTCTAATCTCTGATTGACCATCTACTTTATATTCTTGCGGAAGAACATGGATGATCTCCTCGCCAGGAAGCATTACTAAATTATGAACGTTATCAATTAGGTTTTTAATGTCACGGTCCTCTATAACATCGTCAGAATTCTGTCTGATGATATAATCTGAATGTTGTAAACTCCTAATGTGCTGACCTGCGATACCTACCACTACAGATTTGATTTTTACATCTGCATGATTTTCTGCCTCATGAATAGCTTCTTTAATAGATTCTATAGTCTGCGTAATATTGGTAACCACACCTCTGTGCACACCTAAGGATTTTGCCTTTCCTGTGCCAAGTACTTCAAGCTTGCCATACTCGTTCAAGCGGCCAATCATGGCTACTATCTTAGTGGTTCCTATGTCTAATCCTACGGCGATTTTATCCGTGCTCATAATTTCTATTTTTTTCTACTAACAACTTGATTTTCGTACTTCAAGTTGAGATAAGCTATACTTTCTATATTCTCTTTAGTTACTGCTTGAGAATAGTAAACTTTTAACTTTTTAAGTTTTTGTTTATACTCCTTAAAAGATCCTAAATAAACTTTGTGACTTCCTTCTTTTGGAAACAAAGTCCATTCTTCTACTGCCGATATCTCAATACCATCAAAAAAGGAACGGTAGAACGAATTACTTTTACAGTAACTAAAAAATTCAAAGACCTCTTGCCTTTTAGCGGCATTAATAGCTCCTGTAACGAGAGGAACATTTGCGGAATAGTTTGGACTTAATGCCACGCTATCTCCAAGCTCATCGATATAGTACTCTGCTTTGGGTGTTTTGACTCTAAAAACCGGCTTTCTTTGGCTGATGTCCACAAACAATACACCTTCTAAGTTCGAATATACTTCTGCTTTTAGTATAGATGGGTGATTATCAAGGCTTTCTTCTAACATTTTAATGTTAACTTCTTGAAGTCCCATACTGTCAATACTTGGATGCAATTGATGCAGTATCTTAAGGACATCTTTTTGATTAATATAATAGAGTTCCCCACCTTTATTTGGATCAATATTTATTGAACTTATCTGGGCGTCATCAAGTCTTTTGCTGCCGGCGGCACTTACTAAGAATATCGCGCAAGCGCCTATAATCCAAGATGTTATGTTTATGAGCTTACGCATTTAACAAACTCATTTTGATAGGGTTAATTAATTGGTCTATGTCTCCAGCACCTATAGTCAAAACAATTTCTCTCGGCTTTTCTTTTAGACTACTCAGGACGTCTTGCTTGCCTAAAACCTTTTTGTCATCAAGCTCAACTTTCTTTAAAAGCATAGAACTGTGTATACCTGGAATAGGGTTTTCTCTGGCTGGATAGATTTCTAGCAAAATCAATTCGTCAAGTTTGGAAAGACTTTTGGCAAAATCATCTGCAAAATCTCTAGTTCGGCTGTAAAGATGGGGTTGAAAAATGCCCGTAATTTTTTTATTCGGGTAGAGTTCTCTGACGCTATCTAATAACGCATTAATCTCACTTGGGTGATGAGCGTAATCATCAATATAAACCTGCTTAGAATTTTTGATGTGATATTCAAATCTTCGTTGAACTCCTTTAAAGGTTTCCATTCCTTCTTTTATTTGTTCAACAGTTAGTCCGTATTGTAAGCCTAGTGTAATTGCAGCAACAGCATTCTCAATATTGTGTCTGCCAGGTAGACCTGAGAAAATATTGTTAATTCTTATTTCCGGTCCAACAAAGTCAAAATGATAATTGGCTTGAATAATTTGAACGTTCTCTGCTTTGTAATCACCATGGTCAATTCCGTAGGTGTGACCTTCTAAATCTAAACTATGGTGTACTAATTTAAAGTCTTTAATTTTAGAATGAAATTCTCTAAAGGAGTTTTGTAGATCATCTGAAGTACCATAAATATCTAAATGGTCCGCGTCCATATTGGTAATTACGGCAGCATTGGGGTCCAACCTTAAGAAGGATCTATCAAATTCATCAGCCTCTGTGATGAAAAGCTCATCTTCTACTCCGGCAATAAAATTAGTTTGATAATTGGAGCTCACACCACCTAAAAATGCGTTGACTTTTCTGCCTGCTGAAATAAACAGATGTGCTAGAAGGGTAGAAGTAGTAGTTTTTCCATGAGTACCGGCAACAGCTAGGCAAGTATGGTTTTTACTTAATCGACCTAGGATTTCCGCTCTTTTTACCAGCTCAAATTTTTCTTTTAAGAAGTAATTTAATTGCTCATGATTATTGGGAACGGCTGGAGTAAAAATGATGATACTTTCCTCTTGAGAATCTTTTATTTTCTTTGGAATGGCAGAAATAGTGTCCTCATAGTTCATAGGTATGTTGAGCTTTTCTAACTCTTGACACTGAACATTTTTGGTTTTATCATAACCAGCAACATAAAGACCTTTTTGCTTGAAATATCGCGCAAGCGCACTCATGCCTATTCCGCCAATTCCAATAAGATATACTTGTTTTATCTTATCCATTGGAAATTAGTTTTAGTACCTCGTCAGCAATTTGATCATCTGCATTAGGTTGGGCCATTTCTGCAATGTTCTTTTCTAATTCAATTCTGCTATTGTGAAGTTTGTATTGTAGAATTAAGTCTGAAAGCTCTTTTGCGCTTCTATTTTCTTTAAACATTAAGGCCGCATCTTTTTTAACTAGGGCCTGAGCATTCTTAGTTTGATGATCCTCAGCTACATTAGGTGATGGAATCAATATGCTCGCTTTTTTTGCCACAGCTAATTCGCTTAAAGTTCCTGCGCCAGCTCTAGAAATTACCAAATCAGCTGCTGAGTAAGCAAGGTTCATTTCATGAATAAAAGCATTGATGTAAAGGCTGTTTCCAATCTTAGCTTCATGTTCCTTTAGAATGTTGTCTATATATAGTTTTCCTGTTTGCCAGATGATATTCCAGCCTTGATCCAAAAGATCAGAAAGGCTTTCGGAAATCAATTGATTGATTTTTCTAGCGCCAAGGCTGCCTCCAAGAATTAGCAAAGTAGGTTTAGTGGAGTCTAGCTTAAAATGTGCTAGGCCGCCCTCCTTATTGCTTGTCATATTTTTAATTTGCTCCCGAATAGGATTTCCTGTTTTAATGATCTTATCTTTTGGAAAGAATTTTTCCATCTGATCATAGGCAACACAAATTTTGGAAGCTTTACTAGCCAATAGTTTATTGGTGATGCCAGCATATGAATTTTGTTCTTGGATAATGCAAGGAATGCCTAGCATGCTTGCCATTTGTAAAAGAGGTCCGCTGGCGAATCCTCCTGTCCCAACCACTGCCTCTGGCTTAAATTTCTTAAGTAATCTATAGCTTTTGAAAAGGCTGCTTGCCAGTTTAAAAGGAAAACTTAAATTATCCATTGTCAGTTTTCTTTGTATGCCAGAAATCCACAGACCTTCTATTGGGTAACCGGCTTTTGGAACTCTTTGCATTTCCATGCGATCTTTAGCACCAACAAAAAGAATTTCTGCATCAGTTTTCTTTTTTAAAGAATCTGCAATGGCAATAGCTGGAAAAATATGTCCTCCAGTTCCGCCACCACTCATAATAAATTTGTGTTTAGGCATGACTTAGAGTATTAGTAGTTTCTTCAGTTATAGGCTCTGAAGTTTCATCGTTTTCTTGCACGGATTCATCTTTAGCCTTGCTGACGCTTAAGATAATTCCAATGGCTACACAGTTCATCCAGATAGACGATCCACCGGCAGAGATAAGTGGAAGTGTTTGTCCTGTAACAGGGAATATATTTACGGCAACTCCCAAATTGACAAAGGCTTGTATCATGATTCCTAAGCCAGTGCCTAGAACCACTAATTTTCCAAAAAGGCTTGGGGCATTATTGGAAATGGCTAGTATTCTTATCACAATTAAGAAGTAGGCAAAGAGAACAAAGAATCCTCCAAAGGAGCCATATTCTTCAACAATAATGGCAAATATGAAATCAGAGTTGGATTGGGGCAAGAAGTTTTTTTGGACACTTTTACCAGGTCCTTTTCCAAATACATTTCCTTGAGCAATGGCCATTTTAGCCTTATGTACTTGATAGCTTTCTTCACCATCTTCTGTAAAGGCAGCTATTCTGCTTTTCCATGTATCTACTCTATTACTAATGTTAGGAAATGCCATTACCAATAAGATAAACAGACCTAGGCCTGCAATGCCAGAAAGACTAATGATTCCTAAGTTTTTTAATGGATATCCTCCAACAAATAGTAGAAGCATACTAGTCACAAAAATAATAGCTGCTGTACTAAAGTTGGCTGGCAGAATTAGTGCGCAAACAATAAGTATCGGCGCAAGCAAAGGGAGAAAACTTTGCTTAAAACTATGGAGCTTTTCTCTACTAATCTTACTGAGGCTTCTTGCAAGGTAGATGAGCAAAACTACACTGGCAAAGGCAGAGGTTTGAAAAGTCCAACCCAATAATGGAATCTTAATCCATCGATTGGCATTGGCTGCGCTATGACCGTCAATGAGGGTATAGGCTAGTAGAATAATAGCGATAGGTAGAAGGATCATAGAAAGAGGCCCAAATACCTTATAGTTTAGTTTGTGAGCTCCAAATAATAAGATGAGGCCAAGGCAAAGGTGTATCATATGTTTTGCTAGCATAGAGAATGTATTGCCGCTTCCGTGAAGAAAGGCAATATTGCTGCTGGCGCTGAACACAGGCATCAAACTGAAAAGCGCTAGCACTACAGTAAGAACCCAAAGGGCTCGATCTCCTTGTATGTTAGACAAAAACTTTTTCACTTATAAGCTTCTAACAGCTTCTTTAAATTGACGTCCTCTATCCTCATAGTTTTCAAACCAATCAAAACTTGCGCAAGCTGGACTAAGAATTACAGTATCACCTTTGTCTCCTAGTTTGTAAGAAATATTAACGGCTTCAGAAATATCTGCAGCGTCAACTATAAACGGAACGATGTTCTCAAACTCTGTATGAATTTTAGAAGTATTGTCGCCAATACAAACAATTGCTTTTACTTTTTCAGAAGCAAGTGCGTGCAGTTGTGAGTAGTCATTTCCTTTATCCACACCACCCAATATCCAGATTACATTCTCATGTAAACTATCCAAGGCATACCAAGTGCTATTGATATTAGTGGCCTTGCTATCATTTATAAATTGAATTCCATAAATCTGGAGTACAGGCTCAAGTCTGTGCTCAATACTCTCAAAATCAGTAAGACTTTCTCTGATTACTTCTTTTCTTATACCAAGAAGTTTAGCGGCAAGGCCTGCTGCCATGCTGTTTTGTTGGTTGTGTTTGCCCTGAAGGGCGAGATCGTTGATGCTCATTTTCTCTTGTTTATTTAGGTGTATTTCTATTTTATTATCTGAATTGATGTAAGCTCCATTATCTATTATTTTTTCTTGGCTGAAGCCGATTTTCTCTGCCTTGATCTCTATGGATTTCATCTTATCAGCCATATATTCATCATCATGATTGTAGATGAAGAAATCTGAACTATCCTGATTTTCTGTTATTCTGAATTTACTGTTGACATAATTATCCATCTTATAATCATAGCGATCTAAGTGGTCCGGGCTGATATTAGTCAAGATGCTGATATTCGGCTTGAAGTCTTTAATATCATCCAACTGAAAGCTAGAAATCTCTACCACATAGTAGTCGTGATTACCATCCGCTATAGACCATGCAAAGCTCTTTCCGATATTGCCTACTAGAGCTACATTAAGTCCTGCTTTGTTTACAATGTGATAAATCAAACTGCTTACTGTAGTTTTTCCGTTAGAGCCTGTAATGGCAATGATTTTCCCGGTGCAGTACCATGAAGCAAACTCAATTTCAGAGATGATTTGAATCTTTTCTTTTTTGATCTTTTGAATCAATGGCGCAGTATCTGGAATTCCTGGCGACTTAATAATTAGATCACTTGAGAGAATTCTTTCTTCTGTATGTTGCTCTTGCTCAAACTCAATTTGCTGAGCGCTAAGAATATCGGCGGAAGCCAAATCTATTTTAGAAAAATCAGAAACAAAGGGAATATGTCCCTTAGCCTTAGCCAATAGAGCAGCTCCGATGCCACTTTCGCCACCGCCTAAAACTGTTATGTTCATTGACTTTTGCAACTTATCTTAATTTGAGAGTTACGACGGTTAGTACTGCCATAAAAATGCCCACAATCCAAAAGCGTGACACGATCTTACTTTCATTATAGCCCTGCTTTTGGTAATGGTGATGAAGAGGAGACATGAGGAAGATTCTCTTGCCTTCACCAAATCTCTTTTTAGTGTATTTGAAATAACTAACCTGAAGTATTACCGATAGATTTTCAACCAGGAAAATGGCGCAAAGGATTGGAATCAAAAGTTCTTTTCTAATCGCAATTGCAAAAACAGCAATGATGCCTCCTATCGCCAAGCTTCCAGTATCACCCATAAATACTTGTGCTGGATAGGCGTTATACCATAGAAACCCAATGCATGCACCCACAAAGGCGGCTATAAATATCACGAGCTCTCCAGAGTTAGGAATGTACATGATGTTGAGGTAATCGGCAAAAATGATACTACCTGATACGTAGGCAAATATCCCAAGTGTAACACCTATTATGGCTGAGGTTCCTGTGGCTAAACCGTCAATGCCGTCAGTGAGATTTGCCCCATTAGAAACCGCGGTGATAATGAAAATCACAATTGGAATAAATATTAACCAAGCGTAATCTCTATAATTTGGTCCTATCCATTTTAAGAAATAGGCATAGTCTAGTTCATTGTTTTTAAAGAATGGAATAGTAGTTTTTGTGGATTTCTCTGCTGCTCCATATTGAGGTAAAAGATGAGTTCCAGGCGCTAGTTCAATTTGAGTATCAGCTTGAATTCTAGGTTTAATATTTACGTCATCATTGAAGTAAAGAATGGATCCAACAATGATTCCTAATCCTACCTGACCAGCAACTTTGAAAATTCCTCTTAGGCCTTGCTTATTTTTTTTAAATACCTTGATATAATCATCAATGAAGCCAATAGCTCCCATCCACACAGTGGTGATTAATAAAAGGATGATGTAGATATTATCTAGTTTGGCGAACAATAAAACCGGTACTACTATACCAGTTAGGATCATCAATCCACCCATTGTAGGTGTTCCTGCCTTTTCTGTTTGACCTTCAAGACCTAAGTCTCTAATACTTTCTCCAACTTGTTTGGCTTGTAGAAGCTTGATGATTCTTTTTCCAAAAATCAGACATATGATTAATGAAAAAATCAGTGCCATGGCAGCTCTGAAGGTTATAAATTGAAATAAACCCGCACCGGATAGTTGGTAATGCTGTTCAAAGTATTCAAAGAGGTAGTATAGCATTAGTTTTATCTTTGATTTAAGAATTCAGTGATAAGCTCTAAATCATCAAAGTGATGTTTGACGCCCTTTATGTCTTGGTATTTTTCGTGTCCTTTTCCAGCAATTAGAATAATATCTCCAGCAGTAGCCAATCGGCTGGCCGTTTTAATTGCCTCTTTTCTATCTTGTATGGTAATGTATTTTTGAGCTAAATGCTTTTCAATACCACTTTCCATATCTTTCAGAATATCCTCAGGTTCTTCATGCCTTGGATTGTCGGAGGTAAGTAAAACTTGATCAGAGAACTTGCCGGCAATATTTGCCATTAGTGGTCTCTTAGTCTTATCTCTATTTCCACCAGCGCCAACAACACAGATAATTTTCTCATTACCATTTCTAAGTTTCTGAATGGTTTCAAGAACATTGACTAGGGCATCTGGTGTATGCGCATAATCAACAATGGCTGTTACATTATCTTTTGATTGTATTTGTTGAAATCTGCCGTCCACAGCTTTTAGGCTACTAATGGCAGTTAAGCTTTGCAGCTCATCTACTTGTAGTAATTGAGATACCGCATAGACGGCTCCAATATTATAAGCGTTGAATTTACCGATGAGCTTTGTCCAAACTTCTTTATTGTTAATCTGCAAAAGCATTCCATCTATAGACTCCTCAATGATTTTAATCTTATAATCAGAATCATTTAATAGAGAGTAATAGATCTTTTGAGCTTTGGTATGGTGCAACATATTGTTGCCATGCTTATCATCGATATTTACTAATGCGAAAGCATCTTTATCCAACTGATCAAATAGCTTCTTTTTAGCTAATAGATAGTCATCAAATGTTGGGTGGTAGTCTAGATGATCATGGCTTAAATTGGTAAATACTGCTCCTGCTATTTTAAGACCAGCAATCCTTTCTTGATCAATGCCATGACTGCTAGCCTCCATGAAGCAATACTTGCATCCTGCATCAACCATCATTCTTAAGTACTTATTAATACTCAACGGATCTGGCGTTGTATGGGTTGCAGGATAAATATCTCTACCTACCTTTATTTGTACTGTAGAGAGCAATCCAGATTTTTTATCCAAGCCTGAGAATAGGCTATGTAAAAGACTGGTTACGGTAGTTTTTCCATTGGTACCAGTTACGGCCACCAATTTAAGTTGCTCAGAGGGCTGGTCGTAATAGTTTGAAGCAAGAACTCCCAGAGCTTTATGGCTTGACTTTACCTTTATATAGCTCACGCCTTCCTTCATTTCAGCAGGAAGTTCCTCGCAAATTACTGATCTAGCACCAGATTGAACGGCTTGATTGATAAACTCATGACCGTCACTTGCTGATCCCTTAATAGCTACAAAAAGAGATTCATTGCTAATTTTTCTAGAGTCGAAATGCAGATCGGCAACAGCCATATTAGTATTTCCAACCACTTCTAGTAGAGGAACCTTGTATAAAATTTCTTTTAGTAATTTCATTTCTCTACCCTAGTTTTAGTTCAATGATAGAATTGGAATTAAGGCTTGTTCCTGCCTTTGGATATTGCCACTTCACTTTTCCATTACCTTCTGCCTTCACCTTAAATCCTAAATTTTCTAAGTGCGATATTACCTCAGAGCCATTCTCACCTTTCAAATTGGGAAGAACTTTTCCATTTAATTTGAATTCCTTTTTTACTTCTGCAAAAACATAGTCGCTTTTATTTTCTAGAGGCTTTGGAGTGCTTAGATAAGTGCTTTTCGCGATTGCCTTAAAAACCGGTGCCGCTACCGTGGAGCCATAATATCCTCTGTGATTATTAGGTTTGTTAATCACTACTATACAGGAGTATTTAGGATTCTCAGCTGGAAAGTATCCACAAAAAGATGCTTGATACTCATGAGTGTTTTGTTTCCAATAGTTCTGCTGGCAGGTACCGGTTTTGCCGGCTATGCTCACTACTGAATTTTGAATATTTGTGGCAGTTCCATTTTCAACTACACCTAATAACATTGATTGAAGCTTGCCCAAAGTTTCTTGAGAGCAAATGGCTGGGTTGATTACTTCGGTTTCGATTTTCTCAACAGTTCTTCCGTGCTGTTTTATTTCGCTCACAAACTGAGGCTTCACCATGCTGCCTTCATTGGCAATAGCATTATAAAAACTCAATACTTGAAGAGGAGTGAAACTCACTTGATATCCAAAGGCCATCCATGGTAAACTAATACCACTCCAATTAGGTGAATTGGGGGTAGGAATATTTGGTTTTCCTTCGCCTTTAATCGGAAGGTCTAATCTATTTTGAAGGCCTAATGAATATAGTTTATCTACAAATCGCTCTGGGCGATCTTTATAATTATCATAAATAAGCTTTACTGTTCCAACATTACTAGATAGTTCAAAGGCACGTTTCAAAGTGATTTTACCATATCCACCTTTGCCGTCACGGTAGTTAGAGTCTTTGATTTTTTTATTGTAAATGGTATAAATACCATTCTCAGTATCCACTAAAGTATTGGTGTCAGCAACGCCATCTTCTAAGGCAATCATTAAAGAAGCTAGCTTAAAAGTAGAGCCCGGCTCTGTACTTTCCCAAACGGCATAGTTTCTTTTTTCAAAATAAGTTCCCTTTTCTGTTCTTCCTAGATTGGCAATTGCCTTAATTTTTCCTGTGGCTACTTCCATAACCACAACGCAACCATGATGTGCTTCAAACTTCTCTAGCGCTTTAAGCAATTCATGATGCGCGATATCTTGCATTTTGCTATCGATAGTAGTTACTAGGTCCAGCCCATCTTGTGGTTCAACTTCGTAATAATCCGTGAGTGGCTTCCAATTTCCATTACTCACTTTTTGTTTCAGCCTCAGGCCTTCATGGCCACTTAAATAAGAACTGTAAGCACCTTCAATTCCGGTTTGAGCCTGCAGTCTGTCATAACCAATAGTTCTTTCGGCAATTTTGCCCAAAGGCATCATGCGCACATTTTCTTGCTCATAGATTAATCCGCCCTTATACCTTCCAAGTTTAAAAATTGGAAAAGACTTAATCTCTTGTAATTCGCCAAAGCTTATTTGTTCAATTAGCGGTAAATAACGACTTCCACTTTTTCTTTTAGCGGTAATGTATTTTTCCCATTGGCTTGCGCTTCGCTTGCCGATTTTCTGAGCTAAGGCAATAGATAGATCACTTATACCTTCATTAAAAACTTCAGTTTTTATAGTGCCTGGATCCATGAATACATCATAAACGGGCATAGAGCTAGCTAGTAATTTGCCATCAAAAGAATATATGTTTCCACGATCTGCCGGAATTATCACTTCTTTGATTACATCTCTATTAGTTTCAGCTCTCAAAGCTGGTCCTTCAATAAATTGAATAATAACCAGTTTAATTAGAACCAAAAGCGCAATACACATAAAGGGTAGGTAGGCAATAAAGGCTCTTTTGCTCAAGTTTTTATCGTCGCTCATTCTTCTGTATTTTCGATTAGAAGAATAGGCGGAGTGTTGGCTTGTTCCAGACCCATTAGGCTTGCCTGACCAACAACTTTAGATTCTAGACTTTCTTGCATCAGTCTAGATCTTGTATCTAAGAATTCAGAGTTTAATTCTTTGAGTTCCTTTTTTAGCTTTGCGATCTCATGTACTTTGCGCTCTGCTTGATGACTACTGTTTATCATCACAAGTGCTAGCAGACTCAAGAAAATAATAAATGGCCAATTGCTTAGCCACTGTTCAGAAGCCAAAAATTGACCGGTAAATACTTTTTGAAAATATCCAGATACCTTTTTCATGTTTCGTCATGATTTCTGGTGGCTACTCTCAATTTTGCACTCCTAGCTCTAGGATTCACTTGTATTTCCTCCTCTGTTGGAAGAATAGGTTTTCTGTTAACGGGTTCAAATGGGCGAATTAGTTTACCGAAAAAGTCTTTTTCCTGTTCGCCGTTTATTTTTCCTGATCTCAGGAAGTTTTTTACAGGTCTATCCTCTAAGGAATGATAGGAGATAACTACAAGTCTGCCTTCAGGTTTCAACACTTCAGAAGTTTGCAGAAGCATTTCTTCTAATGCTTTAATCTCTTCATTTACCTCAATTCTAAACGCCTGAAAGATTCTGGCCCAGAATTGACCGTGCTTATTTCTAGGGGCAAATGATATGATACACTGTTTTAGGTCTTCAGTTGTTTCAATTTTTTTGCATTCTCTTGAAACAACAATTTTACCTGCGATATGCCATGCGTTCCCAAATTCGCCAAAGTCTTTTAGAACTCTAGTAATTTCTTCTTGAGTATAAGTGTTTACTAAATCTGCCGCGTTGAAGCTTAAAGCCTGATTCATCCTCATATCTAGAGGGCCTTCAAATCTTAGGCTGAATCCTCTTGTAGCTTCATCAATTTGATGAGAGGATATTCCTAGGTCCGCTAGAATTCCATCAATTTTCCTTACACCTTGAAGTCTTAAGAGCTTCTTTAGATATCTGAAATTTCCTTTGATGAGCGTGAAGTTGGGGTGTTCAAGAGTATTGTTATGCGCATCAGTATCTTGGTCAAAACCGTAAAGATGCCCATCTTTTAATTGATCTAGAATAACTTTAGAATGACCGCCACCACCAAATGTAAGGTCGGCATAGATGCCGCTAGGGTTAATGTTTAGGCCTTCAATACATTCGTCTAATAGAACCGGATTATGATAACTCATTGTCCGCATCGTTTAGGCTTCCCATCACATCTTCTGCCAAACTGCCAAAATCAACACTAGGGTCATTTAGGCTTTTCTCGTAAGCTTCTTTATTCCAAATTTCAATCATTCCGGCAGCAGAGGCCAGAACCAATTCAGAGCTTAAAGTTGCATAGTTTACCAGGTCCTTAGATATGTTTAGTCTTGCGTTAGAGTCTAATTCTACTGTTTTTACGCCCGCAGTAAACATCCTGATAAAGTCATTATTCTTTTTTACAAAGCGATTTAGTCTGTTCACTTTGTTCATCACCTTGTTCCATTCTGCCATTGGGTATAGCTCAAGGCAATTTTGAAAAACAGAACGCTTTACCACAAAACCTTTATCAAGCATAGGCATAAGTTGCTTCTTAAGAGCAGAAGGTATCATTACCCTGCCCTTAGCATCCATCTTACACTCATGTACTCCTATCAGGTTCAGCATCTTAGCATTTTGTTTCTGAATGATTCAAAAATAGAAATAATGATACACTTTTTCCCACTTACTTACACTTTGTTGATAACTTTTACCACTAATAAAGCTTAGTTTGCTAAGCTGAATTCTAGCTATCCCTTTACTGTATTGGATTTGCTAAAAAAAGGGATTGTGAATAAGTGGTGGTAAGAAGTGGAGGCTCGCTTTTTCTTGTAGCTTTGCAGCAAGAAATAAAAGCATGCATATAGACACCGCAGAATTTGTAATTAGTAATACGGATATTAAGAAATGTCCTGAGAGTACTTTGCCAGAATACGCCTTTATCGGAAGATCAAATGTGGGGAAGAGCAGTCTGATTAATATGCTAACGCAAAGAAAAACCTTAGCTAAAACTTCTGGAAGACCTGGTAAGACTCAATTGATTAATCATTTCTTAATTAATAAGACATGGTATTTGGTGGATTTGCCAGGATATGGTTACGCCAAGGTAAGTAAATCAGCTAAGCAGACCTTTGTAAAATTAATTACAGATTATATAGAATTAAGGCCTAATCTTACTAATCTATTTGTTCTTATTGATATTAGGTTAGAGCCTCAGAAGATTGATCTTGAGTTTATTGAATATCTTGGTGAGCATGGAATTCCCTTTAGTTTAGTATTTACTAAAGCTGATAAAATTGGCAAGTCCCAACGCCAAAAAAGTATCGCAAGATTCAGACGTAAAATGCTAGAGAAGTGGGAAGAAATGCCAGTTCAGTTTTTGACTTCAGCTGAAGAAAGAATCGGACGTGACGAAGTTCTCTCTTACATAAGCAGCATCAATTTAAAACTAGAAGGAAAGTAAGTTTACGAGAAAAGCTCAAGCTTTACACCTAGATCTTGAGCAAAGTCTCTCATGTCTTTAGCAGAAGATTCATCGTTTGTGGCTCTTTCTAAAGTATCGGCCATAGCCAATAAGGATTGATGTATTAATCGCTTCATTTCATCAGCTAGAAGGTCCTTTGTCCATAGGTCCATTTTCAAGGTATCCCCAGTTTTCTCATCCCACACAGACATTAAGATTGCCTTTGCAGGAGCCCGACTAATGCCTCCGTCTTCTGCCTTCCAATGAATTTTTTCTGGTACTTTGTTTTCGTCTAATTCTACTTCAATTAGTATGTTTGATTTATGTGCCATAATTATGGTTTATATGCCGCTTTTTGTAATATTTTTCTTGAGTTTTCTTCGTCTAGAACTTCTTGCAAACTTAGATTATTATCTAGAGCGTATTTTCTAACAATTCGCCATCCAATCCAGCGCCCAATCATGCCTGGTGTATTATTGTCAAATTTCATTTGAAATTTAGAAAAAGGCGCAATTTCGATAAACCTTCTTTTGCTCTCACCATCGGCAGAGAATAAAATCTTATTCTCAATAAAATAAGACCAAATGCTTTTTTCATTGTCTAAGCAAAATTGAAAATCCTCATCTGTATATTTAAAAAGATTAGCCTTGTGCTCTTCAGGTAGTAATGATTCTACCCCAAACATTATCTTGCCATAATAGATCATATCGTCAATTAATTTATTGTCTGATGGGGCCGTTATCTGGCCTGTGATTAAAGCTTCAGCGATATCTCTCATTAAATATTTCTGATCCCTATCATCGGCTAAATACTCGGGCAATTTCTGATAAAAATTAGCATTAGCGCCTAAGTATAAGTCTGAAGCTATGAAGCATAAACTGTCAGCAAATATGATTGGATACTCAAAATCTAAGTTGGATATATAGCTATAGTATTGAACTCTTTTAGAGGCCGGGAAGTAGGCTTGATACCTTTGATCCAAATAAGAAAGGTTGTTTTTAAAATCGCCCCCGAGCGAAAGCTGAGAGCTGACCACAGACCAGAGTGTATTTTGAAGTTGATCCTCTCTTTGGGCTTCCCAGAATTGATCAGTACCAGGATTATTGAAAAAAACAGGATAGTCTGATTTTAACTTTGGTAGGGCCATTGAGATAAATTGCTCCTTATTGCTAGTAAAAAAAGCTTCATCAAACCTTTGAAATCGCAAGTCCTTTTCTACCTTGCTTAAATCTATGAGAAAGGGTTCCTCTGAACAAGCAAAAGTCAGGACTATTAAAAAAAGGAATAAGAGCTTTGGTATGAATCTCTTCATATAATGGATTAAAACTTTATTTTCGCTAAAATAATGGCTAAGAAATGAAATTCAGCAAAAGGACCTTATTAGTTCTGTTTTTATCAGCATCTAGCTTGATTTATGCGCAAGATTACAGATTTGGTTTACACTTTAGTCCAAGTATCGGGTGGATATCTACAGACGATTCTAAATTTGAAACAAGCCCTGAGTCACATTTTGGTTTTGGCCTTATGGCCGATATTGCTTTTACAGACAATTATGGATTAAGTACTGGAATTGATATTGTAAATAGGGGAGGAGAAATGGAATTGGACGATACGACATATGATTATCGTGCGGATTATTTGCAGATTCCTTTTACCCTAAAAATGAGAACTAGAGAGTTTGACTACTTAACGTATACCGCAAATTTTGGTGGAGCTATTGGATTTAGAACCAAGGAAACTATAGGAACAAACCCAGAACTAAATTTGTCAGAAGACTTAAATTTTATCAGTTCATTTAATGCAAGCTTTATAGTTGGTATTGGTGTTGAGTATAGTCTTGGTGGAACATCTGCAATTATTGCTTCAATAGAGTATCAAAAAAGTCTGATTGATAATCTAAGCGAGGATGATGATAGAATCGCTTCAAACAGAAATTATAGATTTGATACCATTGGTTTAAAGTTGGGCTTATTATTTTAGAAAAAAATGGATTCTAAGAAAGTAGCATCCCATATTGTAGGGTGGTTAAAAAATTATCTTCAATCTTCAAATACAAATGGATTTGTGATAGGTGTAAGCGGAGGTATTGACTCTGCTCTTACCTCCACATTAGTAGCCATGACCGCTTATCCAGTGCTTTGTGTAGATCTGCCTATTCATCAAAGTCCTAGCCAGCAATTAAGAGCTAGGAATCATATTAAGAATCTGAAAGCAAAGTATCCAAACGTTCAAGAAGTAGAGGTTGATTTAACCTCTGTATTTGATGAATTGGTGAACTCTTTTCCTGCCAGCCCAGATAATTCCAATATAGAAATGAGTCTAGTAAATGCAAGAGCTAGATTAAGGATGACAAGCTTATATTATTTTGCAGGACTGCATTCGTATTTAGTAGCAGGAACTGGAAATAAAGTAGAAGATTTTGGCGTAGGTTTTTATACTAAGTACGGTGATGGAGGAGTAGATATAAGTCCTATTGCTGATTTAAGCAAAACAGAGGTTTATGAATTATCTGAATACCTAGGTGTAAATAATGAGATTTTAGTTGCTCCACCTACCGATGGTTTATGGGGCGATGACCGAACAGATGAAGACCAGATTGGTGCTAGTTATCCCGAGCTAGAATGGGCAATGGAAAGACAAGCTGAGGGCAAATCAATCTCAGACTTTGAAGGCAGAGAAAAGGAGGTCTATGAAATCTATTCTAGATTAAATAAGCAGAATCAACATAAGATGATGCCAATACCTGTTTGTGAAATTCCTAAGCATTTATTGAAGTAATATCACTTTTTTTTCATTCTTTTAAGTGCTCTAACTAGAAATTAGGGCTATACCGAACAAAAAAAATATGATTAATCTTATCCTTGCAGATGACCATGCTGTGGTTAGAAAAGGTCTAGAATTGTTTATCAGGACTGATGCTAATCTTAATTTACTAGGGCAAGCCGCTGATGGTAAAGAAGTCCTGAAATTGGTCAAAGAACATGATGTTGATGTTTTGCTCTTAGATCTTGATATGCCAAAGACTAATGGTATTTCAATAATTCGCAAGCTCAGAGATATCTCTCCGGATCTTAAGGTGATTATTTTAACCATGCATCCTGAAAATGTATATGGAAAAACTGCCTATCAAATGGGTGCCAATGCATATCTGCTTAAAGATGATGATCCAGAAAAGCTAATTAGAACCATTTACGACGTAAATGATGGAAAAAAAATATTTTCACAAGAAATAATTGGAGATAATCCAAAATTAAAACCAATTAAGTTAAGCAGACGCGAGAGTGAAGTTTTAAGGCTGCTTTCTTCAGGAATGTCTAATAAGAATATCTCTGAAGAGCTTGATATTAGCGACAAAACAGTAAGCACATATAAGCTCAGACTGCTCAATAAAATAGGTGCTAAATCACTTGTTGATTTGGTTAATTTTGCAAATAATTACCCTCAAATCTATAGAGGTAGGAGCTAATGCATTCTTTTAGCCTATTTTTGCTGAAAATTTAAGCTTTGTCAGGAATTGTAGCTATTGTCGGAAGACCTAATGTAGGGAAATCTACTTTTTTTAATCGATTAACTGAATCGCGTGAAGCGATAGTTGATTCAGTATCTGGTGTTACTAGAGATAGAATTTACGGAAAATCAGAATGGTCTGGAAAGGAATTTTCAGTGATTGATACGGGTGGGTATATCCAAGGTTCTGACGATGTTTTTGAAGGCGAGATACGTAGACAAGTGCTTTTAGCAATAGAAGAAGCCAACGTAATTTTATTTGTTGTTGATGCTGAAGCAGGATTGACAGGAATGGATGAGGAGGTTGCGGTTCTATTGAGAAGATCTCCAAAGCCAATTCTTCTTGTAGCTAATAAAGTGGATAATACAATGCGCCAGACTATGAGTGCGGAGTTTTATAGTTTAGGTCTGGGAGATAGGATCTACGATATTTCTGCAATAAATGGCTCAGGCACAGGTGATCTTTTAGATGAGGTTATCACTCATTTACCTGATGACGTTGAAGAGGAAGAGTTTGATTTACCTAGAATTGCGGTGGTTGGAAGGCCAAATGCGGGAAAATCATCTTTTATAAATGCGCTTACAGGTACAGAGAGGAACATTGTTACTAATGTTGCGGGTACCACTAGAGATTCTATCGATACTCATTATAATCTGTTTGGAAATGAGTTCTTGCTCATTGATACCGCAGGTATAAGAAAGAAAACTAAAGTTCATGAAAACTTAGAGTTTTATTCTGTGATGCGCAGTATAAGAACTATCGAGAAATCAGATGTTTGTATTATTCTTTTGGATGCAGAAAGAGGTTTTGAAAGTCAAGATTTGAATATTTTTCAATTGGCTCAAAGGAATAAAAAGGGTATTGTAATCTTAGTGAATAAGTGGGATTTAATAGAAAAGAATACTGATACTGCTAAAGAATTCAAGGCAATGATTATTCAAAGGTTAATGCCTTTTACTGATCTTCCAATTATGTTTATTTCTGTTTTGAATAAGCAAAGGATTTTCCAAGCCATAGAGGAGGTTATGAAAGTTCACGAAAGAAGAAAGCAAAAAATCACGACTTCCAAGCTGAATGAAATTCTATTGCCAATCATTGAGAATCAACCACCACCGGCGCATAAAGGGAAGTATGTTAAAATTAAATATATCACACAGCTGCCTACGCAAACTCCAAGCTTTGCCTTCTTTGCAAATTTACCCCAATACGTAAAAGAGCCGTATAAAAGATTTTTAGAGAATAAGTTAAGAGAGTTTTTTGACTTTAAAGGTGTTCCTATTCAGATTTATCTGAGAAAGAAATAATTACTTTTTGGTATCTGTTAAGTTTTGGAATATCTGTTCTAACTTTTCTTTACGCTGCTTAAATTCTAGCACAACCCAATCTTTTTTGACTGCATGTTTAAAGATAGTTTTTCTGATATCTTCATTACTGTCGGTGCTTATTAGCCAACGTTTGTTTTCTGAATTTACAGCCTCTACATGATTAATTCCGGGGATTGCCTTAAGGTCACTGATGCTCACTTCAACATCTAACTCAAAGTCAAAAATCATGGATGATTGCTCATCTTGAAGCGTTTGAATAGGTCTATCCGCAATAATTTTTCCATCATTGATAATGATGACCCGAGAGCACAAAAGTTCTACTTCTTGCATAATATGAGTGCTGAGCATCACAGTTTTATGCTTTCCAATATTTTGAATTAAGTTCCTAATTTCAACCAATTGATTTGGATCAAGTCCGGTGGTTGGCTCGTCTAAAATAAGAACCTCTGGGTCATGAATTAGAGCCGCAGCTAATCCAACTCTTTGTCTATATCCCTTAGAAAGTTGCTCAATTTTTTTGTTTTGTTCTTTTGTTAAGCCTACAGCCTCTATCATTTCGCTTACGCGCGATAAATCTACCTTATGAACTCCAGCTACAAAAGCTAAGTATTCCTTAATGTACATTTCTAGATATAAAGGATTGTGCTCAGGTAAGTAGCCAATCTTAGATCTTACTTCAATGCTATTTTCATCTACATCTAAGCCACACACTTCTGCTTTCCCAGAATTTGGGGGTAGGTAAGAGCATAGGATTTTCATCATAGTAGATTTTCCAGCTCCGTTAGGTCCTAGAAATCCAACAATTTCTCCGCTTTTAATTGAAAAGCTCACATTGTCAAGTGCTTTTTGCTCTCCGTAGTTTTTTGATAGATTCAGTACGTTTATGGACATAAGGAATAATTATAAGAACAAATTTACTCTAAAACCAATAGGGATAGTAAATTAGATGATTAATCTTAAAATATACCACCAAGCAATTTGAAAAGTTCAAAATTAAAATTCACAAATTCGGCCGGAGTCTTTACTCTTGAAGTTCAAGTTGAAGGCCCTGAGTTTCCGCTACCAAGTAATTTAGCAGGAAATTTGAGCAGAACACAAATTACGTTTGATATGCAGCCAGAGAGTGGAGACACTGGAACTTTATGTACCTTTTCTGAAGAAGGTTTAGCTGCGTTCACAAAGTATAATTATCAAATTGAGAATGCTCCCATTTCAATAAGAGGAATTATAGGAAGTTCAAATGATATTGTAGGAGCTGATTGCGAAATGGTTTTGGAAGAACTAGAGATTAATGATTTAGGCGATGGTTCAGGCTCAAGTAGGAAAAGAGTAGGTACTAAATTGCGGAAAAGGATCGGGGCAACCAATAAAAACATAAAGTCAGCTTCAGTTAAAAGTATAAACTTTAAAGGAGATTCTTGGCTGGCAATTCTGCTTGAATTGGAAGAAGGGGAGGACCCAACCACTAGCTTTATTTTTGATACAGCTTTAGATTTTAATTCCTTACCAGGAGGAGATTGTGTGCTAGTAGCTCTAAAGAATTCAGATAGTACTTATGATTTTGATGAAATTATTGGAAACGTACTTATTTTAGGATAGTGAAAAAGAGCTTGACTATAGCATTATTACTTCTTTCCTGCTTTTTAAAGGGGCAAGAAGATTTGCGATTTAAAAATCAAATAAAAGCAGTAGAAGATTATTTTCAAAAGGATTCAGAAATTGCAGATAGTTTAATAAACTGTATACCTCAATTTAAAGAAGAAGCTCCTTTTGCTGAGCAAGCATTTCTGTTTAGAAAAATATCCTCTCACTTAACTACTTCATCAGATTTAAAATCCGCAATGTCATATGCTATACTTGCTCTTGAGATGTCAGATAGCATTAAGCAAAAGGATTTAAAAGAGCGCAATATATCTTCTAGTCTTTTTGCATATGCAAACATTCTATTTGATACTGGAGAGTATGAAAAAGCCAAGTCCTATTATACACAAGCACTTGAGTTAGCTAAGGAAGATGATATTCAACAGCGTGCTCAAATTTTATCCAATATGGGCTTGCTAGAATTTGAGTCAGGTGATTTGGACACAGCAATTTGGATGACAAAACAGACGAGAGGACTTTATCTTTTATTGCCCGATAGTGCGCAGTGGGTTAAGCAAACGTATAATTTAGGTGTTTTGCTTTTGAATAAATCTAGTTTAAATGAGGCACTTTCAATTTTTGATTCTGTGGCCATTAGTGCTGCTAGACTTAATGACTTATTGCACCAAGGGGCTTCCTTGATTGGTATGGGTGACGTTTCTTTTTTAAAAGGAGAATTTGAGAAGTCTAATTATTACTATAAATCAGCTTTACCATCTTTCTTAGAGTTAGACAAGTTAGAATGGCTTATCTACATTTACGGACAGCTTTCTACAAACTTTGATACATTGAATGAGCCAGAAAAAGCTCTAGAGAATTATAAGTCTTTGATTCAGTGGAAAGATAGTTTAATGACCCAAGAAAAGGCGCTTGAGCTAACGCGACTTGAAGTTGAATTTGAATCAGAAAAGGCAGAGAAGGATTTAATAATTACTAAACTTGAGTTAGAAAATTCTCAAGCTGATAATATAGACTCTAAAAATAGAGCTAATTTATTAGTCATAATAATTTTAGTAGTGATCATCTCAGCTTTGGCAGTAATGTATGCCTTCCGTCAGAGGCAAAAACTTCTTCAAAAAGAGGCGGAGCTAAGTAATAAGATGGTAGAGGAAGTTGTTGCTAAAAGAGAGGTAGATACTTTAAGAGCCTTGCTTGAAGGTCAGAATAATGAGAGAGATAGAATAGCACAAGATTTACATGATCGATTAGGAAGTATGCTCTCTACTTTGAAGTTGCAGTTCAATAACTTTTGTAGGGCTAATTTGAGTCTAATGGCTAATGGAGATCATAAGAAATTAGAAAAATTACTCAATGAGAGTTATCAAGAAGTTCGGAAAATAAGTCACGATTTACACAGTGGAGTAATATCAAGGTTTGGATTGGTTTCTGCCATTAATGATTTAAGAGACACTATTCAAGAATCCTCAGATTTAAAAATAGAATTCGTCCATTTTAATATGGAAGAAAGACTAAGTCTTGAGATAGAAGTAGAATTGTTCAGAATTATTCAGGAATTGCTTAATAATGTTCTCAAACATGCAGAAGCATCAGAAGTTTCTATAAATTTAACACGAAATATGAAGAATCTATCCATTATATTTGAGGATAATGGAAAGGGGTTTGATCTAAACCAACTTGATAATTCAGGCTTAGGTATTCAATCTGTTGAATCAAGGGTGCAAACTCTTGGAGGAGAATTGAAAATAGATTCAGCCTTGAATAGAGGAAGTACCTTCATTGTACAATTAGAAATACGTTTTGATGATTAAATTAGTCATAGCTGAGGACCAAAATATGTTTGTTGAAGGATTAAGTTCATTACTTAAGCCAATAGAAGATATAGAATTAGTTGCAAGAGCAAGTACTGGAGCTGAGGCTATTGATTTGATAGAGTTGCATCAGCCAGACGTGGTTTTAATGG
This sequence comes from uncultured Schleiferiaceae bacterium, assembly GCA_965661265.1. Classification (GTDB taxonomy): domain Bacteria; phylum Bacteroidota; class Bacteroidia; order Flavobacteriales; family Schleiferiaceae; genus CBFIDE01. The sequence goes on along the minus strand of CBFIDE010000008.1, from coordinate 52,889 downwards.
ATATCAATATGCCAGAAATGGATGGTATTCAAGCAACAAAAAACCTAAAATCTAGAAAGACAAAGGTGAAAGTATTGATGCTAACTAATTATTCTAACATAGAGTTTATCATGCAGCTTAAAGACATTGGCTGTGATGGATATGTGTTAAAGAATACAGATTTAGAAGAGTTAGTAATTGCAATTAGAAGTTTGGCCAAGGGTCAGAAGTATTTCAGTAAAGAAGTGCAAGATGAGTTGGATAAGGCTGACGAGGCTAGTTTTAGAACCTCGCTTTTATTGAGCAAAAGAGAGATTGAAATTTTGAGTGAGATTGGCCAAGGTTTAACATCGCAAGAAATTGCTAATAAACTTCATATCTCAGTATATACAGTAGAAACTCACAGAAAGAATATCATTCATAAATTGGGATTAAAGAATTCAGCTGCTTTGGTTAGATACGCCGTAAATAGAGGACTCGCTTAAATAAATTACTTTGATTAATGCCCTTGTTTTAAAGTCTACAGGATCTTGGTATAAGGTCATTACTGAGGATAATAAATACCTTGATTGTAGAGTCGTCGGTAAGTTGAGGATGGCCGGAATAAAAAGTACCAACCCCATTGCTGTAGGCGATAAAGTAAAAGTAAAGCTTGAGGATACTGATGAAAATAGAGGTGTAATCAACTCTATTGAAAAGCGCAAAAATTATATCGTTAGAAGGTCAGTAAATCTTTCAAAAAGAACACATATAATTGCCGCAAATATAGATCTAGCGGTTATTATTGCTACCATAGATTTTCCAAAGACCTTTCCTAAATTTATAGATAGATTTCTTGTTACTGCTGAAGCATATGATATTCCTGCGGTAGTAGTTTTCAATAAAATTGATCTTTATACTGAAGAGCATTTTGAGGAGCTAGAATATTTGACTTTAGTTTACCGTCAAGCGGGATATAGAGTATTGAATACTTCTGTAGTTGATTCTTTTGGTTTAGAAGAGCTACGAGAATTATTTAATAATAAAACAAGTTTGCTTAGCGGTTATAGTGGAGTAGGTAAGTCTAGCCTTATAAATAAAATTGATCCTGATTTAAACTTAAAGACAAGTGATATTTCGAAATCACATGATCAAGGACAGCATACCACAACCTTTGCAGAAATGCATGCGCTTAAGGGCGGTGGGTACTTAATTGACACACCAGGAATTAGAGGGTTTGGATTAGTGGATATGGAGAAAGAAGAGATTGGAGATTACTTTCCGGAAATCTTTGCTTTAAAATCTGCTTGTAAATTTCACAATTGCCTCCATCTAAACGAGCCTAACTGTGCGGTAAAAAAAGCGGTAGATGAACATAAGCTTGCACCATCGCGGTATGAATCCTATTTAAGCTTTTTGAATTCAGATGACTTTGATGAACCTTATAGAAAAGATGATTATGCCTAAATTATTCAAATTTATTATTCCAGTTATTTTGGTAGCCTGTGCCACTCCAAATAATTTAGTTGAGCAATCTGTACAGGCTGTTTATTGGCAACAATACTCAGATGAAAAGGATTGGCTTTGCAGACAAGCCTTTGATTTGGCTTATTCTAAGGCACTAGAGAATACTTCAAAAACTGAAGGTGATATGCCAATGGCAGTGATTGTTGATTTAGACGAAACTATTCTGGATAATTCGGCTTATGAGGCATTTCTAATTAAATCAGGAATTGAACATACCCATGAACTATGGTCACAATGGATTTTGACGAAATCGGCTACTCCCGTGGCCGGCTCTCTAGAGTTTTGTGGAAAAATCTCTGACAAGCAAATAGAAATCTTTTATATCTCTAACCGAAGCCAAGAATTTTTAGAGCCCACTTTGGAGAACCTAGAGAGCTTAGGTTATCCCTTTGCAGATGAGGATCACCTCCTTTTAAAAGTCAACACATCCGATAAGAGTGATAGAAGAGAAACAGCTTCTGCAAAAAGAGACGTGATTTTAGTTGTTGGAGATCAGTTGAACGATTTTGATAGCAATTTAGCTAGTAAATATGGAATGACAGATTTAGAGACCCGAAATAAGTTTTACAGCAGCTATAAATCTAAGTTTGTCCTTATTCCAAACCCCATGTATGGTGACTTCCTTAAAAAGATAAATAAGGAAACTGAGGGGAAAGAGGCTAATGAGAAAGCTGAGGCGCGAAAGGCTAATTTGAAATCTGCTCCGCTGCTAATTCCAGCAAAAAAATGAGGGTTGTTTTACAACGAGTTAGTCAAGCTGAATTGAAAATAGACGGCAGGAGCCATTCAAATATTTCAAAAGGGCTCGTGATATTATTAGGGATCGAGGGGGAAGACAATCTTGAAGATATCAACTACCTAACTCGGAAGATCATCCAAATGAGAATTTTTTCAGATGATCAAGGCAAGATGAATTTAAGCTTATTGGATATAAAAGGCGACCTTATGCTGGTATCTCAATTTACTTTATTGGCGAGCACTAAGAAAGGGAATAGACCTTCCTTTATCAAATCGGCTAAGCCAGAAATCGCGAAAGCGCTCTATGAAAAATGCTTAGAGACATTTGAAAAGGCTTTGATAGGCCATAAGGTAGCATCAGGAGTATTTGGCGCTGACATGCAAATTAATTTGATTAATGACGGTCCTGTGACCATACTTCTTGACTCAAAAAACAAAGAGTAGTAAGCAAATGAATAATAAAACACTATTCTTATTAAGCTTCATAATTCTATCTATAAGCACTTATGCTCAGGATGAGAATTACGGATATCGATTTCCGAAAACAGCAGCAAGATTATCGCTAATTTCTCCTGAGATTCATTTTGAGGGTGCTGTAAAAGAGAACTGGAGCTTTGTAATGGGTTTAGGTTATTCTGCAATTATTGATAGCGATAGACTCATGGATTATTACTACTTATATGGAAATGCAAGGTATTATTTTAAGGGCACAGAAGGTCATAATTCAGAAATTGGTGCAGCAAGAGGTCTATATGCTGGAATCTTTGCAAGTGGATTTCAATCCAATAGTGTTTTCTTAAGAGACGGCTTCTTCACAGGAATTTCTATTGGTTATCAGGCATATATGAACAAACATTTGTATTTTGATGCGGCAATTATACCAGGCTATGCTATCTTTACAGATAATGGTTCGTTTAGAGCAAATGGAAATATCGCCTATAGAATTAATATAGGTGTTGATTTAATATCATGGAATGGCAAAAGAAATTGAAGCAATTCAAAAAACGGTAGATAATTGGATTCAAGATCATGGGGTCCGATATTTTAATGAACTTACCAATATGGCTCAACTAACCGAAGAGGTTGGAGAGGTTGCTCGAATTATCGCACGGAGATATGGAGAGCAAAGTGAAAAAGAGTCTGATAAGAAAAAGGATTTAGGAGAGGAATTGGCAGATGTATTATTTGTAACTCTATGTTTGGCAAATCAAACCGGTGTTGATCTTCAATCAGCTTTTGACGAAAAGATGGAGCTAAAGGCCAAGAGAGATCATGATAGGCATCAGAATAATAGCAAGTTGCATTAGGGTTTAATAGTTCTGAAATTTTTTGAATTATGCAATGTATTTTAGGTTCAGGAGGAGCAATTGGTTTAGACTTAGCAAAAGAGCTAAAGGCTTTTACTAGTGATATAAGATTGGTAAGTCGTAACCCACGCAAAGTCAATCCATCTGATCACCTACTAAGCGCAGATCTTACAGACCCTATAGATATTAGAAAAGCGGTTAAAGGTTGTGATGTTGTTTATGTAGTTATTGGGTTTGAGTATAAGGCAAGTGTATGGGACAGGCTATGGCCAGAGTTCATGAGTAATGTTATACTAGCGACTGAGAAAGAAAACTGTAAGATTGTTTTCTTTGATAATATCTATATGTATCATCCGTCCGCCATTAATGGAATGAAGGAAGATGCTAAAGTTGATCCAAAATCTAAAAAAGGAAAAATAAGGGCTGAGGTTGCTGAAATGCTTCAGGGTGCTTGGGAATCTAATAGAGTAGAGGCCTTGATTGCGCGTTCAGCTGACTTTTATGGCCCTTCAATCAAGAGTAACTCCATGCTGACAGAGACAGTTTTTAAGCCCTTGCATAAAGGCTTAAAGGCAAACTGGTTAGGGAGTTTAGATAAGAAGCATTCTTTCACATATACTAAGGATGCAGCCAAGGCGACAGCTTTGTTAGGTAATACCAATGATGCCTATGGTCAAGTATGGCATCTGCCCACGGCTATTGACCCTCCCACTGGATTAGAATGGGTGCAATTGATAGCCCATGAGATGTATGTAGAGCCTAAGGTTCAAAGAGTGAGTCCCATTCTAGTTAAGTTGCTAGGGCTATTTATGCCGCTAATGAGAGAGCTACCTGAAATGATGTATCAATATACTAGCGACTATATTTTTGATAGCTCAAAGTTTAATGATCGATTCAATTTCACCCCAACCTCCTATGAAAAGGGAATTGAAGAGATTGTTAAGAAGGATTATCGTCTCTAACCTTTGTTGAGGGCTTGTATGAGTTTCTTCATAGGATTAGTATGCCGAGCAAAAATCCAAGTTTCGCAATTAGATTATTCGCAATTACATTTTATATCTCGTAAATTGATGCAGGGCTTGAGGGTAAAGCCCCTGGGGCAATTTTTTAGTTAGCTAAAATCTTTAGTTCGAATCCAATCGCAATGCTAATCCTAAACATTAAGTAGGGAATCCATTATTCTTTTTTTTGTTTTATACTTTCTTCTGCAAGGATGATTTTAGTAAATAAGCTTATTATTTGTTAAATTGATCACAGGGCTTGAGGGTAAAGCCCCTGGCGCAAATTTTTCAAACCAACATCCTTCCATCATTACTCAACTAGGCTATTTTATTTCTTCTCTTCCGTCACTGTGCAGAGCAAATCTTCTTTTGTCTCTAGCGTGCGCTACCTCCCTCTCTGCCCAAGGCCATCCCCCAAATTGCGTTTTGCCATAGTCCCTCATGGCATCTCTAATTTCTTCTGCCGTATTCATTACAAAAGGTCCGTGCTGTACGACTGGCTCACCAATCGGCTTGCCCTCAAGGATTAAAAAATAAGAATCGGAACCGCCATTTTTTATGGTGATATCTTCTTCAGCCATAGCTTCAATAATATGATTAGTTGCAACAGTATGACCTTCTAATTCTATGCTATTTCCTTTATAGAAAAATATTGACCTATTGGCTTCTGCTGTGGTTTTAGCAAGAGTCCAATTAGCACCAGCTTCCATTTTGACTGTATAAACTGCCACAGCATTTTGGGGGTCAGATGCCCACGAATCTGGTGTAGAACTCAAAGACTTTACATTTTGAATCTGGCCAGCAATAATGTCGATTGTAGTTTTTCTTCCTTGATCATCAGTTTCTACAAATTTTGGAATATCCTCATTCCATAACATTTTAAAATGTGGCTCTACCATTTTGGAAACACGTGGAAGGTTTAACCAAATTTGAAAAATTTCTAAAGGATTATCTTCATTCTCATTCACCAAAGGGAACATTTCTGAGTGTTGAATTCCTTTTCCTGCGGTCATCCATTGGACATCTCCAGCCATAAATCGCCCAGAGGCCCCTAAAGAATCCGAATGATCTACAACTCCTTGTTTATTTATAGTTATTGTTTCAAATCCTCTGTGTGGGTGGTAAGGAAATCCTGGGATTGTAGATCCATGATACATCCTCCAATCAATTTCAGGATTGAAGTCTTGGCCGATAGGTCTACCTGTTAAAAGCTCACTATCCGGGCCCATTTTAGAATTTCCTGCAGGATATTTATCTAGGTGATAAGCACAAAAAAGAAAGGGGTCTTGAGTTTTCCACGGAAAGCCTAATGGAAGTATGTTCTTAATTTTAGTCATGTATTTTTATTTAGCTCAAAGCTCTGAAAAGAGTTCTTATTTGTAGCGTCTTTTTCGCTTTCGCGAATAACTATTTCATGTATGCGGTAGTAGATAAGGTTTTCCTTATCCCCTCTTTTGAGAGGTATTTTGTGTAAACACCACCTTTGATATTGTTGACATCAAACTCTATTATGAAAGCGTTTTTATCAACTGAATTTATAAAATTATACGTCCGCCTAATATCAATTCTATTGATAACCGTATGAATTATTTCCCTTGCCTCTTGACTTCCAGATTTTCCATATCCTCCCGATCCATTATAGAGAGTGGTACCTACTCCTACAATATCAATTAACCCTTTATTAATTTCATCGGTTTTTTTGGATACAATCATTAGTCCAACATAGTCTTCAAATCCTTCAATAATTAGATCAATAACCTTTGCTGTTATTATAAAGGTTAAGATAGAATACATAGCTACTTCTAGCGATAAGAAAATTGCTGCGGCGCCAAAAAGGATGATGTTGAAGAAGAGAATAACCTTGCCAATACTAATACCTAATCTATCATTTAAGAATATTCCTAGTATTTCAGAGCCATCTAAAACAGCACCGTTTTTTACGGCTAAGCCGATTCCTGATCCCAGGAATAAGCCACCAAATATGGCAATTAGTAGTTTATCTTCTGTTACGGATTCAAAGTTTTCAAAGTGTATGATTATAGCCAGCGAAACAATAGAAAGCACAGATTTTAAAAAAATCTGTTTGGATAAATTGAACCAAGCGATAATTAGAAATGGTATACTTACGATTAGCAGAATGTAGGAAATGTCAAAATGCAAAACTTCACTCAGCAGAATAGCAATACCAGTAGCTCCACCGTCTAAGAATCCGTTAGGCAATAGAAACATCTTAAGGCCAATACTTGCAAGTAGAGTGCCTAATGATATTTGAAAAATCTCTGAAAACAATCGTCGCATAGTATTCTATTTCTAGGAATTTCTTACATATTCAAAACAACATTCCACCTAGATAGATGTTCGCGACTATTACATTCTTAAATGCTTTTAACGAAATCTGAGAACACCTTTTTATGTAGCTCCAAATCCATATGGGCAGAAAGAGCTACTCTAGCGATATAGTCTTTATCACCCTCTTTTGTTGTTCCTTGTGTTGAGGTTGCTGGAATTGTCCAATAACAGCCTTTTAGCTGACCATAGCTCACGCAATATTTACTTTCATTTGGAATTTCTGAAATCATTAAGTTAATCAACTTATGATTCAACTCTCTTTTGTAATTCTCTTTTTCTTCAGCATTATTTCCTTTAGTAGGAAGATCTAAAGAGAAGACGGATGGTGTGAAACCCTCTTTTGCTAATTCATCCGAAACAAAATTTATTTTCGCTTCTGGTAAGGTCTCTCTTATGAAGTTTACAAACTCATAGGTGTTCTTATAAGCGTCAGCAATTCTTTGATTCATAGAAGGCATTTGCCTTGCTAAAATCTCATATTGTAGGTCGGTCGCTTCGTTATCACAAAGGTCTAAATGAAGCTCAATCTTGTCCATTAAATCCTCAGTTTTGGTGTTTCCGATACAATAGCCCGCGGTGCATAATCCACCACTTGGGAATTTTGATCCGCTGGCATAGGAAATTGTCCTGATTTCTGAGAGAATTTCTCCTTGACCCAAAAAATGAACATTAGGACAGAAGGTTTGATCTAATATAAAAACCGGATCAATAGCAATTGTAGCTTTTTCAGTTTTTCGTTCCTTGCCTAATACATTTCTCAGATCTATAAGATTGGGAACTTCAACTCTTGGATTAGTTGGGATTTCCGCAATGATATAGGGGATAGCATCCTCAGCAGCAATTTTCTCTAATACAGTACCTATGCTTTGAACCATATCATTGTCGCCGTCAACGGCAAGATCAACAACCTCTACATTTGGAAGACAAGCAGCAACTCTTCTTGCTTGGTCATTAGTTCCACCGTAGCAGTTGGTTGGAACAACAATTTTAATAGCTTTTCCTTTATGGTTCTCTTCAGCGTGGTGAATGAGCCCCATCATGATTGCGTATTGAATAGAAAGACCGCTTGAGCCAACTAAGCCTTTTGTATGTGAGTCAGTGATTTTGGAAATAGATTCTAAAACGCTTTTTTTATTCTCTTGAACAGCATCTTTATCTCTGCTAGAAATTGAATTTCCAAGGAGTAGGTGAAAGGCTGATAAACAATTAGCCGGAGTCATGGCAATAGTCTCTCTTCTTCTTACATGCTGAATTTCAGAAATGTAAGCTGAATTGTGCTCTCCGTTTACTAATAAAATGCTTCCAAGTTCCGAATGAATATTGAGATAAAAATCAGCTTTCACACTGTGGTCTATCGCAGTGATGTCATCTGGATAAGTAATGAAGACTTTGCTTCCATTAAAAGAAGGAATTTCCTCTCCTTTTTTGATTTCTACTACTTCAAAAGAATAGCCATAAATATCACGTACTACCTCAGTATTAAAGAAATTAGGTAAATCTCCAGTATGTAAGATTTGAGTTTTTTTGTTTTCTAATAAATTCTTTCTGAGAACTGCTAATAAAGGTACTGTCTGAGATGAGAAACTGATAACACTATCTGCTGTTAGGTTATTCAATCTTGCTATTGTCCATTCCAAGACACATGATAGAGGGTGCCCTAGCCTTATATAGTCAAAGGCTGTAGGTAATTCGTTTAAGACAGATGCCTCAAAATTGTTCTTGTGAAATAGATCCTCGAATTGTCCTAGAAACTCAGTTTTGGCTAATTCTTCATTGTAAATATCCAATCGATGCGTGGTTAATTTTAACCAAGCTGTAGGCATATTATCCAATACATTTTTTATGTAGTCAAGCATTTTATTCTCTCCCATTTTTATTCCTTTTCCTGAGCCTGCAATATAATATGCCAAGCCATTCCTATTGTTTTAGTGTTGCCGTATAGCTTTATCCAAACGGATAATTAGTGCCGATAAAACTAAGAATTTTCAGGCTAGGAAGTGTGCTTTAATATTAGGATTTGGGATTAGGACATATAACCAGAGTTAAAGAGTTTTTAGAATCAGTTTAGGATCTGATAAGAGCTGAAATAAGAGAAAGAACTGATTGCCGACTTATTGTTCCGCAATGACACCAAGCAAAGACTTGCGGTATAAATTCTAGCCCAGACTCAATAGACCTCTTAATACTTCACTACAACCTGACTTATTTGTTCAAGTTTTACTCTATCTGTGCATTCATCTATAAATGTAAGTTTAACCTACTTAAGAGGATTAGAAATAGCTGAACTAGAAAAGAGAAGATATGCCTATGGCTTTAGAGGTTTTAGTTCATTCTTACAGCACTAAATGTTATTTTTATTGGCACAGGTGTATTAAATAATGGCTCTGTAGTGACTTGTCCTTTTCCCCTATAATATAATATACCTTCATATGAACCTTGCACGTTTTCACCGTCAGCAGTTCCTATAGATGGACTTGACCCTAGATTACTCAAATTAATATTAGTTAACTTGCCAATTAAGTTATCATTATAAGCGTCAGTATAATTCATTGAACTATTTTCAACATATTCCGAACTGGAAAAGTGAGTACTAAATATTCCATTAGCAATGGCATAATCATCAGTGTAAGGTCTTGAATTAATCTGTAGCTGTCCAATATTATCACTACCAATTTGGGGATTTTCTATCCTAAGATTAAAGGATATTGACTGACCAGAAATATAATCTGATGCAGTAATATCATTCAGTTGAAAAGCTAAACCAAATACTCCCTGACTTAAATTAGCTAATGAATGATTTTGAATTGTTGATTGAGAGAAATCAAAATAATCTGAAAAACCTCCTACTATTTTATGAATCTCACCGCCAAATTCTATCTCAAAGGAATATTGAATATTTTGGTTATTTGAATCAATCTCATTGTCATCAGTTGTACATCCAAAAAAAAGAAAAAAAAGAGCTAATGCAAATGAGTAGTTCCTTTTATGTGATAAATTCTTGCGAAACATATTGTATTTATATAATGTGCAAAATAACTTAGTTTATTTAAAACGAAGCTATGGAAAAGTTTAGTTAGCCCAATAAGATCAAATTTATTACTTTAAGAAAATGAATGATAAGCAAGAGTACATATTGATCAAATCAATAGAATTAAGACATTATCCATGGATCAATAAAATTGTTGAACCAAACATTCTGGAAAACAAAAAACATAGGGCTTTTAATCTTGTATTCAATAGTTATATTGATAGGGTATCAATGCTCATCCATTTTAAAGAGCTTAAGATTCTTGAAATGGAATTATATTACAAAAAGAAAAGTGCAGAGAATAGAAAGAAAAGAAAAGCTTATCCACAGCACAAAATGAGGGTAACTTTTAATAACACCCTTGAGCTACTAACTTACCTATCGAAAAAAAACTATAAGGTTGACTGGTTTAATATAAAATTTACAAACGGTTGGTCTATTAAAGATTATTTGATCAATGGGTCAGAGTTTATAACAAATAATCCCATTGAAAGAAATGTACTTATCGAAAAATTAATTACCATTAGCGGACAAAGGACAGTTGATATTGATAAATTAGAAATAAATCAAACTTACACCTTCCATACTGATGGGACAGTAGAACTAACCCCCTTGTTGCTTTAGAGTTTATATCAATCATAGCTATATCTTAATCTTATACATGTAAATTTTAAAATTAACCTTTGGATTAATAAAATTAGCCTTTTAAGTATGCCACAGAGGGGGTAATGCCCTTTTAAAATGTATGTGGGGAGTGGGAAAGATACAAGATGAGAGCATCCTGCTTGCATTATTATTTAGCCAAGAATACTAAATTTATATGTGAGAGGATTAACCTAATTTCAGCACTGTAAATAAACAGGGGGGGAGAGTTTTAACTTTATTCCTAGAAATAAACCTGACTGGAAAGCTTTGAATAAATACCGCAAATAACATAAAAAGACATATGCAAAGGCGCTATTGATTAAAATAGGGTACAAGTTATTTGTAATGTTCCAATTTTTTTTTTAATTTCAGCGAATCGCTTAAGGTACACGAAGTGTGCTTTGGGCGTGATAAATAAACTAAACAAAAATTTTAAAACTAAAAAAATGAAACAAACAACAACACTTCTATTAACTGCGATTTTTACTACGCTATTAGTTACAAGCTGTAAGGTCGTTCAGGTGCCTAAATTCACCACATCAGATAATCTTTTAAAAATAGAACTCAATTCTTCTTTAGAAGATGTCGTCAATACTTTGGGGTGCAATCCTTACAATATGTTAAGCAGCCAGGTAGATGGCTACACTATATATCAGTATAAATATAAGATGGTAGAACGTAAAGTTTCTCCGAAGATAATTAATTCAGTAGGTGGTGAGAAAGTTGGTACTGAAGCTTACAACTCTAAAGAACAAGATCTTCTCTTATTTTTTAAAGGGGATAAACTAGAGACTTTTATAACTACAGAAGGGAAAAAGAATAGCAGATCTGATATAAAACTAGCGAATACAATATATGTAATCACTAGAGACAGAGATAGTTACACCCTAGAGGTGAAAGAACCTGAGACCGAATCCAAAGGAGGAGTATCTGGGTTCCTGGGAAAAGAATAAAATTCTCTGGATATATCCAGAAAGCTCTTAGGTAGGAGCCTTTTGAGTATATAGATTAGCCTCTTCTTTGGAAGGGGCTTTTTTATGCGTCCAATTGCCCCTAGTCTCTCTATCTTTAGGTATTTATAGATACGGCAAATAATACTGGAAGCAAGTACGGAGGCAGACAAAAAGGAACAGCGAAAACCGGTTAAAACTAGTCAATCGATTCAAATACTCCAGTCAATAAATGAAAAAAGCCACTAACTTTTAAGTTAATGGCTTTCTTAGTAGCGGGGGGCAGGAATGACCTTCGCGCTTTGCTGCTTGGTCGGAGCTGATAGGGAGTGGCTTTACTTAAGAAAGCCAGAATGTCGCAAAGCTCCCTTCTGTATTTTTTCATTTCTGTTCTTTCGCTCAAGCAAGCTTGGCTTAATTCTAGAAATGAAAAAAGCCACTAACTTTTCAGTTAATGGCTTTCTTAGTAGCGGGGGCAGGACTCGAACCTACGACCTTCGGGTTATGAGCCCGACGAGCTACCAACTGCTCCACCCCGCGATGTATATTTTAAAACTCTTTCGAGATTCTTTCATTATTGGGAGTGCAAATATAGATATTTTTACTCAGCTGAAAAGGAAGTGAGGGTAAAAAAATTATGCTTTATTTTCCTCATCAGTAGGGGATTCAACATAAGTGTCAATAATGAATTGTATGTTATTGTAAATCAAAGGCTTGGTGATGCATCTCTTGACCACCATATGATTATTTGCCCTTTGCTGATCTTCTTTATCTAATGAATTACTCATTGCAAATATTGCTGTTGACTTATGGCTGTATAATTTAGCATACTTATCAAAAAACTCAAAACCTGTCATTACAGGCATAAATAGATCTAGTAAAATTACCTCAAGAAAGGTATCGGCGGCAGTATTAATCTCTGATAAGAATTCAAGCGCTGCATAGCCGTCAGTAAACAGAAGTACTTCGGCATTTGAATAGTTGCGTGCTATATATTCTTAAGCACAAAACTATTGACAGAATCATTGTCTATGATCACTATAGTGAAGCTCCTATTATAATGCTGAGGTTTTTGAGGGCGCAATTCCATATTTCTCTTTAAATGCCTTGCCAAAGTAACTTATTGATTTGAATCCTAGGGCATAAGAAACTTCAAATATGGAGCGGTCGCCTTTTTCTAATAATTGCTTGGCCTTACTCAGCCTAAAATCATTAAGATATTTTATGGGTGTCATGCCGGTAAGCTTCTTAACTTCTCTTTCTAATTTTTAAGGCGTTAAATTCATGATTTCCGCCATATCTGGAATTGAAAAATCGCGAAAGCGGTAATGGTTTACTAATAAAGCCTCCATAAGAGAAATCAATGGATCTTTCACTCCAAACTCATGATTGATAGGAGCTGCCTTATCATAAATGTTTCTCAATTCTTCTCTAGATTTCAACAGATTGTTAACTCTAGATAAAAGCACATCAAACTTAAAAGGCGCCCTAGAGCGCCTTTATGAAAAATAAATATTTAAGCTGAGTACTAGTATCTGTAGTATTCTGGCTTGTATGGACCTTCTGGCTTAACGCCGATATAATCCGCTTGGTCTTGACTTAGAACATCAAGTTCAACTCCGATCTTAGCAAGATGTAAAGCCGCAACTTTCTCATCTAAGTGCTTAGGAAGAGTATAAACCTCGTTCTTATAAGCATCCCCATTTAACCAAATCTCTAATTGAGCTAAGGTTTGATTAGTGAATGAATTAGACATTACAAAACTAGGGTGACCAGTAGCACAGCCTAAGTTTACTAATCGGCCTTCAGCTAAAAGAAGAATATCCTTTCCATCTATAGTATACTTATCAACCTGTGGCTTAATTTCAACCTTAGTATCACCGTAATTATCATTTAAGAAAGAAACGTCAATCTCATTATCAAAGTGACCGATATTACAAACGATAGTCTTGTCCTTCATCATTTTGAAGTACTTACCATTAATGATATTTTTATTTCCAGTTGCAGTAACAACGATATCAACATTTCCAATAACACTTTCCATCTTCTTAACGGCATAACCGTCCATAGCAGCTTGAAGAGCACAAATTGGGTCAATTTCAGTAACAATTACTCTAGCTCCAGCTCCGCTTAAAGAAGCAGCAGTTCCTTTACCAACATCTCCATATCCTGCAACTACAGCAACCTTTCCAGCAATCATAATATCTGTAGCTCTTCTAATTGCGTCAACTGCAGATTCTTTACATCCGTACTTATTATCAAATTTAGACTTAGTAACAGAGTCGTTTACATTAATAGCAGGCATCGGAAGTGTTCCGTTCTTCATTCTTTCGTAAAGTCTGTGAACTCCTGTAGTAGTTTCTTCAGATAATCCTTTAATTCCAGCAACTAGCTCTGGAAAATCATCCAATACCATATTTGTTAGGTCACCGCCGTCATCAAGTATCATATTCAAAGGCTTCTTCTCTTCACCAAAGAATAATGTTTGCTCAATACACCAGTTAAATTCTTCTTCAGATAAACCTTTCCATGCATAAACTGGAATACCAGCAGCAGCAATGGCAGCAGCGGCATGATCTTGAGTTGAGAAGATATTACAAGAAGACCAAGTAACCTCAGCTCCAAGCTCCACTAATGTTTCAATAAGAACCGCTGTTTGAATAGTCATGTGTAAACATCCAGCTATTCTAGCACCTTTTAATGGCTTTTGTGCGCCAAATTCTTCTCTTAATGCCATTAATCCTGGCATTTCAGCCTCAGCTAATGTAATTTCAAGGCGGCCATATTCAGCTAAAGAGATATCTTTGACTTTATACGGAACGTAATTTTCAATTGTAGAACTCATAATTTATATTTTCCTTTCTAAAAATTTCGATTGCAAAGATACCTTAACTTCCCAACTTATAAAATTGTTCTGCCCTAAATGCCTATTCTTAAGTCTATAAATGTTCAAAACCACAGCCAAATTCACATTTGGGAGATTACAGAGAGCTTAGATGAGTTGCTTGAAGGAGTGGTTTGGTATTCTCAAGAAGAAGAGAAATATTCAAAAATATCTAATCCTAAGAAGAAAGCTGAGTTTTTAGCTTTGCGTCAATGCTTGATTCATCACTTTGGTACGAATCCCAAAGTGCGCTACACAGCCAACGGAAAGCCCACTATAGCAAACTGCTTTGTAAGCTTTTCTCATAGTGATTCTATGGCGGCGGTTATTTTAAGCAATACCAATAAAGTGGGGATTGATATTGAAGAACATCGGGAGCAAATAAAAAGAATTGCACCTAAATTTATGAGTGATCGGGAAGCTTTATCCATAGATGTTGACAATACAATAGAGCATCTTTTCTTTTATTGGGGCGCAAAAGAAGTAGTCGTCAAGATTGAAGGAGATAAACAAATACTGTTTAGAGATGAAATATTTGTGGAGCCATTCCCCTATAATGAGCAAGCCTCTACAACGGTCAAGTTGAGAAGAAATGAGCAAATCAAACAATATGAGCTGTGCTTTCAAAAATTTGAAAAGGCTTTAATTTCTTATGGCTGGTCAATTGAAACCAATTAATTAAAGTTTTTAACTTAAAAAACAAGCCGTTTTTTTAGGTTTGTAGTGCATATGACCGAAGCTGTTTTACATAAGATTGAGTCTGAGCATCTTGCATCCAAGAAGATGCTTGCTGTTCTAATTGACCCTGATAGTCAGTCAGATGAGGATTTGATTGTTTTTTTAAATTCTATAAAAGATTCTGGTGCTCACTTAATTTTTGTTGGCGGAAGTCTTATGCTAAAAGACAATTTGGATCACTGCCTCACAATAATTAGACAATATTCGGATCTTCCTACAGTGCTTTTTCCAGGTAGCGTTATGCAAGTTTCTTCTAAAGCCGATGCTATATTATTCTTAAGCTTAATTAGCGGTAGAAATCCAGACTTGCTTATTGGAAGTCATGTTTTAGCGGCTCCTTATATAAAAGAAAGTGGTCTTGAGACTATGGCCACTGGCTATATGTTGATTGATTCCGGAAGGCAAACTACCGCTTCTTATATCAGCGGAACTTCTCCAATTCCTTATGCTAAAGATGAAATTGCGGCATGCACTGCGATGGCCGGAGAAATGCTAGGCTTGCGCTTGATATATATGGATGGCGGCTCTGGGGCCGATAAGCCTATTAGCGCTTCTATGATTTCTATGGTAAGAAAAAGTGTCAATCTTCCACTAATTATTGGAGGTGGAATAAGAAATAAAGAGCAAGCAAAACAAGCTTTTGACGCAGGTGCTGATATTGTAGTTATTGGTAATGCTGGTCAGAAAAATCCACAACTTTATTCAGAGGTTGTATCCACAATAGATCATTCATAAATGCAGGTTTCTGTTGAAATTTCTATGTATCCTTTAAGAGAGGATTATTTAGTTGCTATTGATGATTTTTTGGAAAGAATCCATTCTTATAAAGACCTAAGAGTAGAAACCAATTCATTGAGCACTCAAGTATTTGGTCCGATTAGCTCGGTTTTTAAGACCTTAGAAGTTGAAATTCAAAGATCTTATGAGAACTTCGGTCAATGCTCTTTTGTGATGAAGGTTCTAAACTCTGACCTTTCAGGAACTGTAATCAAGCCCTATGGACAGGCTTAAAAGCGATAAATACCTGGAGCTATCAGCTGTTTTCAGTAGCCTTCTCTACACTTACCTTTTAATACAATCTAATGTTTGGGCTTGGTTATTTGCCCTAATCGGCTCTAGCTTATTCTTAATTCTTTGTTTCAAGAAAAGAATATATGCTGAAAGTGTACTTCAGGTATTTTATATAGGAATGGCAGTCTATGGCTATTTGAATTGGCAAAGCACAGGGGGCGAAATCGGCGGAAGCCTAAAGCTCTACCAGCATATCGTATATATTGGAATAGGAGCGATGTTAGTTTTGCTAAGCTCTTATTTACTTAAAGAATATACGGATGCCAAATCTCCAATACTAGATAGTTTTACGACTGTATTTGGCATTATTGCTACCTTTTTAATGGTCAACCTTATTCCTGAAAATTGGTACTATTGGATCGTAATCGATGCTCTTTCCATTATTCTATATCTCAGAAGAAGACTCTTTTATAGTGCTGCACTTTTTGTTCTTTATACGGTTTTAGCAATCATAGGCGTGCTAGAATGGATGTAGGAAAAATCAATATTGTGCTTACAGGTCCTGAGTCAACGGCTAAATCTAGTATCGCAAAATACTTAGCTGAAAAATTTGAAGGAAATTATATTCCGGAGTTTGCTCGAGTTTTCCTTGAGAAAAGGCAGGGAGTCTATGATCAAAATGTTTTGGCCGATCTATGGAAACTACACTTAGAAAATCAGCAAGAGCTTATAAACCCAAATGGGCTCAACATCCTAGATACCGACCTAGAGAATTATATGATTTGGTTTCAACATAAATACGGAAATGTACCACAGGATTTGTTGGAGGCCTTTCAGAATCAGTCCAATAATTTATACCTTTTAATGTATCCAGATACTCCGTGGGCGAAAGATACTTTGAGAGAAAACCCAAGGAATAGACTTGAGCTTTTTGTGGAATATAAAAGTTTACTAGATCGTTATAATTTGAGGTATTTAGTAATTAAAGGAGTGGGTGAAGAACGTCGCAGAAATGCCAATCAGGCTTTATCTACTTTCCTGAATTTATAGTATAGTCTCGCTTTCGCGCGATATTAAAAATAGCTAAACTTCTTCTTGCAGGCTCCATTTGAGCGGCCTACATTTGTGGTCATCTCAAAGGGGTGCTAACAAGAGTTGGCTGAGATTATACCCATTGAACCTGGGCAGGTAATGCTGCTAAGGGACATTTTAAAACAATTATAAACCTAGCGGATAATAGCCCCTTTTATTCGTGATAATTCTATTATCATGAAAAAACTATTATTTTTTCTCGCTGCAGTATTTAGCTCAACTGCCGTCATCGGACAAGATGTATTCAAAGCTAAAGTCGTTGATAGTGAAACCGGTGAATCGCTCATTGGGGTCAATATTGTCGCAAGTACACCTTCTAAAGACTACGGATTAGTCACAGATTTTAAAGGAAATTTTGATCTGGATTTATCTGAAAATCCATCAATAAAACTTTCTATTAGTTATGTGTCTTATGAAACCATTGAGACAACTGTTTCTACAGAGATGATTGTCAAAGAAGGGCGTTATGTGATTAGCATGAATCCAGAAAATACTTTTTTGGAGCCTGTAAATATATCAGCCCTTAGAGCTTCAGACTTGAGCCCTATCGCCTACGCAAATATTGATAAGGAAGAAATTGCAAAGCGAAATGAAGGAAGAGATATTCCATTCATCCTTAAAGAGCTACCAAGTACTGTGGTAAGTTCTGATGCTGGAAATGGTATTGGTTATACTTCCATGCGAATTAGAGGAACAGGGACTTCTGGAATCAATGTTACTATTAATGGAATTCCATTAAATGATCCAGAGTCTCATGGGGTTTTCTGGGTAAATACTCCAGATTTATCAACTTCAGCTTCTAGTATTCAAGTGCAAAGAGGTGTAGGAAGTAGTACCAATGGTGCTGGCGCTTTTGGAGCAAGTGTGAATATTAAAACTAATGATATTCAGACCAAGCCTTATGCAGTTTCTGAACTTTTTGGAGGATCATTCAACAGTGTGAAAGCTAATTTAAGCTTTGGAACCGGTCTGTTAAATGACCATTGGGCTGTTGATGGAAGAATATCAAGTATTCAGTCAGACGGTTTCGTTGATAGAGCTAGTTCAGATCTTAGGTCCTATTATCTATCGGCTTCTTATTATTCAGAGAAAACATCTGTTCAGTTAGTTCACTTTGGTGGAAATGAAGTTACCTACCAAGCTTGGTATGGTATACCTGATGTTAAGCTGAATGAGGATATGGCAGGTATACAAGAGTATATTGTAAACAATGGGCTTTCATCTGCGGATAGTGCTAATCTAGTAGATTCTGATCCAAGAAAGTACAATCTATATACTTATGATAATCAAGTAGATAATTATTCGCAAGACCATACACAATTGCATTTTTCGCATGAGTTTAATAAGAATTGGCTTCTAAATACTTCATTACATTATACCGGTGGAAGAGGGTATTTTGAGGAATATAAAGGCCAGGAGTCACTTAGTAATTATGGAATTGATGATCTAATAATTGGTGGCGATACGATTACAGATTCTGATATTATTAGAAGAAGATGGTTGAATAATGATTTTTATGGAATCACTTACAACCTAAGATACACTCAATCTCACTTAGCTTTAAATATTGGTGGTGCATTAAATCAGTATGATGGCGATCACTTTGGAGAAGTTATTTGGGCTCAATATGCATCAAACTCTCAAATTAGAGAAGAGTATTATCAAAGTTTCAGTCAAAAGAGTGATGTCAATACTTATGTAAAAGCCGAATGGTCTTATGGTTCACTTCAGTATTTTGCTGATATTCAGTTCAGAAGAGTTGATTACTCCTCAGCAGGTCAGGATAATGACCTGAGTGCAATCGCAATTAGAGAAGAGTTTAATTTCTTAAACCCTAAAGCAGGTATTAGTTATCAGTTGAATAAAAATGATAGAGCTTTTGCAAGTATTTCTGTAGGTGGTAGAGAGCCTACAAGAAGTGATTTTATAGATGCTAATATCAACCAAAAGCCGGTTCAAGAAACTCTTATTGATTATGAATTAGGTTATGAAAAAAGAACCTCTAAAATGCGTCTTGCTGCTAATGGGTATTTTATGGATTATCAGAATCAATTAGTGGCTACAGGCCAGTTAAATGATGTTGGATCACCAATAAGAGTAAATGTTGATGATAGCTATAGATTAGGATTGGAGTTGGCTGCGCAATATGCTTTGAGCAAGAAATTTCAACTAAGCGTTAACTTAAGTGTGAGTCAGAATAAAATTCTAAATCATACGGAGTATACTCCTTCTTATGACGCTGCCTTTAACTTTATTGGATATGACACACTTTCATTTGATAATACAACAATAGCCTTGTCTCCTTCAATAGTGGCAGGATTAAGCTTGATGTATTCTCCTATTGACGGCTTAGAGTTAAGCACTAGAACACAGTTTGTAGATGTTCAGTATTTAGATAATACTCAGAATAAAGATAGAAGCCTAGATGCATTCTCTACCACAGACTTAAGAGTTCAATATAGCCTTCCAAAAAAGATCTTTGGTGGTAATTTAAGTTTGAATTTCCTGGCAGCCAATGTGTTTGATGCTTTCTATACTCCAAATGGTTATACCTATGGCTATTTTGTTGATGGCTATGAAGTCAGAGATAATTTACTGTACCCAATGGCAGGTACAAACCTTATGGGAGGAATAAGGTTTGAATTCTAAGATAGATTTCTAAATTTACCCGCATTTTAAGAACGCCCTTTTGGGCGTTCTTTTTAATTTACAATAAGATGAAGTACACCCTATTATTCAATTTAAGCTTAATATTTTCATTTGGTCTATTAGGGCAAACAGTTCTGGATACCGCAGTAGTGAGCGCTTCTTTAAGCCCTCAAAGTTTAGAAAGCACCAATAGGAGTGTGATAATAATTGAGGAGCAAGAGATTAAAGATGCTGCTGTTCAGAGCATCTCTGAACTTCTAGATTTTGCAGTTGGAATGGATTCTAGGCAAAGAGGAACTTATGGAACTCAAACAGATTTAAGTATCAGAGGAGGAAGTTTTGAGCAAGTATTGGTTTTGGTGAATGGTGTTCGTCTTTCTGATGCACAAACAGGGCATCATCTTATGAATTTGCCTGTAGTAAAGGAAGATATTGAAAGGATCGAGATACTTTTAGGAGGTGGCTCCTATATTTTTGGTGGCTCAGCTTTTAGCGGTGCCATTAATATTATCACCAAAAAGGCAGATAAAGATCAGTTCAAGGCGCAAATTGAAGGTGGAAGTTATGGTTCTTTCAAGGCTACTGCCTCTCAATCTTTTATTGGAGAAAGTCATACTACAAGAGTTTCAGCATCTACCGCTAGCTCTGATGGCTTTAAGAGAAATACCGATTTTACTACCAATAATTTAAACTTATCATCAGCTATCAAAACTTCATCTGATGGATTGCTAAATATTCAGGGTGGGTATACCGACCAAGCCTTTGGAGCGCAAGATTTTTACAGCACTAATTTTCCAGAGCAATTTGAGAAAACCCAAACTCTATTTGCAAATATTTCCTACGAAAGCGGTGATAGGCTAAAAATAAAGAGAGAGCTTTATTGGAGAAGGAATTGGGATGAATTCCAGTTGTATAGAGAAAGTGATGATTTTTACACTTTTCAGAATGGTCTATTTATAAGCTCTTACGATACGGCTGCAGCCTGGTATGGTGGCCATAACTATCATAGAAGCGATATGGCCGGAGGGAAGCTTTCTATGTTTTTTAAAAGCGCCTTAGGCTCTACCGCTATGAACGCGGAATATAGATATGAAGGAGTTGTAAGTAATGTTTTGGGTCAAGATTTAGAGGCTCCTATTGAAATAGCTGGCTCAAGAGGGCAATATACAAATGGTGCAAATAGGCGCAATTTATCCTTTGCTTTGGAGCAGTCTAAGCGATTAAAAAGTTTTGATATTCAAGCTGCCCTTCTGATTAATCATAATACAGATTATAGTTGGGATGCCTTGCCATCAATCAATTTAGGGTATAAATGGAATAAGTTTAAAATCTATTCTTCATTCAATAAGAGCTTTAGAATGCCTTCTTATACGGATCTATATTATAATTTAGGTGGTGCTGTTGGAAGTCAAGATTTGAACCCTGAGTATTCATATAATTATGAAATTGGGACTAAATATTTTGGCGCTAATTATACCGCTGGTCTTAGTATTTTCAGAAGAAATGGTCAAGACATTATTGATTGGATAAGAGTTTGTGATACCTGTGATTTAGAAGCTTCTAATACCACTGAAGTTAATATGAATGGAGTGGAGGCTTTCGCCCGATTTGGAATGAGTGAGCGCTTGCAGAAATATAGCTTGAATTCAATTCAAATTGGGTTTTCATATTTATTCTCTGATGGTGAAGATCCAGACTATGCCTCTTTATACGTTTATGACTATTTAAAGTATAAAGTTACCGCGCAATTAAGTCACTCATTTAAAACTTTGAAGGGCTTAGGTTTTAGCTATGGATTAAGCTTGCAAGAAAGAAATGGAACTTATACGGATGTAAACGGATTAGAGGCTGCTTATGAAACAGTATTGCTAATAAATGCCAAGCTAGCCTACCAATATGAAGATGCTCAGCTATTTATACAAGCTCAAAATCTACTAGATAAATCCTATTTTGATAGAGCTAATGTTGAACTCCCTGGTTTATGGATAACAATAGGCCTGGCGGTAGGGTTTTAAGCCAGAAAAAGTTCGAACAAAAAAAAGCCCCGAAAACCTTCGGGGCCAACACAACACATACACATAAAAATTGCAGGCTTTAATCAGTGGCTGATTACGATTATAAATATATAAAAAACTTGTCTCTAATCAAATAGTTATGAATCTATTTGACCAAAAAATTGGTGAAATACTATGAATGATTTGTAAGTGGCTGCACATGAAGGATGAAATTAATAATTGGGATTTCAACTGAATAGTCTCACCTTTGCAAAATATGGAACATAAAGCAGGCTACGTAAATATAATTGGTAACCCAAATGTGGGTAAGTCAACCTTAATGAATGCATTTTTGGGTGAGGACCTCAGTATAACTACTCCAAAGGCGCAAACAACAAGGCATAGAATACTAGGTTTATGCAATGGAGATGATTACCAAATAGTATTCTCTGATACGCCTGGAGTAATTCAGGCAGCTTACGCTCTGCAAGAAACAATGATGGATTTTGTGCGATCTACTTTTGAAGATGCAGATCTGTTTTTATATATGACTGAGCCTGGAGAAAAGCAATTGAAGGATGTAGATTTCTTTGAAAAGCTCCGTAAGTCAAATATACCGCTATATGTAATTATAAATAAGATTGATTTATCTAGCCAGGAAGAGTTGGATGAGATTTTTGAATATTGGAAGGATCAGTTTCCAAGAGCTGAAATTTATCCAATATCGGCCTTAAATAAAATCAATACTGCTGAGGTATTAAAGAAAATAGTAGATCAGCTACCAGTAAACCCTCCCTATTTTGATAAGGAAGCATTAAGTGATCGCTCTGAGAGATTCTTTGTTTCAGAAATGATTAGAGAGCAGATTCTCTTGAATTATAAAAAAGAAATTCCTTATTCCGTAGAAGTTGAGGTAGAGGAATTTAAAGAGGAGGAAACAATTATCAGAACTAGAGCTGTGATCCATGTTGAGAGAGATACTCAGAAGGGAATTTTAATTGGACATCAAGGAAAGATGTTGAAATTAATAGGAACTAGAGCAAGAATAAAAATGGAGAAATTCTTTAAAAAGAAGGTCTTTTTAGAAACTCATGTAAAAGTGAAGAAGAATTGGAGATCTGATGATAATCAGCTTAAGAAATTCGGATATCGTTAATTACAATTACAGCCAAAGCTGCTTTCTAAATCTAAATTAGGTAGTGCTTCAGCTAGCCAAATTAATTCTTTGGTACTCAGATAGGTTTGTCTTAAATCCAGTTTCTTGAGTTGGGTCATTTTTGTCAACTTTGGACTTAAATAACTGATGTCTGCATTCCATAAGTCTAACTCTTCTAATGTCTTAAAATCTAAAATATTTTCCCTTAGAGTATCAATTGGATTTTGAGCAAGCTTTAATACTCTTAGTTTTGGTAGTGCCGAAAGAAAGTCTGGAATTACACTGATTTCATTTTTATTCAGAATTAAGATTTCCAAATTTGTTAATTCCACAATCCAAGATGGGATAGTGGCGATATCATTTTTACTTAAATCAAGCATCTTTAATGATTTATACTCCCAAATCTCCTCAGGAATTGCTTTTAAGCCTTCTTTTCTTAGGCTCAGTTCAGTGATTGTTGAGTCTGTTGGCCAATCATAATCTGGAAATTGAGCCATAGATGGAATCGCTGAAAAGCAAATAAATAGAATAATGAGTTTAGAGCACATCAAATATGTTTCTAGCGTTCTTCTCATCTGTTTTAATCTGTTCAATCAATTCTTTTTTGCCTTCAAATTTTTGCTCGCTCCTTAATCTGTCAATAAATTCAAACTCTAAATGCTCGCCGTATAGATCTTTGTCAAAATCTAAGATATGAATTTCAATAGTTTTGAATTTACCACTAAAAGTAGGTCTCATTCCAATATTGCATATTGCATTAAACGTAATTTTGGGCTCAGAAATAACTCTAAGTCTAATAGCATATACTCCATTAGCTGGAATCAATTTATACGTTTGTTCCAAGATAATATTGGCAGTTGGATAACCTAGGCTTTTGCCGATTTTTTCACCGTGTACCACCTTGCCCGCAAGTGGGTAATTATAGTTTAGATATTCATTAGCAGTTTTAATATCTCCCACTCCTAAAGCTTTTCTAATCTTAGTGCTGCTCACAGTATTGCTTTTAATATCCTGTGCAGGAATTTCTTGGACGCTAAATCCATAAAGAGGTCCAAACTCTTGAAGATGTTCAAAGCTTCCCTCTCTATTTCTTCCAAAATGATGATCATATCCAATAACCAATTGAGTAGCTCCTATTTGACCTTTAAGAATATCTCTAACAAATTCAAGGCTCTTAGTTCTGCTAAAATCCTTGGTAAAGGGATGAATGATAAGATGGTCTAAACCAGTTTCTCTTAGAAGTCTGATTTTTTCCGCTTGAGTATTTAAAAGCTTCAATTCTACATCCGGTTGTAGAACCATTCTGGGATGAGGAAAGAATGTAAGAAGCACAGATTCGCCTTCATGCTCTTGTGCAATTGCGTTTAATTGATCTAAAATTTTACGATGCCCAATATGGACTCCGTCAAAGGTTCCGGTGGTGACAACAGCATTATTTAGAGTGCTGAATTCTTCTAGTGAATAATATACCTTCAAAGATTTGAAGTTTAAAGCATTAACAATCAGAAAATTGAGTATTAGACATAAATGTTAATACTCTGTTCAAAAGTAGAGAAATTAAAAATTCAATAGCATTAGTTGTATTAAGGAATATTAGATTATTTTTGCAGCAAAATTTAGACAGCAGACTTAGTTAATTTAAAATCAAACGCATGTCTCAGGCATTAGGTAAAATATCACAGGTTATTGGTCCAGTAGTGGATGTACACTTTGATACAACAAATAATAGTACGCTTCCGCGCATCTATGACTCATTAGAAGTTAAAAAGGCAGACGGTTCTGTTATCGTTCTGGAAACACAAAAGCACGTAGGTGAAGATACGGTAAGAGCTATTGCGATGGACTCTACTGATGGTCTTACTCGTGGGCAAGAGGTTATTTCAACTGGAAGCCCAATTGAAATGCCAACTGGTGAGGGAATAAAAGGAAGATTATTTAATGTTATTGGTGAAACTATTGATGGAATATCTCCAGTAGAAGGGTCTAAGGCTGGTTTACCAATTCACAGAGAGGCTCCTCGTTTTGAGGATCTTTCTACTTCAAGTGAAATACTTTATACAGGTATCAAAGTAATTGACCTTATCGAGCCTTATTCTAAAGGTGGTAAGATTGGTTTGTTTGGTGGTGCTGGTGTAGGTAAGACTGTACTTATTCAGGAATTGATCAACAACATTGCAAAAGGTCACGGTGGTCTTTCAGTATTTGCTGGTGTAGGTGAAAGAACTCGTGAGGGTAATGACTTACTTAGAGAGATGCTTGAGTCAGGTATTATAAAATATGGTGATGAGTTCTTAGAGTCTATGGAAAATGGAGGATGGGATTTATCTAAAGTTGATAAAGAACAAATGAAGGAGTCTAAGGCTTCTTTTGTATTCGGTCAAATGAATGAGCCTCCTGGTGCACGTGCTAGAGTTGCGTTATCAGGATTGACTTTAGCGGAGTATTTCCGTGATGGTGATAAAGGTGAAGAAAGTGAAGCAGGTAGAGATATTCTATTCTTTATTGACAACATTTTCCGTTTTACACAAGCG
The DNA here is from genome assembly GCA_965661265.1 of uncultured Schleiferiaceae bacterium. Lineage (GTDB taxonomy): Bacteria > Bacteroidota > Bacteroidia > Flavobacteriales > Schleiferiaceae > CBFIDE01. The sequence goes on along the minus strand of CBFIDE010000008.1, from coordinate 27,331 downwards.
GGTTCTGAGGTATCTGCATTATTAGGTCGTATGCCTTCTGCAGTAGGTTACCAGCCAACTCTTGCAACAGAGATGGGAACAATGCAGGAACGTATTACTTCTACTAAAAATGGTTCTATTACTTCTGTTCAGGCAGTTTATGTACCTGCGGATGATTTAACTGACCCGGCTCCAGCTACAACATTTGCTCACTTAGATGCAACTACTGTATTGAGTCGTAAGATTGCTGAATTAGGTATTTACCCTGCGGTAGATCCTCTAGATTCTACTTCTAGAATTCTTGCTCCAGAAATTATTGGAGATAAGCACTATAAGTGTGCTCAAGATGTTAAAGAGATCTTACAGAGATATAAGGAGCTACAGGATATCATCGCTATTTTAGGTATGGATGAATTATCTGAAGAAGATAAATTAGTAGTTCATAGAGCACGTCGTGTTCAGAGATTCCTTTCTCAGCCATTCCACGTAGCAGAGCAGTTTACTGGTCTTCCTGGAGTATTTGTTGGAATTGAAGAGACGATTAAAGGTTTCAATATGATCTTAGATGGCGAAATGGATAAGTATCCAGAAGCAGCCTTTAACTTAAAAGGAAGTATCGAAGAGGTTGTTGAAGCTGGAGAGAAAATGCTTACTGAAGCTTAATTAGCTTAAAATTTAATGCTATGCACTTAGATATAATAACTCCAGAGGCCAAGATTTTTTCAGGTGATGCGGATGCAGTTCAACTGCCTGGTGCTGATGGTCAATTACAAATCTTAGACAATCACGCTCCAATTATCAGTACTTTAACTGAAGGTCGTGTAAAGATTGATCTTGCTTCTTCTTCTAAGAAGTTTGATGAGCTAAGTGGTAAATTAGAAGTTGATAAAAGCAACGACAAAATCTTAAGACTATCTATTAAGGGTGGTGTTTTGGAAGTTCAAAATAATAAAGTAATTGTTCTTGCGGATTAATTTCTAAGCAGATATATATTTGAAAAGCCTGTCCATTTGGACGGGCTTTTTTTATGCAATGCTTTTTTTTTGTAAGGTGCTGATATAGGCGTAACTTCAATATTGTTGGGATGGAGGATCCTCACAATAATTAGAATGAAGTATCTATCTTTACTTTGCATCTTTTTTCTTGCCCAATGTCTTTCTGGGCAATCTTTAGTAATAACGGGAGTAATGGATGGCCCTCTGCCTGGAGGTAAACCAAAGCTTTTGGAGCTTTTTGTCCAGTCAAGCATTGATGATCTGAGTCAATATGCTATTGGCTCTGCAAATAATGGAGGCGGGACAGATGGGCCTGAGTTCATTTTGTCTGGAGTCGCTCAAGCTGGAGACTATATTTACATCAGCACTGATGCATCTTTCTTTAATTATTGGTTTGGTTTTAGTCCAGATTTTAGCACTTCAGTAATCAATATTAATGGTAATGATGCCGTTGAGCTTTTTTATGATACCTCTTCGTATTTTCTGGGCTCTGAGCAGCTTATAGATGTTTTCGGTCAAGCCGATTCAAATGGTAGTGGAGCATTTTGGGATTATATGGATTCCTGGGCGGTAAGAATACCAAGCGCTAATGCAACAACTGATTTTGACTCGCTAGATTGGATATTTGGAGGAATAAATAGATTGGACCCATATTCTAACTCAAATCATTTAGCCTCAGATAGTGATGCTTTTCCTATTCAATCGTATGCTCTTGTTTTTAATGGAGCTTCATGGAACTCAACTTTTAATCCCAATGGTATTGCCTCTTCTAATGTGATTTTACTCGATACTTTTTTAGGAGATATTTTTATTCAATCCGGCCAAGCTGAATTGAAATGTGTTCAAGCTCGCTCCCTAAATATTCTGGATTCTGCCCATCTAATTATTCAAAATACTTTGACTCTGGATGACACTCTAGTTCTAAATTTAAGTACGGATCAATATCCACAAATAAAAGGTTCTCTTCTTAGTCCCATCAAAGTTAAGACTACTCTTAAATCAGATTCTCTAAATAGGTGGTTTAATTTAGGATTTCCATTGTCTACAACTTGGCAAAGTTTGCTCAATCAACAAGGAGTTTCTCCACTATTTAAAGCCGATAGTATTAATAATTTGTATTCATTTAAAAATCAAAAATGGAGCAGAATTACTTCCTTTGATGATAGTATATTGCCGATAGGCTACAGTCTATTCCTTGGTCTCCCATACTTTGATAGCCTTCCAGTTGAATTAGAGCTGAGCGGACAGGCTTATTCAAATGATTTTTCAATTTCTTTAGATACCACATCCACTGATAAATGGAATTTTTTGGCCAATCCATTTTTGGCTCAAATTTCATGGTCCAAGCATTTGGTCAATAATCCAAAATTAGATCAGACTTATTATGTCCATGACGATGAAAGAAATTTATGGTATTCGTATAACCCGTGGATTCCTAAAGAACTTCAAAACTCAGAATTGGGTGATCAAATTCCTCCAATGCAATCCTTCTTTGTGAAATCTGATTCGGCTGAGGAAATTCATTGGAGTCAAGGTACCATTGAAATGGAATCCATTGTAAAAAGGTATAAGACTTTGCAAGAGGTTTTAGGTATTGAGCTTTATATAGAAAATAGTATTATTTCTAGGGTGGCATTAGCTTTTAACAATAGTTCAGTTCAAGAGAATCAAAAGCGAGATTCTGAATTACGTTTGAGCCCTGGGCAAAAGGCCGAGATCGCTTTTTCTGTCTCTGGTTTAGACTATCAAAATAAATTTATCTCACAATCGTCAATTCAAGAAATTCCTCTTAAAATTATAGGCCAAGAGCCGTCGGTAGAACTCCGTTTAAAAACATCCTATATAAATAAAGAGAGGCATTTCTTCATTAAAAATAACAAAGGTGACTTTCTACATGATTTTAGTACTGGTGCTTTTGTGATTAATAGGATTGACTCAGATTTTGAAGAATTGGTTCTTTGCTGGAATGATTTTCTTGAATTGGGAAAGGATAATTTGTTTGAGATGGACTATAGCTATCAGAGTGGCTTTTTACAGCTTGAATTTAATGCGGATGCTTATGTCAATGAAGTTAAGTTAATATCATTGGATTCTAGAATTATAAAGAGTATGAGTCCCCGGAGGTATCTTTCTAATCTGAAAATCCCTTTTCAACAAACTAAGTCTCAAATTTTAGTGCTTCAGATTGAAACTAAAGATTTTGGTTTAATAACAAAGAAAATTTTCCTGCCATGAGAATCAAATTAGTGCTTCTGCTTATTATTCTTCTTTTTGCCCAATCTTGGATTATATCTCAACCAGTTCAGGGACATCCACCAGGCTCTCCGGCTCCATTTCCTTTTATTGGATTATTGGCCTTTATTGGATCCGTTCTGGGAGTTCGTAATCTGAATCGACCGAAAGGGAAAGCTTAATTAAATATCCTTACAAATTGACCGCTAACAGAAGTGTTATAAGGGATAAGTGAAGTAGTTGCTCCCGTAGATGGCCCCCCATCAAAAATTAGATATTTCTCTCCATTGCACGGACATTCAAGAAATGTATCATCATCGGATACTTCTAAAACAGAACATGATTGTTCAAAGTGTTCAGGACAGGCCAAATCATAGGCTGCAAAATCATCAGTGCCACCATTAATAAATCGTCTGTAAACTAAAATGCCTCTATAGCCACCTTGAATGTTTACATAGCCGCCAGGAGCTGCCAAGTCTATATTACTCGGGTTGTTGAGGAATACAACTTCGTCTACTTGAATGTTTGGAAAATTAGATGTTTCGTCTTTATTACAAGCTGAGGCAACCAAAACTAAAAGTAGTGTCAATAGATATAGATGAGACAAATGTTTCATAGGCAAGACAAATTAAGTGAAAAACTATTTGCCAGCTGAAATGTCTTGCTATATTTAGAGAATCTTAAAAAAATGTTAAATAAAATTAATTCATAATCAAAGGTTTATTCAGAAATTCCCTTCAGAATGACGATAGGCTTGGATTCGTACTACATATTAAACTATATTTACGGCCTTTGGTGACAAAAATGCCTAAATCATTAAGCACTTTAATAATATGGGAAAGAAATATTTTTCAATACTACTACTAACAGTTTCTTTATTTGCTTTTGGGCAAACAAGACCTGGATCCTTTAGAGGAAAGGTAACTGAACAAGCTAACGGTGAAACTATCCCTTTCGCTAATATTACTATCAAAGATGATGCCGGAGAAATTGTAGCCGGTGGATCAACAGATTTTGATGGTGTATTTAATATTAATCCAGTTCCTGCTGGTAAGTATACTGTTGAGTGTAGCTTTACGGGTATGGCAACTGTTACTCTAAAAGGAGTAAATATTTCTCCCAATACTCCAACTAATCAAGATTTCAAACTAAGAGAGGCTTCAGAGATGTTGACTACTGTTGAAATTACCTATGAAGCACCATTGATTGAGAAAGGTAAAACAGGAACAGTAACTACCTCTGAAGATATTGTTAATATGGCCGTGCGTGATATTACTAGTGTTGCCGCTCAAACTGCCGGTGTTGTGGTAAGTAATAATGGAGAAACAAATATTAGAGGATCTAGAGGTGAGGGTACTGTTTATTTTATTGATGGGGTAAAAGTTAGAGGTTCTGTTAATATTCCTCAGGCGGCAATTTTACAGACTGAAGTAATATCAGGAGGTTTGCCTGCTCAGTATGGTGATGCTGTGGGTGGTGTGATTTCAACTACTACAAGAGGTCCAAGTGGAAAGTTCTTTGGTAATGCTGAGGTATTAACTTCTGCTCCTTTTACATTATTGTTTGATGGTTTGGATGAGCAAAATTATAATCTTGCTGCACTTACTGTGGGGGGGCCTATTTATAAGAAAGGCGACAAAACTATTGTTGGTTTCTTAATGTCTAGTGAGTACCAATATGTTGTTGAGCCTAGACCAGGTGCGCAGCCTTATTTATCAGTAAATGAGGATACTCTTAAAAGCTATCAGGAGAATCCATTGAGATTAGATCCTTCAGGAAACTCTGTAAATAGTAGATCATTATATTTAAATGATGAATCAATTAGTGAGATTGATAGAAGACCTAATAGTTGGGATAATCAGTTAAGATTGAACGGTACTATTCAAGTATTAACTTCTAGTACTACAAACTTTAACGTTGGAGGTAGATTTGTATATGACAATGACAAAGCTTCTAGTTATGCTAGTCATTTATTAAACTATAATAATAATGTAGATCGTTTAAATAGAGACTGGTCTGTTTTTGCTAGATTCCAACAGAGATTTGAAAATAGTGAAGATAAGGATGCTTTAATTAAAAATGCATACTATAATATTCAGGTAGATTACACTAGAGATTTTAATGAAACTAGAAATGATCGTTTTGGAGATAATGCTTTCTTATATGGTCATGTTGGCTATTTTGATCTTCAGCAAAACCCGGCTTACGTATATGATGACACTTTAGCTGGTGGAGCTTACAGATTTGTGGGAACTCAAACTACGGGAGTGAATTTCACAGGAAGTGGTTATAATCCGATTAGAGAGAATTATGTTGAGCAATACTTTAATTTAGCCAAAGATAATCCTGGTTTAAGAACAGAAGATATTCTTCTTATTAGCGGTGCGGGTGTGCCAATTAATGGTACAAATCCGGGTTCTGTGTATGGACTATGGACTGATGTTGGTACTTCACAAGGTGGTTTTAGCCAAAGTAGAAATAGCCAGTTCCGTTTGACTGCATCTACTAACTTTGATATTAAGAACCACTCTATTATCGTGGGATTTGAGTTTGAACAAAGAATAGATAGAGCTTATTCTCTTAGCCCTTTAGGTATGTGGGCACAAATGAGACAGCTGCAGAATAGAGCGCAAACAGAATTAGATGTAGACAATCCTATTTATGTTGTTAATGAGCAAGGAGTTTTTCAAGATACTGTGAACTATAACTTCCTTTATAATCAAAGTGATAGATCAGAGTTTGGAGCTAATGTTAGAAATCTATTAGGTGTTGCTAATAATCAACAGATTAATATCGATAATATCGATCCAAATCTTTTCTCACTGGATATGTTTGCTCCAGATGAATTGATAAATATTGGGGGAACAAGATATGTGTCTTACTACGGATATGATCATACAGGTCAGATTTTAAATACAAACCCAAGTGTAGAAGACTTCTATACTGCTGTTGATGAGAATGGAAACTTTAAGCGTGAGGTTGGGGCTTTTCAGCCGATATATATAGCAGGTTATATTCAGGATCAGTTTAACTATAAGGATCTTACATTTAATGTGGGTATTAGAGTTGACCGTTTTGATCTTAATCAAAGTGTTCTTAAGGATCCATATTCTTTATTCCCGACATATGCTGTTAAGGATCTTGCTTCATCACCATTAAGTGATGCTGTTGTGCCAAGTTCAATCGGTCAAGACTTTGTAGTTTATGTCAATAATACAGAGTACACAAGTGGAAGTGGAACATCAACTCAAATTGTAGGATATAGAGATGGATCACAATGGTACAATGCAATTGGTGAACCTATTGCAGATCCGAAGGAGATTGCTGATGCAGCCGGTGGTAGAGCACAACCTTTCTTGGTTGATCCTGCTAGAGCTGATACTGCGAATACACTTGATCCAGCTACTTTTAGAGATTATGAGCCAGAGGTTGTTGTAATGCCTAGAATATCTTTCAACTTCCCTATAACTGATGAGGCAATATTTGTGGCTCACTTTGATAAGCTTGCTCAAAGACCTACTACTGGTTTATCTAGATTAGATCCATTCCAGTATTTAGATTTATTGAATCAGAGATCTAGTGCTTTCTACAACAATCCTGATCTAAGACCACAGATTACTACTGAGTATGAAATTGGATTTAAGCAAGCTTTAACAGATAGATCAGCAATTAAAATTGCGGCATTCTATAGAGAATTAAGAGATCTTATTCAAGTAACTTATTTATCACAAGCATATCCTATTTCTTACACCGCTTATGGAAACCAAGATTTTGGAACGGTAAAGGCTTTTACATTAGAGTATGACTTAAGAAGAGTGAATAACATCAGAATTAATGCAAACTATACATTACAGTTTGCTGACGGAACAGGTTCTGGTCCAAATTCTGGGGCTAACTTAGCTAACTCAGGACAGCCTAACCTTAGATATCTATTACCATTAACATTTGATAACAGACATCAGTTGTTATTTAGGTTTGATTACAGATATGCGGATGGCCCTAACTATAATGGTCCGGTCTGGGGCGATAAGAATGTACTTGCAAATGCAGGGATTAATATTACCATGAATGCACTTTCTGGAGCTCCATATACTAAGAGAAGTCAGGCATATTCTATAGGTGGTGATCCGAGCTCTGTGCCAATTGATGGGCAAGTAAATGGAACTAGATTGCCATGGCAGTTTACTGTTGATATGAGAATTAACAAAATTTTTGCTGTTGGTAAGGATAAAAAGAATTCTTTAGAAGTTTATCTTCAGATACTAAACGCTTTGAATACTCAGAACGTAATAAACGTATATAACTTCACAGGAAGTGCTGATGATGACGGTTATTTAACTTCAGCTCAAGCACAGGCTAATATTCAGGAGCAGGTAAATACGCAGTCTTATGTTGATTTATATGCTAGAAGAGTAGCAAGTCCATTTAACTATTCATTACCAAGAAGATTCCGTATTGGAATTTCTTATAATTTCTAATTGATTTAGATCTATGAAAACTTTTAAATTATTTATTCTATCCATTGCCTTAGGCGCTAGCTTGGGCGTAGCTGCCAGGGAAGTTCCTGGAACTGTGGCTAAGAAAAGTGGTATGAAAGCTTTAGCTGACGGTTGCGCGCCAGCTACGGCTCAAACCGACTTAAGTATTAATAATATTAGAGCATTGATCCACAATGGTGGAGATATGTGGTGGGATTTAAACCAGAATCCGAGGTATGAAGCTCCTAAGGGTAGCGGTCGACACTCTATGTTTGCCGGAGCACTTTGGCTTGGTGGCGTTGATGAGGCGGAGCAATTAAAGCTTGCAGCCATGACTTACCGTAGTAGAGGGGTTGACTTTTGGCCTGGCCCATTAACGGATGATAATACTGCTTCAGTTACAAGAGAAACTTGCGCTAGATATGATAGACAATGGGTAGTCCTGAGAGAAGAAGTAGAACTTCATGCAGCATGGATTGAGTGTAAGGCTGATCCAAATTGTAATGTTGGTACAGATTTCCCTGGTTATGAAGGAAATATTCCTCAATCAATTAGAGATTGGCCAGGAAATGGAATTGATGGTGAAGTTCCAAATAAAATGGCACCTTACTTTGAGGGTCCTGACGGAACTCCTGGATTTTATGAAGCAGAATTTGACTATCCTGCTTATGACTTAAAGAGAGCTTTAGACTGTAAATTAAAGGAAACAGACTTATTATATGGTGACCAAACTATATGGTGGATATATAATGATAAAGGAAATACGCATACAGAGTCTCAAGCAGGTGCTTTAGGCTTTGAGATTAGAGCACAGTCATTTGCATTTACTTCAAATGATGAGATTAATAATATGACCTTTAATAATTATAGAATTATTAATAAGTCAACCTTTAGACTGACGGATACGTATTTTGGAACTTGGTTTGATCCGGATATTGGATTTGCAAACGATGATATTATTGGTTGTGATATTGCAAGAGGACTAGGTTATTGCTATAATGGTGATGCTGAAGATGAGGGCCCAAGAGGTTATGGTTTTAATCCACCAGCGGTAGGATTTGACTTCTTCCAAGGACCTTTCGCAGATTATTTTGACGGACTTGATAATGACAGAGATGGTTGTGTTGATGGTGTTAAGAATGATGCAGGAATTTGTATTTCTGAAGATCCAAATGCCGGAGTGAATGAAAGAATTATTATGTCTGGTTTCATGTATTATAATAATGCCGGAATTGGTGCGCCAAATCAAAATACAACAGATCCAAGTACCGCCCGTCAGTTTTATAATTACCTGCAGTCTAGATGGACAAATGGTAATAATCTAGTAATCGAAACTCCAAGTGGAGCAGGGGATAATGGAAATGGTGATGGATTTACTGCCAATGGTAGTGGAACTAGAACATTCTTTGCGTATCCAGGTCTTTCATATGATACAACAGGAGCTGTTGAGCCAAGCGCACCAATTGAGAACGGTGGATGGTGGGAAGCGCCAAACAATCAAAAGGACAAAAGAGGATTGCACTGTGCTGGACCATTCTCACTTGCTCCAGGTGCTTTGAATTTTATTACCACTGGAACAGTTTGGGCCAGAAACTTTGGATCAAATGATTTGTTTGCAGCAGTTGATGATGTGATTATTGCTGATGATAAAGCTCAACAACTATTTGACAATTGCTTCCAAATATTGGACGGTCCGAAATCTCCAAGTGTTGATATTGTAGAATTAGATAGAAAAATTATTATCAAGCTGCAGAATGCATTTAATGATAACACATTGAACTATGAGCAAATTGATCCACTTATCCCACCACTTCCAAGTTGGTCTGGAGCACAAATTGATAGTGCGAGAAAAGCTGGATACTTCAGTTATAAGTTTGAAGGGTTTCAAATTTTCCAGGTAAGTGGTCCTGATGTTAGTGTGGATAATCTTTACAATGACGATCAGTCTAGATTAGTTGCTCAATGTGATGTTAAGAATAATATTGATCAATTAGTGAATTATGAAGTAAGAGCTGACCTCGATGGATCTCCATTGGAAGGTCGGGATATGACCTTGGAAGCTAATAATGATGGTATTTCTTTAACCTTTGAATTTGTTGAGGATGAATTTGCCGAAGGAGATAAGGAGATGATAAACAATAGAGAGTATTACTACTACATTGTTGCTTATTCTCAAAATAATTATAAGAAGTTTGAGCCAAGAAGTATGACAGATGACGAGGATGCCCAAAAGCGCCCTTATCTTGCAGGTAGAGATCTTGGAAACGGACAAAAACCATATTTGGCTATACCTCATAATCCCGCTCCTGTAGCTGGAGGTACCATACTAAATTCTGATTATGGTGATGAAATTCAACTTACTAGAACTGATGGTAATGGTAATGGTGGCGTAGCTGTTGAAATTACTCAAGCAACTGAAGATGAGATTGTGACTAATTTCTATAGCAGAAGAATTCAATATGAAGAAGGTGCAGCTCCAATACAAGTTACTGTGGTTGATCCTTACTTAGTAAATTCTGGAGAGTACATTTTAAGCTTTGAAAATGGAGATCCTTCTACCTTCGATTTGGATACTGCACGCTGGTATGTTTTAGATTTAAGCAGTGGAGATACGATTGCTAAATCAGAGTTTAATATTTCATTCTTAGGTGAGCAATTAATAGAGGATTTAGGAGTATCTGTAACCATCATTAATGCATTGGATCCAGGTAATGATACATTAGGCTTGAGAAATAATGGAGTAATTAGTGGAACTATAACTTTTGATGATCCTACTAAAACATGGTTGTTTGGTGTGCCAGATGTTGATGGTGAGGATCCATTGAATTGGATTTTGGCCGGGACACAAGACCTGTCGGATGGTGTTGGGCAGGCTTATAATGATGTTTCCGGAGATGATAAGCAATTCTTTGAAGACATCTTGGGAGGTACTTGGGCGCCAATGAGGTATGCAAGTGACGTTATTTACGATCAAACAGATCCTTCAGACGCTGATTTTGTGGGTTCGATTGGTTTTGGCGTAAGACCAGAAAGAAATTCTGCGTATTTACCAGACAATGAATTACCAAATGTGGATATAGTATTTACTTCTGATCATACAAAGTGGACAAGAGTACCAGTTTTTGAGCTTGGTGATATTGCTGAGTCTGTTGAAGGAAATGTTCCTAAGTTTGAATTGAGATCTGGAACTACCCTAAATAAAACAGCCGACGGAGCCTTAGTTCCTGATCAAACCGGTTCTACAGGATGGTCTTATTTCCCAGGTTATGCAATCAATGTTGAGACTGGAAAAAGGCTAAATATGGCTTTCGGCGAGAATTCTTGGTTAGTATCAGAAAATGGTAGAGATATGATGTGGAACCCTACTCAGAATATTACTAGACAATTTGACTTTGCTTTAGGTGGAATGCATGTGCTTTATGTGTTCAATGATTCAACCTTTATCAATGGAACCATTGATCTTGGATATAAAGGTGATAATATTGATGATCATCCTCTTAAAGATCCTTTGGAGAATATGAGTTCAGCTCTAAGAAAAAGAAACATTTATAAATCAGTGGCATGGGTTTCAATTCCAATGATAAGGGATGACTTTGCTTTCACTGATTATAGAGATATAGCCACTGATGTAAAAGTATCACTTAGAGTAACTAAAAGATTTAGAAGATCTGGTGTTGCAGGATATGGCCCTAATCAAGGTGCACCTCAATATGAGTTTAGCACTAACGGCTATCAATCTATTCAGAATGATAGAACAGCAGGATCTGAGGCGCTTGATTTAATAAGAGTTGTTCCAAATCCATATTATGGGGGATCCTATTATGAGGATAGTCAGCTGGATAACATTGTTAAGATTACCAACTTACCTCCGCAGGCAACAGTAAGTATATTCATGACAAATGGAACCTTAATCAGAACGATTAACAAAGACAATTCTTTAACATTCGTTGAATGGGATCTAAAGAATGATTTTAATGTTCCAATTTCATCAGGTATTTATTTAATTCATATCGATGCGGGTGAATTAGGAGAGAAAGTGGTTAAATGGATGGGTTCACTTCGTCCAGTCGACTTAAATGCATTTTAAGAATACTTAAAGAAACGCAATGAGAAAAAGTATTTATAAAAGTTTATTAGTACCAGGGCTAGTTTTAAGCATGTTTGCTGCAGAAGCACAGGAAAGTGCTGGAAAATCATCTAGATCTGGATCAGCAGGAGCTGCAGAATTACTAATCAATCCATGGGCAAGATCAGCTGGATGGAGAGGAGCAAATATCGCTTCTGTAAAAGGGATCGAGGCTAGTTTTATTAATGTCGCTGGAACTGCTTTTACAGAAAAGACAGATGTTGCCTTTAGTAATTCTCAATGGTTAGTTAATTCTGGTTTGCAAGTCAATTCATTTGGCTTCAATCAAAAAGTTGGATCTGATGGTGTTCTTGGAGCCTCAATTGTAGCCGTTGATTATGGCGAGTGGGAGAGAACAACTGAAGAACTTCCTGAAGGAGGTATCGGTATGGTCAGTCCTACTACAACTATAATGGGTATATCCTATGCGCAGAAATTCACCGAGAGTATTTATGGTGGGGTTGGTATTAAGGTCTATAATCAAGCCTTAAGTAATTTATCTGTTAATGCAATTTGTTTTGATGCAGGTGTGCAGTATATGACTGATGCATTTGATGGAGAAGATAATCTTCATGTAGGAATTACGTTGAAGAATGTTGGACCAGCTACTTCATATAGCGGAGATGGTAGTTCAGTTACCTTGGTATCTCCTCAAGGTGGATTTGCTAGAGCTTTTGAGGAAAGATCTGCAAGTTTTGAGCTTCCAACTTTGTTAAATATGGGTGCTAGTTATGATTTCGATTTTGCGTCACAAACATTAACTGTTGCAGCTTCGTTTAACTCAAACTCTTTTGAGAAGGATCAGTATAACGTAGGAGCAGAGTATATGTTTCAGAAGCTAATTGGCATTAGAGCAGGTTATACTTTCTTTGATAATCGTAACGATGAAAGAATTACTACGGTGTTCACTGGTTTTGCTGCTGGTTTAAGCTTGGAGGTTCCTCTTGGAGATTCTAATTTTGTTTTGGATTACTCATTCAGAGATACTCAGCCTTTTAATGGTGTACACTCAATAGGTGTAGGATTTACGTTATAGCAAATTCTTTCACATTAAATTTTATAAATTTGCCCTGCAAAAAGACCTTTATGGTCTTTTTGTCTTTAATATAAGTGATTGAAACAATGAGTAATCTGAATTATTATAGTAAGGAAGGAATGCAAAAGCTCAAAGATGAGTATGAGCATTTAAAGAACGTTATGAGACCTCATATTTCTGGTCAAATAGCGGAGGCAAGAGATAAAGGTGATCTTTCAGAGAATGCTGAGTATGATGCTGCAAAGGAAGCACAGGGATTATTGGAAATGAAGATTGCCAAGCTTGAGGATACTTTGGCAAATGCTAGAATATTAGATAGTTCTAAATTTGAAACTGATAAGGTAATGGTCCTGTCAAAAGTAGTTATTAGAAATCTTTCTAATAAAATGGAAATGAATTATCAATTGGTTTCTGAATCTGAAGCAGATCTTAAAGCGGGTAAAATATCTGTTAGTAGCCCAATCGGTAAGGGTTTAGTAGGTAAAAAAGTAGGAGAACAGGTAGAAATTCAAGTTCCTTCTGGAGTTATGAAGTTTGAGATAGTTAAAATCTCATTCGAATAATGACATCTGTATTCTCTAAAATTATCCAAGGTGAATTGCCTTCTCATAAAATCGCAGAGAACGATTCATTTCTTGCTTTCTTAGATATTACTCCTTTGTATGAAGGACACACTTTAGTTATTCCTAAAGTGGAAGTGGATAATATTTTTGACTTAGATTCCAATACCTATAGAGACCTATGGAGTTTTGCGCAAAATACAGCTTCAGCTGTGGGTAAAGCTATCCCATGCAAAAAAGTTGGGGTGGCGGTGATTGGGCTTGAAGTACCTCATGCCCACATTCACCTCGTTCCTATCAATAATGTTTCGGATATTGATTTTTCTAAAGAAAAGTTGAAAGTTAGCCAAGAAGAATTGGCTCAAACAGCGGAGAGAATAAAATCTTTCTTATAGTCTTATTTTAGTCGATCTGGATTCTGTTTTATAAACTGCGACCAATCCTTAGACTTGCCTTTTCCAAGACTTGCAACCGTACCAGTTTGATAATGGTGGCAAAGAGCAACAGCCAGGCCATCCGTAGCATCAATGTATTTGGCTTCAATTTTAGTGTTGAAAATGCTTTCAAGCATAGATGCCACTTGTTCTTTAGATGCAGCACCATTGCCTGTTATACTCTGCTTGATTTTTCTAGGTGCATATTCAGTAATGGGAACATCTCTATAGAGTGCTGCAGCCATAACCACTCCTTGCGCACGACCTAATTTTAGCATCGATTGAACATTCTTTCCAAAAAATGGTGCTTCTACGGCCATCTCATCAGGTTTGTATTCTTCAACTAAGGCTAATGTTCTCTTGAAAATCTTCTGAAGTTTAAGACTATGATCACCTAATTTATTCAACATAATAACGCCAGTGCTTAGCATTTCTAATTGCTTTCCGCTGATTTTTATTATTCCGTAGCCCATAATATTTGTACCTGGGTCTACTCCTAGAATGATCCTGTCTTTTTGCATCTCTAGACCAAATTAATGCTTTAATTTAGTCGCAAACAATTTGAATTGGTTTTTCTTCATCTATTTATACTCATACTTATTTCTTTATATTCTTATCATATAATAAGAATACATAGACGCATAAAAAAACCGATAGGCACAGAGAAAGGCGAGATGCAGGACTTGAGTCTAATAGTTGCTTTTCGGAATGAAGAACTAGCGATTCCTTTTCTTCTAGAATGCTTAAAAAAACAAACATTAGACCGTTCTAAATGGGAGTTAATCTTGGTTAATGACCATTCTTCTGATAAAGGCTTTGAAAAGGCAAAAGAAATATTACAATCATCTACTATTAACTTTCAGCTATTAAATCTTTCTGATACTCATAATGGAAAGAAAGACGCGGTGAAGCTTGGAGTGAATCATGCTAAAAACAATATTATTATTCAAACAGATGCTGATTGTACCATGGAGGCAGATTGGCTGGAAAAAATGTCAGAAATAAAGCAGGATACTCAGTTTAAACAAGGCCTGGTTCAAATGGACTATTCGAAAAACAATTTTTGGTCGGCCTTTAGTGCCATTGAATTTGCTAGTCTACAATTCATTACCATGGGAAGCTTTCTTTCTGGAAATGCAATAATGGCGAGTGCTGCAAATCTTATGTTTAACAAAAGCTGGGCTCAGAAGCAGAATCTAAAGGGAAAGGAGTGGTTAAGCGGCGATGACACTTTTTTGGTTCATAAAGCTAAGAATTTAGAGATTGAACTCAATGCAGTAGTGAGAACAAAAGGAGTTTCTAGCTTCAAGGAATTAGTGAATCAAAGGATGAGGTGGGGGATAAAGTCAGTGAGTTATGAGAGTTGGTCACATAAATTTTTTGCTGGGCTTATCGCGATATACTCACTTACTCAAGTTGCTTTATTAATACTTAGCCCATTTTATCCGGTTGGAGCTGTTAGTGCTTTAGTTTGGGTACTTAAGATAAGCATTGACCAAGAAGTATTGTCCTCATTTTTAATAAGTACTAATCAAGTTAAACTAAAGTCTAAATTATGGACAGCTCATTTGGTTTATCCATTTTACGTTCTTTTTAGCTTACTTCAAATGCTCCGATTTTCTAAGATAGAGTGGAAGGGTCGCTCTTTGCGAACTTAGACCCTAGTACTTTTAAATCATTGCTAGACAGATTTTGGAAAGTTTCTAAATCAAATTTATGAATCGCGCTAAGCAAATGATCAAAAATATCAGATTGAATAGTCTCGTAATTCACCCAATTAATATCATTTGAAAAAGTATAAACTTCTAAAGGCAAACCTCTTTCAGTCGGTTGTAATTGCCTTACCATCATAGTTTCGTGATGAGCAATTTTGGGATGATGGCTTATATATTCAAGAATATATTTTCTGAAAATGCCAATATTGGTCATATGACGGCCATTAATTAGCTCATCCTTATTGACCTTTTTTTTAATATTATATTGATTTATCTCATCTTGTCTTTCGGATATGTAAGCCTTAATCAACTCAACATTTTCCAAGCGCTTAAGTAAATCATTGTTTGCAAATTTAATGCTTTGCAAATCAACATAAATAGTACGTTTGATTCTACGTACACCTTTTGATTGCATTCCCCGCCAATTCTTAAATGAATCTGAAACTAATGCATAGGTAGGAACTGTAGTGATTGTTTTATCAAAATTTCGAACCTTGATAGTAGTTAAGTTAATTTCCATTACATCTCCATCGGCACCATATTTATCCATGCTCACCCAATCACCAAGACGAATCATATCATTAGCAGAAATTTGTATACTAGCTACTAAGCCTAAAATTGTATCTCTGAATACTAATAACATTATGGCTGTAGCTGCACCAAATGTGGTTAGAATTTTAACAGGTGAAGCTCCAGTTAATATGCTTAGAATAATAATAGCACCTGTTAGGTAATTTAAAATGTTTATTACCTGACCATAGCTAGAAAGAGGCTTGTCCTTAAATCTTGGCACGCGATGTCCAATTTCTATTGATGCTTTGACTAATCTGCTAATGACATTGACTAAGACAATAGCCATATACATTTTTATCAGCCCTTTAATACTGTCTAAGGGAAGAACAATACCGTCGGCAATAAATTCTAATGAGGATTTAATGATCCAGGCTGGAATGAGCTGTGCTATGCCGGCAAAAACCTTTTTTTCCATGAGCACATCATCATAGGTATTCTTGCTCTTTTTGACATATTTCTCAACAAGTTTTAAAATAATTAGCCTGCTAAAAAACCATGCAATAAGGCTGATAACAATTAGAATTATCATATTAATAGTAAAGGCAAAAATGAAGGCAGACTTATCACTCATGCCGTAATCCAATGCCCAATCTCTGGCTAGATATTTTAACTCAGATAAATTATTCACAACTTTGTTTTAAGTCTAATTTAATAATTATTCGAAACGCGCTGTATCTGTTCTTACTGCAGATGCAGAGAAGAATCCGAATCCAAATTCTTCAGTATTATCTTTATTGTAGATATTTCCGATTACTGTTGCTGGAGGAGCGTCAAAGATACTTCCAACTTGGAAAACCTGTTGAACCAATAGGTTTAAATAGCTGTAATAGTCATCACTAACAGAATTTGATTCCACTATAATTACATCACCGGGTTCGTCAAGAGGACCAAAGATTGATAATGGAGGAAACAGACCATCACCAAAACTTACTCCGTCAATATTTTCATCATCAAACAAGGTGTAATCTGTAAGCCATAAGCTATCATTTTCTGTATATTTAATTCTATAATTATCTCCTTGCCCTGCCGGCTCAGTGAATTCCACAAGTACATATTCACCATCCTCAAATGCATTTGGAACGGTAAATCTTGTGAGTGGCCTTGTATAAATGCTGTCTACATCAAAAACCCTTGTCATAGTCTCAGGTTGCGATCTCCATGTGCTTTGCTCAAAATCAGGATGACCAGCAGCTACACTTGCTTCAATAAAATAGGTCTTGCCAATTACACCCCTATAGGTGGAAGTATAGTACCCTTTTAAAGTATCGATTTCAATAAGTTGACTTACTACTTGATTATCTTCATAAAGAAAAACATCAATATTAGAGAGCACAGGAATTTGACCATCATCATAGTAATCCGCAGTGGTTGCGATACGAACTAAACAATCTTTAGTATCTGTAATTTGCCCTTCTATAACTATGTTCTTCTCAATATTATCTACTGCAAACTCAATAACATCTTGGCAAGAAGTGAGTGTAAATAATAATGCGATTCCGAGTATATATAAATATTTTTTCATGCCTAAAAGTTAAAGTTCCAAGTAACAAATGGAATTGGAATTGCGAATATTGATAGTCTGTTGGCTTGTGTGATAACTGCTTGACCTGCCACAGCTGGAGTTTCTTGATCTGCTTGGAAGAATACAGAATAAGCATTCCTTCTTCCGTACACATTATAAATCCCCAAAGACCAACTTGAATAAAACTTCTTGTTAGGATCTCTCTTTGGAATATAATTGGCAGCCAAATCAAGTCTATGATAATTAGGAATTCTCTTATTATTTCTGTCAAGATAAATAGGAACTGCTACTCCCTCAAAATAATATTTACCAGAAGGTGCAGTGGTTGGTCTACCTGTTTGGTAAATGAAGTTTCCACCGATATCCCACTCCTCTGTTAGCTGATAATTCATGATTAAAGAAAAGTCATGGAGCTTATCAAAATTGGCAGAATACCATTGACCATTACTTATACTAGTTCTGGCGTCAGGACCATTAACTTTCATCTCCGTTCTTGAAAGAGTATAGCTAAACCATCCTGTTAATTTTCCAATGTTTTTCCTTAAGAAAAACTCAGCCCCGTAAGATCTTCCAATTCCAGTTAAAAGCTCGGTCTCTATGGTTTGATTAAAAATCAAATCGGCCCCAGCCCTATAGTCAACTAAATCATTAAAGTCCTTATAGTATACTTCAACAGAAGCTTCCCACATATTTCTGTTGAAATTCTGAAAATACCCTACCGCATATTGATACACAGTGGCTGGATCGATATAAGAGCCCGCCGCACGATAAAGATCTATGGGTGTTGCAGAAGAAGTGTTAGAAATAAGGTGAATGTATTGACGAGTTCTATTAAAACTTGCCTTTATACTTTTTTCATCATCTAATAAATAGTTTACTGAAAGCCTTGGTTCTAGCCCCTGAAGGCCATCAAAAGAAGCAACAATCTCATTTGGGCCGTATTTTGTGGAATCAACAATCTCATCCTTTTGAGGAAGGTCGGGATTTGCATATTCAAAGACTGTTGAACGGCCTAATTTATAGAAAGAGCTATATCTTAAGCCATACTGAACATTCAGTCTTTGATTCACCTTTATATCATGACTAAAATAGAGAGAAGGCTCTAAAGCATATTCTTGATCTAGTTCAATAGTCTGGGCAAATTCTATTTTCCCAGGGTTGAAGACATAGTAAATAGACTCCATACCAAAGTCAATCTTATTATTGCTGTTCAAGAAATAATTGAAACTAGTCTTGAAGTGATAATCCCGGATTCTTGATTTGAAAGTGAAGCTATTCGCTTCTTCGGCCCCGTCGGGGGTTCCTATAGAGTAATTATAATCACTATATATTAAAGTGAAATTTGAGAATAGCTTATCAGAAAACAAGTGATTCCATCTTAAGCTTCCAGTAGTATTACCCCAATCAAAACTGAATAAATCAGCGATGCCAAATACATCTTTTCCAAAATAACCAGATAGGAAAAGACGGTCTTTTTTGCCAATTCTCCAGTTTATTTTTGTGTTCAAATCATAGAAATAAAGAATGTTTTGGTTTATTTCAGGATCGCTGGAAAGGGCCAAGAAAAGATCTGCATAGGACCTTCTTCCTGCTACCATAAATGACACATCTTCTGAACCAATGGGTCCTTCAAGTAGCAGTCTAGAGCTTAATAATCCTATTCCACCTTTAGCCCCAAATTTCTTAGAGTTTCCTTCAATTTGCCTCACATCTACAACAGAAGAGAGTCTTCCACCGTAGTTCGCAGGAATGCCACCTTTATAAAGTTTTACGTCCTTAATAGCATCTGCATTAAAAATGGAAAAGAAACCAAATAAGTGAGAGCTGTTATAAACAGGAGCCTCATCTAAGAGAATAAGGTTTTGATCTACATTTCCACCGCGTACATTAAAGCCAGAAGAACCTTCTCCAACAGTGGTAACACCAGGTAAAAGAGTTAGAGTTCTAATGACATCGGTTTCACCCAATAATTGAGGAACCTTAGAGATGGTCTTGACGTCTAATTTAGTAACGCTCATCTCAACTGAGGTAACATTCTTATCGAGTTTTTCTGAAGTCACCTCTACTTCATCTAAGGTCACCGAGCTAGGAGCTATTTCTATATCTAGTCTTCTGTCTTCAACTACATTTATCTCCATATCAAGGTTTTCATATCCGATATATTGGAAACTGATGATATGCTTTTCTTTAGGAACACTCAATGAATAGTAGCCATATACATTAGTAGCTACACCTAAGTTTAGTTCTTTTATGAAAACATTAACCCCAATAAGTTCTTCTCCGGTATTTTTATCTCTAATATAGCCGCTTATACTGGCATTATCTTGGGCCACACCAAAGAATGGTAGGAACAAGAGAATAAAGTATTTGTACATCTAGGTTATTTTTTCTTTTCTAGAATAAAACTGATTTCCATCTTCATGTTCGAAAGTGTAGCGCAAATATCTTAAAAGAAACAATAGATACGTTAGATATTGATTAATTTGCGCTTATGCATTTGTTAAAGACAATAGTTACGATGATAAATAAATTTAAATATATAATTCTTGGTCTTCTATTAGTTGTTGCCTTAGGTTTTTATGTACCTACTGACGCTAGTGATAAGAAGGATAAGTTAATACTAGAATTGGTTTATAACATATTAGATTCCAAGCACTATAAGCCTCAAGAAATTAATGATGAGTTTTCAGAAAAGGTGTATGACTACTTTTTAGAGAATCTTGATTTTAATAAGAGATTTCTTTTAGAAGGGGAAGTTTTAGAGCTTGAAAAATATAAGGATGATCTTGATGATCAGTTTAAACAATCTAGCTTAGATTTCTTTAATCTCGCTTATAGCGAGTATTTAGGCAGTTTAACTAGGGTTAAGTCTTATTATGAGGAGATACTAGACACCACTTTTGACTTTACTCTTGATGAAAGTTTTGAGTCTGATGATAAGAAAATAAGCTTTGCTGCAGATGAAAATGCTTTAAGAGACCGTTGGAGGATGTATCTGAAGCAGAGAGTTTTGAATCGAATAGAGGACAAGATGTTCGCTATTGAAGAAGCACATGAAAAAAATGATACAACTGTTAAGGTTAAAAGCTTTGCAGTTCTTGAGAGAGAGGCAAGGAAAAAGGAATTAGAATTACATCATGAATGGTATGAGAATATGTCTGGCCTTGATAGAATTGATTGGCTAGGTGTCTATGCAAATAGCTTCACAAATATTTACGATCCACATACAGAGTATTTTCCACCGAAAAGAAAAGAAGATTTTGAAATTAGTATGACAGGTCAAATCACTGGAATAGGAGCAATACTTCAGCAAAAAGGAGATTACGTCACTATTTCAAAAGTAATTGTGGGAAGTCCTTGTTGGAAGCAAGGTGATTTAGAAGTAGGAGATAAGATTATTAGAGTAAGGCAAGAAGATGAAACCAATGAAGAAGCTGTGGATCTTGTTGGAATGACGGTTAGAAATGCTGTTAAGTATATACGAGGTGAAAAAGGAACGGAAGTTACCCTAACAGTTCAAAAATTAGATGGACAGAAACAGGATATCCCGATTGTAAGAGATGTTGTGGAGATAGAAGCAACCTTTGCAAAGTCTGCTGTTCTAGGAGAAGGAGATGAGAAAATCGGCTACATTAGATTGCCTAAGTTTTATGTAAACTTTTACGATAAAAAGAACAATAGAAGTTGTTCTGAAGATATCAGAAAGGAGCTAGAAAAGCTGAAAGCAGAGAACGTAAATGGCGTAATTCTGGACTTAAGAAATAATGGTGGAGGCTCTCTTCAGGCGGTAATAGAGATGGTAGGTTTATTTATTGATGAAGGCCCAGTTGTTCAGGTTAAATCACCAGGAAGAGTGCCACAAGTTTATAGAGATCGCGCAAGGGGAATAACCTATGACGGACCCTTGGTGGTTATGGTAAATCAATTTTCTGCGAGTGCATCAGAAATTTTTGCAGCGGCAATTCAAGATTATAAAAGAGGGATTATAATTGGAAGTAATTCAACTTATGGAAAGGGCACAGTTCAGAACGTAATTGATTTAGATAATGCCGTAAACTTCTCATATAATGATTCAAAACCGTTAGGCGCTTTAAAGCTGACCGTGCAAAAATATTATAGAATTAATGGTGGTACGCCACAGCTAAAGGGTGTAGTGCCTGAAATTATTTTACCTGATAATTATTCTTATTTAGACTTTGGAGAAAAAGAGCAAGAATATGCACTTCCTTACGATGAAATTGGTTCTGCTCAATATCAAGTATGGACTACAGGAACCGATAAATATGAAGCAGCGATTAACAATAGCAAGGAGCGCATAAAGCGTTCTGATAAGTTTGAGCTGATTGATGAGTATGCTAAATGGTTGAGTGATGAAGAGGAAAGCACTGAGCTTTCTTTAAACTATAATGATTTTCATAAGGAGCAGAATAAGTTGCGAGAAGAAACGGCCAAGTATAAAAACATGAGACGTTCAGAGGATAGCATTCCGGTTATGGCAACAGCTATAGATGTAAAGTCTTATTTGACGGATGCTAAAAAGGAGGAAGCTCAGAACTGGTTTAAAAATCTATCTAGAGATTTATACCTGCATGAAGCTTTCTTATTGAGCAAAGAATTATAGATCATTGAGAACGCCTGTTTGGAAAAAGATACTTAGAAACCCGCTTGGAGCGATAGGTTTAGTTTTTATCCTAATTGTATTTTTGATAAGCCTATTTGCCTATCAGATAATGCCTGATAATAGCAATAATGCTAATCAGATGCACATTTCAATTGCAAGCGAGAGGCCAGGATTTGAGGTTGAAATATTAAAGCTTCCAATTGCCAACTCCTCAACTTCTAAGCAAAGCTTTTTTAGTGGCAATGAAATAGAGTACAATGAAATACCTATTTCAGAATGGCAGCTGAAGACTAACTTTTTAGGCTATAAAGTCTATGGTGCTTCAAAAGAAGATCCTTGGCAAATCATAAAATTTTCAGAGCTGGATTTCCAATTTGATCCAGAGATTCATATTGTCAGAAGAGAATTCTTCTTGGGGACTGATAAATATGGTAGAGATCTTCTAAGCAGATTGATCTTAGGGGCACGTTTAAGTTTTTCTGTAGGTTTTATTAGTGTATTGATTTCATTGCTTATTGGAATTCCGCTGGGCGCCATAGCAGCTTATTATGGAGGATGGGTAGATAAATTAATTATGTGGTTCATAAATGTAATTTGGTCTATCCCTACTTTATTGATGGTGATTGCAATAAGCTTGGCATTAGGAAAAGGTTTTTGGCAGGTATTTGTGGCTGTAGGTTTTACGATGTGGGTAGAAGTGGCAAGGGTAGTAAGAGGACAGGTGATGAGCATCAAAGAGAAGGAGTATGTGCAGGCCGCAAAAGTGATCGGCTTAAGAGATTGGAAAATCATTTTTAAGCACATCCTTCCAAATGCCATTGCCCCAGTAATTGTTATTTCAGCTGCTAATTTTGCTGCGGCCATATTGATAGAATCAGGACTCAGTTTTTTAGGAATCGGCGCTCAGCCTCCAATGCCTTCTTGGGGCGGAATGATCAAGGATCACTATGCTTATTTGATTGTGGATAAAGCTTATTTGGCCTTGGCTCCTGGGATGGCAATCATGTTTCTTGTTCTTGCCTTTATGATGTTAGGTAATGCGCTCAGGGATGCCTTAGATGTCCGTTCAGTATAGGTTTTCTATATACTTCAGTAATGCACTTTCGTGCGATTTTAACACAAGACTGAAGGCAAGATCAAATACAAATAGTAGAATGCCATTGTAGATGATTGCCTGTCCAAAAGACTTTAGCCTAGAAGATTCTTTTAGTTTTGATTTGCTTATCAGCCAAAGACCCAGAAATATGTATCCAATATCTAATCCCGAATTGAAGAGTAGTATTTCTATTAAGCTGTGGATTTCATCAATGCTAGCTGCAAGATTTAAAGTGCCTGCAGCCTGGTCAACTTGATAAATTCCGAAAGTCGCAATGATCAGATTTACTAAGTTCCATCCAATATTCATAGAATTAAATTGAAGCCCTTTTTTTAATACAATTAAGATTGCGGAGACTAGAATGTTAGAAATTGCAATAGATAGAAGAATTTGCATTCCTCGCAGATGTAGAAAGGCTCTTTGCTCATTAAAACCGCTTAAAAATATTTCTAGATTATCCATGTTGTTCAAGCATTTCAGATAAATCCTTATTTAAAGAATCCCATTTGATTTTAATTGGACCTAGTTTATTGCTTTTTTCCAACTCATCTAAATAGTAATCCCGACTCACAGTATAGGCACCTAGGCTTGCTAAATATGGGTTATAAACTTGGCAATCAATCCATAGAAAACCTGATTCATTTAAGGCTCTAGCCAAAGAGTAAAAAGCAAATTTACTAGCATTTGGCCTGATTGAGAACATGGAGTCGCCACAAAAAATCGAACCAATCTGTAGTCCGTACAAACCTCCAATCAGTTCTTCATTTTCCCAAACCTCAATAGAGTGAGCTATTCCTTTTTTGTTGAGTTCAATTCCAGCTTTAATGATGTCCTCATTTATCCATGAACCTTCTTCCTGGCCTTTTCTAACCGTATCCTTACACGCTCTAATTACTCTTTCAAATGCTGTATTGACTTTAAAATGAAAATTACAAGCCTTTACTTTAGATCGCATGCTTCTAGAAATATGGACTTGAGAAGGTTTTAGAACCATCCTTTCCATCGGGCTATGCCATAATATCGGGTCATTTTCATTGTACCAAGGAAAGATGCCTTGGGCATAGGCTAGAAAAAGACGTTCAGCCTCCATGCCTCCTCCTTCAGCTATAATTCCGGAAGAATCAAACTCAGATCGGTCAGGGAACCAAAATTCTTGATCTAACAAATAAATGGCCATTAAAAAATATAAAGTGTTGAGGTGAAAATAAAAGCCCCCAAGATCATAAAAATAATGGTGTAGGATAATATTTGATGGGCTTTTAAGCCAGTAATTGCAAGAAGAGGAAGTGCCCAGAATGGTTGTAGCATATTAGACAACTGATCACCATAGGCCATTGCCATGATGTTTTTGGCTAAATCAGCCTTGAGCTGAATACAGCTTTCAATAATTATTGGGGCTTGAATGCTCCATTGTCCACCTCCACTGGGAATGAAAATATTGACCACAGCCGCAGATATAAAGTTTGCAAATGGAAGGGTCTCTGAATTAGATATTGAGATTAGAGACTCACTAAATGATTCAACTAATCCAGACTGACTAATTATAGCCATGATTCCAAAATATAGTGGGAATTGTATTAAAATTCCTGAAGCTCCTATTATAGCTTTATCAATAGACGCCAAAAAGCTTTCTATATTTCTATGTGCTAAAACACTCATTCCCAGCAAAATGAGATTAATAGAATTGGGAGTTAAAAAATTTAGACCTAAATCTGAATTTATTAAGTTGATTACAAGAGTTGTTAGAATTAATAATCCTACTATTTTATTGAACCATGATTTGGAGTCAAGCTTTTCCATTCCAATTGCATCCTTTGACTTTTCTTGAGGAAGAATGCTGATCCCAGAAATATCATAATTCCTGATAGTCTGTTTTTTTGAAAGGAGGAATGCGATAAGGGGAATAAACATGATGAGCATTAATGAAGTGCTCAAGTTCATCGTTGAAAAAATAGTTTGGTCTAGGCTTATGAAGTTTGGCAAATACTCAAAGCTTCCTAATGCCATGCTCTTGATATGTCCATCTTCAACTACCTTTAAGGGTGCAGATCCGGATAGCCCACCATGCCATACCATTAGTCCAACATATGCCGAAGCTCCTAATAATGGGTAGTTGAATTTAATTCCTCTTTTTGAAAAAGATTCTGCTATCTGCCTGGCTAGGATAGCACTAAAAATAAGCCCTAAGCCCCAATTAAAAAGGCTAGTGAGAATACTTATAAGGGCTAGGGATACTACTGCTTGATGTGAGTTTTGTAGCAGGCTGCTAAAACCATAGCTAGCCTTAATAAAAGGCCTTGAGATTGCCAAGCTATGCCCAAGAACTAGCATTAGCATCATCTGAACAGTAAATGCTAGTAGATTGCTATTCCATAGACCGTAGGACCAGGTTTTAGAAATTTCTATTAATGATAAGTTCTGCTCCGCTTTAAAATAAGCAAGCCCCACACTAATTGCAGTTAGTATAATTGCAATAGTGAAGGGCGTAGGTAATAGTGTTTTAAATACCTTTTCAAAAGACTTCTCGAAATTCATCTTTCAAAGATGCTCATTCTTTTTCTAGAAAGGAAGGTCGTCATCATCATCCTGAATAGGAGGCATGCTTGGCATACTTGAGGCAGCTGCGGCTTGTTGTCCACCGCCATTTGCACGCTCAATTCTCCAGCCAGTGATAGTGTTAAAATATTTCACCTCACCTTGAGGGCTTGTCCATTCTCTTCCTCTTAGATTAATTCCGATTGTAACCTTTTCGCCTACTTGAAAGCTGTCTAATAAAGAAACTTTATCCTGAACAAACTCTACCATAATATGCTGTGGGTATTGTTCTTCAGTCGTAACTACTAATTCTCTTTTCTTAAAACTTGCACTGATTTCTTGTGTGTCTTTAATCAGTTTAATTGCACCGCTTATTTCCATTCTTAATTTCTATTTAATTTGTCAACTAATAAAGCTTTCCAAGCTTTATCTACCTTATTTTCATCTAAAAGACTTTTAGCATATTGATGCAAAAGTTCTCGTGCCTCCAGTCCATCTGAGCTACTCCCAAAGATTTCTTTAACCCTAAAGTTTTCAGAAAACTTTTCTAGTTCATCATCAGATGGAAGAGATTCAACATTTCCTAATTTACCTAAGTCATTACCAGTTAAGTACATACTTTTTCTAATTCTAGGAGGAATTTGGTCAACTCCTATGCCCAGTGTTGCCAATGGTTTTTTCAATTCAAAGAGTGCTTCATTATTAGCTCTGCAATAAAAATCGCCTCCCATTCTTCCTACAAGATCAATTTTATACATATCGATCATTCCTTCAGAATCAAGAATGTTTTCGTTGATATGCATTCTAACAACCTCACAAATAATCATATTCCCTGCACCCCCATTTTCGCCAAGAGAAATAATTTCATTCACCTTACATTCAAATTGAACAGGAGCTTCTTTTACTCTTTTAGGCTTAACAATATCAGAGTCAATAGGAGTAAGTCCTGATTTTACAAATTCATCAATACTTGTATCGTACTCTGTAGATGATAATGAAGTTTGCTCAACGATAGAATAATTTACAACATTAATGACCACTTCTTTAATGTCATGTGCATTTTTGAGAGTGTCTTTGGTTGTATTATTTCTAACTCTTCTAGCTGGAGAAAAAACCAAAATCGGTGGGTTTGAGCTAAAGACATTGAAGTAGCTAAAAGGGCTCAAATTATTTTTGCCGTCTAGGTCAATTGTTGATGCAAGAGCTATAGGTCTGGGCCCAATAGCACTTAATAAATGGCGATGGGCAGTTTTGCCGTCTAAGTCTTTTAAATCTATAGATTTCATGTCTTGGAAAAGTTTAGCAAATTTAACTAAGCTATTTGGGCTTAGGAAATAAATTGCTCATTATAAAAATGAACATTTCAACAATATATTTAATTGTAAGTTAAAGTTTTATTTTACATTTGCACTCCAATTGAAAAATGGTC
>CBFIDE010000007.1:0-115781 GCA_965661265.1 uncultured Schleiferiaceae bacterium | reverse complement strand
AGAACCTGTTTTGGATAGAATTTCTTAGCCTGCTTAAAATTTCCTTCTTTATGAAATGCCCTGGCTGTTTCATATCTTTTTCTGATCGTGGCTTTTTGATAAGTAGCTTCTTCCAAATTATAATTGGATTTAAGATCCGCTAAAGCATGAGCTACTTTATTATAATGAACTTCGTGATCCTTGCTCATTCCTCCATCTACTCTATACTTACCTAAGGTGCTATTAATAAAACTGAACTTTATACCACTTTTTAAAAGGCGATACCACAGATGTAAATCCTCAGCTCCATGGAGTTCAGGATCTTCACTAAACGGCTGGGTTTTTAATAATTCTGTTAGACCAATAAATCCAGATGGGGTTATTGGATTATGTTTTAGAAGAATATCATCAGCTTGTTTAACGGCATAGCTAGGAAGAGAAAATTGACTATCCATAACTCCAAGTTTGTGATACAAAGCTTTAGTATTTGGATTTGCATTAAGGAAAGTCTCTAGTTTATCTAACTTTTCAGGAAGAAAGGAATCGTCTGCATCCAATAGAACACAATACTTTCCTTTAGCTGCCAGAATCCCTTGATTCCGCGCATTCCCTAAGCCTTTATTCTCCTGCTGTATCCATAGAATATTCTCGTCAGGGTAATTAGAAAGAACATCTTTAGCGATTGAAAGAGATGCGTCGGTAGAACCATCATCAACTATAATAATTTCATCTCTTTCTGTATTCAAAGAGATAGAATGCAAGCATTCCGAAATATGCTTTTCGGCCTGATACATTGGTATTATTATCGAGAATAATTTTTGACTCAAGGATTAAAATATTTATTTGGAAAAACTATGTTTCTAAGCTTTTTAGCTGGCTTTAATAGCCCCACCTTTTTAAGGACAAACCTGGAACTTAATACTATGAATATATAAATGATGCTCAATAATAGGGCCTTATGATACTTTCTGAATCGTTTATAAAGTTGCCAGTTTTTAGACCTTTTTTTAATGGTCCATTTTTGATGAAAGAGACTTCCGGCCCACCAATTAGAAATGCGTTTTAAGCTTTTCTCAAAAACGGTATCACTTTTATCAATTTCAAAATGCAGGTAATCCATAATTTTTAGAATCTCGATATAAACATCTGGATTCCCTTGGGCTCTATGTCTCTGAGTTCTATCATGTACTCTAAAATAGTTTAGTTCTTCTGCTAAGAAGGAAACATCGTATTTACATAGGATTTTGGCATATAAAAACCAGTCTCCGTTAAGCTTCATACTAGGGTCGGCCAAACCAGCATTTTCAATAGCTTGTTTTCTGAATATTGCACCGCTGGCGTTAGGTATGGGATTATGGAAATAGACATACTTTTTACAGAATTCCTTACCATTCATTTCAAAGTTAGATTCCCAAAGTTTAGTTTTATAAATAAACTTTAGATTATCAGCATATGAGTTTAACTTTTTTGAATTTTCATCAATAAGATGAGATTGAGCGTAGGCTATTCCAGTTTTCTCATTCCTATCTAGAAGTTCTATTAGTTTAGTGCATAATTCGGGATCAGCAATATCATCGCTTTCCGCTACCCATATATATTCACCATCAGCCATGTGAATTCCTTTATTCCATTGATGAAAAGGGCTCCCACTATTTTTTTTGTTTTGATAGAATTGAATTTCTGGATACTTCAAAAGAAGCTTACTTATAACAGCTTGACTATCGTCTGTAGAACAGTCATCAAATAATAATACTTCCATATCCTTAAAAGACTGATTCATTACAGAATCAACTCTTTCCTCAAGAAATTGAGAGTGGTTATAATTTGGAATTATGACACTTAGCCTAGGCATTCTTTTTTTTCTTCTTTAGGTAGTAATTAAGATTACTTTTAATTTCCAAATTAGTGAAGCTTTCCAGCTCATTAATGGTCTTCTTCTCTTTTTTAACCAATTGATTGTAGGATATTTCAAGGAATCTATTTCCTAATTTACTTTTATATAATTCCGCTTGACCAATATATTTTGACCAAAGTTGCTCACAAAATTCCTTTTGGTCCAAGCGCTCATCATGCACTTCTCCTGTTTTTTTATTTCTTGATTGTAAGCTTGCAACTACCTCATCTTTCTCTCTAATAATATGAATCACTTTAGCATCTGGATACATATGTAACCAATAATTGAGCGTAAAAGTATTTCTAGGATCTTTCCAGCCCCACTTATTATTAGTCAGCTTCAATTTCAATTTTTGTAGCCGGCCTGTTGCCTTAAAGTGCTCATGGTATAAATCAGCGGCTGAATATTCTAAGTCTGAATTCCAATCTATTTGCGTGGGGTCTAACCAATCTGCGTTTTGATTAGACAGAAGGGTTTGATTGAGGCTAAGGAAATGAATAGCTTCAAAATTATGATCCTTCATAACGCCCATAAATATCCCCGCTTTTTCTAGTACTTTAGCCAGAAGAGAAGTCCCGGAACGATGCATTCCAATAATAATATATGGGGCTTTATTCATGTTTGTAATTTATGAATCAAAGGAAACTATTTTTTTTTCATATCCCTAAAACTGCGGGCACAAGCTTTAGAGAATTATTGCAAAGTCAATATAGCCAAAAGGATGTTGCTCATTGCTATGCAAATAAGGAAAGGGACAAAGAGCTTAGAGAGGCTATAGCATCCTCCAAATCCCTTATTAGCGGGCATTTAGACTTTTCTGCCTACCCCTTAGTTCAGGATAATTATAAGACTGTTTGTTTTTTTAGGGATCCAATAGATCGCTGTATTTCTCATTATTTACATATGTTGAGGTCTCAAGGACCAAGAATGATGGAGTTGAAAGAGTCAGTTCATTCGCTTCCTGACTTTTTAAAGACATCTTTTGGATCAAATCTTCAAGCTCGCTTTATGGATGGAAGTTTTGAAAAATCCAGAGGAAGTGATTTACAAGATGTTTCCTTGGACCAAGCTGCTGAGAATATGGAGAAGCTAAATTTTATTGGCCTTGCAGAAAGAATGGATGAGTCAATTTCTAAGATAAATTCTGAGTTTAGCTTTAATTTAAAAAATGCAGAGCGTCTTAATGTAGCTAGCAATTCAGCTTTATTTCAAGAATTAAAATCCGCTTATCGCGATCAAATCGCGGAAGCAAATAGTATAGATGTAGAATTGTACAAAAAGGCTTTAAAAATATTTGAAGCTAAGCCTTAGTCCATTTATGAGGAATGAATAAACCGGGTATTTTTCTTTCTAATTGAGCGCCACTATTATAAAAATCACCTTCTAGTACACTAAAGTTAAAGGCTCGGCTCACAGCATCAGCGCGTTCACCATTGATAAAGAGATGTGCATTTAAATAGTAGTCACCTTTCATTAGAGGTAGTTGGTCAATCTCACAAATCATACTGATTTTTTTATCTGATGTCAACAGACTGTTGCCACTCATTTGATTACTGAAGCTGCTTAAATAATTCCCATAAGCACTTGCTAGGTTCAATCGGATTTCTACTTGGTTCTGAGCTAGCTTATTATCAATTTCTACATCAACCTGGATGGATGCGTTTTGAGCGGTAGATAGCAAGCCATTTTCAACGATAGATATTTTATTCAATCTGCCTTCAGCATTACCAGTTCTATCTATTCTTTCTGACAAAGGAATACTTTGAGCTACTTCTCCTAAATCATTCAAATAGGATTCGATCAATTGCTCTGTTTTTCCAATTGAATGTATTTGGCCAGCTTTCATATAAGCTACCCGATCACAAATCTTTTTAGTAGCATTCATATTATGACTCACAAAGATCAAGGTCTTGCCTTCTTCCTGACTTTCAGATTCAATTTTAGAGAGACATTTCTTTTGAAATTCTGCATCTCCTACTGCTAATACTTCGTCTATTAATAGAATGTCTGCTCTTAAATGAGCAGCTACTGCAAAAGCAAGTCTTACATACATTCCACTAGAGTAGTGCTTTACCTGAGAATCCATGAATTTTTCTACTCCTGCAAAAGCTACAATTTCATCATACTTTGCTTGGATCTCTTTCTTCTTCATGCCTAAAATGGCACCATTGAGAAAGACATTATCCTTTCCGCTAAGCTCTGGATGAAATCCAGTCCCTACTTCTAGAAGGGAGGCTAGTTTTCCATTTATTCTGGCCCTTCCACTGCTTGGAGTACTTATTCTGCTAAGGATTTTTAAAAGACTAGACTTTCCGGCGCCATTTGGCCCAATGAGTCCAAGAACTTCACCTTGCTGAATTTCTAGGTTTAGTTCTTTAAGAGCAGCAAATTTTTCTCCAGATTTCAGCTTATAGAACTTACTTAAGTTTTCTATTTGAATTGCAAGACTCATAAGTAATCGGCCATATAAGTTTCAGCTCTCTTAAAGAAGAAGAAGCCACAGAATAAGATAAGAACGGCACTCAAAAGGCTAACTATAGAAAGTGGGTTTAGGTCAGAGCCTATTAAAAAATGTCTAAAGAATTCAATAGATCCATAAATTGGGTTTAAATAAAGTACCCAATTAAGAGAACTAGAAATAGATGATTCTAATATTTGACTAGAGTAAGCAATAGGGCTTAAAAAGAAAACGCTTTGTAGAATAAAAGGAAGTACTTGTTGTAAATCGCGAAAGCGAATACTTAATGCGCTGCTGAATAAACCAATGCCAATTGCGCTAATTCCACAGACAAATAAAGGTAGAGGAAATGCGAGTAGAGCTAGGAAAGAAAACTCTCCTTTGTAAGCAAGGTAAATACTCAAAAGTAATAAACCAATGCCCATTTCTATTAGACCCACCAAAGCCTTAGAAAGAGGTAAGCTCATCTTTGGAAAATAAATTTTTTGAATCATTCTTTGACTACTAATTAATGAGGAAGCAGATTGCAGAATAGTGTTTTGAAAATAATTCCAGAGAATTAAACCACTTAAGGCATAGCTAATGTAGTCCACTCCTTCTGGGCCTATTTTAGCGAATTTCTTAAATAAAATAAAGAGGATAAGAACAGAAACAATTGGCTGAAATACCGCCCAGAAATAGCCCAGTTTTGTTTGTGCATATTTAGATTTATAATCGCGCCAAGCAAAAGTAGAGATTAATGATTTATAGCGTATCAGTTCCTGGAGGCCTTGAGTAAAACTCAATCCCTTACTGTTGATTTCTATATTTTTTTCCTTTTTAGATTCCATTTAGATAGCTAAGATATGCGTCCCCATTGAATCTTCCCCTTTGTTTTGGCTTGAAATGCATTTAATACTCCAGAATTTTCAGGCTTTGATAGTCTTGGGTCATCCTTAAGCAGTTCTATTGCAGCATTTCTTGACTCTTCAAGTATCCCAGAATCTTTAGTTAAATCAGCGATTTGAAAATTTAACAATCCACTTTGTCTAGTGCCTAAAATATCTCCGGGCCCACGTAATTTCATGTCTACTTCAGCAATTTCAAAGCCGTCATTGGTGCCAGTCATAGTCTTTATTCTAGTCCTTGCGTCTGAAGATAATTTGTGACTGGTCATTAAAATACAAAAGCTTTGTTCTGCACCTCGTCCAACTCTACCTCTTAATTGATGTAATTGAGAAAGGCCGAACCTCTCGGCACTTTCAATGACCATAACACTTGCATTCGGCACATTTACTCCTACTTCAATTACAGTGGTAGCTACCATAATTTGAGTTTTTCCTTCAACAAAGCGCTGCATTTCATAGTCTTTATCTGCCGCTTTCATCCTGCCATGAACTATACTTAGTTGATACTCTTCTGGCGGAAAGGCTCTAGTAACACTTTCATAGCCATCCATCAAATCTTTATAGTCCATGGTCTCAGACTCATCAATTAGAGGGTACACAATATAGACCTGTCGGCCCAGTTTTATTTGTTCTTTTAAGAATC
The DNA here is from genome assembly GCA_965661265.1 of uncultured Schleiferiaceae bacterium. Lineage (GTDB taxonomy): Bacteria > Bacteroidota > Bacteroidia > Flavobacteriales > Schleiferiaceae > CBFIDE01. Next base: position 109,920 of record CBFIDE010000007.1, on the reverse strand, counting down.
CAAAGAGCTCTAGTCTGCTTTCATCTTTTTTATGAACTGTAGTGATCGGTTTCCTTCCAGGAGGTAATTCGTCTATTATAGAGCTATCCAAATTGCCGTACAGACTCATGGCCAAAGTTCTTGGAATAGGTGTTGCGGTCATGACCAGGACATGAGGAGGTAATGTGTTCTTTTTCCAGAGTTTAGCTCTTTGTGCTACACCAAATCTATGCTGCTCATCTACCACTGCAAGACCTAAGTTTTTAAAGGCAACTTTTTCTTCAATTAAGGCGTGAGTTCCAATAAGAATGGACAATGAGCCATCTAAAAGCCCGGCGTGTATTTCTCTGCGGTCTGCTGTTTTACTTGAGCCTGTCAATAATTTCACTTTCACTCCTAGAGGTTCTAGGAGTTCAGCGATTCCATAATAATGTTGAGTAGCAAGAATTTCTGTGGGAGCCATCAGGCAAGCTTGAAATCCGCTGCCAAGAACCATAAGCATGCATAATACCGCAACTATTGTTTTGCCACTTCCTACATCACCCTGTACCAAGCGATTCATATGCTCTCCATGTCGCATATCAAATCTTATTTCTTTCAGAACTCTTTTTTGAGCATTGGTCAATTCAAAGGGAAGATGATTATTGTAGAACTCATTAAAAATGTGGCCTACCTTTTCTATGGGGTAACCTTTGTAAGTTTTATGATGCAATGCTTTTTGTCTGAGCATTTCTAAATGCAGGAAAAAGAACTCATCAAATTTTAACCTTCTTCTAGCCAGCTCTATGTCTTCTAAGCTAGAGGGGAAATGAATACGAGAATAGGCAAAATCTCTTTTTACAATTTGATTTTTTCTTAAAAACTCATCTGAGAAGTATTCAGATATTAAGCCATCAAGTTGAGGAATTAGGATTTTAGTCAGTTTTGCAATAGCTCTTGAATTGATTCCTCTTGTATTCAACTTATCCGTACTGGGATAAACAGCTTGTAGTCCTTTTAGAGGGCTACTTTTATAGTCACTTAGAGTATCAAGTTCAGGATGAGCAAAATTTATTTTTGAATTGAATAGGGTAGGCTTGCCAAAAAGGACATAGTCAGTGTTCAGCTTTAGTTTGTCTTTCAGCCACTTAACTCCCTTAAACCAAACCAGTTCTACATTTCCTGTTCCGTCAGAAAAATTAGCGCTTAGCCTTGAGCCTCTGCCACTTCCAATTTCTTGAAGCTTGGTGATTTTTCCAATTATCTGAACTTCAGTACTGACACTATTGATTTCACTAATCTTATAGAATTTTGAGCGATCAATATATCTAAATGGAAAAAGTTGAAGCAAGTCAGAATATCTGAAAATGTTCAATTCTTTCTTTAGCAATTCAGCTTTAGCTGGGCCCACGCCTTTAAGATATTCTATTGCTGTTTGGAGCATAAACAAATATACACTGCAGCTTTATGTATCAGAAATTTAATGGGGTAAAATCAGCTTAGGAAACTTTTTCAGAAGAAAGGGATGGTATTAAATCTAAGCAAGGGCATTTGGAACAACGCTTGGATTCGCACTTCTTGAATTTTGCGCAACATGATGACTTGAGCTTTTTTTGATCCAGCAACTTGCGCAGCGCTTTTGCTTGCTGTTTGGCAATCTTCTTTTTAGATAACTTCTCTTTGCCCAAAAGTGATTCATTTGACCAAAGATAGTTATCTTGAATGAATCTAAATAAAGTTTTTTATTTTTCTGAGTTGGAAGCAGCAGCACTTTCAACAGTGATTTGCTGAACATCTCTATCAAATAGATATAGCCCCCCCTTATCATTTCCGATTAGGTTAATCTTGTCTAAAATTGATCTAGCAACAGCTTCTTCTTCAATCTGCTCACTTACGTACCATTGAAGAAAATTATGAGTGGCATAATCTTTTTCTTCTAGAGTGACATGAACTAATTCATTGATACTATTTGAAACAAAAAGTTCATGTTGATAAAGATCCTCAAACATTTTTTGGAAAGTGCCAAAATCGGTAGGAGGGGCGCTTAGTTCACTAACTAGGGCATGGCCGCCTCTTTCATTTACAAACTTCACTAGTTTGAGCATATGCTGTCTTTCTTCATCAGAATGCTCATACATAAACCCAGCAATTCCTTCTAGACCTTTTGTTTCAGCCCAACAAGCCATTGATAAATAGGTTTGAGAGCTCTCCGCTTCAACTCTAATTTGCTTATTTAAAGCTTCTTCTAATCTTTTAGATAACATAGTGTGTGAATTTTCTTTTGCAAAAGAACCAAAGAAATTTCAAATGGTTCTATTTTAGTGACTAATTATAATGATTCTATGCTTAATGAGTAAGACGTTTTTGTTGTTCTTCTTGATTGTTGGCTCTTTAATCCATGCTCAAACTGATTTTCTTAATGCCAATCTTAGACTAAAACTGGATACAATAACTGAGGAGGTATATGGTAATGCCAAGTTCAATTTGGTGCAATCAGGGCCAGAATTATATGTTAATGCTGTGAATTTTGATATTCTTTATGTTGGTCTCAACAATAAAAAAGCAAGCTATAATTATACGAATGATACACTTCATATAACTACTAAGCCTACCACCTATAATGGTGATACATCTTATTTAGAAATTGAATATCGCGCTAAGCCTAGAAAAGGAATTTTCTTTAATGGGTGGAATGTAGAAGGAGCCAAAAAGCAAATATGGACTCAAGGTCAAGGAATTGACCATAGGCATTGGATCCCGTTTAAAGATGACCAAAGAGACAAGCTAATTACTGAATTGAGTATTGGTTTTAATTCTAAATATCAAGTTCTTTCAAATGGAAAACTTCTTGAGAAGTCTACACTTGGTGAAACTACCTACTGGCATTATAGGATTTCTAAACCTCAATCTTCGTATTTACTAATGCTCGCAATAGGTGAGTATGAACTCACAACTGAGAAAAGCAAGTCTAACTTTGCCCTAGATAATTATATCTACCCCAGTACACTTGACCTATATCCCACAACTTTTTATCAGAATCAGGGAATCTTTGATTTTATGGAAGCTGAGATTGGAAGAAAATTTCCCTGGGAAGTTTATCGTCAAGTTCCGGTAATTGATTTTCAACATGGGGCAATGGAGAATACTACTGCTACTATTTTCGGAGATTTCTTTATTACTGACACGAATGCCTTTAACGATAGAAATTACACTTATGTAAATGCTCATGAACTGGCTCATCAATGGTTTGGGAATTATGTTACGGCAGAAGATTCAAGATCTCATTGGTTACATGAAGGTTTTGCAACTTATTACCAATGGTTATCCGAAAGAAACATCTATGGTGAAGATAAATTTGATTCGGAAAGGTATTTAGCAAGCCAAAGAATATTTTCTGCTACAAAAACATCCAAGAAGTCTTTATCTAGCCCAGATGCCGGTAGTTATAGGTTTTATGATAAAGGAGCTTATTTAGTATTCATGATTTCAAACGAGCTTGGCAGGGAGAATTATAGAAATGCTATTCATGAATATCTAGATAGTAACGCATATTCAGTCGTGAACTCTGAAACGCTCTTGTATTACTTAAAGAAATACGGCAATGAGGGCTTTGAGGACTTTTATAATTATTGGCTGAATCATAAGGAAGAACCCAACTTATCTGCCAAGCTAAAATTTAAAGGAAAACGTTTGAATGTGCTTTTAGAAGTGGCCCCAGAAAGCCTAGGTTCCTATTCACTTCAAATTCCCGTAAAGATCTTTTTTGAAAATGGAAGTGAAGAAGTCATCTATTTAGATGCCACCAATTTAGAACATAGGCTTGAATTTGAAGAGGATATTTATCGTGTCAATTTCAATCCAAACATGAGCCTTCTTTTGAATCAAAAGCTTGAGATGAGCATAGAGAATATTCAAAGGACATTATCTGATGATAATAAGATCCTGAATAGATTAATGGCCGTTCAATCAGCCAGAAACATCAGCTCTAAAAAAACATCCAGCTTGCTTGAGAATACACTGAAAAATGAGAAGGAACATTATTTGGTACGTGTTGAGGCTTTCAATGGAGTAAAGAAATCCTTAAGTCTAAAGGATTATGTAAGCTTATTAGAATCTGAGGATATTAACTTTTTAAAAGAGATTATTGGGGACTTGCCAGAGGAGTTTAGAGCTGCCTTACGTACTTCTCTTCTAAGCTTACTTGACTTACATTCTTATGAGCTTCAAGCAATGGTAGTTCAGCTAGCGGTAGATTTCAGGAATCCAAGTTCAAATGAATGGTTGAATAATTTTGAGTTTACTGAAGACAATTCTTTTGGAAATTATAAAGTAGAGATTAATGTGTTGTTAATGAAAACAGCTCTTTATCAGGATGAGAATGCCTTAAATCAACTAAAAGATTTTACTGATCCTAAGTATTCATTTATGATAAGACAGAATGCAATTTCAGCTTTATCAGCATTGAATTATTTTGATAAAGACCTTTGTGCAAATTATATACAAGCAGTTCTTCACTTTAATAGACCGCTCAGAAATTCAGCCAGAAAAGAGTTGAAGAAATTGTATCAAAACCAAGAGTCTAAAACACTTATTGATGAGTATATTCGCCTTAACAAAAGCCAATGGGACGATTATCAAAATCGTTTGATTGCTAATACATTTAAGTAAATGCTTTCTCGCTACCACAGAGCACTAAAATTCATTTTAATTCTAGGAGATCTGATTCTATTGAATCTATGCTTTTTCCTAGCAGGAAGTTTACGCTTTGAGGATCTTAATATTCAGGAGACAGAATATTATAATTACTATACACAACTGTGGATTTTTGTGAATCTCTCATGGGTTCTTTTAAATTTAATTGGCGAAGGCTTAGATGTGCGTAGGTCACTAGAAGCAAGGAAAGCTAGTTCAAGAGTGCTTCAGATTTTATTGCTCCATATTGGTTTAATGTTGCTGTTTGTTGTAAGTCTAAAAGGCTACTATTACTCTAGATTATTCATTATTTACTTCTATGTTTTTTTAGGCTTAAGCACTTTGCCTTGGCGCTTTTACTTTATTCATTTACTACGATACCTCCGCAAAAAAGGTTATCAATCTAAAAAAGTAATATTAGTAGGTGATGGTTCTGAATTATTAAAATTTCAGGAGAATTTAGAGCGACATCCAGAGTATGGGATGAAAGTTCAAGCAGTTTTTTCAGAACACATTGATGGAGCAAAAAGCCTTGAATCTCTGAGTAATTATATACTTGAAAACGAATTAGATGAAATGTATTGCTCCTTCAGTAGACAGGAGCCTAGATTGGTTCAGTGGTTTAAGGAAGCAGACCAAAAACTAGTTAGATTTAGGATTATTCCTCAATTAGGCTTGCCGCATAGTTCAAATTTGGATATTGAATTATTGGATGATACCCCTGTCTTATATAGGAGAGTGGAGCCTTTGGCTTATTTGCATAATCGATGGTTAAAGCGGTTTGTTGACCTATTTATTAGCCTCAGTGTTATTCTATTAGTGATGCCTTGGCTTGTGCCGATTTTATCGATTCTTGTTAAGATAAGCAGTAAGGGCCCTATATTCTTTAAGCAAGAAAGAAATGGACTAACCGCTAAGACCTTCTACATTTATAAATTCAGGAGCATGCGCATTAATGCAGACTCTGACCATCGTCAAGCGAGCTCAGATGATCCAAGAATAACAAGCTTAGGAAGATTTTTACGAAATCATCATTTAGATGAACTGCCACAACTTGTGAATGTTCTTTTAGGTGATATGTCTTTAGTGGGGCCGAGGCCTCATATGGTAAATCATACAGCCCATTATAAGGACCTAATAGATACTTATATGTTAAGGCATTTAGCTCAGCCTGGAATTACAGGTCTTGCTCAAGTTCAGGGGTTTAGAGGAGAAACTCCAGAATTGGAGGATATGGAAAATAGAGTGAAGGCAGACGTTTATTATATTGAAAACTGGTCCTTTCTTCTAGATCTTAAAATTCTGCTCAAAACAGTTTGGATTGCACTCAAGGGCGATTAGGAAATCATACTTTGCTCAAAGCATATTTCATATTGATCAGCTATCATATCCCAATTATAAACTTCTCTGATCCTTGAGAGGTTCTCTTTTACTTTTTGCTTTTGAATATCATTGGTTTCCCAGTGATCGATAATGTTGGTAATATCTACAGCATCATGAAAGTAAGAAGCGTTTTGAACTAATACTTCCCTATTATACCTATTGTCATGGGCCGCAATATTACATTGGCATGCCATGGCCTCAAGTAAGCTTGGATTTGTCCCTCCCACAGAATGTCCATGGAAGTAGATTTTAGAATAATATCTTAAGCTTTGAAGTTCGTTTTTATTGTAGTTAGATTGAATAAACCGAATTCTATTATCCTTGAATTTGTCTTTTAAAAATCTTCCGTAAGTAGTCTCATGATTCCCAATTATTATATTGATTATAGTAGACTGAGACTTTGTGATTCCCTCTAAAATCATTTCAATATTGTTTTCTGGCTCAAGCCGCGCAATGACCAAATTATAGTCTTTTGCTTCTAAACCATATTGGCCTAAAACCTCAAGTTGAGGATCTTTTATTATTTCAGCGCCATAGGCGATATGCACCATTGGAGACTGATATTTTTGCCCCAAGTAAATTTCAATTTCTTTAGAATCAGCAATGAGTAAATCGCTGTAGGAGGCGGCCCATTTTTCTGCTCTTTTTAAGAAGCTTTGAACCTGCTGTGAATACTTAGAACGTTTCCATTCCAAACCATCCATATTACAAATAATCTTAGTTTTTTTTGGCATTAGGCTAGACCAGATGCTACTACTTGTATATCCTAAAAGCAAGAGTACGTCAAACTTCCTCCATCTTGCATCAATAATGCAATTTAGGTCGTAAATAAATTGTCCGGAAGTACCTATTCTATGCTCAGGATCATATTTGTGGATCAACTGAACGCCTTTATAATCTTTATTTGAAAAAGGATGTCTATGAGAATTATAGACACTTACCTCATGGCCTTTGCTCACTAATCGTACAGCAAGTTGCTCAGCACATTCTTCAAATCCTCCATAGGAATTTGGAATACCTCGTGTTCCTAAGATTCCTATTTTCATGATTTTTGAGTCAGTGTTTCTAGGTAAATATCTGATAATTGATTTGCAGCGCTTTTCCAGGAGAATTTCTGCTGAAGCCACTCTGTATGTTTTTCTTTTTGGCTCAAGGCCGATTTTAATCCTTCTGCAATTGAGTCAATGTTAGTCGGCTCGCAGTATGCTGCCTTGTCTTCAAATAATTCTTCTTGAATAGCACTATGGCTGACTAAAATATTCAAGCCACATTTCATGGCCTCAATGCTCACTAAGCCGGTGGTTTCATATAAACTGCATAGAGCATGAACCTTTGCTAAAGCATAAATGGAGCTTAAGTCCTCAGGCTTTTGATAATCCATAAAAGTGGCGATCCCCTTAGCTTCTAAAATGCACTTTTGATAATAATCCAAATGTTGAGTTCCTGCATTTCCTACAATAAGTAGAGTTAAGTTGGCTTGAGCGCAAGCTTTTATTAATCGCAATTGATTTTTTAAAGGTTCAATTCGGGCTATGCAGATAATATCAAATTCTGGTGCATCGATATCGGTGGAAGCCAAAATATGCTCACTACCTAAATAAATGCAAGAATGCTTTGGTACGTTAAAACTAGTCTCAATATGATTTAGCTCTGCATTAGAAGCTGTTATTACATGATCAGCTGAGGACAATATATTTTGAATAGACCCTTTGTGACCATTTGTTACATAATCTGGAGGTATTTTTATCCCCCACATTTTATACTTGGCTAGTGTCTTTAGAAATTCCATTCGATACTTACCCAAACTCTTACTAATCGCTCTTCTGGCAAAAGATTGCTCTTTATCTGCCTGAGAATAATCAACAAAAATGCTACTCACAATTCTGGCCTTAGCTTTGACATCAGAAAAGTAAAAGTAATCAGCCGGCCTTCCAAGGTTAAAAAAATGAATAATATCCACCTCCTTTGGGCCATTAATTTCCCCTACAAGGGCAATTTGAACATCAAAGCCTAGTTGTTCAAGAAAGATTTTATGCTGATCCATATGTACAGCATCACCTCCAGCCTGAGTGCGTAAATCATGGCGTCCAATAAAGAGAATTTTAATGGAATTGTTCAAACTATATGGTAACTTTGGTGTTAAGCACTAAACTACAAAATCAAAAATTATGAGAGTTATTTTATTGGCCTTATTGGCAAGTTTTATTGTGGCCTGTTCAGGTGGCGAAGCAGAGTCTAAATCAGAGAGTCCTGCAAAAGAAATGAAGGAAGAAAAAGTTGAGAAAGTTGAAGAAGTTGTAAATGATGAAACTCCTCAAACTGTCCAAATTACTTTAGCAGCTACGGGCGAGACTATGGCAGAAATGGCTTATTCTCCTAAGAAAATCAATGTTGCCCCAGGAACAATTGTTGAGTTAACATTAGAGAATCAAGCAACTATGGCCGGTATGATTCACAATGCTGTTTTTATTAATGCAGGATCGCAGGAAGAAGTTTCTATGGAAGGAATGACTGCTGGCCCTGATGCAGCTTATGTTCCGGATAATGCAAATGTAATTGCAGCTACTCCAATAGCAAATCCTGGAGAAACAGTAACACTTACTTTTACTGCTCCATCAGTACCTGGTACTTATCAGTTTATTTGTACCTATCCTGGTCATACAGCAATGAAAGGTTTGTTTATTGTAAAGTAAAAAGACCTTGTTAAAATAAAGAGCTCGGCATGAAAATGTCGAGCTTTTTTTATTTGTCATCTTGTCAAACTCTGCACTATATGTATACGTTTAAAACTCTCGGACTTTATTTAAGATCATATGAGCCAAGGGTCCACCAACTATCGATTTGATTAAAAGTCCAGGAAGCAGTCTAATAAAGGTATTCCAGATGTTGACATTATCAAGACTTATATTTAAATAAATAAATCCAGGAATTAATAGAATGAAATGAACAAGAAGAAAGCTGATTATTAGGCTATAGAAGCTTTGAGTAAAAGAGTTGGTCCTATAACTCAAGTAGAGCATCACCAATGGAAATGCCCATAAAAAGCCAGCGGTAGGCCCTATTAATTTTTCGTATCCGGATTGAAAACTTGCAAAAACAGGAAGGCCAAGAGCTCCTAGAGTTAAATAGGATAGTCCAATGATAAAAGAAACTTTAGGCTTATTAATAGCAGCAACTATAAACAGAATAAAGGTTTGCATTGTAATTGGAACTGTACCTACTGAGAAGCGAATAGGAGCAATGATTAAAATTGCTAAAAGACTAATAAGTCCTAGTATAAGTTGATTTTTGTTATTATTCATTTTCCCTAATCAGTTTATTACTTAAATAATTAAATCTCCAATATAAGAGGACAGAGGCAACACCTAAACCAAGGGCCAAGCCAAACCAAACTCCCAATGGACCTAAATCTGTTCTCATCCCTAAAAACCAAGCTCCCCCAAATCCAATCAGCCAATAGCTTAAAAACGAAATAAAGGTTGGTACTCTAGTATCAGCCATTCCTCTTAAAACTCCTAAACTTACTACTTGAATTCCATCAGCAATTTGAAATATTGTAGCTACAATTAATAATTGTGCAGCAATTTCAATTACCGCAAGATCCTCACTATAGAAACTCGGGAAATAATAGCGACCACTGAGATAGACTATTCCACAGACAGCCATAAAAATAATAGATAAATGCAGACTTGTGTTACCAACCATCTTAAGGTTTCGGAAATCTCGTTTCCCTAATTGATTACCTATTCTAACAGATGCTGCTGCTGCTAATCCACTAGCGGCCATATAGCTTACAGCGGCTAAGCTTATAGCAATTTGATGCGCAGCTAAAGATTCGGCATTAATTTGCCCCATCAATATGGCAGCACCAGCAAATACAGAAACTTCAAAAATGTATTGAAAGCCTGATGGAACTCCAATTGCTAGGATTTTCTTGATCCTCTCTTTTGAGATATAAGCGGCCTTCCAATAGGATATGGACTCCTTGAATTTGGGCATCTTAAAGATGTAGTACATCATAGCTGCAGCCATAATTATTCTTGATATTAGGCTGGCCCATGCGGCTCCATTAAGGCCCATTTCTGGAACTCCCCAATGTCCATAAATGAAGAGATAATTTAATAAGATATTTAGCCCATTAGCAAATAAACTGATGTACATACTGGTTTTGGTATCCGATAATCCTTCCGCGAATTGTTTAAAGGTTAGGAATATAAGTAAGGGAAAAATACTACTACTTAATATTACTAAATAAGGGATGGCCCTCTCTAAAACTTCAGCTTCTTGCCCTAAATAGGGTGCTACTGGAATAATTATTAGACAAGTTAGAAATAGAATAATCGCAGTGACTATATTAATTAAAAGACCGTTCTTTAGAAAGCTAGCACTTTTATCTGGTCTTCCTTCCCCATCAGCATTGGCGATAGGAGGGGTAATACCCATAGCCATGCCTAGGCCAAATACCATAGGAACAACAAAAAGTGAGTTAGCAAATGCTCCAGCTGCCAAAGGGATTGTTCCCAATGCACCAATCATTATACTATCAGCAAGGCCAACAGAAATGTGCCCAAGCTGTGAGGTCATCACTGGCCAGGCAAGGCTTATATTCTTTTTATAATGTTCAGATTTAGTCAAGGGGCAACTTTAAGCCCGCAAATCTACAGAGATAGATCCTCATCTTCTAATGATTTCAGCTCACGTTCGTAAAAGGTTTCAGCTAAATCTAAAAGATTGGCTACATCATTGACCATATTATCATCTTCACCTTCTAATTCATCAATCCATTCTACTTCATCTTGGTTTACATTCCAGATAAAGCGTGGATACTGAGTATGAACGATAAAAATATCCTCAGGTAAATCAGTATTGTCGGCTAGTAAAAAAGTAGGTAATTCCATATTCTGCAATAGATTAAAATGTTGTTTTGGTAGTGCTTTTCAATTATTTACTGGTGTACTTAAGGACATCTTCTTTAGTAATTTCAGCTCCACTTAAGATAATAAGTCTTTCAACTACATTTCTTAATTCTCTAATATTTCCTGTCCAATCAAAAGCTTTAAGTTGTTGGATTGCGTCAACTGAAAAAGATTTAATGGCACTTCCATGATCTCTAGATATCAGCTTAGCAAAATGCTCCAATAATTCTGGAATATCTTCTTTGCGATCGTTCAGCGCTGGAACTTTAATCAAAATTACACTTAAGCGGTGATATAAATCCTCTCTAAAACGATTCTCCTTTATTTCTTCTTTTAAGTTTTTGTTGGTGGCGGCTAGTACACGCACATCCACAGATATTTCTTTGTCACCCCCAACCGGAGTGATTTTCCCTTCCTGCAATGCTCTAAGCACTTTAGCTTGAGCACTGAGGCTCATATCGCCAATTTCATCTAAAAATAAAGTTCCTCCATCAGCAAGTTCAAATTTTCCTTTTCTGTCTTTAACTGCAGAAGTAAATGCTCCTTTCTTATGTCCAAACAATTCACTTTCTATAAGTTCAGAAGGTATTGCTGCACAATTAACTTCAATCAGTTTTTGCTTAGCGCGATTTGATTTTTCATGAAGCCAGTGCGCAACCAATTCTTTTCCAGTTCCATTGGGTCCTGTAATAAGAACCCTCGCATCTGTTGAAGCGACCTTTTCTATCATATCCTTTACTTGTAGAATAGGTTCTGATTGGCCGATCATTTCATACTTCTTGCTTACTTTTTTCTTAAGAACCCTATTTTCCTTGACCAATTCATGACGATCTAAGGAGTTCCTTACAGTGCTAATAAGTCGATTTAAATCTGGTGGCTTGCTTATATAATCGTAAGCCCCCATACGCATACATTGAACTGCAGTATCCAGATCACCATGTCCGCTGATCATTACGACTGCAGTATCTGCTTTTTGAGACATGCAATACTCTAACACTTCCAGGCCGTCCTTCTCGGGCATTTTTATATCACATAGCACCAGGTCAAACTCATTAGATGCAATTTTTTCTATTCCAATTCGACCGTTTTCTGCTTCGTCTATTACAAAGGTTTTATCCTCATCAGATAAGATGTTCTTAAGAACATTTCTAATCGCCTTTTCGTCTTCAATGATTAAAATTCTTGCCATGAATGCGTATTATTTTTTAAGCTCGTAAAAACACCTTCTTTTAAGGCAAAAGTGGAGAGCTTTAATTCTGAATTTGGTAATAAGTCTAAGGTATAATTTATTAGGACACAAGCTATTGGTAGTAATTCTGCTCTCATCGCTAGCATTCCTGGTAGCTCAAGCCTTTCAGTTTGCGTTAGTTTAAAGAGCTTACTTGCCAGCGACCTGTAGTCTAGTTTGTTAAAGTTATAAGAATGCTCATTTTCTCTTTGAATATGACCTTCGTTCTCCATTTGGATAATATCTGCAAGAGTGTCAAAAGAACCGCTACTTCCAATAATATATTTAACTTCATGATCTCTAAGTGCTGCATCTAAAGGTTTTAGAATATCCTTGAAATAACTGTTCATGGCAAGGATATCACTTTCTGAAATTGGATCTGATGGTTTAAACTTTTCTAGGAGTCTAGTAGAGCCCAATGGAAAACTAGCAAGCCAATGAACTTTGTTTTGATCAGCGATAATAAACTCTGTGCTTCCGCCGCCAATATCGGCAATCAGATATTTTGACGCTTCCATTTCAACGGCTTGAACAACTCCTTGATAGATTAATTTAGCCTCCTCTTGGCCTGAGATTATATTTATTCTAATTCCTAAATCGCGATAAGCTTCTTTAACAAATTCTTTGCCGTTAGTAGTGGTGCGAATTGCGGATGTCGCAAAAGCAAATGACTTTGAAACACCACAATCATTAATAGTAACTAAATGAGATCTGAGAGCATCCATCCCTCTCTTGTAGGCATCTGCCGCAATAGAATTGTCATTCAATCCGCCCTTACCAAGCTTTACAGAGATTTTACTTTTATGAATAAAAGCGTTGGTCTCAAAATCTCTGATAAGAAGGTTAAAGGTATTGGTGCCCAAATCAATGATAGCAATTTTCATTACTCCTTAGATTTAGGGTATTCCTTAATCCAAAGATCACGCTGAGGGAAAGGTATTCTTACATTATTCTCTCTGAAGACTTCATCAATTTTAAATCGCAACTCACTTTTAGTTCTCTCAATTCTAAACAGGTTTTTAGAGAAAAAGTAAAGAGTAAAGTCTAAGGAGCTTTCACCAAAATTTGAAAAGTAGACTTTAGGCTCTGGTTTAGTAGCAATATCTGGATTGTCTTTAGTGGCTTGAATCAGAAGTTTCTCTACTTCTGCTGTATCCGAGCCGTAAGCGACGCCAATGCTAACTGCAAATCGCGTTAAGCTCTTGTTTTGTGACCAATTGATAATATTATTGTTGGTCAATTTTGTGTTGGGAACTATTAGGACAATATCCTCTCTTGTCAATAAGCTGGTAGTTCTAAAACCCACTTCTTTTACTTGGCCGACTATACCATCAATTTCAATAATATCCCCAGAAGTTACGGCGCGTTCAAAAAGTAAAACAAAGCCAGCTACCATGTCCTTAAATAAATCTTGAAGTCCAAGACCCAAGCCAACCAGAATTGCTGTTGAACCTGCTAATAGAACAGTTATTTTTATTCCAACGGCATCTAAGGATAAGATTATAGCTATAATATAAGCTATGTAAACTATGATCTGATGGACGGCGTATTGTTTTCCTGAGTCCAGTTTACCATGACTAACTCTTCTTTTTAGATATTTGCTAATCAGCCATAAAACAAGCTTAGTGACCGAAAAAATTAGGGTAATAATGACCACTTCAGAAATAGTAAGCTTATAGCTTGATATCTGAAAAATAGTGAATTGAAGAAATTCGTTTATTGTTTCCATACTATTACTTCAAAGACTTTAATAAGTCTTTCCAGCCTAGTTTTTTACCATAAAGTAATATGCCAGACCTATATATTTTAGCGGCTACCCAAGTTAAACCTAAAAAGGTAATAATCAGAATAAATAAAGATAATGCTATTTCCCAGGTATTGACTCCAAAAGGTATTCTTGCCATCATTATTATTGGTGAACTAAAAGGGACTAAGCTAAACCAAAATGCAAGTGGGCCTTCTGGATTATCTAAAGCCCTGAAAAGAACGATCAAACTAGCAATGAGTGGTAAGCTAATTGGTAACATAAATTGTTGACTATCGACTTCTTTATCAACCATTGAACCAACTGCGGCTAAAAGAGCTCCATACAATAAGTAACCGCCAATAAAATAGCAAATAAAGCTAATGATGATTAGTGGGAAGTTAATGCTCGCCAACATTTTTTGTAAATCAAATGCAAATTCTTGCTGCGCACTAAGCTCTATGGCCGCACCACCTGGAATGTTGAGATTGGCACTGTTTAGGGCATCACCAATAAAAAAGTGTATTGTGGCCATATAAATTACAAGCCCAAAAACAATCCAAATTATAAACTGAAGTAGAGCTACTCCACCTATCCCTATAATTTTACCCAACATAAGTTGAAATGGCTTGACGCTGCTCACCATTATCTCAACTACTCTATTAGTTTTCTCTTCAATAACGCCTCTTAAAACTTGGGTGCCATATAAAAATATGAAGAGATAAATAAGGAAACCACCTATATATCCTATGGCCATTTTTAACTCAACAGCCCCATTTGCTTTAGACTGATCGCCTAGACCTACCGTTTGCAAGCTTACCCTAGTTTTAGATCTGGCAAGTATTTCAGGATCAACCCCCTCAGCTTTGAGTTTTTCCTTCTGCAAATAGCTTTCCAGCCTGATTTCAATGTAATTTTTATAGCTCAGGCTTAGGTCATCTTCAGAGTAGAATTTAATTTTACTCCGCATAAAGTCAGGGTCAAAACCCTCGCCGGTAGGAATATACAGTAGTCCAAAGTGTCCACTTTCCTTGAGGAAATCTTTTGCCTTTTTAAGGTCAAATACTTTTGGATCTAAATAATTGAATTTTAACTCTTCTTTTCCTTTATCAAAGTCTAAAAGAACTGCAGGATCTAATACTAAAACTACCTTTTCATCAGTAGGCAGAGTCGCGATATAAGCAGGCAGTATCATTATAGCCGCAAGTAAGATTGGACCTAAAAGGGTTAATAGGATAAATGACTTTTTCCTTACTCTTGAGTTAAACTCTCTTTTTATTATTAGTGAAATTTTGCCCATGATTAGTGACTTACCATTTCAATGAATATTTCATCTAGGCTAGGAACAATTTCCTTCAGACTAGTTAGTTCTCCTGTTTTCATAAGATTAGAAATAAGCTTTGCGCGATTTTGGTTTTTTACCTGAATCTCTAAGCACAGTTGATCTTCATGCTGTTCTTGCTTTTGGATGTGACCTATAGTAGGGTCAATCTCAACTTTATTATTGGTTTTGAGCTCAATAGCCAAAAGATTCTTTTTGTACTTCTCTTTTATATCTTTTAATGATCCCTGCAAAACCAATTTTGATTTGTTAATCAAACTAATTTCAGAGCAAAGCTCTTCTACAGTATCCATTCTATGTGTAGAGAAAATAATAGTAGCACCTTCTTGATTAAGCTGAAGAATTTCTTCTTTTATTAATTTGGAGTTTACAGGATCAAATCCGGTAAAAGGCTCATCAAAAATTAAAAGCTTAGGCTTATGAATAACAGTGGATATAAATTGAATTTTCTGCGCCATGCCTTTGCTCAGCTCTTCAATCTTTTTATTCAACCAATCTTGAATTTCAAACTTTTTAATCCAGAAAGCTAATTCTTGTTTAGCTTGCTTTTTGCTCATACCTTTTAATTGTGCAAAGTACAGGAGTTGCTCCTGTACTTTCATTTTAGGGTATAATCCTCTTTCTTCTGGTAAATAACCAATCTGTGCAATATGTGATGGCTCTAAGATTTCGCCACCAATTGATATCGTTCCAGTATCCGGCCTTGTGATTTGATTAATAATCCTAATTAAAGATGTTTTTCCAGCTCCATTAGGGCCAAGTAAACCGTAGATACTTCCTTCTTTAACACTGAAGCTTACATCGGTTAGAGCTTGGTGACCATCATAGGATTTAGACACAGATTTAATGTCCAGCATTGTTAATATTTTGATGTGAATTTATAAAATAAAAACAGCATTTGGGGTATAAAAAAATCCCGCAAAAGCGGGATTCTATTTTAACTAAACATCTCTTTCACCTTATCAAAGAAAGACTTGTCTGACTTAGTTGGATTAGGAGTGAAGTTAGGGTCACTTCTTAGATTCTCAAAGAATGTTTTTTGTTCTGAGTTCAAATCTTTGGGTGTCCAAACATTCACATGGATTAATGTATCTCCAGTACCATAACCTTCAATACTTGGTAAGCCTTTATTTCTTAAGCGCAATATTTTACCACTTTGGGTTCCTGCGTCTAACTTTATTCTTGCTTTTCCATTGATAGTTGGTACTTCTACTTTAGATCCCAAAATTGCATCTGGAACACTAATGTATAAGTCATAGTGAAGGTTGTTACCATCTCTGGTAAATTCTTCATGTGGAATTTCTTCAATAACAACAATTAAGTCACCATTGACACCATCTAGCGGTCCTGCATTTCCTTTACCTGCAACTTTTAATTGCATTCCGTCTACTACACCACCAGGTATTTTAATGCTGACAGTTTCTTCTTTACGCACCATTCCATACTCATCTGAGTCTGCAGGCTTTTTATCAACTTGCTTTCCAAGTCCATTACAACTAGGGCAGTTAGCGCTAGTTCTCATTTGACCCAAAATAGTATTTGTAACTCTATAAGTTTGACCTGTTCCTTGGCAAGTAGAGCAAGTTGTAAAACTTAGATCTGGAGCAGGAACTTGTCTATGGATTTTGATTTTTTTCTCAACTCCACTAGCAATTTCTTCTAAGCTTAATTTGACACGAACCCTTAGGTTGGAACCTTTGAAGACTCTTTTTTGGCTACCGCCTCCAGATCTGCCACCAAAACCGCCAAAACCGCCGCCAAAGATATCTCCAAATTGATCAAAGATATCATCCATGTTCATGCCGCCACCAAATCCGCCGCCACGACCACCGCCGGCACCACCCATTCCTTGATGACCAAATTGGTCATAACGGTTTTTCTTTTCAGGATTACTGAGTACTTCATAAGCTTCAGCAGCTTCCTTAAACTTAGCCTCAGCACTAGTATCGTCTGGATTCTTATCCGGGTGATACTTGATTGCTAATTTCCTATATGCCTTTTTTAATTCGTCTGCGGAAGCACCTTTACTTAGTCCAAGTACTTCGTAATAATCTCTCTTTGCCATAATCTCTCTTATTCTCCTACAACTACTCTTGCGTAGCGAATGATTTTGCTACCCAATTCATATCCGGCTTCTATTTCTTCTATTACTTTTCCTTTAAGGTCATCAGATGGAGCTGGAATTCTTGTGATTGCTTCCATAGTATCTGAATTAAAAGTTTCTCCTTTTGTAGAAGCCATTGGCTTCAGTCCTTTTGATTTTAAAGTAGAAAGTACTTTATTATAGATAAGGCTAATACCTTCTTTCTCTTCTTCAGACTCCATATTGTTCAAGGCTCTCTGAAAATCATCAAGCACAGGGAGCATGGCACTCATTAACTCTTGATTAGCTGAGCTGAATAGCTCGATTCTTTCTCTAGAAGTACGCTTCTTAAAGTTTTCAAAATCAGCAAACAGTCTTAAGTGCTGATCTTTAATCTCATTTCTTTCTTTCGTTAAAAGTTCTACTTCAGATAATTCAGCTTCAACTTCAATTTCTTGTTCTTGATTTTCTGAAGTATCATTTTGAGTTGATTCTTCTTTCAGCTCTTCTTGTATTTCTTTTTCCTTTGTACTCATGTTCGTCGTATTTTGCTCGCGCACGAAATGACAAAAGCCTTGCCAATTACTGATTGATGTCATACTGACATAAAAAAACACCGCAACCTTGCGGAAGCGATGTTTTATGTCAGTTTTGAGTAACTCTATTTTGTCAGACTCTGAAGAGCTCTCTCTAATTGATTTCCTCTAATTCCTTTAGCAACGATAATCCCTTCACCATCTATTAGGAAAGTACTAGGAATGGAAGTAACATTATATATTTTAGCTCCTTCTGAAGACCAAAATTTTAAATCACTCACGTGATTTTCCCATTTTAAATTATCAACTTCAATAGCTTTAATCCAGTCTCCTTTTGTTCTATCTAGGCTTACGCTAAACACTTCAAAACCTTCAGCATTTTTGAATGATGAATTATGGAATTTTTCGTATGTCCTTACAACATTTGGATTTTCATTTCTACATGGTCTACACCAAGATGCCCAAAAGTCGATTAGAACCATTTTTCCTTTAAGGTCAGATAAATTTCTCTTCTTTCCTTCAGGATCAAAGAAGCTTAATTCTGGAGCTTTATCTCCAACGTTTAATACCGCCATTTGGTCCATCATTTTCTTAGGAGCCCTGTCAGCAGTGTGACTCATAAAGCTTAGTCCGATAAATGAAATTAGTGCAATTGCCACTATTCCTAAGGGAGATTTAATATTCTTCATTCTTGTATTTAATTAATCTAATCTAACAATTTCTGCGCCAATAGCTCTTAAACGATTATCAATATCTTCATAACCTCTGTCTATTTGTTCAATATTATGAATAGTGCTAGTACCATCAGCAGAAAGTGCCGCTATTAAAAGTGAAATTCCCGCCCTAATATCCGGGCTTGTCATGGTAGTTGCTTTTAACGGCATCTGTCTATTCATTCCAATTACAGTAGCTCTGTGTGGATCGCAAAGAATAATCTGAGCGCCCATATCTATTAACTTATCTACAAAGAACAAACGGCTTTCAAACATTTTTTGATGAATAAGAACACTTCCCTTTGCTTGAGTAGCAACAACAAGTGCTATACTCAATAAGTCCGGTGTAAAACCTGGCCAAGGGGCATCAGAAATGGTCAATATACTGCCGTCAATATAACTTTCAATTGCATAAGATTCTTGAGACGGAATAAATATATCATCTCCTCTGCGTTCTAGTGCAATACCCATTTTACTGAAGACTAAGGGAATATTCCCTAGTTCATCATAATGAACATTTTTAATAGTTAGCTCACTTTTAGTCATAGCTGCCAAGCCAATCCAAGAACCTATTTCAATCATATCCGGAAGAATGGTATGTTCTGTTCCTCCTAGTGAATCTACGCCTTCAATACTTAAAAGGTTTGAACCAATGCCGCTAATTTTAGCTCCCATTCTATTCAACATTTTACAAAGCTGTTGAAGATAAGGTTCGCAAGCAGCATTGTAAATAGTAGTTGTTCCTTTTGCTAATGAAGCAGCCATCACAATATTTGCTGTTCCAGTTACACTTGCTTCATCAAGAAGCATATAGCACCCTTTGAGCTCCTTTGCTTCAACGCCATAAAATGATTCCTCAGCTTTATATCTGAATTTAGCTCCTAGTTTTTGAAATCCTTCAAAGTGCGTATCTAATCTTCTTCTTCCAATTTTATCTCCTCCTGGTTTTGGAATATATCCTTTACCAAATCGCGCAAGCAAAGGACCAACTATCATAA
Organism: uncultured Schleiferiaceae bacterium; assembly: GCA_965661265.1. Lineage (GTDB taxonomy): Bacteria > Bacteroidota > Bacteroidia > Flavobacteriales > Schleiferiaceae > CBFIDE01. Next base: position 90,327 of record CBFIDE010000007.1, on the reverse strand, counting down.
TAGACCCTCTTAGAGCACCACCTTTTTCTTTAAAACTCTCAGATTCAAGGTATTCAAGGTTGATATCGTTGGCGTGAAAAGTAAAAGTTCCCTTTCCTTTCTTTCTTACGCTTACTCCTAAATCAGATAATAAGTCTATAAGCTTATTGACGTCCCTGATATCAGGGATATTGCTAATTGTAATTTTTTCTGAGCTTAAAAGAACCGCACAAATAATTTGTAATGCTTCGTTTTTTGCTCCTTGAGGTTGAATGGACCCATTCAGTTTTTTCCCCCCTTTGATTTTAAATGTTCCCAAACTGTTATTTCTTTTTAAAATTCCTTTTTGGCTTTCTATTTCTAACGATGGCCTTTGCGTTATTATTTGTTGCAGGAATGCTTTTTAATAACTCATGTTTGTCTAATAGTTCCAGGCCTTCTGTCTTAAGCTGGCCTTCAGCTAATAAATCTAACTCCTTCAATATAATGTCATCATCCACCGTGCTTTTATTCCAAGCTAAGTAAGTTTTCTTCATATGATTAGCAATTGCTAAGATGAGAGCATCTTTTAATTCACCCTCTTCAATTTCTATAGCTTTTTTAATCATTTGCTTAGTCACATTTCCATAATGCCTAAAACGCCTACTATTTAAAGGGTATTTTAGAAGCTCCGGTTTCTCCATAAAAGTTTCTGGAGAAGGCTTAGGGTAAGGGGAGTCCACATCTAATTTAAAGTCAGACATTATAAAAAGGTGATCCCAAAGCTTATGCTTAAAATCAGGGACATCTCTTATCTGAGGATTTAAATTGCCAATTATATCTATTAGGTTTTGAGCCTGCTTATTTCTTTCTTCACTATCTTCAATGGTTGTAAGATAATTTACCATTTTCTGAACGTTACGTCCATACTCAGGTATGATTAACTTAGATCTATTGCTATTATATTCCATTCAGCTTATATCTTTTCTAGTTTGGCAAATTTGAGCAATAATTTTTTCTCGCCCACATTATCAAATTTAATTGTGGCTTTTTTATTAGGTCCACTACCTTCAATCTCTAAAATATTTCCAACTCCAAATCTCTGATGCTTCACGCGATCTCCTGCATTCACCTCTGCAGAATTATTAACAGCTGAATCTCCAATTTGATTCAAAGATTTTAGTGCGCCCATTCTATGCTTCGGTGGCACTGTGTTTCTTTGGGGTATTCCCCTTGATTCTGCCTTGCGACTAGCATTTGGCTTTCTGAAACCTCCTTCGGAACCTGGTCTCTTGGACTCAAATCCCCCGAAAGGGCTAAACTCCGGAGTGTTAATATCTAGGAACTTCTGATCAATTTCTTCTAAAAATCTAGAGGGTTCACAGTCGATTAGCTTTCCCCAACGATACCTCATTTGAGTATAGGTCAGATAAGCTTGCTTTTCAGCTCTCGTTAATGCCACATAAAAGAGACGTCTTTCTTCTTCTAAATCGGAACGACTATTCACTGTCATCATTGATGGGAAAAGGTTCTCTTCCATTCCCACTATAAATACATGTGCGAACTCCAGGCCTTTTGCCAAGTGAATGGTCATCAAAGATACTTTATTCTTATCATTCGGATCATCCTTGTCTGCATCAGTTATTAGAGCAACATCCTGCATAAAAGACGCAAGGCTGGGATCACCTTCGTCAAGCTCCTTTTGATTGTCTGAGAATTCCTTAACAGAATTTAAAAGTTCCTGAATATTTTCATAGCGAGTAACACCTTCTGGTGTTTTGTCAGAACTAAATTCTTTCAGTAGGCCTGTGGATTTTGCTACATGTGCTGTAAGGTCAAAAGCATCATATTGCGATAACATACTTTCATAACTCTTAATCTTTAGTGCAAAATCCTTGAGCTTAAGTTGAGTAGGTCCATTAATTCTTAAGTCAGGGTAAAACTCTATTCGATCAATGGCCTCCCACAAAGAAATACCATCTCTATTGGCAGCCAAAGTGAGTTTCTCAAGTGTGGTATTGCCAATTCCTCTGGCAGGATAATTTACCACTCTCCTAAGTGCTTCTTCATCCTTTGGATTAATCACTAATCTGAGATAAGCCAAAACATCTTTTACCTCCTTTCTTTGATAAAAGGAGAGCCCGCCATAAATACGGTATGGAATATTCTTTCTTCTTAAAGCGTCTTCCATTGCTCTTGATTGAGCATTAGTTCTGTAAAGAATTGCGAAGTTGCTATAGTCCAATTGATGATTCATATGACTCTCAAAAATCATTCGAGCAACATAATTACCCTCATCATTATCACTCACAGTCTTGTTGATAATGATTTTAGCACCGTCATCATTAGAGGTCCAAACGTCTTTCTTTAATTGTTCTCTATTTTTCTCAATAAGGCTATTTGCGGCACCCACAATATTTTTGGTAGATCTATAATTCTGTTCTAGCTTATAAGCTTTTACTACTTCGTAATCTTTTTGATAGTTTAGAATGTTCTGGATATTGGCACCCCTAAAAGCGTAAATACTCTGGGCATCATCTCCAACAACACAAATGTTTTGAAATTTATTCGCTAGGCTCTTTACAATAAGGTATTGAGCATGATTGGTATCTTGGTACTCATCTACCATTATGTATCTAAATCTTGATTGATACTTACCCAAGATTTCAGGAAAGTGCCTAAATAACATATAAGTATTTAGTAAAATGTCATCAAAATCCATTGCTCCTGCCCTGAAACATCTTTCGTTATAATTTTTAAAGACTTCGCCAAGCTGAGGCATTTTGGCTGCAGCGTCCTGCGATTGTAATTCAGGACTTTGAGCATATTCATTAGGAGTAATTAGCCCATTCTTATAGGCAGATATCCGTCGTTGAACAGACTTAGTTTTATAAATATCTTTATCTAGATTCAGTTCTTTAACTACCTTAGAGATGAGCTTAGATTGATCTTCAGTATCATAAATTGTGAAGTTAGATGGATATCCCATGACACCAGCTTCAAATCTTAATATTCTAGCAAATACAGAGTGAAAGGTTCCCATCCATATGCTCTTAGCCTCGCTAGCACCAACAATATTCCCAATCCTTTCTTTCATTTCCCTCGCGGCCTTGTTAGTAAAGGTCAACGCAAGGATTTGAAAAGGATCTACTTCTTTTTCTCTGATGAGGTAAGCTATTCTAAAGGTAAGTACTCTAGTTTTTCCGGAGCCAGCTCCAGCGATAACCATTATAGGGCCTTCAGTGGCCTCAACCGCAGCTCGCTGCTCAGGATTTAATTGAGCTAATAATTCTTCCAAGATGATTTTATTTGAAGGCTGAAAAGTACATATATATAAAGGAGTGCCCAAAATATCCGGCTGCAATTGTTCACATTTTGATCAAAGGGAGTATTTATATTGGAATAGTTTTTGTCTTTTCATAAAAATAAAAATATTTTTGGCGTTAACCATCTACCAAAAAAAACAACGAGAAATTTACTATTCGTATCAGCAATAATTATTATGTCCTTTGCGGGATTCAGTCAAAAAATAGCTTTAAGAGGTGGTTTTGAGTCCTTTGGTTCTGTGGAAGGAGAAATTTTCCCTGGTATGAATTTAGGAATGGAAGCGCAAGTAACAGAAAAGCGGACTTTATCAACAGACTTCTCATAGGGCTTTGGGCCAATATCAAAATCTGGTTCGTCATACTTCAACTCTTCTACTTTTAAGGCAGAAGGCAGGGCCAATTCTTCTTTTAAAGAAGCGTTAAAGGGTTTTCATTTTGGCGCTGGAGCTTTTTATGCCAATCGTTACTATAGATTTGATGAAACAGCTTCAAATGTAAACGTTGGAATTGAACCCCGAAAGAATTCAGTTTTATCGGCCGGCTTGATTAGTAATTTTGGCTATTCAACTGTAGTAAGAAATCTGCTTTTTGGATTTGAGGGTGGTCTCGGATTAAATTTTAATAGTCCCGATGCCTTTTTAACTATTGGACTTAAGCTAGGTTATGTCCTTTAAATCTTTTGAGCATTAAAATAATAAAAAGAGGCCGTAGAGCCTCTTTTTTTATGTCTTATGAATACAAGATGTAGCAAGGCTTTATGTAAAATGTAGGGTATTAGGAAATTATTTTCGATACAGGGGTTGTGGGGGTAAATAATTGTTTTACATTTGCAGTCCCCAAAAAAGTGGGTATCTGTTGATTTTTAACAGTTTATATAATTTAGGTATATGCCAACGATACAGCAATTAGTAAGAAAAGGTAGATCTAAGATCACCAAGAAGAGTAAGAGTGCGGCTTTGCAGTCTTCTCCACAAAGAAGAGGTGTTTGTACTCGTGTTTACACAACTACACCAAAAAAACCAAACTCTGCGATGCGTAAAGTAGCAAGAGTAAGGTTAACAAATGGAAATGAAGTTAATGCTTATATCCCAGGTGAGGGTCACAACTTACAGGAGCATAGTATAGTATTAGTTAGAGGAGGAAGGGTAAAAGATTTACCTGGAGTTCGTTATCATATTGTTAGAGGTGCGTTAGACACAGCGGGTGTTAGCGGACGTATGCAACGTAGGTCTAAGTACGGCGCAAAAAGACCAAAAGATAAAAAGTAATTAGCGATAAAGCATCATGAGAAAATTAAGAGCTAAGAAAAGACCATTATTACCGGATCCAAGATTTAACGATCCTTTAGTAACTCGTTTTGTAAACAATTTAATGCTAGACGGAAAGAAAAGTACTGCGTACAAGATCTTTTACGATGCAATGGATATAGTTTCTGAAAAGACTGAGAACAGCAATGGTTTAGAGGTTTGGAAAGAGGCTTTGAATAATGTTATGCCTCACGTTGAAGTAAGAAGTAGAAGAGTAGGTGGAGCAACCTTTCAAATTCCGAATCAAATCCGTCCAGACAGAAAAGTCTTTATGGCAATGAGTTGGTTAATTAGTTATTCTCGTAAGCGTAACGAAAAGTCAATGGCGCAAAAGTTGGCAGCAGAAATTATTGCAGCAAGTAAAGAAGAAGGAGCAGCAGTAAAGAAGCGTATTGACACGCACAAGATGGCAGAAGCAAACAAGGCATTCTCACACTTTAGATTCTAAATATACAGTCTATTAGATCATGGCGAAAAGAGATTTAAAATTCACAAGAAATATTGGTATTGCAGCGCATATTGATGCGGGTAAGACAACTACCACAGAAAGAATCCTTTATTATGGTGGAGTAAGCCATAAGATTGGAGAAGTTCATGATGGTGCTGCTACTATGGACTGGATGGAGCAGGAGCAAGAAAGAGGTATTACAATTACTTCTGCGGCTACTACTCTCAATTGGAACTATCGTGATGAAGAATATCACATTAATATTATTGACACTCCGGGACACGTTGATTTTACTGTAGAGGTAAATCGTTCTTTAAGAGTGTTGGATGGTTTAGTTTTCTTATTCTCTGCTGTTGATGGCGTTGAGCCACAATCAGAGACTAACTGGAGATTAGCTGATAACTATAACGTACCAAGAATTGGTTTCGTTAACAAGATGGATCGTCAAGGAGCTGATTTCTTGAACGTATGTAATCAAGTTAAAGAAATGCTTGGTAGTCATGCCTTACCATTACAGATTCCAATTGGATCTGAGAATGATTTCAAAGGAGCTATTGATTTGATTAACTTCAAAGCCATCGTTTGGAATGAGGAAGATATGGGAATGACATTTGAAGAGATTGAAATTCCAGCAGACATTTTAGATGAGGCAACTGAATACAGAGAGAAACTTCTTGAAGCAGTAGCTGAATTCAATGATGAGTTGATGGAGAAGTATTTTGAAGATCCAGAGTCATTAACAGAAAGAGAAATTCTTGTTGCTCTAAGAGAAGCTACTATCAGCGGCAAGGTTATTCCAATGATGTGTGGATCGGCATTTAAAAATAAGGGTGTTCAGGCAATGCTTGACATGGTAATGGAATTGATGCCATCGCCAATGGATGTTGAGGGTATTGTGGGAACAAATCCAGATACTGAAAAAGAAGAAGTTAGAAAGCCAAGTGTTGATGAGCCGTTTGCTGCATTAGCCTTTAAAATTGCGACTGATCCATTTGTTGGTAGATTATGTTTTACCAGAGCTTATTCTGGAAAACTAGATTCAGGTTCTTACATTTTAAATGCGAGAACTGGCAAGAAGGAGCGTATTTCTAGAATTTTCCAAATGCATGCTAATAAGCAAAATCAGATTGATAGTCTTAATGCTGGAGATATTGGTGCATTAGTCGGATTTAAAGATATAAAGACAGGAGATACTTTATGTGCAGAAGGGCATCCAATTGTATTAGAATCAATGGATTTCCCTGATCCGGTTATTGGTATCGCTATTGAGCCTAAAACTCAGGCTGATGTTGATAAGATGGGTGTTGCAATTGCTAAGTTAACTGAAGAAGATCCAACTCTTCAAGTAAAGACTGACGAGGATTCAGGACAAACTATCATTAGTGGTATGGGTGAGCTTCACCTAGATATTATCATGGATAGGATGAAGAGAGAGTTCAAGGTTGAAGTTAATCAAGGAGCACCTCAGGTATCTTATAAGGAAACTATTACAGGTTCTACAGATCATAGAGAAGTCTTCAAGAAGCAATCAGGTGGTCGAGGTAAGTTTGCGGATATAGTTGTGACTATAGAGCCAAACAATAGTGAAGAGCCAGGTTTAGTTTTTGAAAATTTGATCAAGGGTGGTAATGTACCTAAAGAATTTGTTCCTGCTGTTGAGAAAGGTTTCAAAGAAGCTATGAAGAATGGTGTTTTGGCTGGATATCCTGTGGATAGTCTGAAAGTCGTTCTTACTGATGGATCTTTCCATCCTGTGGATTCTGATGCCTTATCATTTGAATTGGCAGCTAAGATGGCTTATAGAAATGCAATGCCAAAGGCAAGTCCAATTTTATTGGAACCTATTATGAAGTTAGAAGTTCTAACTCCAGAAGAGAATATGGGTGATGTTGTAGGTGACTTGAACCGTAGAAGAGGTGTTGTAGAAGGTATGGGAGATCGTAATGGTTCTAAAACTATTAAGGCACAAGTTCCATTATCTGAAATGTTTGGTTACGTTACAGCTCTTAGAACGATTACTTCAGGGAGAGCGACATCAACTATGGAATTTTCAAAGTATGCTGAGGCGCCAAAGGGAGTTTCTGAAGCTGTTATAGATAAAGTAAAAGGTCAAACTGCTAAGTAGAATAAGATGAGCCAGAAAATTAGAATAAAGTTAAAATCTTATGATTACAACTTAGTTGACAAGTCAGCTGAGAAAATCGTAAAAACAGTAAAGAGCACTGGAGCTATTGTTAATGGTCCTATTCCTTTACCAACAAATAAAAGAATTTATACAGTTCTTCGTTCACCTCACGTGAACAAGAAATCAAGAGAGCAGTTTGAATTGTCTTCTTATAAAAGATTGATGGACATTTACAGTTCTTCATCTAAGACGATTGATGCTCTTATGAAACTTGAACTGCCAAGTGGAGTTGAAGTTGAGATTAAAGTGTGATAGAATAAAAGATTAGTAATTAAAAATTAGGTCAAATGCCTGGAATGATCGGTAAAAAGGTCGGAATGACAAGCCTCTTTGACGCGAACGGTAAAAATTTACCGTGTACCGTTATCGAGCTTGGTCCATGTTATGTTTCTCAAATTAAAACTGAGGGAACAGACGGCTACAACGCTGTGCAAGTTGCATACGGCGCAAAGAGTGAGAAGAATATAGCAAACGCCCAATTAGGCCACTTTAAGAAAGCTGGTCTAGAGGGATTCGCGAAGGTTGTTGAATTTGATTCTTTTGATAAAGAAGAGTTAAAGGCAGGCGACGAGATATTAGTAGACATGTTTACTGAAGGAGAGTTCGTTGATGTAAGCGGAACTTCTAAGGGTAAAGGTTTCCAAGGTGTTGTGAAACGTCACGGTTTTGGTGGTGTAGGACAGGCTACTCATGGTCAACATAACCGTCTACGTGCACCAGGTTCAATCGGAGCTGGTTCAGATCCATCAAGAGTATTTAAGGGAATGCGTATGGCAGGCCGCATGGGAGGTAAAAGCACCATGGTTGAGAATCTTAAGGTTCTTAAGCTTGATGTAGAGAAAAACCTTATGGTAGTGAAGGGTTCTGTTCCTGGAGCTAGGAATTCATATTTAATAATTACCAAGTAATGGAATTAGCAATATTAAATAAAGAAGGAAAAGACACGGGTCGCAAGGCGAACTTGTCTGAAGAGCTTTTCGCGATAGAGCCAAATCACCACTCTATTTATTTAGATGTAAAATTATTTTTGGCGAATCAAAGACAAGGTACTCACAAGTCTAAAGAGCGTGGAGAGATATCAAGAACTACCAAGAAGTTTTTCCGTCAAAAGGGAACTGGTAACGCAAGAGTAGGTTCATTGAGATCACCATTGCAAAGAGGTGGTGGAACTGTATTTGGTCCAAGACCAAGAAGTTACGGTTTCAAATTGAATAAGAAATTGAAAATTGTTGCTCGTAAATCGGCTTTAAGTCTGAAGGCAACAGAAGGTAAAATCATGGTTATTGAAGAGCTGAATTTTGAGGCTCCGAAGACCAAGGAATTTATCAATATTATGAATGCTTTAGGTGCGCCAGAGAAAAAAACTTTAGTAGTGCTTGGAGAGTCAAATAAAAACGTATATTTGTCGTCCCGAAATTTTAAGGGTTCCACGGTTGTAACAGCTTCAGATTTAAACACTTACGCTATTATGAATGCTCAAAGTGTTATTTTGACTGAAGATGCCATTGGAAAGATAGAAAACCTTCTAAGCAAGTAAAAGATGGGTACAATATTAAAACCGATTATTACTGAGAAAGCTACCGCAGAGAGCGAAGACAATAATCGCTTCTCTTTTGTAGTAGATAAGAAAGCCAATAAGATTGAGATCAAGGTGGCTTTAGAGGAAATGTATGGAGTGAACATTGAGAAGGTTCGTACTATGGTTATGCCGGGTAAGAAGAAGGTCAAGTCAACCAAAGGAGGAGTTGTTTCTGGTAGCACAGGAATGTATAAGAAGGCGATTGTAGAGGTTCGAAGTGGAGAGACCATAGATCTATATAGCAATATCTAAGACAGATGGGAATAAAGAAATTTAATCCGGTTACCCCCGGACAGCGTCATAAGTTAGCCAACGATTTTGCGGCAATTACTACAGACAAGCCTGAGAAAAGCTTATTAGTAGGAAAGTCAAAAAGTGGTGGACGTAACAACACAGGTAAAATGACAATGCGCCAAATTGGTGGAGGTCATAAGAAGAAGTATCGTATTGTTGATTTTAAGAGAGACAAGGAAGGTATTCCAGCAACTGTGAAGACAATCGAATACGATCCAAATAGATCTGCAAACATTGCTTTGTTGGCATATGCAGATGGAGAGAAAAGATATATTATTGCTCCTAATGGTTTAGAAGTAGGTTCTACTTTAATGAGTGGAAAGGAAGCTACACCAGAGGTGGGGAATACAATGTTTTTATCAGATATTCCACTGGGTACTATTATTAGTTGTATTGAAATGCGCCCTGGTCAAGGAGCATCTATCGGCAGAAGTGCAGGAGCATTTGCTCAGCTTTCAGCAAGAGATGGAAAGTATGCAATTATTAAGATGCCTTCTGGAGAGAGTAGAATGATCTTAGTTACTTGTAAAGCCATGATTGGTGCAATTGGTAACTCAGATAATCAACTTCAAATTTCTGGTAAAGCAGGTAGAAGTAGATGGCAAGGAAGAAGACCACGTGTTAGACCAGTTGCTATGAATCCAGTCGATCACCCAATGGGTGGTGGTGAAGGTAGAGCGTCAGGAGGTCATCCAAGATCTCGTAATGGTGTTCCTGCTAAAGGTTATAAAACTCGTACTCCTAAGAAAGAGTCGAATAGGTATATCATTGAAAGAAGGAAAAAATAATTAGATATGTCAAGGTCACTAAAGAAAGGTCCATATATCCACTACAAGTTAGAAAAGAAAGTTTCTGCTGTAATTGAAAGCGGTAAAAAGACTGTTGTAAAGACTTATTCAAGAGCATCTATGATTTCTCCTGATTTTGTTGGACAAACAATAGCTGTTCATAATGGTAGAACTTTTGTTCCTGTATTTGTAACAGAAAACATGGTAGGTCATAAGTTAGGTGAGTTTTCACCAACTAGAACATACCGTGGTCACGGAGGCAACAAAAAAGATAAAGGCAAGCGCTAAGAATTAAGATATGGGTGCTAGAAAACACAATAGAGCAGAGGCTTTAAAGGAAGCCAAAAAGAACGTGGCAATTGCTAAGTTGAACAACTGTCCAACATCTCCTAGAAAGATGAGGCTTGTTGCTGACATGGTAAGAGGTATGGAAGTTGAAAAGGCGTTGTTCCTTTTAAAGCATAGCGGTAAAGAAGCTAGTGGAAGACTTGAGAAATTGATTCTTTCAGCTTTGAGTAACTGGGAGCAAAAGAATGAGGGAGCTAGAGTAGATGAGGCAGGATTGTTTATCAAAGAAATATCTGTTGATAGTGCAAGAATGTTGAAGAGAATTCAGCCGGCTCCTCAGGGAAGAGCGCACAGAATACGCAAAAGAAGCAACCACGTTACCGTGATTGTGGATGCTAAAGTAAAGGAAGTAGAAGCTAACGAAGTTAATTCATAATCTGATGGGTCAGAAAACGAATCCTATAGGTAACAGACTAGGTTTCATCCGCGGATGGGACAGTGCTTGGTACGGTGGTAGAAACTACGGTGACAAGATTGCAGAAGATTACCAAATTAGAAATTATCTATACGCACGTCTTTCAAAAGCGAGTGTTAGTAGAATCATAATAGAAAGAACGCTAAAGCTAGTTACTATTACTATTGCAACTAGTCGTCCTGGTATCATTATCGGAAAAGGCGGTCAAGAAGTTGATAAATTGAAAGAGGAGTTAAAGAAACTTACTGATAAGGAAGTTCAGATTAACATCTTTGAAATTAAGAGACCTGAGCTAGATGCTAAATTAGTAGCAGATAGTATTTCTCGTCAGATTGAAGGAAGAATCAGTTATAGAAGAGCTATTAAAATGGCGATTGCTGCGACTATGAGAATGGGATCTGAGGGAATTAAAGTACAAATTTCAGGAAGATTGAACGGGGCTGAAATGGCGCGTTCAGAGATGTATAAGGATGGTAGAACACCTTTACATACATTCCGTGCGGATATTGATTACCACTTGTCTGAGGCACATACTACTTATGGAAGAATAGGTATTAAAGTATGGATCATGAAAGGTGAGGTTTACGGTAAGAGAGACCTAAGCAATACTTTGGGAGTAGCTGCCAAGAAAGGTGGTTCAGCAGGCGGAAATCGTCGTCCAGGTAATGCGGATAGAAGAAGAGGAAATAGAAAATAAGATTAAAAAGGAGCTTGCATAATGTTACAGCCAAAGAAAACTAAGCATAGAAAGCAGTTTAAAGGTAGAATGAAGGGTAACGCCCTAAGAGGTTCTACTATAGCTTTCGGAAGCTTTGGAATCAAAGCCCTTGACGAAATTTTCATTACGTCTAGACAAATAGAAGCAGCACGTATTGCAGCTACTAGATATATGAAAAGAGAAGGTCAGCTTTGGATTAGAATTTTTCCAGACAAACCGATTACCAATAAGCCTGCGGAAGTACGTATGGGTAAGGGAAAAGGAGCTTTGGACCACTGGGTAGCCGTCGTTAAACCAGGTAGAATTATTTTCGAATTGGACGGTGTTCCTGCGGATGTAGCTCAAGAGGCCTTGCGTTTAGCGGCTCAGAAGCTGCCGGTTAAGTGTAAGTTTATCGTGCGTAGAGATTACGTATCAGAAGATTAAGATTATGAAAGCATCTGTAGTAAGAGAAATGACGACTCAAGAAATTCGCGAGAAGCTTGTTGAAGAGAAGTTAAGCTATTCAAAAGCCAAAATGGCTCATAGCATATCGCCAATGGAAAATCCTTTGGTGTTAAGATCTAGCCGCAAGGATATAGCAAGGCTTGCAGGCGAATTACGTCAGCGTGATTTAAATGAGAACAGCAAGTAATTAGTGCTCATGGAAACGAAGAGAAATTTAAGAAAAGAGCGAATTGGTATTGTAACCAGCAATAAGATGGAGAAATCTATCGTGGTTTCAGTAGAACGCAAAAAGAAGCATCCGATGTATGGTAAGTTTATTAAGCTTACTAAGAAGTTCCATGCTCATGATGAGAAGAATGATTGTAATATCGGTGATACGGTAAGAATTATGGAAACTCGTCCTTTGAGTAAAACTAAGAATTGGAGATTAGTAGAAATTTTAGAAAGGGCTAAGTAATGTTACAACAAGAGTCAAGACTTAAGGTTGCCGATAATACCGGAGCAAAAGAGGTTTTAGTAATCCGTGTTTTAGGAGGTACTAAAAGAAGATATGCTTCTGTAGGTGATAAGATCGTAGTTACAGTTAAGGAGGCAACTCCGGCGGGTAACGTAAAGAAAGGTTCTGTGTCTACAGCTGTAGTTGTAAGAACTAAGAAAGAAGTTAGAAGAGCGGATGGATCGTATATCCGTTTTGATGATAACGCTTGTGTGCTGTTAAGTGCAACAAACGAAATGAGAGGTACTCGTGTTTTCGGACCAGTATCTAGAGAGTTACGTGACAGGCAATATATGAAAATCGTATCTCTAGCACCTGAGGTACTTTAAAGTTTAAGATGATGACAAAGTTTCATATAAAGAAGGGTGATACAGTTAAGGTTCTTGCTGGAACAAGCAAGGGAAAGACCGGATCTGTTATCCAAATGCTTCCAGAAGTTAATAAGGCAATCGTTGAGGGTCTTAACATAATTAAGAAGCATCAAAAGCCAAGCGCTACAAATCCACAAGGTGGTATTGTTGAGCAGGAAGCACCGATCCATATGTCAAACCTTATGTATGTTGGTAAAGATGACCAAGCTACTAAGATTGGACGTAAAGAAAATGAGAGCGGAAAGCTTCAGAGATATTCTAAGAAATCAGGAGAATTTATTTAGTAATGAGCTACGAACCGAATTTTAAAGCTAAGTATAGAGAGGAAATAATACCTGCTCTAAAAGAAGAATTCAATTACAGCAATGTAATGCAGATTCCGAGACTTAAGAAAATCAATTTATCTCAGGGTGTTGGTCAAGCAACTACTGATAAAAAGATGGTTGAGAACGCCTTGAGCGAAATGAGTACAATTGCTGGTCAAAAAGCTGTAGCTACTTATTCAAAGAAAGATATCTCTAACTTTAAGTTGAGAAAAGGAATGCCAATTGGAGCAAGAGTTACTCTAAGAGGTGAGCGTATGTACGAATTCCTTGAAAGACTAGTTTGGGCATCTTTGCCTGCTATCCGTGACTTTAGCGGAATTAAGAAGTCTGGTTTTGACGGTAGAGGTAATTATTCTCTAGGTATTACGGAGCAGATTATCTTCCCTGAAATAGATATAGATAAAATCAGTAGAGTTGCGGGTATGGATATTACCTTTGTAACTTCTGCAGATACAGATAAAGAAGCGAAAGCTTTATTACAGAAATTTGGTTTACCCTTTAAGAAGTAAGCATGGCTAAAGAATCAATGAAAGCGCGTGAGAGAAAGCGCGAAGCGGTTGTAGCGAAGTATGCTGAGAAACGCGCTGCTTTAAAAGAAGCAGGTGATTTCGAAGGTCTTCAAAAATTACCTAAGAATGCATCACCTATACGTATGCACAACAGATGTAAATTGACTGGCCGTCCGAAGGGATATATGCGTCAGTTTGGTATCTCAAGGGTTACCTTTAGAGAAATGGCAAATTCTGGGCTAATACCAGGAGTTAAAAAAGCAAGTTGGTAAATTAAGAACAATGGTTACAGATCCAATAGCAGATTACCTAACTAGAGTGCGTAACGCAATTCTAGCAGGACACAAAATAGTTGAAATTCCGGCTTCAAAGTTGAAGTTAGAAGTAACTAAAATTCTTTTCGATCAGGGATATATCCTTAATTACAAAGAAGTTGAAAATGGTGTTCAAGGGAACATTAAGATTGCACTTAAATATGATAAGGTTTCTAACCAATCAGCAATCAAGTCTCTTGAAAGAATCAGTAAGCCAGGACTTAGAAAGTATACTGGTGGAAAAGATTTACCAAGAGTTCTTAATGGACTTGGAATTGCAATAGTTTCTACATCTCACGGTGTAATGACTGATAAGCAAGCGAGAAAAGAAAATGTAGGTGGCGAAGTACTTTGCTACGTTTACTAGATTAACGAATTAGAAAGTATAAACGATGTCAAGAGTCGGAAATGCAATCATAACACTCCCAGAAGGAGTTACTGTAAGCCAGAATGCTGGTGTTGTTACAGTCAAAGGAAAGCTAGGTGAATTACACCAAGAGCTTCCTGCGGTTATTAGTCTTAAGGAAGAGGATGGTCAACTTATAGTGGAGCGTTCTAATGAAGAAAAGCAGACTAAGGCTTATCATGGTCTTTACCGTGCCCTTATCAATAATATGGTAGAAGGTGTAAGTAAAGGTTGGACTAAGACTTTAGAGCTAGTTGGAGTGGGTTATAGAGCAACTGCTCAAGGACAGAATCTAGACTTATCATTAGGATATTCTCACAACATCATGTTTCAGTTACCTGAAGAGATAAAAGTAGAGGCTATATCTGAAAAAGGTAAGAATCCAATTGTGAAGCTGACAAGCTTTGATAAGCAGTTAGTTGGAATGGTTGCTGCAAAGATTAGAGGATTCCGTAAGCCGGAACCATATAAAGGAAAAGGTGTACGTTACCAAGGTGAATACATCAGAAGAAAAGCTGGTAAAACTGCTGCTAAATAATAAGAGATGGCATTAACAAGAACAGAAAGAAGACAGCGTATCCGTAACAGAGTAAGAAAAACTGTTACAGGAACGGCCCAAAGACCAAGATTAGCGGTTTTTAGATCAAACAAGGGTATTTATGCTCAGCTAATTGATGATGTGGCGGGTGTAACTTTAATGGCATCTTCTTCATTGGAGAAGGATTTTAAAGCTGACGGACCAAAGACGACTGTTTCAGTTCAGGTTGGAAAGAATTTGGCTGAAAAGGCTATAAAGGCGGGTATCGAGAATGTTTGTTTTGACAGAGCTGGTTACTTATACCATGGTAGAGTGAAAGCCTTAGCAGAAGGAGCAAGAGAAGCTGGTCTAAAATTTTAAGATAATATTATGTTGAAAGGTCATAAAAACGTGCAAAAAGTTAAGCCAAGTGGCTTAGAGCTTACTGATCGCTTGGTAGGTGTTCAGAGAGTAACTAAGGTTACTAAAGGTGGTAGAACTTTCGGATTCTCTGCTATCGTGGTAGTAGGAGATGAGCAAGGTGTAGTAGGATACGGATTAGGAAAATCTAAAGATGTTTCTGAGGCTATCCAAAAAGGAATTGAGGATGCTAAGAAAAACTTAGTAAGAATACCTTTGGTAAAGAGTTCAATTCCTCATGCTGAGAATGGTAAGTTTGGTGGTGCTAGAGTATTCTTGAGACCAGCTGCTAATGGTACTGGTGTTATTGCCGGTGGTGCAATGCGTGCTGTATTAGAGTCTTTAGGAGTACATGATGTACTTGCTAAGTCAAAAGGATCTTCAAATCCTCATAATGTTGTTAAGGCAACAATGGATTGTTTATTGAAAATGCGTGATGCAGGTACAATAGCAAAGGCAAGAGGTATTTCTTTAGAAAAAGTATTTAACGGTTAAAATTTACCCGATGGCAAGCATTAGAATTAAGCAAGTACGCAGTCAGATAAACCGTCCAGCAGTCCAAAAGAAAACTTTGGTTGCATTAGGATTGAGAAAATTAAACCAGGTGGTTGAGCATAATGATACTCCTCAGATGAGAGGTATGATTAAAAGAGTCGCTCACTTACTGGAAGTAGAAGAAATTAACTAGATCTGATAAACTTTAGATAATGAGTTTAAATAATTTAAAACCGGCAGAAGGTTCAACTAAGGCAAGAAAAAAAATCGGACGTGGTCAAGGATCAGGTCATGGTGGAACTTCTACACGTGGTCACAAAGGAGCAAAGTCTCGTAGTGGTTACAAATCAAAAATAGGTTTTGAAGGTGGTCAAATGCCACTTCAAAGAAGAGTACCTAAGTTTGGTTTTACTAATATCAATAGAGTTGAGTATAAAGGTGTAAACCTTGATATTCTTCAGGCTCTAGTTGATGATAAAAAAATTACTGATACTGTTGATATTCAAGTTTTGAGAGACAATGGTTTAGTTAGTAGAAATGATCTAGTGAAAATTCTTGGTCGTGGTGAATTAAAAGCCAAATTGACTGTAGAAGCACATAAATTCTCCAAAACTGCTCAAGCTGCTATTGAAGCTGCTGGTGGTGTGGTGAAATCGCTATAATAATATTGTATGAAGCGTTTTATTGAGACATTAAAGAATATTTGGAATATCACAGAATTAAGGGAAAAAATTCTTTTAACTCTAGGTCTTCTATTTGTTTATAGATTAGGATCTAATGTTGTACTTCCAGGAATTAATCCTGAGAGTTTAGCAGGTCTTCAGAATCAAGCCGATGGCGGATTAATTGGTATTCTTAATGCTTTTACTGGTGGGGCTTTTGCTAATGCGTCAATCTTGGCCTTAGGAATTATGCCTTACATCTCTGCTTCAATTGTTATCCAACTTTTAGGTTTAGCTGTTCCTTCTATCGCAAAAATGCAGAAAGAAGGGGAGAGTGGACGTAGAAAGGTGAATCAGATTACAAGGTTCTTAACCATAGCTATTACTGCTGCACAGGCTCCAGGTTATATTGCAAACTTAATGAGTCAGAATGTCGAGCTTCTTATGAGCCCAGGTACATTCTGGATTACTAGTATTATAGTGCTTACAGCAGGTACGGTTTTCGCAATGTGGTTAGGAGAAAGAATTACTGATAAGGGTATTGGAAACGGTATTTCTTTATTAATTATGGTAGGTATTATTGCAAGTCTGCCCCAGGCATTTTTACAAGAGCTATTCTCCAAATTTGACAATGGAGGCTTAGTATTGTTTGTTGTAGAAATTGCAGCTCTACTAATTGTTATCTTACTATCGGTGGCTTTAGTGCAGGCGGTAAGAAAGGTGCCTGTTCAGTATGCTAAAAGAACTACGGGGGGAAAGACCTTTGATGGGGGAATGGCAAGACAGTATATTCCTTTAAAGGTTAATGCTGCTGGTGTAATGCCAATCATTTTTGCTCAGGCAATAATGTTTATTCCTATTACACTATTAACGTATAGTGGAGTAGATAGTGCTCCGGCGGCTATTACTAATATGTTCAGTAATATTCAAGGCTGGGAGTATAATACGCTTTTCGCGATATTAATTATTGTGTTTACATATTTTTATACGGCTATACAGGTTAATACAAACCAAATGGCTGAGGATTTGAAAAGAAACGGTGGTTTTGTTCCTGGTATTAAGCCTGGAAAGTCTACTGCAGAATTTTTAGATACAGTTTTGTCAAGAGTGACATTACCAGGGTCTATATTTTTGGCTCTATTAGCTATACTGCCGGCGTTTGCTATGGTTGCAGGAGTTAATACACAGTTTGCTTACTTCTTTGGAGGTACTAGCTTACTGATTATGGTAGGTGTCGTTTTAGATACATTACAACAAATTGAGAGTTATTTACTAAATAGACATTACGATGGACTAATGAAATCAGGTAAACTGAAAGGACGTCCTACTAGTGCGATTTAAAATAATAGAGAACTTATATGGCTAAACAGTCTGCAATAGAACAGGATGGATCAATAATCGAAGCATTGTCAAACGCAATGTTTAGAGTTGAGCTTGAAAATGGGCACATTTTAACTGCGCATATTTCAGGAAAGATGCGAATGAACTATATCAAACTGCTGCCGGGTGACAAGGTCAAGTTGGAAATGTCACCGTACGATTTGACAAAAGGAAGAATAACCTACAGATACTAGGAAATGAAAGTAAGAGCTTCATTAAAAAAGAGAAGTGCCGATTGCAAGATCGTGCGTAGAAAAGGGAAACTTTATGTGATAAACAAAAAGAACCCTAAGTTTAAACAAAGACAAGGATAATATTTAACTGAGTTTTTATGGCGAGGATTGCTGGTATAGATCTACCGAAAAACAAACGAGGCGAAATTGGCCTCACCTATATATTTGGTATAGGTCGCAGCCGTTCAAGAGTAATCTTGGAGAGAGCTGGAGTGGACTTTGAAACTAAAGTGCAGGACTGGAATGATGAACAACTTACTGAAATTCGTAGAGTAATATCTGATGAATTTAAGGTAGAAGGTGAGTTGAGATCTGAAGTACAACTGAACATCAAGAGATTGATGGACATAGGTTGTTACAGAGGAATTCGTCACCGTACAGGTCTTCCTTTAAGAGGTCAAAGAACCAAGAATAATTCACGTACTCGTAAAGGAAAGCGTAAAACTGTTGCGAATAAGAAAATTGCAACTAAATAATTGATTGAGTAATGGCAAAGAAAACTGCAGGGAAATCCTCTAAGAAAAGAAACGTAGTCGTTGAGGCTGTCGGAGAAGCTCATATCAATGCTTCCTTCAATAATATCATCATTTCGCTTACTAATACTAAGGGTCAAGTAATTTCTTGGTCTTCAGCTGGTAAAATGGGATTTAGAGGATCAAAGAAGAATACTCCTTACGCTGCTCAAATGGCTGCTGAAGATTGCACTACTAAGGCTCTAGATTATGGTCTTAAGAAGGTAAAAGTATACGTAAAAGGTCCAGGTAATGGTCGTGAGTCTGCTATAAGAGGCATTCACAACACTGGAGTAGAGGTAACAGAAATCATTGATGTGACTCCAATGCCACATAATGGATGTCGTCCTCCGAAAAGAAGAAGAGTTTAAGCATAATAAGAGCTAAGAAATGGCAAGATATACAGGCCCGAAATCGAAAATTGCAAGAAAGTTTGGTGATCCAATCTTTGGTCCAGATAGTGCTTTTGAAAAGAAGAATTATCCTCCAGGACAGCATGGTGTTTCAAAGAGAAGAGGTAAGAAGTCTGAATATGCAATCCAGTTGATGGAGAAGCAGAAAGCAAAGTATACTTACGGTATCCTTGAAAGACAATTTTCTAATATGTTTGAAAAGGCTAATAGTAGTAAGGGAATTACTGGTGAAGTTTTATTACAACTTTGCGAGAAAAGATTAGATAATGTTGTTTTCAGAATGGGTATAGCACCTACTCGTAGTGGAGCACGTCAATTGGTGTCTCATAGACACATCACTGTAAACGGTGAATTGGTGAATATTCCAAGCTATTCTGTAAAAGAAGGTGATGTTATCGGAGTTCGTGAAAAGTCTAAGTCTCTTCAGGTTATAGAGGCAGCTTTATCAGCTCGTCAAGATCAGTACGAATGGGTAGAGTGGAACAGCTCTAACATGACAGGTACGTTCTTAAGTACACCATTGAGAGCCCAAATCCCTGAGAAAATCAAGGAGCAGCTTATCGTAGAATTGTACTCTAAGTAATTAATTTAATTAATAACATTTTCATTTGTTATGGCAATATTAAACTTCCAAAAGCCTGATCAGGTTATAATGAATCACGCCTCTGAAACAGAAGGCCAGTTCGAATTTAGACCTCTAGAGCCAGGTTATGGTTTAACAGTTGGTAACGCACTTAGAAGAGTGTTGTTATCTTCATTAGAAGGTTTTGCATTTACTTCTGTTCGTATTGATGGTGTAGAACATGAGTTCTCTACTATAAAAGGAGTAGTAGAAGATGTAACTGAAATAGTCTTGAATTTAAAGCAAGTACGTTTTAAGCGTCAGATTGAGGATCAAGAAGAAGAGAAGATCTCTGCTACTATTTCCGGTCAAGACAAACTTACTGCTGGTGATCTAGCTAAGTTTATCACAGGCTTTCAGGTTCTAAACCCAGATTTAGTGATTTGTAATATGGATGCTTCTGTGAAGCTGAACATGGAACTAGCCATTGAAAAAGGTAGAGGATATGTGCCAGCAGAAGAGAACAAAAAGGCTGGAGCTGCAATAGGAACAATAGCATTGGATTCTATTTATACTCCAATCAAGAATGTTAAATATAGTATTGAGAATTATCGTGTTGAACAAAAGACTGACTTTGAAAAGTTAATCTTGGATATTCAAACTGACGGTAGTATTCATCCTAAGAAGGCTTTAACTGAGGCTGCAAAGATTCTTATTCACCACTTTATGTTGGTTAGCGATGAGAGAATTGCACTTGAAGACAACAAGACTTCTGAAGTTGATAATTATGATGAAGAGATTCTTCATATGCGTCAATTGCTTAAGACTAAGTTAGTAGATATGGATCTTAGTGTAAGAGCTTTGAACTGTCTTAAGGCTGCAGAAGTTGATACTCTAGGTGATCTAGTGACTTTTACTAAAAGTGATTTGATGAAATTCAGAAACTTTGGTAAGAAATCATTAACTGAACTTGATGAGTTGGTTGAAGGAAAGGGACTTCATTTTGGTATGGATATCTCTAAGTATAAATTAGACAAGGAATAAGGACAAATGAGACACGGAAAAAAAGTAAATCATTTAGGACGTACCATAGCTCATAGAAAGGCAATGCTTTCTAATATGGCTTGCTCTTTAATTGAGCATAAAAGAATTAATACTACTGTTGCAAAAGCAAAAGCGCTTAAGGCGTTTGTGGAGCCATTGATTACTAAGTCTAAGACTGATACTACTCACAGCAGAAGAGTTGTTTTTAGTCATCTAAAGCAAAAAGAGGTTGTTGCTGAACTTTTTAGAGATGTAGCTGCTAAAGTTGGTGATAGACCAGGTGGATATACTCGTATTATTAAAACTGGAAATCGTTTAGGTGATAACGCTGAAATGTGTATGATTGAGTTGGTTGATTATAACGAAATCTACACTAGCGGAAAAGATACTGCTAAGACTAAGAAAAGAAGTCGTAGAGCTGGAGGTGCTAAGAAGACGGAGGCAAAAGCAACAGAGGTTGTAGAGCAAGTAGAGGAAAGCACTAAG
The DNA here is from genome assembly GCA_965661265.1 of uncultured Schleiferiaceae bacterium. Taxonomy (GTDB): domain Bacteria; phylum Bacteroidota; class Bacteroidia; order Flavobacteriales; family Schleiferiaceae; genus CBFIDE01. The sequence continues at coordinate 69,368 of CBFIDE010000007.1, read as the reverse complement.
ACTGCAACTGAAGAAACTAAGGACGAGACTAACAAAGAATAATAGTTGAGAACTTATATGTCAAAAAAAAAAGGATAAAAACAATAACTGTTTTTATCCTTTTTTTTTGACATCTGAATTTCTATCCTAAATTTGAAAAATATTAAACAAGAAATGACTTACCAAGCAAGAAAGGCAGCAGTAATAATTCTAGAAGATGGTACCCTTTTTTGGGGTAAGGCTACAGGCTTGAACGGGACAACTACCGGAGAAGTATGTTTTAATACCGGTATGACAGGCTACCAGGAGATCTTTACCGATCCAAGTTATCTAGGACAAATTATTGTAACAACTAACGCTCACATAGGTAACTATGGTGTTAAGGATGAAGAAGTAGAATCTGATTCTATAAAAATAGCTGGTCTAGTATGTAAAAACTTCAGTGAGAAATTTTCTAGAACTGGAGCTGATGGTTCTCTTTATGACTATTTTGATAAACAAAATAAGGTGTTAATCAGTGATGTAGATACTAGAGCAGTAGTTAGACATATCAGAGATAAAGGTGCTATGAATGCCATTATCTCTACTGATATTGAGAATATCGATGGCCTAAGAGCTCAACTTAAAGAGGTGCCTTCTATGGAAGGACTTGAGCTTTCAAGCAAAGTGACTACTGAAAATGCTCATGAGCTTGGTGCAGAAGATGCCCCTCTTAAAATGGCTGTTCTTGATCTTGGAATCAAGCTGAATATTCTTAGAAACTTTGAGAAAAGAGGAGTTCGAATGAAGGTTTTTCCAATGAACTCAAGCTTAAAAGAAATGCTAGATTGGGAGCCGGATGGCTTGTTCATATCTAACGGCCCAGGAGATCCTGCAGCTATGGGCGATACTATTAGCTTAGTAAAGGAAATGATTGATGCAGGTCTGCCTGTTTTTGGAATATGTCTAGGTCATCAATTGATCGCGCAAGCGAAAGGCTTAAGTACTTTTAAAATGCACAGTGGGCACAGAGGAATCAACCATCCTGTAAAGAATTTAAGCACAGGCTTGGGTGAAATTACAACTCAGAATCATGGATTTGTTGTGAGTATGGAGGATGTTGAAAAAGATGACTCAATAATTCTAACACACCAACATTTGAATGATGGAACTGTAGCCGGAATTAAATTAAAGGATAAGGATGTATTTAGTGTGCAATATCACCCTGAGGCCTATCCAGGTCCTCATGATTCTACATATTTGTTCGATGATTTTGTAGCATTAATGTCAAAAAATAAAAAATAGATGTCATATATAAGTAACGTACATGCTAGACAAATCCTTGATAGTAGAGGTAATCCTACTATTGAAGTTGATGTTGTAACTGATGACGGTCATTTTGGAAGGGCGGCAGTTCCTTCTGGTGCATCAACAGGGGCACATGAAGCTGTAGAATTGAGAGATGGTGGAGCAGAATACATGGGTAAAGGCGTACAAAAGGCCATTGCCAATGTAAACGGACCAATTGCCGAGGAAATTATTGGGATGCACATTTGTAATCAATCGGCTATAGATAGAACGATGATCGAGTTGGATGCTACCCCAAATAAAGCTAACTTAGGGGCTAATGCTATTCTTGCAGTTTCTTTGGCAGTTGCTAAAGCTGCCGCAAGCTCAACAGGTCAAAGTATTTATAATTACATTGGAGGTGTAAGTGCTGTAACACTCCCTATTCCAATGATGAATATCTTGAATGGTGGTGAGCATGCAGATAATTCAATAGACTTTCAAGAGTTTATGGTTATGCCTGTAGGGGCAGAAACCTTTAGTCATGCTTTGAGAATGGGAACAGAAATATTCCATAACCTAAAGGCAGTTCTTAAGGAAAGTGGTTATAGTACTAATGTTGGAGACGAAGGTGGCTTTGCTCCTAATATAAAGTCTAATGAAGAAGCAATAGAAATAGTTCTAAAAGCAATTGATCGTGCAGGCTTTACTGCGGGAGAGGATGTATTTATAGCTATGGATGCTGCGGCTTCAGAGTTCTATGATAGAGATGAGAAAGTATACCATTTTAAAAGCTCAGATGGCAGAAAGCTGTCTAGTGATCAAATGGTAGAGTATTGGACTGAATGGGTTAATAAATATCCTATCATAAGTATAGAAGATGGTCTTGATGAAGATGATTGGGAAGCTTGGGAGAAATTAACAAAGGCAATAGGCGATAAGTGTCAATTAGTTGGAGATGATCTTTTTGTAACAAATTCAGAAAGAATTGCCAAAGGAATTGAACAGGGTGTTGCCAATTCTGTTCTTGTTAAAGTGAACCAAATTGGTACCTTAACAGAAACTATTGAGGCGGTGCAGATGGCTCAAACAAATAATTACACTTGCGTGATGAGTCACCGAAGTGGGGAAACGGAAGATAGTACAATTGCAGATTTAGCGGTTGCTTTAAATACTGGTCAAATTAAAACAGGATCGGCGTCTAGAAGTGATAGAATGGCTAAATATAATCAACTATTGAGAATTGAAGAGATGCTTGGTGATGATGCTAAGTTTATTGGAAAGAATTTTAAATACTTAAGAAAGAAATAGGATGGATAAGTTAAAAGAGCATTTCAGGAGTAAAGTTGAAACCAACGTGAAGGAGGTTAAAGATTTTATTGCTGAATATGGTGATAAAGTTCTAGGTGAAATTAAAGTGAGCCAATTATACGGAGGTATGAGAGGTATGCCTGCTTTAATTACTGAAACTTCTAAATTGGATCCTGCAGAGGGAATTAGATTTAGAGGTTATAGTATTCCTGAGCTACAGGAGAAATTGCCTGCTTACCCTGGTGGAGAAGAACCTTTACCTGAAGGGGTATTTTACCTTATGCTTTTTGATGAACTTCCGGATGACGATTCAGTAAGAAGATTAAGTAATAATTGGGCAAGAAGATCTACGGTGCCGCCTCATGTATTTAAGGTTATTGATGCTCTACCAATGACTACTCACCCAATGACTCAGTTTGTAACTGGTATTATGGCTCTAAGAACAGAGTCTGAATTCCAGAAATCATACAGAGCAGGTATTCATAAGTCAGAATATTGGGAGCCAACCTTTGAAGATGCAATGAATTTAATTGCAAGACTACCAAGAATTGCCGCCTATATCTACAGAAGAATTTATCATAATGGTGACCATATTGAACCAGATGCTAAATTAGATTGGTCTGGTAACTTTGCTCATATGCTTGGATTTGAAAATGAGGAGTTCAAAGAGTTGCTAAGACTTTATATGACAATTCATGCAGATCATGAAGGTGGAAATGTTTCTGCTCACACCGTTCATTTAGTAGGTTCTGCCCTTTCTGATTGCTACCAATCATTTGCTGCAGGTATGAATGGCTTGGCAGGCCCATTACACGGCTTAGCTAATCAAGAAGTTATTAGATGGACTTTAGCAATGAGAGACGAACTAGGTGGAGGATTACCTTCTAAAGAGCAAATTGCAAACTATTGCTTAAAGACTTTAAAGGAAGGAAAAGTTATTCCAGGATTTGGTCATGCAGTTTTAAGAAAAACAGACCCAAGATATACAGCACAAAGAGAATTTGCTCAGAAGCATATGCCTCATAGCGAGTTATTCCAGATAGTAAGTAGGGTATACGAAGTTGTTCCTGAAATTCTACAATCTACAGGTAAGGTTAAGAATCCTTGGCCTAATGTAGATGCGCACTCTGGTCAATTACTAATGCATTATGGGTTAACCCAATATGATTTTTATACTGTTTTATTTGGAGTGTCAAGATCATTAGGAACTTTATCTAGCCTTATTTGGGATAGAGCTTTAGGTTTCCCGATTGAAAGACCAGGTAGTACTACTACTGCAGATTTAAAAGCAAGATTTGAGAATTAATCTCAATTAAAAATTGAAAAAGAAGCTGCCTGTTGGCGGCTTTTTTTATGTTTTCGCTTTCGCGATTTAGTCTTCAAAAATTCAAAGAGTTGAAGTCCGTATTTAGAAGAATATTTATTACATTTGCTGCCCTTTTTGCGCGGAGTATGAGACTAACAAAAAGGCTTATTTAAAAATCATAACACCTTCCTGATTTTATTGCCGCGATAAAGTCTAAATAGAAACAGGAATACAAATTAAGTTCTGCATATGTCAGAAGAAAACAAAAAAGCTGCTAAGCCTAAGGCTAAAGTAGAAAAATCAAAGTCAGAGCCAACTCCTAAAGAGGTAGTTGCTACTGAAGAAACTAAAGAAGTCGTTGCTGAAGAAGCAGTAACTTCAGTTGAAGAAGTTGCTGTTGAGGCTGCTCCAGAAGCTATTGTTGAAGAAGTTGCAGTTGAAGAGCCAGCGGCGGTTGAAGAACCAGCTGAGTTTGATTGGGACGAATTTGAATTTGGATTAAAATCTAGATCAAAAGAGCAAAAAGACGAATTAACAAAGTTGTATGAGGAGACTATTACAACTATTGATGAGCATGCCGTAGTTGAAGGTGAAGTAATCAATATGACAGATCGTGAAGCGATTGTTGATATAGGTTATAAATCTGAAGGTGTTATCTCATTAAATGAATTCAGATATAATCCTGAGTTGAAAATTGGTGATAACGTTGAAGTTCTTATTGACAAGCAAGAAGACAAGGACGGCCAATTAGTTTTATCTCACCGTAAGGCAAGAGCTATTAAAGCTTGGGATAGAGTTAATGAAGCTCATGATACAGAAGAGATCGTTAATGGTTACGTTAAATGTCGTACTAAAGGTGGTATGATCGTAGATGTATTTGGTATTGAAGCATTCTTACCAGGTTCTCAAATTGATGTTAAGCCAATCCGTGATTACGATGCTTACGTAGACAAGAAGATGGAATTCAAGATTGTTAAGATCAATCATGAATTTAAGAATGTTGTTGTTTCTCACAAAGCTCTTATCGAGGCTGACCTTGAAGAGCAGAAGAAGGAGATTATTGGTAAGTTAGAGAAAGGTCAAGTACTTGAGGGTGTTGTTAAAAACATTACTTCATATGGAGTATTTATTGACCTAGGTGGTGTTGATGGATTAATCCACATTACTGATCTTAGCTGGAGCCGTATCAATCATCCATCTGAAGTGGTTGAGCTTGATCAAAAAATGAATGTTGTAATCCTTGACTTTGATGAGGATAAGACAAGAATCCAATTAGGTCTTAAGCAACTTGAAGCTCATCCATGGGATAAGCTTGATGCTGAAACTAAAGTTGGTGATAAAGTAAAAGGAAAAGTTGTTGTAATCGCAGATTACGGTGCTTTTGTTGAAGTGATTCCTGGTGTTGAGGGTCTTATTCACGTAAGTGAAATGAGCTGGTCTACGCACTTAAGAAGCGCACAAGATTTCGTAAATGTAGGTGATGAAGTGGAAGCTGTAGTTCTTACACTTGATAGAGAAGAGCGCAAAATGTCTCTTGGTATCAAGCAAATGACTCCAGATCCTTGGACTGATATTACTACTAAATACCCTTCTGGTTCTAAGCATAAAGGAACTGTAAGAAACTTCACAAACTTTGGTGTATTTATCGAGTTAGAAGAAGGTATTGATGGATTAATCCATATTTCTGACTTAAGCTGGACTAAGAAAGTTAAACACCCAAGTGAATTTACTTCAATTGGAGCTGTTCTTGAAGCTGTTGTTCTTGATATTGATGTTGAGAACAGAAGACTTAGTTTAGGTCATAAGCAAGTAGAAGAGAATCCTTGGGATACTTATGCTACTCTTATGGAAGAAGGTTCTGTAATGGAAGGTGAAATTACTGAGATGGTAGATAAAGGTGCTAGCGTATTGTTCGCAAACATCGGTATTGAAGCTTTTGCTCCAGCTCGTCACCTTGTTAAAGAAGACGGAACAACTCTTACTAAAGGAGATAAGATTGACTTTAAGGTTATTGAATTTAACAAAGACAACCGTAGAATTGTAGTTTCTCATACTGAGTTACACAAGAAAGTTGCTGCTGAGAAAGTTCAAGAAGAACGTAAAGCTACAAGTCAGACTGTAAAGAAAATTCAGTCTAACAATGAGCGTTCTACCTTAGGTGACATCGACGCTTTATCTGCTCTTAAAGAGCAAATGGAAAAAGACGAAAAAGGATCTAAGTAAGATTTCTTAATCGATAGAATAAAAGCCCTTCTGATTTAATTAGAAGGGCTTTTTTATTTTTATTACTCAATACTTTCATTAATTTGGTCCAATGCAGATTAAAGAAATTACAAATTATCTAGAGCAAATAGCTCCACTAGCGCTTCAAGAATCTTACGATAATTCTGGGCTGTTGGTCGGGGATCCAAATTTTGAGGTAGATTCTGTTCTGATTTGTCTAGATATTACTGAACTGGTGGTTGAAGAGGCAATCGGAAGAGGCTGTTCTATGATTGTCAGTCATCACCCAATTATTTTTAGTGGGTTAAAAAGACTAAACCCTGATACGGATGCCCAAAGAGCAATACTCTTAGCTATTAAAAATGATATAGCTTTGTATTCAATCCATACCAATTTGGATAATGTCCAAGAGGGTGTTAATGCAAAAATTGCTCAAAAATTAGGCATCGAAAAACCAAGAATATTAAGTCCTAAAACAGGAGGTTTATTAAAATTGGTGGTTTTTACTCCAGAGGGTGATTCTAAAGAAGTAGCGAATGCTTGTTTTAAAGCCGGTGGTGGATCTATTGGAGATTATAGCGAGTGCTCCTTTGAATCAACAGGAAAAGGCTCCTATACGCCTGGAGAGAATAGCACACCTAGTATAGGCGAAATTGGTAAGCATGAAATAGGCGACGAACTAAAACAAGAGTTCTTAATACCATCTCATTTGTCAAGGTCAATTCTAAATGCCATTAAAAATGCGCATCCTTATGATGAAGTTGCCTATGATTTAATCCCATTGCTCAATGAAAATTCTTTTATTGGCTCTGGAATGATTGGACTTTTGAAGGAACCAATGTATACACTTGATTTTTTAAAGCACATAAAAAAGGAATTTGGAGGCGTAGTACGTTATACTTCTCCGATTAAAGACCAAGTTCAAAAAATCGCATGGTGTGGGGGCTCTGGGAGCTTCTTATTAAGCAATGCTAAAAGGCTCGGGGCCGATTTATTCCTGAGCTCAGATTTTAAATATCATCAGTTTTTTGAAGCTGAAAACCAGATTATTATTGCAGATATTGGACATTATGAAAATGAACAATTCACAATAGACCTACTTTCTGAAAAACTATGCAAAAAATTCCCTAATTTTGCATTCCTTAAAACGGAGACAAACACGAACCCGATTAATTACTTATAAGCTCTATGGCTAAAGAAGTTACTGTTGAAGATAGACTACGCGCACTTTATGATCTTCAACTTATTGATTCAAGAATCGATAAGATTAGAAATATCCGAGGAGAACTTCCATTAGAAGTTGAAGACCTAGAGGATGAAATTACTGGACTAGAAACTAGACTAGAGAAATTCAAAACTGAATTAGAAGAATTGGACACTCAAATCAGTAATAAGAAAACTCTTATTAAGGATTCTGAAGAGAAAATTGCTCGATATAATTCGCAACAAAAGAATGTTAGAAATAACAGAGAATTTGATGCATTGTCTAAGGAAATTGAGTTTCAAGAACTTGAAATGGAATTGGCAGAAAAGAGAATCAGAGAATTTAAGGCTAAGATTGACCATAAGAAAGAGGCAATGTCTATTTCTGAAACTAAATTAGCCGAAAGAAAATCTCATTTTGATTTTAAGCAAGGTGAATTGGAGTCTATTATGTCTGAGACTCAAAAAGAGGAAGAAGCTTTAATAGTTAAATCTGAAGAGTATGCAAAGACAGTTGAAGATAGATTACTAAATGCATATAGAAGAATTAGAAATAGTGCTAAGAATGGATTAGGAGTTGTTGCTGTTGAACGTGGCGCTTCAGGTGGTTCTTTCTTTACTATTCCACCTCAAAAGCAATTAGAAATTGCTGCTAGAAAAAAGATTATCACCGATGAGCATTCTGGTAGAGTTTTAGTTGATCCAGAATTGGCAAGAGAAGAAGAAGAGAAAATGGAAAAGCTTTTTGCTAAATTGGCTAAGTCCTAATTTTCATATAACTTAAAGACAAAGGGATCTATGATCCCTTTTTTTATGAAAAATACTTTCCTTATAATCAGTGTTTTTTTTAGTCTCAACTTAGGGGCTCAGAGTCTTGTTTTTGATCAGAAATTTAAGGAACTACATTCGTTGTTAATAGAAATGAAGTTTTCTGAGTTTAAGACTAAGGCCTGGCAGCTTAAAAAGACTAGACCTGAGGATTTAAATCTTGATTATCTTTTAGCAGCTGAAATTTACTTAAGAGCCTTTGTGATAGACAATCCAGGATTCCTTGATTCAAAATTGGATAGTACCTCTAAGTATATTAAACGCCTTGAATCACTACCGGATTCAGAGCCTTTTAAAGAAATATATATTGGGCAGTTGTATTTAGCTCAGGCAGTTCTTGAAGGACGTTATGAAAATTACTTTAATGCTGCATGGAATTTTTTAAAGTCCTATAATCACTTAAGTGATGGCTACTCGGACTTTCCGGAATTCGCTCCAAATGGGATGGAGCTTGGTGTACTATATGCCAGTTTAGGGAGTCTGCCTGATGATTTTAAAACGACAGCTAAAATATTTGGCTTCAATGCCGATATACAGCAAGGAATGAAAATGATTTCCAATAGTTATTATAAAGTCTCAGAAAGTGAAGAATATTCTTATCTCAAAGATTATTATGGATTCGTATTTTCATTTATGGATTTTCAGTTAAACGATCGGAGCGATAATAGTCCTGAGAAGCTTGGCTTGAATTGGGAATCCAGTAGTTTTATGGTTTTTATGCAAAGCAGAATGGACTATAAAGATGGAAAGGCTCAGCTAGCAGTAAAGAGAGTTCAAAATCGGCCGAAAGGCAAAGAATATGCTGACTATAACTACCTAGACTATTACCTTGGTAAGATTGCTGTTTCTACTGATTATGAATTGTCTAAAAAGAGTTTAAATTCTTTCATTGCCAGTCGTACTAATGATGATTATCTTAAATCTTCACTAAGATATTTGGCATGGTCTGAGCTCTTAGCTGGAAATTCAAAAGAAACTGAATTATTACGCACTAGGATATTAAGTGAAGGAAAGACAGATAAAGGAGCGGACCTACAAGCATTAAGAGAAGCTGAAAGAGGATTCAATATTGTTCTAATTAGGGCTAGAATACTTTTTGATGCGGGCCAATATAAAGAGGCTCTAGTTTATCTTGAAAGTAATAAGTTAGAAGATTGCTGTGCTTTTTCTCATGAAAAATTAGAATATTATTATAGGTTAGGACGTTGTCAGGAGTCTTTGAATTTGAATATGGAAGCATTAATAAGCTTTAAGAGGGCGGTTAATATTGATCTTGTTTCACCGACCTTTGCGCTAGGAAACTCCTTATTAAAGGCAGGTGATATGGAAAGATATTTTGGTAATTCAAAGGGAGCAGAATTTTATTATAAGGCATGTTTAGATGTTAAGTCTTATCCATTTTATGATGGAATTCATCAAAAAGCTAAAGCTGGGCTTTCAGCCTTAAAGTAAATTAGCATCTTTGTCTTTTAGATTTAATACGGGAAAAATTATTATGTTTTTAACATTTACATGGGATTTCGCAAAGGCCATTGAAATTGGTCCAATAAGCCTCAGGTTTTATAGTCTGTTGTTTGCGCTAGGATTTGTTGCCGGCTACTATTTAATGAAGTCAATCTTCAAGAAAGCCAATGTTCCTCAATCAAAACTTGACACCCTTCTTACCTATGTAGTTATTGCTACGGTTGTAGGAGCAAGATTAGGACACGTCTTTTTTTATCAGTGGGATTATTATTCACAGAATATTGGAGAAATATTTCAAGTTTGGAAAGGTGGATTAGCTTCTCACGGAGCCGCTATTGCTATTATTATATCAGTTTATTTATATGCCAAGAAAGAACTGAAGTTTAAACAGTCTATGCTTTGGATGCTGGATAGACTTGTGATTACTGTTGCATTGGCTGCTGTTTTTATAAGGCTTGGAAATTATTTTAATAGTGAAATTTATGGTGCTGTTGGAAACTCTTCTTTTCAAACAGTTTTTGTTTCTGATAGCAGGGAGTTTATAGAAGACAACTTTGCTGATTATATAAAAGAAATACATTTTGTTGAAACTGATGATGAGTACATCACTGATTCTATAGTGTATCCTATTTATGATTTGCAAATTCAATTTGATGGCTCCGCTCAAGGCAATGCAGCTGGATTAGAAAATTTTATACGAAGGAGTATAGCGTCTAACATCAATAATTTTAGTTCTGAGAATATTAATATTCTGTTTCCTGATGGTTTTACCATTATATGGGATGATGCCAAGACCTATTTGGCTCATGTCCAGATTTTAGGAGTGCCTAGAGGACCTACTCAATTGTTTGAGGCTATGGCATATCTTTTAATATTTTTAATCTTGATGTGGTTCTTTTACAATACGAAAGTAAGGAAGAGGAGAGGCTTCTTGTTTGGAATGTTCCTAGTTTTGCTTTTTGGATTTAGGTTTTTTATTGAATTCTTAAAAGAGATTCAAGTGGCTAATGAGGCTACAATGAATTTAAATTTAGGACAACAATTGAGTATACCTTTAGTGTTGATAGGTTTAACAATGATGATTATTTCAAAGAAGGTTGAAAATGAATAAAATGCGAAAAATTGGAGGTATTGTACTCTTTCTTGCAATAGGTGCTTTTATATTAATCAATGTACTTCCTAATCAAAATGTGAGTGAAAGTGCTACAAAAAAAACATCCTATGAACCTAAGTTCAGAGATGAAGGAGATCTAGCTTTTATTTCTAAAACATCTGGAGATACAATTCAGACTATTGATATAGAAATTGCGGAGACCTTAGATGAAAAGGCATACGGAATGATGTTTAGAAAAAGTATGGATGAATCTACTGGAATGCTCTTTTTGATGGGAACACAAAAGCAGCAATCCTTTTGGATGCGAAATACTTATGTGTCTCTTGATATAATTTATATCAATAGAGACTTTGAAATTGTAAGTATCCAAGAAAAGGCCCAACCTTTAAATGATCAATCATTACCTTCAACAGGACCTGCTTTATATGTTTTAGAGGTAATTGGTGGTTATTGTGAAAAATATGGAATAGGAGCTGGAGATAAGATTCAGTATATCCAAGAACACTAGAGCAGAACCTATTATGATATAAAAAAAGAGGCCATTGGCCTCTTTTTTTATTTTGCTTTCTGCATTTGATTTTGTCCTTTAAAATTATTGGATTTATACAATTCAAATCTTGAAGGAATATTTCTTTCTGGCCAATAGTTATTTGAGCGATCAGTATCAGCAGTCTCCAAATAGGGATCTAGCTCAACATTAACCACTTCTTTATCAAAGGTAAATACTTTTGAGAATCTCTCTTCTGAGCGCAACCATACTTCAGCAGGTATTCTTATTACTTGTGTTGATCCATCAGCAAATGTGAAGGACAGTATAACAGGCATTACTAGTCCACCTTTATTCAGAAAGCTGAGTTCATAGTAGTTGCTATTCATATCTACAATTGCTTTTTCTTCCTCACTTAGATTTTCATACTTTTTATCAAAAGTGATTTTATCTGACGCATAAACTTCATAAGCATCATTTTCATTATAGAAATCCTTAGTTTCTGCAGGCTTAGAATCCACTATCGTTTTTCCACTGAATTCAACTTTGTTTCTTTGATAACCAATAAACTTAGCTTTTTGATCTTCCGCTTCTTTTCTGAGTCTTGCATTTTTAGCATCTAAACTATTTTCTTGAAAGGTGAAATGCTTTACAGATTCAAGAGATATATCTACATAGTCCGTTGTGTAGAACCATCCTCTAAAAAACCAATCTAAGTCCGTTCCTGAAGCATCTTCCATTGTCCTAAAGAAATCTGCAGGTGTAGGGTGCTTGAACATCCATCTTTCAGAATACTTTTTAAAGCTGTAATCAAAAAGCTCTCTTCCCATTACAGTTTCTCTCAGAATATTTAATGCGGTTGCAGGTTTGCCATAGGCATTATTTCCAAACTGAAGAATAGACTCTGAGTTGGTCATTATTGGCATTAAATCTTCTGGAGAAGACATCATATAGTCAGTTATTTTATAGGCAGGTCCTCTTCTAGAAGGGTAGTCAACATCCCATTCTTGCTCTGTTAGGTATTGAACAAAAGTATTTAAGCCTTCATCCATCCATGTCCATTGCCTTTCATCACTATTAACAATCATTGGAAAAAAGTTATGTCCTACTTCGTGAATTATAACACCAATCATTCCGTATTTGGTGTTTTGAGAGTAGGTTCCGTCCGCTTCTGGTCTACCTCCATTAAAGCATATCATGGGATATTCCATACCAATCCTATCCGTATGAACAGAAATGGCCTTAGAGTATGGGTAGTCAAATGTATACTTACTATAAACTTTTAATGTATGAGCGACTACTCTTGTACTATACTGTTCCCAAAGAGGATTTCCTTCTTTTGGATAGTAAGACATGGCCATAACTGTGCGATCACCAAATTTGACAGCCATTGCATCCCAAATAAATTTTCTAGAAGAAGCGAAGGCAAAGTCTCTTACATTCTCAGCCTTAAAGTGCCATGCTTTTAACTCCTTTTTATGTTTTTTCTCAGCTTTTTCAGCTTCCTGTTGATTTACAATCATTACAGGATCTTCCGTATTGTTTCTAGCCTGTTCTAAACGTTCTAATTGTTTTTTAGTCAGAACTTCTTCAGGATTTTGAAGTTCGCCGGTTGATCCTACAATATGATCTTCAGGCACATTGAGGATAACATCGTAATCGCCGAAAGGCAACGTAAACTCACCTGTACCAAGAAATTGCTTGTTTTGCCATCCTTCAACATCACTGTACACAGCCATTCTTGGAAAGAACTGTGCAATTGTATAGAGGTAATTATCTTCGTCTTTGAAGTATTCATAGCCAGATCGGCCACCAATTTGCATACGATCATTAATATTATACCACCATTTCATTTTAATCTCAAAAGTCTCGCCTGACATTAGGGGCTTTTCAAGATTAATCCTGAGCATCGTATTATTCACAAAGAAGTCTAAATCTTCATCGTCTGCACCTCTAACATAATCTATTTTAAAGCCACCATCAAAGTTGTAGTATAAATCTTTCAATGAGTAATAACTCATCTTATTAGACATTTTTCCATGCTTAATAACTTGAGAAGGAGACTCAATTGCTCTTTTGTTTTGGTCCAATTGAATCCATAAATATTCAAGAGCATCCGGAGAATTATTAGTGTAAGAAATTACTTCTTCTCCATTTATTTTTTGTGTAGCATCATCTAGTGTGATCTCCATTTTATAGTCAGCTTTCTGCTGATAATAAAAAGATCCTGGAGCACCTCCACCGGTTCTATACATATTTGGTGTTGGCAACTCTTCGTAAAGTTGCTTAAACTTTGACTGATTAGTGTTCTGTGCGCTAAGGCTAATGCTCACTAGGAGAAAAAGGAATCCAAATAATTTATTCATAAGTTTTATATTCAAGGCTGGCTAAAGTAAATAATTCAGTAAGAATGAAAGGGAAGTATTGACATTGACTATCAATAGTTATTGGAAACAATTAGAATGGCCAATTCTCAAGGCACATTAATAAGCTTATACCTAAAGAAACACCGCTCATTATAAGAATCCAGTCTCGCCTCTTAATTCTAAGAAGGTTTTGAAATAAAATGATGAGGAACAAAATGATGGCTACAATCACAAGTTGTCCCAATTCCACACCTAAGTTAAAGGGTAAAAGAGCTTGCCAGAAATTAGATTCATCTGTGACTAAAATCGAATAGTAATTTGAAAATCCAAAACCATGGATGAGTCCAAATACTAAAGACAACCAATATTTCATTTTAGAATTTTGATTCTGCCCTGCTGAACTTAAGTTGAAAAGTGAAGTAAACGCAATTGTTACAGGAATAAGAAATTCTATGAGAGCTTTGTCTACTGTGAATATATCAAATGCAGATACAATAAGACTTATACTGTGTGCCAAGGTGAAAATACTGATCGCCCAAAATACCTTTAGCCAATTCTTAGGTTGGTAAATCGCGATAAGCGCTAATAAAAAAAGCATATGATCAATAGCTGCAAATGCAGTGATATGATCAAATCCAAGCCTTAAATAAGTATTAAAACTTCCCATTATTCTGTAATCTTAAAGGTTGCATATCTATTGTAATAAGAAAGATGTTTGGAATAAGTTTTATCATCAATTTTCAATGTCACAATATTAGATTGATCTTTAAACATACCAAAAAAGAATGTGTTTTCAACCATTAAACTAGAAGGTAGTTTCTCATATTTTAATTCGAAATAAAGGTACTCTAACTCAGTTTCAGTCTCTTGCCCGATAAAGTTTAGCTGCAAATGTTTTTGATCATCAATAGCTTTAAAGTAAGTTTTTAGAAGTTGTTCTTCATTCATCTCTCTGTTCGGCTCAATTTTAAGCATCTCTAAATCATCCTTAAATACTTTGAGATAGCATTCAAAATCATTATTTTCTGGTTTCAGTTCACAAAAGCAAATGGAAACATGAAAGTCATGCTTTTTGGTTTCAGAAAAACCACTGAATACAAAAAGAAGGCTAAAAAGTAATAAAGGCCTCATAATGTTGCGTTTTTACCAAAGGTAAGACTAATTCTTCTGCTTACCTTTGAGGTAAAATTACCCAAATGAGAATATTTATTTGCATCCTACTGTCCCTTCCTTTAATAGGAGTATCGCAGTTTAAGAACGTTAGAATTATTCAAGACACTGCCTTTAAGAGAACTGTTGCAGAGCCATCTATTGCTATTTCAAGAACTAATCCAGCAATTCAGGTTGCTGGATCTATTATTGATAGAGTACATATGTCTTCAGATTCTGGTCATACATGGAATTCTTTTTCGTTAAGTTCTGAATACGGAGTATGGGGCGATCCTGTGATATTATCCGATACGGCAGGTAGCTTTTATTACTTTCACCTTTCAGATCCTGAAGGGACTAACTGGGCAAGTGAGAAAATACTGGACAGAATTGTTGTTCAAAGGTCAGATGATGAAGGTTTGAGTTGGACAAGCGGCTCCTATATGGGAGAAGATCATCCTAAGGATCAAGATAAACATTGGGTTTGCATTGATCCTAAAACTAACATCATTCATGCTACTTGGACTCAGTTTGACCTTTATGGAAGCAAGGATAGAAAGAATAGATCAAATATTCTTTATTCTTCATCCAGTGACAAAGGAGAATCTTGGACTAAGCCATTGCAAGTCAATACAACATCTGGTAATTGCTTAGATGGAGATTCTACAACTGAAGGCGCTGTGCCCGCTTATCACCCTGATGGATTTGTATGTGCTACTTGGGCGTTAGGTGAAAGTCTTTTCTTTAGCAAGTCAAGTGATGGTATAGTATGGTCCGCTGAAAATGAGATTGCTAAAATTGAAGGCGGTTGGGAAATTGATATAAAGGGCTTAGGCCGAGCCAACGGAATGCCAATTACTTTAATTGATCAAAGTGAATCTGAGAATAGAGGAACTATTTATGTGAATTGGGTAGATGATAGAAGAGGAAATTATGATGTGTGGTTTATAAAGAGCACGGATAAAGGAGAATCTTGGTCAAAGCCGATTAGGATTAATAAGGATAAAAAGAAAGCCGATCAGTTTTTCACTTGGATGGTATGTGATCCAATAAGTGGTTATTTGTATGCGGTTTATTATGATAGAAGAGATACTAGAGGAACTGATACTGATGTTTATTTAGCCAGGAGTGCCGATGGCGGTGATTCATGGAATGAGTTTAAAATTAGTGAGAATAGTTTCAAGCCTGAGCCTCTTTTGTTTTTTGGAGACTACAATAACATAGATGCAAGAAATGGAGTGATTCGCCCAATTTGGACGGCCAATGATGGCAATGGAATAATGAGTATTTGGACTGCAATAATTAGTGAAGAAGATTTGAAGGATGGAAAATAGAAAACTTTTAGTTGTAAGCACAAGCAAGATATATGGCAGTGCTTATATGGAGTATTTATTGGATGAGGTAAAATCCTTCTTTAGTGATGAAATAGTTTTCATTCCTTTTGCTAGACCGGGTGGTATTTCACATGATGATTATACTGAGTATCCAAGGAAGGCTTTTGAGCAGATCGGAATAAAAGTAAAAGGTTTGCATGAGTTCAGTGATCCCAAAAAAGCCTTAAAAAATGCGAAGGGGATATTTACTGGAGGAGGAAATACTTTTGTTTTGCTGAAGCAGCTCTATGATTTAGACTTGGTGGATACTTTAAAAGAGCTTGTTCGTCAAAAGGGCACTCCTTATATGGGATCAAGTGCAGGTTCTAACATTTGTGGCCTAAGTATATCAACTACTAATGATATGCCAATTGTTTATCCTCCAAGCTTTAAAGCACTCAATTTTTTGGATTTCAACATTAATCCACACTATTTAGACCCAGAACCAGATTCAAAGCATCAAGGAGAAACAAGAGAAATAAGGATAAATGAGTTTCACCATTTTAATGATCAATTAGTACTTGGTCTTAGAGAAGGCTCTTGGCTTAGAGTAGAAGGTGAGTCAATCGAGTTGAAAGGCGAATTAAACGCCAGAGTTTTTAGGCCAAAAACGAGTCCAGAAGAAGTTGAACCAGGGATATTGAGTTTTTTAAGCTAATCCAAACGCATTAAAGAATAAAAGCTTAATCCCTTTCTTGACTTTGCAATTTTGCCATCTTCAGAAATGTTCCAGTGGTTATGGAATTTTTGAGAAGTAGTACTTTCAAGCCTGATTCTATTTGGATTTCTAATATAAGTTCCACTTAATTTAATTGGTTTTTTAGGAGACGAAAGATCTTGGTATGTATAAGTGCCATCCTCATTTAATTCTAATAGAATGACAGAGTTTCCGGCCTCACCAGAAGAGTAAGTGATGCTCGGATTAGGAATAATCATGGTCCAAGAAAATAAACTCAAGCTTATTAGAATTACGCTTAGAAATTTAATAGTATTCTTCATAATTTATCAATATTTGCTAAGAAGGTACTGATTATTTCAGACCCTTTCAAGAGGTCCATCAAAGTATTCTAATTATATATGGCTTTTGTATCTTTACACTCAATTTTAAACGTCAATTGAATGTCTAAGAAGACAGTATTAATGATCCTAGATGGTTGGGGGATCGCAAAGGATAAAAGCGTTTCAGCTATAGATAAGGCTCATACTCCTTTTGTTGATTCGCTTTACAGCGATTACCCTAATACTAGAGTAGAAGCATCTGGATTAGCTGTTGGATTACCAGAAGGGCAAATGGGCAATTCTGAAGTTGGTCATATGAATCTTGGTGCAGGCAGAATTGTCTATCAGGACCTTGTCAAGATAAACTTGGCAGCAGAAGATGGATCTTTGGCTTTAGAGAAAACCCTTATTGAAGCCTTTAATATCGCGAGAAGCAGAAAAAAGAAATTACACTTTATTGGCTTACTCTCAGACGGAGGAGTACATTCTCATATCAATCATTTAATAGCATTAATAAAAGCTGCAGATGAGGCAGGTGTGGAGCAATCTTATATTCATGCGTTTATGGATGGAAGAGACACTGATCCTCAAGGTGGAAAGAAATACATCCAGGAGTTGGAGAGCTATTTAAGCAGTTCTAATTCTAACTGCAAAATTGCTTCGATCATCGGTAGGTATTATGCTATGGATAGAGATCAAAGATGGGAGCGAATAAAGCTAGCCTATGATCTATTAGTTAATCCTAGTAAAGTTTATAATGGATCCCCAATTGAAGCGCTTGAATCTTCTTATGCAATAGGGATTACAGATGAATTTGTGAAGCCACACTCATTTATTACTAATAATGAAGCTTTGATTGAAGAGGGAGATGTAGTGATTTCCTTTAATTTCAGAACTGATAGAGGAAGGCAAATCACCATGGCCTTGACTCAAAAAGATTTCCATGAGCAGAACATGCATGCTTTAGACTTGCATTATGTGACCTTGACGCGTTATGATGATTCCTTTAGAAATATTAATATCGTTTTTGAAAAGGATAATTTAACTGAAACTTTAGGAGAGGTACTAGAGAAGAATGGAAAGAAGCAAATAAGAATTGCAGAAACTGAGAAGTATCCTCACGTAAGTTTTTTCTTTAGCGGAGGTAGAGAAACGCCCTTTGATGGAGAAAAAAGACTTCTTTGTCCATCGCCTAAAGTGGCTACATATGACCTTAAGCCGGAGATGAGCGCTTTTGAGATTAGAGATAAAATAATAGTTGAGCTTCAAAATCAGTCGGCAGACTTTGTATGCTTAAATTTTGCAAACCCAGATATGGTTGGTCATACAGGAGTTATGGAGGCTGCAATTAAGGCCTGCGAAACTGTAGATAGTTGCGTTGAATCGGTAGTTAAAGCGGGCTTGGATAATGATTATTGTTTTATCATTTTAGCCGATCATGGAAACTCGGATTGCATGCTTAATAAAGATGGTAGCCCTAATACTGCTCATACAACTCAGCCAGTGCCATGTTTTATTGTAGGGGCTGGTAATTTAAAATTAAAAGAAGGTGTTTTAGGAGATGTCGCACCTACAGTGCTAGAGTTAATGGAAATAGCACAGCCCCAGGCAATGAGTGGTAAATCAATTATTGTAAAATGAATACAGATTCTAAAATCCTAGCAGTTGATTTTGATGGCACTATCGTAGAAGATAAATATCCTTCTATAGGTAAGCCTATGATATTCGCCTTTGAAACTTTATTGCAATTACAAAAAGATGGTCACAGACTCATACTGTGGACCTACCGTCATGGCAAAAAGCTAGATGATGCGGTAAATTTTTGCAAAGAAAATGGTATCGAATTTTATGCAGTTAATTCTAGTTATTTAGAGGAAGATTTTGATCCAAAGCAAGCAAGTAGAAAGATAAATGCTGATATTTTTATCGATGATAGAAATGTAAATGGATTTCCAGGTTGGGGAGAAGTTTATCAAGCTATTAGTGGAATTGCTGCGGTTGAGAGTCAGCCAGTAAAGCAAAAGAAGAAAGGTTTTTTTAAATTCTAATGATAAAATATAAAACCAAAGAAGAGATAGAAATGTTGCGTGCAGCAGCTCAAGTTGTTAGTCGTACATTGGGAGTAGTTGCTAAGGAAGTTAAGCCAGGAGTTACGCCTTTATATCTTGATAAAATTGCAGAAGATTACATCAGAAGCCAAGGAGCAATACCAGGTTTTTTAGGACTGTATAATTTTCCAAATACCCTGTGCATTAGCGTGAATCAAACCGTTGTTCATGGAATTCCAAACGATAAACCTCTGGTAGATGGTGATATCATAAGTGTTGACTGTGGAGCTATTCTTAATGATTATTACGGTGATCATGCCTATACCTTTGAAGTTGGAGAAGTTTCTGCTGAGGTAAAGAAGCTTTTAAAAGTTACTAAAGAGAGCTTATACAAAGGGATAGAACAGTTAAGAACAGGAAATAGAATGGGTGATTTGGGTCATGCTATTCAATCTCATGCTGAAGCTCATGGATATGGTGTGGTAAGAGAGTTAGTTGGCCATGGCATAGGAAAGGAAATGCATGAAGATCCACAAGTGCCTAATTATGGTAAGCAAGGAAGAGGAAAGAAATTTCAAGAAGGCTTAGTCTTAGCTATTGAGCCAATGATTACTATGGGAACACATAGAATCATTCAACTAAGAGACGGATGGACCATTAATACGGCTGACAATAAACCAGCAGCACACTTTGAGCATGATGTGGCTATAGTTGATGGCAAACCTGATATACTATCTACTTTTGACTATGTTTATGAATCTTTAGGAATTAAAGAAGAGGCATGATAAAATCCATATTTAAATTTGCCCTAAACAGCATTCCAAGACCAATTCTTATTAGAGCTAGTTATGCGGTAAGACCAATATTGGCAGCAATTTATAAGGGAGATAAGTTTGAAGATCCTATTGATGGTCGAAAGTATAAGAAGATGTTTCCTTACGGATACGAGGGAAGGGAAAGGGAGAATGCTCTAGCTCCAGGAAGTATGAGCCTTGAAAGGCATCGTCTTTTATGGCTTTACTTAAAAGAACACACAGATTTCTTTAACGCCTCTCATAAGATGCTTCATCTGGCACCAGAGCAATGTTTCTACGGTTTGTTTAGAAAGATGAAAAACTTAGATTATTTAACTGCCGACCTAGATTCTCCAATTGCTGATGTTAAAATGGATATTCATAATATTCAATACCCTGATGATAGCTTTGATGTGGTATTTTGTAATCATGTTTTAGAACATGTTATGGATGATCATCAATGTATGTCTGAGTTAAGGAGAGTTCTTAGACCAGGTGGTTTAGCCATTATGCAAGTACCCTTGGATAATAATCTCCAAAAGACTGATGAAGACCCTAGTATAACAGATCCTGAAGAGCGCAAAAGACGCTTTGGACAGTACGATCATGTAAGAATGTATGGCCAGGATTATCCCGATAGATTGGAAAAGGCAGGTTTTAAGGTTGAGGTAGTAGATATGGAGAAAGATTTAGGAAAGGACCTGTTTGCCTATTACTGTCTACCTCAAGGAGAGAAACTATATATCTGTTCTAAGTAAGCCTTTTTATTCTTTCTAGTAAGTGTATTATATTATGAATGAAAGTCTTGCTAGGTGATTGATATTTGCCCCAGGGGCTGATACCCTCAAGCCCTACTTCAATTTACCAAAGTTCAGCGGATCATGCAAATTATTGAAGTGCGGAAAACTTAAATTGGATGATGACAAATTGATTAAATCTTATCAAACTCGTTAAGAATAGGAAGAAATTAATTGGTATTAATTCTCTTTCTCAATTTCACCTGCCAGTTTAAATAAATCTAGATTGTCGATTCCCAATTTTCTGACTACTAAATCATTATATTTTTTCAGTTCTATTTCGTTAGTTCCGCGGTCAACACTATTAAAGTACACCTGACTCATGATATTGAGTTTTTCAGAACTCTCCTGGTAAATCTGATCGATTTCAGACATGGAGTTTACTTTTTTAAGCTCTTGGTCCAATTTCTGACGCTCCATTTCTACTAGGTCAAAATAAATATTAATGAACGCTAAAGCTCTTTGGTCTATAGGAAAGTGATAATAGCTTTGAAAAGGATCAAAGATGGAAGCAGTCAATGCATTGATACTATCGCCATTTGTATTAACGTCTAGATATAATTGAGCTTTCAATTCATACCTATGCATTGGCATTACCTTGCTGAATTTACTGTAGTCAATACCCTGATCTCTAAATATGAGTCGCTTTTTTGACCAAAATAAGTAAGGATGCTCTAGGAAACCTGTTTTGAAATAAGGGTTTTTAAGAAAAATTTCTCGAGAATTAATACTCAATTTGTTCTCAGCAAAGAAGCTTTCATTTTGCTCTGACCTTGACATACCAAAAAGCTTAATATTCTTCCAGAAAAAGTCATTGTATGGACTAGCATTTATATTCCGATAGTCCTCGTAGTTTCCTTTGCTAAATTCAAAATATGGAAGCTGGAATGTATTAGAATAGTCAAAGGCATAAAGGACTGCTTGGGATTTTACATGCCCTATCTCATCATTATCCTTTACATACTTAAGATGGTAAATAAAATCGGTGCTTTGCATGAAATACTCTCCATCAATGCGTTCAAAACTCTTATTTATTTCTAGATCCACCTTCAGTAGCTCTTTCATTTTACCAACAGGCAAAAATGGATGAGTTTGGCTGTTAGTCTTAATTAATTTAATTTTTAAAATGGAAGAACAGCTAGAATCTATCCATAATTCTCCTTCAAAGTATGTGGCTTCACTTTCCTTTTTTGGCTTAAAGCCGATATTATAAATTGTGCTTTCTTTTTCCTTATACTTTCTAGTAAGTTGAAGATTATAATCCTTCTCCATCTTTTTTCTACTGAGCTGTAAGGGTTGTTTTGGGAAATAACTATTATCGTCAAAAAGTTTTAAAAGATTCAAGGCCTTTGAAGTCTCTGAAGAGATAAAGAATCTATTTTCAAATGGAGCCATTGCTAGACGTCCGTTTTTAAGTTCTAGAAAGGCTAAATCATAGGATTTATAAGTGCCATTATAGTAGCACTCTAAAGATTCAATTTTGGTGTTGTTTGCCCATGTGTCCAGGGCGTAATAAGTCTTAGCTTGCCTTAGTTTTTTTGTCTTTGTTTCTTTAGCCTTGGCTATAAGTTCATAAAGAAAAAGGTCATCAGCATATATAATCGCTTCTGGGAGAAGTTTATTTGTAGGAGCCATATGTATCGTGTCTCCAATTGATTCATACACCTTAAACTTAAGCGTTTCGTAACCTATAAAGCTAATTTCAAGACTGTCATTTTGTGTTAATCCAGAAAATCTGAAGAATCCTTCAAGATTACTTATTTGACCAAGCTTTTTTTGACTTAATACAATGTTCGCATAAGGAATAGGCTCATTCGTATTTTTATCTAATAGGTAAGCGGATAGGGTAAAATATTGAGCCTTTAAATGACAAGGTTGAAAGCAAAAAACTAAAGCACAAAGAAGTAAAAATCGGCGCATGCCTAAATTTACAAAAAAGGATAACTATCTAATCTACCCAATCAGCAATAAAAAGATTGGTATTCCTTGTTCCTCCATTGTTTCTGTTAGAAGCAAAAATCAACTTTGATCCATCTTTATTGAACATAGGGAAAGAGTCAAATTGCTCATCAAAAGTTATTTGCTCCAAGCCTGTTCCATCAACATTAATCATAAAAAGATTAAAAGGAAATCCTCTTCTTGATTTATGATTTGAGCTAAAAATAACTTTCTCACTAGAAGGGTGGAAGAAAGGAGCCCAATTAGCATTGCCTAATTCTGTTATTTGCGTTAATTCTGATCCATCAATATTACACACGTAAAGTTCCATATTGGTTGGCTTTACTAGGCCTTTTGCTAATAAATCTTTGTATTCTTTTATCTCCTCCTCTGTTTTTGGCCTAGATGATCTGAAGATTAGTTTAGTTCCATCAGGACTAAAAAAAGCACCTCCATCATAGCCTAAATCGCTAGTAACCATTTTCTTATCTGAACCATCAATATTCATAGTCCAAAGCTCTATATCTCCACTTTCCGTAGATGTATAAACAATCTTATCTCCAGTAGGTGATACTGTTGCTTCAGCATTGTACGCATCACTAAATACCAATGTGTCTAGTATAGTTCCGTTTAAATCCGCGGTAAAAATATCAAAGCTTGAATAAAGTGGCCACACATAGCCTTCTGCTTTACTCGGTTCTGGTGGACAAGCATCCCCACCTAAATGTGTGCTTGCATATACTATGGTGGTATCTCCCGGAAGGAAATAGCTGCAAGTAGTTCTTCCTTTTCCCGTTGATAGCATCTTTGGTGCAGAATGAATCATATCGGCTTTCTCAATATCAAAGTAGTAGATTTGATCACATTCAACTCCCCAATCTGTATTATTGGATTGAAAAACAGCTTTTGTATTATCAAAACTGAAGTAAGCTTCAGCATTATCTCCACCTGCAGTAAGTTGTCTTAAGTTTTTAAAGTGTGTTTCTTGAGGATAAATTAATCCATTATCAACAACTTCAATCTTTTCGATTATTGTTTCTTCACTTTCTGAAGATTTTACTTCTGCATTTTGACAGCTAAATAGCGCTGAGAGACCAATAAGTACTACACTTCTTTTCATATAATTTATTTTTTGGGTACTGGATCGTACCCATGCGTCCCCCAAGGGTGACATTTTGATAATCTTTTAAGTCCCATCCATGTTCCTTTCCATGGTCCCCAAATTTGAATAGCTTCTACAGTGTATTGGCTACAAGATGGAGTATGTCTGCAGGATCCAGGCGTTAATGGGGATATAGTTAATTGATATATTTTTACTAAGAGCTTGAATAAACTTCCAAATATGTTATTGATCCAATTCATCTAACTAATAGAGTAAGTAGTGCCTTCCTTGCCATCCTTCAGGATAATCCCAAGCTCAACTAATTGATCTCTTATTTTATCTGAAAGTGCCCAATCCTTATCCGCTCTTGCAGTAGCGCGCATTTCTATTAGCATTTTAATAAGTTCATCTAACTTTTCACCATCCTTATCTTCTGCAACATCTTCTAAACCTAAAACATCAAAGATAAAAGCTTTCATAGTGAGCTTAAGCTCCATCTTATCTGTCTCACTAATTTGATTAGAACCTTGCGCAGTGCTATTGATGAATTTTACAGCTTCAAAAAGTTTTGCAATGAGTATTGGAGAGTTGAAATCATCATTCATTGCATCATAACAAGACTGCTTCCAAGGAATTACATCTAAACCACCCGTGCTTTCTGAGATTTCTAAGGAATCAATTTTATTGTAAGCATCCATTAACCTAAAGTATGCTCTTTCAGCAGACTCTAACGCATCATTGCTGAAATCTAATTGACTTCCATAATGAGCTTGCATCATAAAGAAACGAGCAACTGTTGGCGCAAAACCTTTACTCAATTTAGCTGTTTCTCCTGAGAATAATTCTTCTGGGAGTAAAGTGTTACCCGTCGATTTGCTCATTTTAGCTCCATCCAACGTAAGCATATTTCCATGCATCCAATACTTAACAGCATCGTGACCATTTGCAGCATTATTTTGAGCAATTTCACATTCGTGGTGTGGGAATTTAAGATCCATTCCACCTCCGTGGATGTCAAATTGTTCTCCCAAGTATTTAGTGCTCATTACTGAACATTCTAGGTGCCAACCGGGGAATCCAACACCCCATGGAGAGTTCCATCTCATAATATGGGACGGGCTCGCATTCTTCCAAATAGCAAAGTCCAGAGGACTTCTTTTTTCAGATTGACCATCAAGAGCTCTTGAACCACTCATTAGTTCATCTACCTTTCTGCCACTTAATTTACCGTAGTCTTTAGTTTCGTTATACTTATTCACATCAAAGTAAACAGATCCGTTTACCACATACGCAAGACCATTATCTATAATCTTTTTGATAATGTCAATTTGCTCTACAATATGACCCGTTGCTGTTGGCTCAATAGAAGGTGGATTATTGTTAAACTTTCTAAGAACTTCATGAAAGCCCAAGGTGTACTTCTGTACAATTTCCATAGGTTCAATTTGCTCTAGTCTTGCTTTCTTGCTAATTTTATCTTCGCCTTCATCAGCATCATTTTCTAGGTGGCCTGCGTCTGTTATATTTCGGACATACCTTACCTTATATCCAAGATGAGTCAAGTATCTATACACCAAGTCAAAGGAAATAAAAGTACGGCAATTACCTAAATGGACATCGCTATAGACTGTAGGTCCACAAACATAAAGACCAACGTTTGGAGCGTTAATTGCTTCAAATTTTTCTTTCTTTCTACTTAAGGAATTATATAAATAAACTTCTTGTTCTTGGTACAAAGCCATGATTGGAAATTATGCTTCAAAATTTGTTTTCATATTGATATAGTCTAAAAAATCGCGCTTGACGCTATCCTCCTTAAACTTACCCCCGTATTCAGCAGTTACTGTGGAGCAGTCGATATCTCTTATACCTCTTGAATTTACACATAAATGTTTAGCATCTATAAGGCATGCAACGTCCTCAGTTCCTAAGGCATGTTGAATTGCTTGAACAATTTGCTTTGTTAAACGCTCCTGTACCTGTGGTCTCTTTGCGTAATAATCAACAATTCTATTCATTTTACTCAATCCAATTACTCGTCCGCCTGAAATATAAGCAACATGGGCTCGACCAATTATTGGCAGGAAATGATGCTCACAAGTTGAATAAACAACTATGTTTTTCTCTACCAACATCTCCCCATATTCGTACTTATTTTCAAAAGTACTAGCCTTAGGCTGACGCTCTGGATTTAGTCCTCCAAATAATTCTTTGACAAACATTTTTGCCACTCTATTTGGTGTTCCTTTTAAGCTGTCATCAGTTAAATCAAGACCTAAAGTTTCCATGATTTTCTCAAAGTGAACCTTAATTTCTTCTATTTTCTGCTCATCAGTCTTATCAAAGGCATCTTCTCTCATCGGAGTTTCTGCGTTACTACTGATGTGATCATTTCCAAAATCTTCTTCATTCGAAGACAGGATGTGGTTTGTGGAATCTTTATTCATTTTTTTCAGTACAAGCCGATATTTCGGCAAATGAGGGCGCAATTTAGCGAATTATGATATCAAAAAAGAAGCTATCTATCGATTAAACGGCCTTGTCTATATTAGTTTAATTCTGGCAATGTATTTTTTAAAAAGGGTGCTCCAGATTTCAATATTTCTGCATAAACACTATCTGCAGTTTTATTAATTTCCTTAAGCTTAACTATCAATTCTGCCATAGCTCCATCTATAATAGAGATATTCTTTAATTGCTCTCCAGTAGGTTCCATTGTAGAGTAATAAGAGTTCCAGACAGTATTATTCATTCTGTCCATTAATGAAGGAGGGGTGTCAAAGAACTCTTCACTTAAACTATTGTCTCCATTAAGTAAGATTTCAATTTCAGCTAATTCATACTCAAGAGACCTCAAAGTATCCAGAAGGAATAAGTCTGTTCCAGGGGTATTTCTTGTATTAGCTTTCAATTTTTGAATCTTATCAAATAAATTATTCTTGTAGTTATTTACTGCAATCAATTTTCTACGACTTGATTCTATCTTGGATTGGAATGCGAAAACTTCATTTTTATCAGCCGCCATTCCGTTTCTATCCAACCAATTCAAATTGAACCCTTGAGATAGACCTAAGTCACTTATATTCCCATCTTTACTCATGAACATTTTAACTGTATAGGCACCTGGTAAAGCAAAGTTTGCCGCCCCAGCATTGGTGATCGGCTCTCCATTTATGGAAGTATAAGTAGCGGAGCTAATTCGGCCATTCCATGTGAAATGTGTAAGACCAGCCGATGCGCTTTTACTTTTTCTGTAGACTTCTTTAGAATTGCTATCATATATTCTAAAAATATAATAGCTGTTTTCTTCCATTTTTTCAGCTCTAATATCCTCAGCCGTTGGGTATTCAATAGATTCTCCAGCTTTTTCTTTTTCAGCTTCCGCCGATTTTCTTTTGGCTTTGATACTTTTTTCTACCTCTTTTATTTGATAGTAAATTTTAGCGCCCATTTTTGGGTTTTTGGCAGAGTAGAAGGAAGCACCCTGAAACCCAACACCACCATAACCCATCGGAGATGCTTCAAGGTAAATATATGCATCTGAAATAGGATAGATTAGGGCTTTTTTATCAATGTTTTCCTTATTTAAATCTCTAAGGATAGAATAATCATCCAAAACCCAAAATCCTCTTCCAAAGGTGGCAATAACAAGGTCATTTTCTCTTTTCTGAATCTCCATATCCCTTACGGCGATTGTAGGCAATCCCCCTTCGATTTTTTTCCAATTAGCTCCTCCATCAACAGATACATGAACCCCAAATTCAGTACCAATAAATAGAATGTCTTTCTTCACAGGATCCTGAGCCATGCAATAAATAGATCCTCTTTCTGGCAAGCCGGTAGTTATAAGGGTCCACGATTTACCCTCATTAGTACTCTTTAAGAGGTAAGGCTTAAAGTCACCATTCTTATGATTATTGAAAATAGCATAAACTGTGCTTGCATCAAATAAATCAGCTTTAATCATGTTTACATAAGTGTTCTGTGGAACACCGTTAAAGCTGCTGTACTTCTTCCACTCTCCATCTTCTTGAAGCACTTGAATCAATCCATCGTCAGTTCCTGCATATAGCAAACCTTCTTGAAGTGGGCTCTCTTCAAGAGCTGTAATGTTTCCGTAATTGGATGTAGATTTATCGTAGGCGATAGCATCCATTCCCCAGGTTTTACCCATAATTGGTATGGTATGTCTATCAATTTGCTGACTAAGGTCATCACTTATGACATCCCAATTATTACCTCTATCATCAGACTTGAACACTTTGTTTGCTGCAAAATAGACTCTCTTATAATTGTGAGGGCTTATTAGAAGAGGAGCATCCCAATTATAACGATAAGCAGGCTCGTTCAAGCCTGGACTAGGTTTAATTCCAACGCTTTCTCCACTTTGTTTATCATATCTTACAAGACCACCATACTGATATTGAGCATAAATAATATTAGGATCCATTGGATCAATGGCGCTTTCAAAACCATCTCCTGTATTGGTAACAAACCAATCAGAATTGACAATACCAGAGCTGTTCGGTGTTTGTGATGGTCCGCCTAAGCTAAAATTGTCCTGTGTGCCTCCATATACATTATAAAATGGCTCATCATTATCTAAGGCAACTTTATAAAACTGAGTAATTGGTAGATTTGGTTTGTAATGCCAAGTAGAAGCATTATCAAATGTTTCGTATAGTCCACCGTCACAGCCGGCAATCATTTGACTAGGATCATTCGGATTAATCCAAAGACAATGATTGTCAACGTGCTTATTTTTTTCTGGAACTCTTTCCCAAGTCTTTCCACCATCTTTACTGATACCCATATAAGTATCCATACTATAGACAGTATTCATATCCGTAGGGTGGGCAACTAGCTCTACATAATAGTTTCCGCTAGTGTTTTCATTGCTCATTTTAGAAAAACTTGCTCCTCTGTTTTTCGATCGGTAGAAACCGTGACCCTCTACCATAACATAAACTATATCCGGATTCACAGGAGAAATAGCCATTCCAATTCTTCCTTTATCGCCAGAGGGCAAGCCAGATTCTAATTTACGCCAAGATAAACCGCCATCGGTGCTTTTATAGATTGCACTTTCAGGACCGCCAGATAGATAAGTCCAAACATGTCTTCTTCTTTGATGAGCAGTTGCATAAAGGACTCTAGAATCTCTTGGGTCCATATGAATTTCATTGAATCCTGTATTTTCTGACACTTCTAGAATAGCAATCCAAGTAACACCTCCATCGATAGTTTTGTAAATACCTCTATCGCCTCCAGAACTCCATAGAGGCCCGTAAGCAGCTACATATACTTCATCTGAATTATCGGGATTGATGCATATCATTCCAATATGCTCACTGTTTTTAAGTCCTACATTTTCCCAAGTCTTTCCTCCATCTATGGACTTATAGAGACCGTCTCCATAGGATGCAGAACGTTGGTTATTATTTTCGCCACTACCAACCCAAATAACATTGGAGTTATTCGGATCCATTGAGATGCAGCCAGTAGAGAAAGAAGCTTGAGCATCAAAAATAGGCTTAAAGCTAACACCATGATTCTTTGTTTTCCAAACGCCTCCAGCTGCTGTTGCCACATAATATTCGCTGATATTATTCGGATTAACGGCAATGTCTGCAATTCTTCCAGAGGTTAAAGCCGGTCCAATTTCTCTGAATTTCAGACTTGAGAGTGAGACTTTTTCGATCGGATTCTGCGCTATTGCTAAAAGTAGGCTAAAACAAAGAAATATGGAGGTCAGTAATTTTTTCATAATTAGGTATTACATTCATTAGAGAATATAAACCTAAGGATAATAGATTAGTTCATACTTAAAATCTTATATGCGTTCCAACAATGAAATTCCAGCGATTTGTTACCAGACCTATATTTTCTGAATTTGTTTCATAGGTATTGAAGCTTGTAAAGGTTTCTTGGTTGACTAAGGCAAAGTCAATCCCAAAGCTCTCACTACGATAGCCTAGGCCTGCTGTTGCTGTAAAGAAAGTCTCATCTAATCCTTCGTTTCCAGCTATTGGGTTTGTTCTAACTTGGTAGCCAGCCCTCATGTATATCTTTCGTAATTTCAGCTCGCCGCCTAACTTAACGGTTTGATAGGCTTGAAAGAAATTTTGAATAAGGGCTTGGTCATTTAAATAAGGACTGCCCGATAATTGAGTTTGTGAAGGGTCATTAAATTCGTAATCAGCGCTAATAATACCTAGTTTGCCTATAACTAGAGCGGCTCCAGCTCTGTAAACCGCGGGGGTAGTCATCCCGTAAGAGTATCTTGAGTTGGTCGCTGTGCTCTCAAAGAAGCCGCCATCTGTAAATGCGTTTGTAGAAGAAATAAAATCAACATTAACATTATACCAAGAAGGTGATTGATAACTTGCAGCAAACCTTAAGAATTTAATAGGATTAAAAATCAAACCAATCCTAGTGTTGAATCCTCTTCCCAATAGAGTAAGATCATTTTGATATTCAAACCTGTTCACAAAACTATTGGCATCAAATCCACTTTCACCAAAGGTTGTCCTTTCAAAGTAGGTAAGAGAAGGGAAGCCTAGCATAATACCATAATAGAATTTGTTTTTATAAGCGCCGCCAAAGCTAATTCCGAGCTCTGACATATTTCCCGAGCTTTCAAAATCATAGAACTGATCAGTAGTTCCATCCAAGATAAAATTCTCGTAGGTAATCTCATTTGTTTGCGAGCTAGTATCTATAATGAAAGATTCATAGGCTTGAAGTTCATCAAACATTCCGTTTGCTTCTAGTTGGCCTGGAGTCATTCCTTTGGCATTGTTGAACCATTGTCTACCTAGAGTTTGGTCATTAGTATTAGTTCCGTCTACAAAAAATCTAGAGTTTAAATCAGCATGTTTAGTATAAGTCATTCCAAAAGAGAAATTTGACCATTTTGATTTTTTAGGATTCCCTCCCTTAACCACTAATCCAACATTCTCAAATAGGAAGTTGAAATTAGCATCACTTCTGGTTCTTCCGTAATAGGATGCATCGGTTAAATTATTACTAAAACTAAAGTTGAAATCTAATCTACTTTGTCTGTAAACAGCTATCCCAGCTGGATTTAAATAAGCTCCTGAGAAATCATTTCCTAATGAAGTGAATGCGCCACCCATTCCGACATAGCGCGCAGATCCATGTAATTGCTTTGAATTAAACAATATTGCGTCACCTACAGTTTGGGCAGAGGATTGTACGCCTATGATAATAGATAAAAAACTGAATAAAAGTATCTTTTTCATATTCTAAAGTTTTGAGGTCTAATGCGCCTACATTATCTTCCTCTGCCTGAACGTGAACCCCCGCTAGAGCGTGAGCTTCCGCTTGATCTTGAGCCACCGCTACTAGAGCTTCTGCTCGGCGAGTAGCTACTAGAAGAACCAGAAGATGATCTGCTACTGTTTGAGCGCGTACTAGACTGAGTTCTGCTAGAAGAACTACTTTTAGTTCTTGAAGACTGCGGTACGTAGACATTAGACGATCTATTGGAATTTCTAGTGTTTGTGCTTCCGTTATTTGATCTATTGCTTGAGCTAGACGAGTTTGCTCTTTGACCACCATTTGAACTTTGTGTTCTTATTGCAGAACTTTGTGCTTGACGACTAGAATTAAATTGACTCTTGCTCACAGCAGTTGTTCGTCCGCTAGATGTTCTTGTGCTGTTGGCTCTCCCGTTTGAAGCTCTTGTGCTTGAATTAGAATTGCTTGTATTTGGCCTAGTTGAACTCTGACCTCTCGGAGAACTTGAAGTTTGAGCTCTTGACCTACTAACTTCATTGCCTTGAGCTTGAGTTCTGGTTGAAGCTTGAGTTCTTCCACTTACTTGAGTATTTCCTCTATTAGGTGTACTAGCGGCAGTGTTTGTCCTACCTATGTTTTGACCTCTTGCATTAGTGCTCGCGTTTCTGTTGCTGCTATTAGCTCTAGCGCTTGCAGTCCTCATGTCTTGAGCTGTCCTTGAACTTCTATTGCTCACATTTGTATAATTATAGTTTCCTCTGGCTTCCATTGTTCTTGAACTATTGTAAGCATTGGGTCTTGTATTTCTGGTGTTAGATGCAGACGCAACTCTTGAAGGGCTTCTTCTGGCGCTATTAGAAGGTGAACCTACAGATCTATATCTTCTGCTATTGTTAGCAAGTGATGACCTTCTACTGAGACCATGGTTGTTAAAGTAATTGTTTATTGAGTTTCCTCGATATCCACCACGAACATATCTCATGTTACGTCCATAATAACCATCATTAAAACCATTGTGATAACCGTAGCCGTATGAATTGTACCCATAAAAAGGTCCTGAGTTGTATCCATAAACAGGAGGGCAATAGGCACCAAAGCCAGGTGCTCCCCATCCCCATCCGGCTCCGTATCCCCAACCAGGTCCGTACCCCCAGCCCCAGCCGTAATTGAAACCTACGTTCCAACCTACCCAAGGGCTGAACCCAACGTTCCACATTGGGTCATAAAATCCTACGCCATTATTTCCATAATAATTATTGTTGATAATGGTAGTTCCACCAGCTAAAGCTTGCTCTTGATAGACCTGATTCACATCATTTGGATCGTAATAGTCCTCAGTAATTACTGGTTGTTGAGCAATTTGTTCTTCTTCTGATTCTTTTATACTTGAGATATCAAAGTCTTCTTCACCATAAGATGGATCATAATAAATACCATCTTGGTAGTAGTTTGCTGCAATGCTCTTTGTTGAAGAACATGAGCTTAATGCAATGCTAAAAACTAAAATCGGAAGGAGAATAAATTTTTTCATAATTCAATACGTTTGAAGAGCGGACTTAAATACTTAGTTTTGCTCATTGTAAAATAAACAAAATCTATACCAAGAACAAATAGATGGCAAAAAATCTCACTACAAGATCAGAAGATTATTCTAAATGGTACAACGAATTAGTAACTAAGGCAGACTTAGCTGAAAACTCTGGAGTACGAGGCTGTATGGTTATTAAGCCTTACGGATACGGGATATGGGAGATGATGCAAGCGGAGCTAGATTCTAAATTTAAAGAAACCGGTCATGAGAATGCTTATTTCCCGATTTTTATTCCAAAATCTTATTTTTCAAAAGAAGCATCTCATGTAGAAGGTTTTGCAAAAGAATGTGCTGTTGTAACTCATTATAGATTAAAGAATGGCGAGAACGGTGAGATAGTAGTTGATGAAAACGCCAAACTTGAAGAAGAGTTGATTGTAAGGCCTACATCAGAGACTATCATTTGGGATACCTACAGAAAATGGGTTCAGAGTTATAGAGATTTACCTTTGCTAATAAACCAATGGGCAAATGTTGTGCGTTGGGAAATGAGAACAAGGTTGTTCTTAAGAACTGCAGAGTTTTTATGGCAAGAAGGGCATACAGCGCATGCAACCAAAAATGAGGCAATAGAAGAAGCAGAACAAATGCTAGATGTTTATGCAAATTTTGTTCAAGATTTTATGGCTATCCCTGTCGTAAAGGGAGTTAAAACTGAAAGTGAACGTTTTGCAGGTGCTTTGGATACTTATTGTATTGAAGCTTTGATGCAGGATGGAAAGGCGCTTCAAGCGGGAACAAGTCACTTCTTAGGTCAAAACTTTGCTAAGGCGTTTGATGTTAAGTATACCTCTAAAGAAGGAAAGGAAGAATATGTTTGGGCTACTTCATGGGGTGTTAGTACTCGTTTGATGGGTGCTCTTATTATGACCCATTCTGATGATAACGGATTGGTTCTTCCGCCTAAATTAGCCCCAAATCAAGTAGTGATTATTCCAATTCATAGGGGAGAAGAACAACTAGAAGAGATCAGCCATAAGGTGCAAGAAATACAAGCAAGCTTAAGATCTAAAGGCATCAGAGTTAAATATGACAAAAGAGATACTCATAAGCCAGGGTGGAAGTTTAATGAGTACGAGCTTAAAGGTGTTCCATTAAGAATTGCCATTGGCCCTAGAGATTTAGCAAATAATACTGTTGAATTAGCTCGTAGGGATACTTTGAGCAAAGAGGTTTGTTCTATTGATGGCTTGGCAGATAAGATTAAGAATGAGTTGGAAGAGATCCAAACTAATCTTTACAATAAGGCATTAAATCACAAAGAGGAAAATACCACTGAAGTGGATAGCTGGGATGAGTTTCAAGAGGTGCTAGAAAAGAAAGGAGGGTTCATATCTGCTCATTGGGATGGTTCTTCAGAAACAGAGAATAAGATAAAAGACTTGACAAAAGCTACCATAAGATGTATTCCTTTAGATGCCAAAGAAGAGAAAGGTAAATGTGTCTATTCTGGTAAAGAGAGCAATAGAAGAGTCTTATTTGCAAAAGCGTACTAAGTTTTTTTTTAGGTCTAGTGGGGCCTAGAAAAGAATTGAAATAATATTTAACAATTTTTGCGAAATTGTTTGCGCAATTTGAAAAATGACCTACATTTGCAGTCCCAAAAAAATGGGATAGCAGCGATGGCCCATTCGTCTATCGGCTAGGACGCCAGATTTTCATTCTGGAAAGAGGGGTTCGATTCCCCTATGGGCTGCAAATTTTAAGAAATTATGGCAAATCATAAGTCAGCGTTAAAGAGAGTAAGATCAGACGAGAAAAAGCGTCTGAGAAACCGTTACCAGCATAAAACTGTGCGTAACGCAATCAGAGAACTGAGATCTTTAGAGGTAAAGAAAGATGCAGAAGCAAAATTGTCTGCTGTAGTTGCAATGATTGATAAACTTGCAAAGAAAAACATTATTCACAGTAACAAGGCAGCTAATTTAAAGAGCTCTCTTGCTAGGCACATTAACGCACTGTAGGTAATCTAGTTAAACGATTTAAAGGCCTTCTAGTTAATCAACTGGAAGGCCTTTTTTATTGTAGTATTTCATCTAGGCTATCCTGAAGTGAGCTGAGCTGGAACTCAAAGCCAGCATCAAAAAAATTCTTTGGAATGACATTACTGCTTTTTAATATTGTTGCTGTCATTTCTCCTAAGACAAGCTTCAGAATAAAGCTAGGTACTTTTGGAAAGAAAAACGGCTTTTTCAGACTTTTAGCAATCGCCTTGCTGAGGTCATAATTTGAAGTTGGATTGGGCCCAACTCCATTAAAGACTCCGTTCAAATCATTCCTTTCAATTAGAAACAGAAATTGCCTGCACAAATCATCAATATGTATCCAAGGCATTAATTGTTTTCCACTTCCTAAAGCAGCACCAAGTCCATATTTTATAGGAGCAGAAATCGCGGGAAGCGCACCACCATTTTTACTCAGCACAATACCAATTCTTAAAATACTTGTTCTGATTCCAAGCTCTTCAATTCTCCTTGCTTCACTTTCCCATTTAATACATACCTGAGCTAGAAAATCATTATCTAGAGCGCTTTCTTCTGTAGAGTATTCATCAAGTTGATGAGGATATATTCCTACCGCTGAGGCATTAATGTGGAAGTTAGGTTGAATCCTTTTACTTTCAATTAGCTTATGAATAAACTGAGTACTAAGAACTCTACTAGAGACAATTATCTCTTTGTTTTTTGGAGTCCATCTTTGAGCAATAGGAGCTCCGGCCAGGTTAATGATTCCCTCTACCTGCTTAAGCGCCTCATTATCTACTTCCTCCTTATCGGGATTCCAGTATCCCTGTGTAATATTAATGTCTGATTGAGGTCTTGGATATCGACTTAATTGAACAATTGTATGTCCAGCTTCGCTAAGAAATCGGCTTAAAGCCGACCCTATTAAACCGCTACCTCCTGTAATGAGAATTTTCATGTCTTAAATCTAGTATATTCTTCAAACAAATTGAATAAAGATTAGTTTAGCTTTTATGCATAGCATAGAACCAAATTATAGGTGGAGAAATCTTTATCAGGCAAAATTAGATCCTAAGAGTCCTTTTTATGGATATGAGAATTCAGAGGTATATTTTACTGATAAAATATATGATCATCTAATTCATCCTCAATGGGATAATTTTGGTGCTGAGACTCTTTTTATCAAACAATTGTATACCGATTACAATGAAGGAGTTGTAGTCTTGGAGTTCATCGGAGAATGGAACGATGTGCTGCACAATGATATTATGACTCTTAAAAGGGATGTTTTGGAACCTATTATGGAAGAGGGAATAACTGAATTTATTCTTTGTTTTGAGCATGTATTGAATTTCCATGCCGATCATTTAGATTATTACGAAGAGTGGGTCGATGAGATTGAGGATGGGTTTATAGCGGTCGTGAATGCCAGGCCACATGTTTATCAGGAGCTCAGTAATTATAATGTGGATCAATATTTAATTATTGGCGAAGATTTGAATAATTTAGAATGGGCAAATAAAAAGCCGAGCTATCTCATTAGACAGGTCAAAGAACTTAGTCTAAAGAGATTGACTTAATTTAGAGCACACAATGCTTAACGAACTCAATATCGGTCTCTAGATCTAATACATTCAATAAATCTTCTTTTGGACACCAAAATACCAGCTGGTCGCTAGTCTTTTTATCTAGACTGCTATCCAAGGCTTGCTTAAAGGAATGAATCCCAAATTCATCAGTTATGCTTATTGAAAAGTAAACACAAAGGACTTGGCAGTCAGAATCAAAACTGCTTTGAACAAAAGTGTCTGTAATGTAGAGCTGTTCTTTTATTTCTATATCAACATTGAGTTCTTCCTTAAACTCTCTAATTAATGCTTGAGAGATTGATTCTCCAAACTCAAGGCCTCCGCCAACAAATTTATAATAGGTTTCAGATCGGATTAATTCCTTACTAAGAAGGTAAGAGTTATTCTTTTCAAGTAATCCGTAAACCCTTACAGTGAATTTAGTTGGGAGCATTTTTTTGAGCTTTAGCCATTTCTCTTTTTCCTGGCGGTCCAGGCAGTTTGCTAACAAATAAGCCTGCTGCTTTCATTGCTCTTCTAACATCGCCTTTAACACAATAAGTCAAGAGGAAGCCATCATCCTTTAGATGCTTGAACATATTTTTAAATACTTCTTCTGTCCAAAGTTTTGGTTGAGCGGAAGGCGCAAAGGCATCAAAATAGATAAGGTCAAATTTGGTGTTAGATTCAAATTTAACCAAATCATCATGGATTTTGTAAAGAGTAAAGTTATCTGTTATTTTTTCTAGGCTATTCCATTGGCAAGAGTGCATCTCAAGAAAGAGCGCTTTTTCACTGCTAGACATCTGCAGCTCTTCTGGAAAATTCAATTTAGAATATTCTTCTGTTGTCAGAGGGTATTTCTCAATGGCATGGTACTCAATTGCCGATTTACTTTTCTCAACTTCTAATAAGCTTAAGACAGCGTTTAAGCCAGTGCCAAAACCTACCTCAAATATCGAAATAGATTCTTGATTTTGTAATTTTTCTTTTAATCCAGGATTTATAAATACATGCATTGATTCTTGCACAGCGCCGTGCACAGAATGGTAGTATTCGTCTAACTCAGGAACATAAAGAGTGCTAGAGTTATCTCTAGTTATACTAAGGTGTCGTGACATCCTTAATGGTCATTCTTCTGATTTTAGGAAGAGGTCCTTGACAATATAATTGATGACAAGATGCGCAGGTCATAATCATATTATTATAGGCAATTTTAGCATCCTTTTTAGTGGTACTTTCAGTAATTGCCTTCATGTTCAGAAGGTAAGTGTCTGCTAAAGATTTAAAGGTAGCATCCAGCTCGCTTGGGTCTGTTGCTTGAGCTGTATGAATGGTATAAAAGTCCTCAGGAAAACTAGCGGGAATATTTCCCTCTAGTATTTGTTTCCTGATTTCAAGATTATCCTCGTACATTTTTCGCATTAGATCTGCCAACTCAGAAGTCTCATACATATCTAATACTTTTTCCTCTTTCTGCTCAACTTTAGCTTCTTTTTCTTCCTTTTGGGAGCAAGAAAGTAAAAGGCAGAATGAGAAAATACTACTTAGGATAATTAGCCTTTTCATCTTATGACTTTATTAAAACACCAGTTGCAACATAGCTTAGCTTAGTTTCGGGCTCAGAAATAGCATCTATTTCTTCTTGGCTTTTACCGGCATCTTGTGCTAAGTGCTTTAGATAGTCAACATCGTATGTTTCCATTCTTACATAACCGTCAATTATTGCTTCTTCACCATCTAGGTTTTTAGGAACAAAAAAGCTGTAATCTTTAAAGCTGACATGCATTTCTTGATCATCAGTGATGTCCATTTTCATCCAGCAGCCTTTCATTTTACAAGAAGAATTAATAGTTCCTTTAACCTTAATGTTTAAAGAATCTTGACCGTCCAACATCGCAAGAATCTTAGATGCATCAACAGCATTATCCATCGTGATACTATCACCAAAGGATTTGTATTCAAGAGTATTTTCAATTGTAGCAATTTCTTCTTCTACAACCGCCTCCTTTGTCGTATTATTGCAAGCAGAAATAAGACCTATTAAAGATAGGCACAGAATTAGTTTTTTCATATTAGTTTATTTATTGAACAAATATACTAAGCGAAGATATGATTTAGCTGATTTTTTTAATCAAAGCCTTTAATAATGATAATAAATAAGGTAGAAGAGTCGAGATTAGATTCAACAGATATTGAAAATGCAGCTTTTGGAACTGTTTTTACGGACCATATGCTTATGAGCACTTTCAAAGATGGAAAATGGAGTGAAGCGGAAATTAAGCCTTTCGGCCCCATAAGTTATAGTCCTGCATTGCACACTCTACATTACGGTCAGGCCTTGTTTGAGGGTCAAAAGGCCTATTATATGGAGGATGGCAAGATTGGAATGTTTAGACCTGATATGAATGCCAAGAGATTGAATCATTCAGCATCAAGAATGAATATGCCTGAATATCCAGAAGCAGATTTCCTTGAAGGAATTAGAAAATTAGTTGAAATAGATAAAAAATGGGTTCCAAAGCAGGACGGTCATAGTTTATACATTAGACCATTTATGTATGGAAGTTCTGAATTTGTTGCTGCAAGGCCATCAGAAGAATATGTTTTCTGTGTAATAATGAGTCCAGTTGGGCCGTATTATGGTGCTAATGTAAAAGTTAAAGTAGAAGAGAAGTATACTCGATCGGCAACTGGTGGAGTGGGTAGTACTAAGAGTGCCGGAAATTATGGCGGTGCATTTTATGCAACTTCTCAGGCTAGAGAAGAAGGATATACCCAAGTGATTTGGACAGATCACGTGAATCATGAATTGGTTGAAGAGTCCGGTACGATGAATGTGGCGTTCATTATAGATGATGTGTTAATTACTCCTCCCTTAAGTGACAGGATTTTAGCTGGAATTACTAGGGATAGCATCCTACAAATGTTAAGAGATAATAAATCTCTTAGAGTTGAAGAGAGGCCAATTAAGGTTGAGGAAGTTATCAGAGCTGCAAAGGAAGGCAGACTCCAGGAATGCTTTGGAATGGGAACAGCGGCAGTAATAAGTCCAATTAGTGTAATTGGTTTTAGAGGCGATGATTATAAAATTCCAACTCCTAAGGATGGATATGGTCAGAAAATAAAGAAAGATTTAACAGATTTCCGCACTGGAGTTAATGAGGACAAGTATAATTGGATGACTATTATATAAGTACAAAGTATAATTTAGAATAAAGAGCTAGCCTGGTGCTAGCTTTTTTTTTGAATAAAATTTGGAACTAATGTCAAGTATTCTTTACATTTAGTAAAGCAAACTTTACATTATGAAAAATATAAATTTAATACACCATCGGTATAGACCTATTGCTTGGATGATATTCTTACCTGGCTTAATACTTGGAAGCGTAGCTTTCTTTAATGATTACTCACCTGAATTCTTAGATTATTACGTTTGGGAAATATTCCCGACCGATGGTATTTTTGAAAATTCCGGCAATGAGGGGAAGATCTTTGCAAAAACAAAAAACAACCTATTTAATGAGATAGCCGGCATTATGGTTATTCTAGGTGGTTTATTACTCATGATTTCTTCAAGAAAGAGAGAAGATGAAATGCTTATTCAGCTTAGATTAAATGCTATTCTATGGTCAGCTAAGCTCAATGCCGTTTTAATGGTAGTCTCTATGGTTTTGATCTATGATTTCAATTTTTACATTGTGATGCTTGTTAATCTTATTCTTTTGTATTTGCTTTTTGCTTTAAAGTTTGAGTGGGAGGTTTGGAAATTAAATCGAGAGGGAAATGAAGAATAGCGTCAAAAAATATAGATTGTTGTCGGATATTACTCAAAGCAATCTTGCAGATTTATTAGGTGTCAGTAGGCAAACAATTCATGCCATAGAAAGTGCAAAGTATGTTCCTTCTACTGTCTTAGCATTAAAGCTATCTAAGTTTTTAAAAGCAGATATCAATGAGCTTTTCACTTTAGAAAAAGAGGACTAAAATGAATTTAACCTCTCTTTTTTTAGCTTCAATTTTAAAATATTTTGCCCCATGGGCCTTACCCGCAAGCCCTACTTTTAAGATATGAATTTTAGACGCTTTATACTAAAAGGACTTGTGCATATATAGAATACTCTAAGCTGAGTTCTGGTATACAAGACAAACAAAAGCCCCGATCTCTCGAGGCTTTTGTTTATATTCCAAACTTGCTTTTGATTTCGTCTACCTTATCTAGTTTCTCCCAGGTAAAGAGCTCAACCTCTTTAGTTATAATGGAGTCCCCATCAATAAAGGTCTTGCTTATAACTTCATTTTTTCTTCCCATATGTCCATAGGCAGCAGCCTCTGAATACATAGGGTTTCTTAATTTTAAATTTCTTTCGATTAAACCCGGGCGCAAGTCAAAGATTTCTTGAATGATATCTGCGATTTCTCCATCATTCTTATCAACTTTGGCAGTTCCATAAGTGTCAACAAAAACACCCATTGGCTCAACCACACCAATAGCATAAGATACTTGAACTAGCATTTGATCAGCAATACCTGCAGCTACCATATTTTTTGCAATATGTCTAGTAGCATAGGCAGCTGAACGGTCTACCTTAGAAGGATCCTTTCCAGAAAAAGCACCACCACCATGAGCTCCTTTACCACCGTAAGTATCTACAATAATTTTTCTTCCTGTTAATCCAGCATCACCATGAGGACCGCCGATAACAAACTTTCCAGTTGGATTGATATGATACTTGATGTTGTCATCAAATAAAGCTTGTAACTCAGGCTTCAGTTTAGACTTAACTCTAGGGATCAAAATCGATATGATATCTGCTTGTATTTTCTCTTGCATTTCCTTTTCGGAACCAAAGTCATCATGCTGAGTAGAAACAACAATGTCCTTAATTTTAACCGGAACATGATCGTCAGAGTATTGAATAGTCACCTGCGCTTTTGCATCAGGTCTTAAATAAGGGATTGCTTTTAACTCTCTTCTTAATTCAGCAAGCTCAATAAGAATCTTATGACTTAAGTCTAGAGCTAAAGGCATATAATTTTGTGTCTCATTTGTGGCATAACCGAACATCATTCCTTGATCTCCAGCTCCTTGCTCCTCCGCCGTACCTCTATCTACACCTTGATTAATGTCCGGTGACTGCTCATGTAATGCAGATAAAACACCACAAGACTCAGCGTCAAACATATACTCACTCTTAGTATAACCAATTTTTTTAATTGTCTCTCTGGCTACTTTTTGAACGTCAACATAAGCCTTAGACTTAATCTCTCCAGCCAAAACAACTTGACCTGTCGTTACTAAAGTTTCGCAAGCAACTTTAGAATTTGGATCAAATGCTAAGAAGTGATCTATAATATTATCTGAAATTTGATCCGCGATTTTATCTGGATGTCCTTCAGAAACGGATTCTGAAGTAAATAAATATGCCATAATTCTCTATTTTAAATCAATAAATGAATGGAATTTTGGCGGGCGCTTAAGACACTGCTTTAGCATTTTTTAAAGTGGTCGCAATCAGCCAAAATTCTCCACAGCCCCAAAAGTAGAAAAATATCTAATAGGGCAATTTTTAGATACACATTTTTAAAATATTATTGGCGATTAATAATTTTCAAATAAAAAAGTTCCTTCATGTCTTTGTTGGATTAGATTAAAATATATATTTGGAATTCTTATCCAGAAAGACTGAGGGAATGGGCCCGTTGAAAGTCTTAGCAACCCCGGCTAGCTGGGTGCTAACTCCCACCGTTTTAAAAACGGGAAGATAAGGTTACCAATATCCTCATCAATTTTTCTGGCCAAGTTTAAAGAATTGCCATGAAGAATCTGTTCGAGATTGCCAAAGAAAGGATTTTAGTTTTAGACGGTGCTATGGGCACTATGATTCAGAATTATAAGTTTACTGAAGAAGATTATCGTGGAAGTCGTTTTGCGGATTATCCTTACGACTTAAAAGGAAATAATGATCTTTTAAGTTTAACTCAAGCTAAGGTAATTGCAGATATTCATAGGGCTTACCTTGAGTCTGGGGCCGATATCATTGAAACTAACACCTTTAATTCTAATAGAATAAGCTTAGCGGATTACCATATGGAGGATCTAGCTTATGAATTGAATTATCAATCTGCCCAAATAGCCAAATCTGCCTGTGAGGAGTATAATTTAAAAACTCCAAATAAAACTCGATTTGTAGCTGGATCTATCGGACCAACCTCCAAAACTGCTAGTCTTTCTCCAGATGTGAATAACCCTGCTTTTAGAGCTGTAACTTTTGATCAGCTAGTTACTTCTTATAAAGAACAAGCCAAGGCACTGATAGATGGAGGAGTGGATATACTTTTAGTTGAGACCGTCTTTGATACTCTTAATGCCAAAGCTGCTTTATTCTCATTAATGGAACTTTTTGAAGAATTAGGAAGAGAAATACCTATAATGGTAAGTGGTACTATTACCGATGCTAGTGGGCGGACTCTTTCTGGTCAAACCGCTGAGGCATTTCTTATAAGCCTTTCACATGCTCCTTTGTTTAGTATTGGCTTAAACTGTGCTTTAGGTGCAAATCAATTGAGACCATATATTCAAACCTTATCGCGCCAAGCAAATTTTGCAATTAGTGCTCACCCAAATGCTGGACTTCCAAATGCTTTTGGAGAGTATGATGAAGGTCCAGAGGCTATGGCCGAGCAAATAAAGGAGTATCTAGACTTAAATATTATCAATATTATTGGAGGATGTTGCGGAACAGGCCCTGAACATATCAAAGCAATTGCTGAATTAGCCTCTCAATACAGTCCGAGACCTATTGTCGATTATTCATTAATTTCTGAAACTAAGTAGAATGAAACTATCAGGATTAGAGGCTCTGAACATCGGTAAGGCAAGCAATTTTGTAAATATTGGGGAGCGTACCAATGTGACAGGATCAAGAAAGTTTTTAAGACTTATAAGGGAGGATAAATTTGATGAGGCGCTGGATGTTGCTAGAGACCAAGTTGAAGGAGGTGCGCAGATTATTGATATAAATATGGATGAAGGAATGTTGGACGGCAAGGAAGCCATGGTTCAATTCCTAAATTTAATTGCTGCAGAACCTGATATTTCAAGAGTGCCCATAATGGTAGATTCATCCAAATGGGAAATCATAGAAGCAGG
Source organism: uncultured Schleiferiaceae bacterium (assembly GCA_965661265.1). Lineage (GTDB taxonomy): Bacteria > Bacteroidota > Bacteroidia > Flavobacteriales > Schleiferiaceae > CBFIDE01. Next base: position 26,082 of record CBFIDE010000007.1, on the reverse strand, counting down.
CTTAAAATGTATTCAAGGCAAAGCTGTTGTTAATTCTATCAGTCTTAAAGCTGGTGAAGAGGAATTTGTCCACCAAGCTAAAACCATCTTGAAATATGGAGCAGCCGTGGTAGTTATGGCTTTTGACGAGGTGGGTCAAGCGGATAATTATGAGCGCCGAATAGAAATATGCGAGAGGTGTTATAGAATATTGACTGAGAAAGTTGGATTCCCCGCTCAGGATATAATATTTGACCCTAATATATTTCCGGTTGGAACTGGGATCGAAGAGCATAGAAATAATGCCCTCGACTTTTTTAGAGCAACAAAATGGATCAAAGAGAATCTCCCATTAGTCAAGGTCAGTGGAGGGGTTTCAAATGTGTCTTTTAGTTTTAGAGGAAACCAGGCAGTGAGAGAAGCAATGCATGCATCTTTCCTCTTTCATGGTATTCGGCATGGAATGGATATGGGAATTGTAAACCCTAGCTTAATAGAAATCTATGAAGAAGTGGATAAAGAACTGCTGATTATGGTTGAAGATGTTCTTCTAAATAGAAGAGAGGATGCGACCGAAAGACTTCTTGATTTTGCAGAGCAATTCTCTGGAGTTTCAAAAGAAAGAGAAAAGGATTTAAGCTGGAGAGAAGAAATCGTTTCTAAAAGAATAGAGTATGCCTTAATAAAAGGAGTAACGGACTTTATTGAGCAGGACGTTGAAGAGGCAAGAAATTCATTTACTCAAAGCCTTGAGGTAATTGAAGGTCCATTAATGGACGGAATGAATGTGGTGGGAGATCTTTTTGGATCTGGAAAAATGTTTCTACCACAGGTTGTTAAATCTGCAAGAGTAATGAAAAAGGCTGTGGCCTATTTAACTCCATTTATTGAAGCAGAGAAAGCAAAGAATAAAGATACTTCAGCTAAAGGTAAAATTTTATTAGCTACTGTAAAAGGCGATGTTCATGACATCGGAAAGAACATTGTAGGTGTAGTTCTGGCTTGCAATAACTTTGATATTTTAGATCTCGGAGTGATGGTTCCAATGGATAAAATAATCCAAACGGCTATTGATGAGAAAGTAGACGTAATTGGCCTCAGTGGTTTAATTACTCCTTCATTAGATGAGATGATTTACGTGGCCCAGGAAATGCAAAGACGTAAAATGAGAATTCCATTGATGATTGGTGGAGCAACAACCTCTAGAGCTCATACGGCCGTTAAAATATTTCCGGAATACCAAGGCTTGGTAGTACATGTAAATGATGCTAGCAGATCTGTTCCTATTGCCCAAACTTTAAGTTCACAAGCAGGAATTGCTAAGTTTAAAGAAGAGATTAAGATCGAGTATACTAAGCTGCGAGAAGGATATCTGAATAGATCTCAACAGAAAGCTATGCTGAGCATCCAAGAAGCTAGAAAGAATAAATTAGTGCTTTCCTTCTCATCAGAAAACATCACAAAACCAAAGCAGTTAGGTAGATTTAAAGATGAGAATCTGAACCTGAATATCCTAAAGGACTTTATAGATTGGACTCCTTTTTTTCAAACCTGGCAGCTGCATGGAAGGTATCCTAAAATTCTAGAAGATCCAATTGTAGGTACAGAAGCACAAAACTTATTTACAGACGCTCAAAATGTGCTTAATGAGATTTTAGAAGCTAAATCATTAAAGGCTAAAGCTGTTTGGGGGCTATATCCTGCAAATTCTTCTGAAGATGATATTGAAGTTGAAGTGGAATCGAGAGAAATACCTCTGAAGTTCCACACGCTAAGGCAGCAAACTAAAAAGTCATCGCTTGCAAAGAATATCGCTTTAAGCGACTTTATTGCTCCTAAAGAAAGTAGAATACAAGATTATATTGGATGTTTTGCAGTCACTGCTGGAATTGGAATTGAACCTTTATTAGAAGCTTGCGAAAAGGATCATGATGACTATAAGTCTATAATGATTAAGGCTTTAGCCGATAGATTGGCAGAAGCTGCGGCAGAATATTTACATCAGAGGGTGAGAAAAGAGTATTGGGCTTATGATGACCTTGAAAGTTTGACTAATGATGATTTAATAAAAGAGAAGTACCAAGGAATAAGGCCAGCACCTGGTTATCCCGCTTGTCCTGATCATTTAGAGAAGGAAACGATTTTTGAATTATTAAGCCCACAAGAAATTGGAATGAGCTTAACTTCTAGCTTGGCTATGATGCCCGCTGCTGCGGTAAGCGGTTATTATTTTGCACATCCGGAGAGTAAGTACTTTGGTTTAGGGAAAATTAAGAGAGACCAACTTCAGGACTACGCAGATAGAAAAGGAATAAGTATCGCGAAAGCGGAAAAATGGTTAAGACCAAATTTGAAAGAATAAGATATGAAAGTAATAGATCATATAAATCAGTCTGAAGGACCATTATTCTCATTTGAGATTTTACCTCCTTTGAAAGGACAAAACATACAGGAAATCTTTAGTAATATTGACCCTTTAATGGAGTTTAAACCGCCCTTTTTAAACGTAACCTATCATAGAGAAGAAGTGGTTTATAAACGCTTACCAAATGGCTTGTTGGAACAAAAGGTGATTAAAAAAAGGCCGGGAACAGTTGGTATTTGTGCGGCCATACAGAACCATTATAAAATTGATGCAGTACCGCATATTTTGTGTGGGGGTTTTAATAAAGAGGATACTGAGAATGCCTTGATTGATCTAAATTTCCTAGGTATTGAAAATGTTTTGGCGCTCCGCGGGGATTCTATAAAAAGTGAAACATATTTCTCACCAGAACCTGATGGACATACTTATGCCTCTCAATTGGTAGAGCAAATTGTAGCTATGAACCAAGGTAAGTATTTGGATGAGGAGCTTCAAAATGATTTTGCTACAAATTTTTGTACCGGAGTTGCCGCATATCCAGAGAAACACTTTGAAGCACCAAGTTTAAATAGTGATATTGAACATCTTAAATTGAAGGTAGAGGCTGGGGCCGATTATATCGTAACACAGCTGTTTTTTGATAATAAAAAGTACTTTGATTTTGTAGATAAATGTAGGGCGGCTGGAATAAATGTGCCCATCATTCCAGGGATCAAACCGATAGCCACTAAAAAACATATGACTATGCTGCCTCATCGTTTTCATGTGGATATACCAGATGAATTAGTACGACAAGTAAATCAATGTAAAGACAATAAAGCCGTTCGTGCATTAGGCGTGGAGTGGGCAATTAGTCAGGCTAAGGAATTGCAAAAAGCAAATGTTCCGGCCATTCATTTTTACAGCATGGGAAAGGTGGATAATATTCAGTCTATTGCTTCAGAGTTATTTTAATGTTAAGCCATCCGGTTATTTTTCAACACTTTAGGGTGCTGATTGTGGATATCTAGGCTTTAAGATTGGCATGTATTGAGTAAAGCTTTTTTACCTTAGGAGAAGTTATTGAAACTCAAAAAATCTTTTATGGCCAAGAAAGCTGACGCTAGTACAAAATCTAAAAAAGTAGTAAGTAAGAAAGTATCGACTAAATCTAAATCCTCGGTATCCAGTCAAACTAAAATATTTGTCTTAGATACCTCAGTTATTATTTATGATCATCAATCAATCATGAACTTTGATGAACATGACGTAGCTATTCCTATTACAGTTTTAGAGGAGCTAGATGAATTTAAGAAGGGCAGTGATACCAAGAATTTTGAAGCTCGCCAGTTTATTCGCTTGATTGATAAAAAAGCGGGCAATGAAAATCTTAAGAATTGGATCTCTTTGAATGGTGGTTCAAAAGGTAAGTTTAAAGTAATTATGAACTCTTATCATTCAATAGATGCGAATATGGTATTTGGGATGAGTAAGAATGATCATAGCATTCTTAATTCAGCGATGGAACTTCAAGAGCAGGAGGGTGATAGAAGAGTGGTCCTAGTAACTAAAGATATTAACCTGAGGTTAAAAGCTAAAGCTCTGGGTCTGACAGCTGAAGATTATGAGACAGGAAAAGTAAAGGATTTGGAATCTCTCTATTCTGGTAAAACTCAATTGGATGATTTTGATCAGAGTTTGATTGATAAGATCTATAAAAATAAAAGTCTAAGTGTAGATGAAATTCAAAAGAAACTACCAGATTTTAAACCTAAGTTCAATCATTTTTACATCTTAAAAGGAACTAAAAGCAGCTCTTTAGCATGGTATAATGCTCATGAAGAAACTTTAGATCAGTTAGAAAAAAAGAGTTATTACGGTATTAAGCCAAGAAATGCGGAACAAACTTTTGCGCTTCAGGCAATGAGTGACCCCAATATAAAATTGGTAACTCTATCTGGCGTAGCAGGTACTGGTAAGACCTTATTAGCTTTAGCGTCTTCAATTGACCAAAGAAAGAATTATAAACAAATCTATCTAGCCAGACCCATTGTTCCTTTAAGTAATAAGGATATTGGATTTTTACCTGGAGATATGAAGGCTAAGATTAATCCTTATATGCAACCACTTTGGGATAATTTGAAGTTTATCAAAAATCAGTTTGATGAGAGGGATAAAGAATTCAAGCAAATTGACGAAATGGTAAATCAAGAAAAATTATTGGTGACACCCTTGGCATATATTAGAGGGCGTTCTCTATCTAATGTTATTTTTATTGTAGATGAAGCTCAAAACCTTACTCCACATGAGGTGAAAACCATTATTACTAGGGCAGGAGAGAATGCTAAATTTATTTTTACAGGAGATGTGAGACAAATTGATACGCCTTATCTAGATGAGCAATCCAATGGACTATCCTATTTAATAGATAAAGTCAGAGGGCATAAAATGTTTGCCCATGTTACTCTTGAAAAAGGAGAGCGTTCAGAGTTGGCTAATTTGGCTAATGATTTATTGTAATGGCTAAATTATAGCTGGGTTTTGATCCAGATACTCATGTCTTTTACCATATCCATTTCTAATGGAAAACTTGGATCTGAATAAGAATTCTTGTTTTCTACATCGTTAGAAATGGCCTTAAATATATGGTTCATTCCTGGATAAATATTAAGACTCGACTCTTTTGCATAATGATCCAAAGCCTCAGCAGCTGCAGTAGTTACCTGTATGTCCCTATCTCCTTGAACGATCATAATAGGAATATCTAGTTGAGCTATTTCAACCGTTGGAGTGTATTGGAACCAGCTGATTAAATAAGGTTGTACAGAAGGTCTTAATAAACTTGCTAAAAGTGGGTTGGGGTTTGTCACATTATTTCCGTTTTTTAACGAATCTAACTTTTGAAGTACTTGGGTTTTCATTGGGTCTAGAAGTTGAGATCTCAATTGAGTTTCTAATACCTCTGCCGCGTTTCTGGCTGGCCCTGCCGCCGATATAATCCCCTTGACGCTAATACTTTGCGCTGAAAGAATTGCAACTAAACTTCCTTCAGAATGACCAAATAGAAATATTTCATGGAATCCCAGTGAAGTTATTTTTTGATAGATCGCCTTGACCATTCGTACGTTATCCTCAAAACGTAAATCTGCTTCAGAGGAGCTGAGAGTGCTCTTACCGACTCCCGCTTTATCATATCTAAAAGAGGCAATGCCCCTTGCTAATAAAGAATCTGCGATACTTTGTATTCCATTATTCTTTCCTCCAGTAATTTCAGAATTTCCATTTCTGTCGGTTGGTCCAGAGCCTGGTATGAAAATAACGATTGGCCCTTTATTGGTTTCGGAAAGATTCTGAAGCTCAAATGGAAGAATAAGGCTACCATAAAGAGTGTCTTTTCCCTCATTCCAAATAATTTCATCTTCTATAGTAACAGAAGAGGCCCTTTGGCCTAAGAGAATCACAGAAAAGAAAAGAATGACTACTAAGCTATAATGTTTCATAGCTCTAAAATAAAAAAGCCTGCTCAATTGAGCAGGCTTTTTATATAAACTAATTTTTATTAAGCTGTTTGAGTTGCTTTTGGAGCACCTGCAAGAATTTCTTCACTTGCACCATCTTCAAACTTCTCAAAATTCTTATTGAATTTATTTGCCAGCTCATTTGCAGCCGTATCATAAGCAGCTTTGTCCGACCATGTGTTCTTTGGGAAAAGAATTTCATCTGGTACATTAGGACAAGTTGCAGGCATATCTAAGCCAAATACAAGGTGCTTTTGATATTCTACGTCATTAAGCTCACCGTTTAAGGCAGCAGTGATCATTGCTCTAGTGTACTTAAGCTTCATTCTTGAGCCAACACCATAAGAACCACCAGACCAACCAGTGTTGATTAACCAAACATTTACTCCCGCTTCCTGCATCTTTTGGCTTAACATATCCGCATATTTAGTTGGATGTAAAGGCATGAAAGGCGCACCAAAGCAAGCGGAAAATGCCACAACTGGCTCAGTAATTCCAGCTTCAGTTCCAGCAACCTTTGCTGTATAACCACTAATGAAGTGAAAAGCCGCTTGGCCAGGAGTTAATTTAGATATTGGAGGTAAAACACCATATGCATCACAAGTAAGGAAGAAAATATTCTTTGGGTTCTGTCCAGTAGAAGGGACTTGAATATTATCAATATGATGAATAGGGTAAGATACTCTTGTGTTTTCTGTCTTAGTACAACTTTCGTAATCTACTTCTTTTGTACCTGGCTTAAAGTCAATATTCTCTAAAAGAGCACCTTGCTTTATAGCCTTAAATATATCTGGCTCCTTTTCTTCACTAAGATCAATTGCCTTAGCATAACATCCGCCTTCAAAATTGAAGATAGTATTATCAGAAGTCCATCCATGTTCATCATCACCAATTAGCTTTCTGTCAGGATCTGCGGATAAAGTAGTTTTACCAGTACCTGATAGTCCAAAGAACAAAGCAGTATCACCATCTTTACCAACGTTAGCTGAACAGTGCATAGAAAGTACATTCTTTTGATGAGGAAGAATGAAATTCAAAGCAGAGAAAATTCCCTTCTTGATTTCACCCGTATATCCTGTTCCACCAATAATAGCCATTTGCTTAGTGAAGTTCAATATTGCGAAGTTATGTTGACGTGTGCCATCCTCTTCTGCATTAGCCATAAAGCCTGGTGCATTTAAAATAACCCAGTCCGGCTCAAAATCTTCAAGTTCTTCTTGGCTCGGTCTTAGGAACATATTGTCCGCAAACATATTTGACCAAGGATATTCGTTAATCACTCTAATCTTGAGCTTGAATCTGTCATCAGCACAAGCATAAACGTCTCTCACGTACACTTGCTTTCCAGACATATAATCAGAAAGCTTGTTTTGAAGTTTATCAAATTTATTAGCATCAAATTTGATGTTAATATTCCCCCACCATACGGCATTACGGGTGATATCATCTTCAACTATAAAACGGTCTTTTGGGGATCTTCCAGTAAATTCGCCAGTATCAACAGCTATTGCTCCTGAAGCTGATCTTTCAGCCATTCCTTTATCAATAGATATCTGTTCTAAATCAGAAACTTTTAAGTTCCAATAAGCTTCAGCTCCATGGATTCCATATTGTTCTAGAGAAGGATTTTTTGGCTTAATTTCGGTGAAATTCATAATTTTTGAGGGTTTGTTTTTCACTTATATTAAAGATGCAAAGTTAATTTTAAATGCATCATACGGTAATTATTCTTAAATAATTGCACACTACTTATCTACAATCCTTTAATCTTTTGACTTTTTAGTCACTTGAACGATAAATGCTATCCATCCAATTATGAGTAAGGCACCACCGAGGGGTGTAATCGGACCAATGAAAGAAGTATTAATTCCAATGACTGGCAATAGGTTCAGTAAGTAAATGCTAAAACTGAAACAAATAATACCTATAATCCAGAAAATCTTAATCGTTTTAATTGAATTAAACTTATTAGAATTAAAGCCAAGAATTAGTAAGGCTAAGGCCATCCAAAACTGATAGCGCACTCCTGTATTAAAGGAGATTAGTTGAACATCACTTAAAATTGCCTTGAGGGCATGGGCTCCAAATGCTCCTAAAATTATTGCGATACAAGCAAAAATAGCTCCCCATATTACAGTACTATTATCCATCACTTAATAAGTGTTTTTAGTCGGTCTTTACTTAAATTATACTCCAGATGTTTTTCTAAGCTTAACATATTGTTTTTATCACTGACTTTATCTTTTGAATGAATAATCAGTTGAAGTTTTGAATTATCATACTTCAGTAACTCTAGAACTTGTCCTAGTTCTTGTGTGCTTATTTCATGAGCATCCAGATATTTCATAGCATAATTGAGGCGCTCAAATTCAAACTCTATATTTTTAATTTCACCATAGAATTTGGGATAGGCTGCAATAGCAGAATCAATTATTGCAAGAGTGTCTTGAGTCGTGATTATGGGAATAGTCAAGCTGTCTACTTGGCGAGTAGTTGAATCTAGTTTAACTAGAGTATCATTTAAAAAGGCAACAATTGGAAAACCTCCGGCTGTAATATCTAAAAGTGTGTCTTCAGTTTTTTGAGTAGTATCTAAGATTGCTATTAGAGCAGTATCCGCTATTATTTCCGGAATCGAATCGCGCGAAAGCGGAAGGGGTAAAGGAGTATGTGTATTGTAAAAATAAGCCTTGTGAGGGCTAGATGCTAAAGCACCACGATATCTGATTTGTAATCTTCCTTGAAAATTGACCTGAATTTTATAATCATGAATGCGCGCTTCATTGAATATGATTTTTCTGTCCAAAAGAAGAGTGTTTGTAGAATCTTCTAAAATTTGCAGTTGTATGGAATCTCCTGTAAGTCCCTTTAGATGTGCCTTGCTAACTGACTCAGCCTGTAAAAATCCATTGACGCCTATGTTATACTTTTCACCAGTCCCGCTTATAAGCTGCAGCTCATTTTGCCCAAAAAGCAAAGATGAAAGAAGAAGTAGGATTGAAAGACTCAGTGTTTTCATATACCAATTATTTGGCAAATATATGTTCTGCGCTTTGTTAGGAGAAGGATAATTCTATTTTTGTTGTGAATTAAGAATTTATGAAGAACATACTCCTTATTGGTGCGGGAAGATCAACCCATAGCCTGGTTAAATATTTGAAGTTGAATGCTGAAGTAGAAAATTGGCAGGTTGTAATAGCCGATCAGTCCATTGATCTTGCAATGGAAAAGGCAAGTAACCACCCTAGATTTAAGGCCATAAGCTTTGATGTAAATAATGCTGATGATCGCTCTAAGGCGATAAGGGATAGCGATCTTGTGATAAGTATGCTACCAGCACATATGCACATAGGCGTGGCTAAGGACTGTATTGCTCTGGGTAAACATATGGTTACGGCATCCTATATTTCGAAGGAAATGAGGGAGCTTAATGATACTGCTATTGAAGCTGGAGTCGTTTTAATCAATGAAATAGGTGTGGACCCTGGAATTGATCATCTAAGCGCAAAAAGAGTACTAGATAAAATTACAAATGAAGGTGGAAAGATGTTGTTGTTTGAATCTTTTACCGGTGGGTTAATGGCGCCTGAATCAGATACAAATCCTTGGAATTATAAATTTAGCTGGAACCCTAGAAATGTAGTGTTAGCAGGTTCTGGAGGCAGCGTAAAATTTATACAAGAAGGGCAGTATAAATACATTCCTTATCACCAGCTTTTTAGGAGAACAGAGCTTATTGAGATTAATAAATTTGGTCGTTTTGAAGCCTATGCCAACAGAGATTCTTTAAGTTATCGTGATGTTTATGGCTTAGAGGATATTCCAACTATTTACAGGGGCACGCTAAGAAGACCGGGTTTTTGCCGTGCCTGGGATGTTTTTGTGAAATTAGGAATGACGGATGATTCTTATCAATTGGAAGGTCTTGAAAATATGACGGCCAGACAGTTTACCAATACTTTTTTGGCCTATAATCAACATGATTCTGTTGAGTTAAAACTCAAGTATTATTTAAACATTCCTCAGGATTCTGAGCTATTCTATAAGCTTGAATGGTTAGGTATTTTTGAGGATAAGCCTATTTCTATTTCAAAGGGAAGTCCTGCGCAAGTTCTGCAAAGTATTTTAGAAGATAAGTGGGCCTTAGAAAAGGATGATAAGGATATGATCGTCATGTATCATAAGTTTGGATATGAGATGAAAGGTGAGAAAAAAATGCTAGAATCTAGCATGGTTTGTTTAGGAGAAGATCAAAAAGCGACGGCTATGGCCAAGACAGTTGGTTTACCAGTTGCCATTGCTGCTAGAAATATTCTAAATGGTAAAATCACTAGTCCAGGAGTACAAATTCCAATTTCTAAAGAAATATATGAGCCCATGCTTGATGAGTTAGAAACCTATGGAATTTCGTTCATCGAAAAAGAGATAGAATACAAGGGTTATAATAATGGCTAGCTATAAGTAGAACTCCTGAAATAAGTTTTTATAGTCCTCATGATAGCTATTATCTTCATTCCTAATCAAGAACTCAGAATTCTGAAGTATCAATCTTTCTTCAGTTTTTTTCCATTGTAAAAGAACTCTTTTGGCTTCCGCCGATTTTTTATTCTTGACAATAGTTTTACGAAATAAAAAAGGATGATAGTCCATCAGTTCATTGGCCTGTTCCACAGGTAGAATTAGTGCTAAGGAACCATTAGCCTTTAGCATTTTCCATGATTTTTTAAATAGCTGAATGATAAAATTATCCTTTTGATGTCTCGCAACCTCTCTAGCGGTATTTCCTTCTATGCCAGCCTTAAAAAATGGAGGATTAGAAACAATGAGATCATATTTAGGCTCTTCATTTATTTCTAATAGATCCTGATGGTAACACCTTATTTGATTACTGAATTTAGAGGCCGCCACATTAGTTTTAGCTTGTTCAATGGATTTTTTATTGATGTCAATTGCACTGACCTTAGAGCCTTGATATCTCTGAGCCATCATCAGAGCGATTAAGCCAGTTCCTGTGCCTATGTCTAGAATGTTTAAAGGAGAAGTATGACTTGCCCAAGCACCTATTAGAACCCCATCAGTGCCTACTTTATGGGCAGCAGATTCCTGATCTATTCTAAATTGCTTGAATTGAAAATATGAATTAGGCATCTAAGTATAGTTCCACAAGGCCATCAGGGCATTGTAGTTTTATCACCTTATTTATTCTATCAATTTCTTGGATAATTTCATCCACTGCAGGAATAAGAATTTCTTTACCGTCTTTTTCAATAAGGAAAATAGGCTGAGCTGTTTGATCAATCACATGCTCAATAATTCCTATTGGCCCTAAGTTCTCATCTAAAGCCGTAAAGCCAATAATTTCGTGATAATAGAATTGTTTACCTTCTAGTTCAGGAAGGATTTCTTGAGGTAAGTAGATTTTTCTTCCCACTAGACTTACGGCCTCTTCTGGGTCTACATCCTCTAATCTAATTATAAAATGGCCTTTTGGGTTTCTAGCCATTTCTTCAATAAAAAAAGGAACCAATTCTCCTTTTAAATCAAGGAAAATTGATTCCAATTCATAGTAATCTTCAGCTCTATCCGTATCAAAAACCGCTATTAATTCACCCTTATAACCGTGTAACCGGCTAATGTGTCCTAATTGATAACAATCTTCAGCTAACAAGGATTTACTCGCCTTTAGTCTCTTCTGTTGCCTCAGCAGCAGGAGTTTCAGTTGCTGGTGCTTCTTCTGCAGCCTCTTCAGCAGCTGGAGCTTCTTCAGCAACAACCTCTTCTTCAACAACCGGAGCTTCAGCTTCAGCACGTGCAGCAGCACGAGCAGCATTAACTGCAGCTTCGGCTTCAAGAGCTTTAGCTTTAGCGTCAGCTTGAGCCTTATTTAAGTTTTCTACTTTACCTTCAATTTTAGCTGACTTCTCAGTCAACCATGCTTCAAATCTTTTTTCTGCTTCAGCCTCATCAAATGCACCTTTACGTACACCATCTAATAAGTGCTTCTTCATCATTACTCCTTTATAAGAAAGGATAGCACGAGTTGTGTCTGTTGGCTGAGCGCCATCCATAACCCATTTTACAGCTGCATCAAAGTTTAAATCAATTGTTGCTGGGTTGGTGTTTGGATCGTAGCTTCCAATTCTTTCGATGTTTCTACCATCTCTTTTTGAACGGGCATCTGCTACTACGATATGAAAGAATGCTCTTCTTTTTCTACCGTGACGTTGTAATCTAATTTTTACTGCCATAATTAATAGTTTTAAAAGGGTCCTAAACCCAGTTAATTAATGAATATTTTAAGGGCGGCAAATATAGAATTAATTTTACTAGAAAGTATGCTAAAAGTTTGAAAAAAACCTAACTATTTATTCATTAAGCCATTGATTATGACAGAAATGCTTTGCTGCGAAATTAATTAAGCTGAGATTTTAAAGCTTTCTTTAATTGATTTTCTCCGAAACTAATCATCTCCTTAGCCAAATAGAACTCAAAAGTATCGCAACTAACCCTTGGTATATTTACCAAAACATCAGGCTTATAGAGCGCTATAAGACTTTCAGAAAGTCTATCTTGGGTAAAGTCGTAAGATTTACTTAGTAAGTCAGTAATATTCATATCCTGAACCTTAGTTTGCTTACTGCTCAGACCATAATCTAGAATCCTATCAATCCAACTGTTTGATTTTCCTTTTGGTTTAACAGGTGAAAGGCCTTCTGAAGATGCGTTTAGATTTACAGCAATTACAATATTGTCTTCTTTTTTTTGAGCTAGATTGATCGGGAGAGGGTTTAATAGACCTCCATCAACCAATAGTTTTCCATCGCGTTGGGCAGGAGTAAAAAAGCCCGGAATTGAAATAGAAGCCCTTAAAGCTTCATAAAGATCGCCAGAAGAATAGTGCTCTTCTTTCATATTTGTCATATCCGTAGCCACAGCTGTAAAAGGGATGTCAAAGTCCTCAATTTGTGCATGCCCAAGCTTATCTGTAATGGCCTGAAATAGTTTGGTGCCTTTAATAAAACCTCTTTTGCTTAGAGTGAAATCCAAAAGCTTTACTACATCAGTTTTAGATAAGGTCTGTAGCCATGCAGAATAGTCATCCAGCTTCTTAGCTGCGTAGAGTCCTCCGACTACAGACCCCATTGAACAGCCATAAACAGCCTCAATCTCAAAACCTTGATTTTCTAACTCTCTAATAACGCCAATATGAGCCATTCCTCTTGCACCACCTGATCCAAGAACTAATTGTACTTTCTTATTCATCTGATAAAATTAGTTTTTCTGTTTTGTACTGTGAATGAACGAATTAAAAACATTTATAAAAGCTTATTAACAACCAATTTTTGCGCCTCTAGAATTCTTAATTTTAGACTTTACGATCATCTTTTATAAGTAGCTGAAATACAATGTTTCTAATTTTTGATACGGAGACCACAGGTCTTCCCATGCGATATAACGCTCCATTAAGTGACTTTGATAATTGGCCAAGAGCTGTTCAAATAGCTTGGCAATTGCATGATGATGATGGGAGCTTAATAGAAGCAGAAAATTATGTGATTACGGCAGATGGATTTGATATTCCGTATAATGCCTCAAAGATTCATGGCATTAGCACCGCTCTTGCCAACCATATAGGTATTCCTTTAGAGGAAGCTATGCGCCATTTTACCGCCGCAGTTGAAAAGGCTGATTTTTTGGTGGGTCATAATATAGAATTTGATATAAACATTTTAGGATGTGAATATTTGCGCTTAGGCCAAGAGGATATTCTAAGTCCAATGGAGTCTATTGATACTAGCAAGGAAACTACTGCATATTGTCAGATTCCTGGAGGTAAAGGAGGAGGTTTTAAATACCCTAAGCTCGAAGAACTTTATAAAACGCTATTTAATAAAGGTTTTGCTGAAGCGCATAATGCTGCAGCGGATGTTGAGGCTACGGCTACTGCTTTTCTTGAGCTTATAAGGCTCAATGTATTTGATGATAAACGTCTGAAGTTTAGCCCAGAACAACGTCAAAAATATGTAGAAAAGAATCCAAGCACGGTCAAGCCGATTGGACTGAAAATAGAAAGTTTAAAGGCTCAGGCTGATAAACTTGAAAAGGAAACTCAAGCTATTGATTTTGATGCCGGAAAGATAACAAATGAGACAGCTGAATTTGTTCATTTACATGTACATAGTCAGTATTCTGTATTGCAAGCCACTTGCGAGATAAATAGCTTGGTGAGTAAGGCGGTTGATCAAGGCATGAAAGCTGTAGCCCTTACGGATCATGCCAATTTAATGGGCGCCTTTCATTTTGTAAGTGCTGCTCTTTCCAAAGGAATTAAACCCATTGTAGGTTGTGAGTTCTTTGTTTGTAGAAATCACACAGATAAAAGCAATAAAGACAATGGTTTTCAACAAGTTTTTTTAGCTAAAAACAAAAATGGATATCATAATCTAGCCAAGTTATCATCCATTGCTCATATTGATGGATCTTACTATGTGCCTAGGATTGACAAGGAATTAATCCTTGAGTATAAAGATGATCTAATCGCGCTAAGCGGAAATACATATGGCGAAATTCCTCACCTGATCCTTAATATTGGAGAAAAGCAAGCCGAGGAGGCTTTTGTATGGTATAAGGAATGTTTTGGAGAAGATTTTTATGTTGAACTGCTTAACCATGGTTTAGACGAAGAGAAGGTTGTTAATGAGGTTTTATTGAAATTTTGCGCTAAATATGAAGTAGAATATATCGCTTCAAACAATGTCTATTATCTTGACAAATCTGATGCAAATGCACATGACATTTTACTTTGCGTAAAGGAGTCTGAATTTCAGGCCACACCTAAAGGAAAAGGAAGAGGTTTTAGATATGGATTCCCAAATGATGAGTTCTATTTTAAAACTGCAGAGGAAATGCAAGAGCTGTTTCCTAATAAGCCAAAGGCTTTAAGTAACACTCTTAGAATTGCAGATAAAATTGAAGAATATCAGCTAGCAAGAGATGTGCTGCTTCCTAAATTTGATATTCCTAAAGAGTTTCTGCATGTTGAAGATGAAAAGGATGGTGGAAAAAGAGGCGAGAATGCCTATTTACGACATCTTACCTATGTGGGTGCCAAAAAGCGTTATGGTGAAATAACAGATGAGATTACTGAGCGTTTAGATTTTGAGCTCGCTACTATTGAAAGAACAGGTTATCCGGGATATTTCTTGATCGTTCAAGATTTTACTTCTCAAGCTAGACTAATGGGAGTGAGTGTTGGTCCTGGTAGGGGGTCGGCCGCAGGATCTGCCGTTGCATATTGTATTGGAATTACCAATGTAGATCCAATTGCCTATGATTTACTGTTTGAGAGATTCCTAAATCCCGATAGAGTATCTCTTCCGGATATTGATATTGACTTTGATGATGAAGGAAGATCTAGGATTATTGACTGGGTTGTAAATAAATACGGAAAAAATCAAGTAGCACAGATCATCACTTATGGATCTATGGGGGCTAAGTCAGCCATTAGAGATACTGGTAGAGTGCTTCAATTACAATTATCCGATACAGACAGAATAGCCAAACTAGTGCCGGATACGAAGTTGGCGAAGTTATTTTCATGGGATGCTAAAACTATGTCTCAAAAACTCAATGGAGATCTTTTGGGTATGGGTAAGCAGCTTATTGAGTTGTCAAAACAAAATACAAAAGAGGCTGAGGTTCTAAATCAAGCTAGAATTTTAGAAGGGAGTATTAGAAATACGGGAACGCACGCATGTGGAGTAATTATCACACCAGATGATATAACCAAATTTGTTCCTGTTTCTTCTGCTAAGGACTCTGATTTATTAGTAACCCAGTTCGATAATAGTGTAGTGGAATCAGCAGGAATGCTGAAAATGGATTTCCTGGGTCTTAAAACCTTAAGTATTATTAAGGACGCTATTGCAATAGTCAAAGCTAGGCATGGAGTTCATATTGATCCAGATGAGATTCCACTGGATGATCACAAGACTTTTGAATTATATCAAAGAGGAGATACCAATGGAACTTTTCAGTTTGAAAGTCCTGGTATGCAGAAACACTTAAAGTCTCTGAAGCCAGATAAGTTTGGGGACCTAATTGCCATGAATGCCTTGTACAGACCGGGGCCATTAGAATATATTCCAAACTTTATTAAGAGAAAGAATGGTCAGGAGGAAATCGCTTATGATTTGCCTGATATGGAAGAATATCTGGCTGAAACTTATGGTATTACCGTCTATCAAGAGCAAGTGATGCTTCTTTCTCAGAAGTTGGCAGGATTTACCAAAGGTGAAGCCGATGTACTGAGGAAGGCCATGGGTAAGAAGCTAATTGACGTTTTGGCCAAAATGAAGCCCAAGTTTGTTGAAGGTGGAAAAGAAAGAGGTCATGACCCTGAGAAATTAGAGAAAATATGGAAAGACTGGGAGAAGTTTGCGGCTTATGCGTTTAATAAGTCTCACTCAACTTGCTACTCTGTTATTGCCTTTCATACCGCCTACTTAAAAGCAAATTACCCTGCAGAGTATATGGCTTCCGTTTTAACCCATAATATGGACGACCTTAAAAAGTTGACCTACTATATGGAAGACTGTAAGCGTTTAGGAATTCCTGTAAAAGGTCCCGATATAAACGAATCTTTTCAGAAGTTTAGTGTGAATGCTAATGGAGAAATTAGATTTGGCCTTAGCGGGATGAAAGGTGTTGGTGCAAGCTCTGTGCAAACTATAGTTGAAGAAAGAAAAGAATCAGGTGCGTTTAAGAATATTTTTGATCTATTAAAAAGAGTGGACCTTAGATCAGTGAATAAGAAAACTCTTGAGAACCTTGCTCTAGGGGGAGCGTTTGATGGATTTAAGAATGAGCATAGAGCAGTTTACTTCTCTTCGAATACGGATGATAAGAGCTTCTTGGAACGCGCAATTAAGTATGCAAACAACCTAAGAATACAGGAAGAATCCTCGCAAGTTTCATTGTTTGGAGGATCCCAGGAAATAAGTTTACCCGAACCTGAAATCCCAGTGGTTCCTGAGTGGCCTAGAATGCTTCTATTAGGAAAGGAAAAAGAGGTCAATGGAATTTATTTGAGTTCTCATCCTCTAGATGATTTTAAATATGAAATCAATCATTTGTGTACTAAGAAATTAGTGAACTTAGAGAATCTAGAGAATATAAGAGACTTTATAGTCGGTGGAATAATTACTACTGTCAAGCATGCAACTACCAAGAATGGTAAACCATATGGTGCATTTAATATAGAGGATTATAGTGGCAATTTTGAGTTTGCACTATTTGGTGATGACTATCTTAAGTTTAAGAGTTATCTAGAACCCAATATGATGATCTTGATCAAAGGTTATGTAAATAGATATACTCCCAGATATGATGGGGCCACAGAAAGAATTGACCCTAAGATTAAAGAAATCATCTTGATTCAAGATGCAATGGAGCAAATGGGAGCAGGTGTGAGTATTAAGATGTATCTTGATAAGATAGAAACGGAGAGTATAGATACACTCAATAAGCTAGTAGATAAATATAGTGGAAGTAAAAGAGTAAAATTTAGCATCTTTGACCCAGAGAACAGTAGAGTGAGTATTGAGATGTCAAGGAGAGCTAAAGGTGTAAATTTGAGCACAGAGTTTTTGGATGACCTCAGTGATTTAAACTTTGCTAAATTTGAACTCCGTTTGAATTAAAAAGAGTCAGTAATCTGACTTTAAAATTATAGAAAGACTAATACATTTGTACCATTAAAAATAGGAATTATGGCAATTGAAATAACAAGTAGCAATTTTGAAGAAGTAGTAATGAAGTCAGATAAGCCGGTATTGGTGGATTTCTGGGCAGAGTGGTGTGGACCATGTAGAATGGTTGGACCAATCGTAGAAGAATTAGCTACTGACTATGATGGTAAAGCTGTTGTAGGAAAAGTAAACGTAGATGAGCACCAAGACATCGCAATGAAGTTTGGAATTAGAAACATTCCAACAGTTCTAATTTTTAAGAACGGTGAAGTTGTAGATAAGCAAGTTGGTGCCGCACCAAAAACTGCGTATGCAGGTAAAATTGATGCAGCAGTTTAAAGAATACTTTGAATTATTAAAACCCCGCTTCGGCGGGGTTTTTTATTGATCGGAATTAGGAATTTTCACTGAAAAGAATGAATTTGGACACTAAGGCACAGAATAATTGTGTTTCTATTCTAAAAAGAGAATGATTAGGAAAGTACAGGATCAAGGTTTCAATCTTGAAGATTATAAAGATTTAGAGCACTTAGAGCTCTTTGCAAGACAAATTGTAGAGGGTTTTATAACAGGTTTACATAGAAGTCCATTTCATGGCTTTAGTGTAGAATTCTCTGAGCATAGAATCTATAATCCTGGCGAGAGTACCCGTAATATTGATTGGAAACTTTATGCACGAACAGATCGTTTGTACACAAAAAGATATGAGGAGGAAACCAATCTGAGATGCCATATTATTATGGACACATCTTCCTCAATGTTTTTTCCATTAGAGCGAAAATGGAATTCCAAGAATCCAAATAAAATTCTTTTTTCAAGCATGGCCGCCTTAAGTCTAATGCAGCTTTTTAAAAAGCAAAGAGATGCGGTTGGACTGCACTTTTTTGGAAGCTCCGATTTTGGCTCAAAGGCAAAATCAACCTACCAACATCATAAGGCCTTAAGTCAAGAGATATACTCTGTTCTGAATAGTTTTGATGAGAAGAGGCCAAATGAAAAAATCAGTATGAAACAGAGCTTGGCCTATATGGCAGAAAGCTTACCAAAACGTTCATTAGTTTTTATTTTTAGTGATTTATTTGAGTTGGAAGAAAATGAAGATGAAATATTAGATGCTCTTCAACACTTGAAGTTTCAAAAACACGAAATAATTATTTGTCACACCTTAGACAAGACACAGGAAGAACAATTAGAATTTGATAACAGACAATTTAAGTTTGTGGATTTGGAAAGTGGTGAGAGCCTTAATTTGAACCCTAGCCAAATTAAAGAGGTGTACTATAAAGCAAGAATTGCACAGAAAGAGAATTTGAAATCTAAGTTTCAGAAGTATGGAATTGAATATGTTGAAGCAGATGTATTTGAATCCTACTATCCTATATTTCAATCCTACCTAATGAAAAGACGAAGGATGAAGATTTAAAGCATAAAAAAGCCCAGCTTATGCTGGGCTTTTTTTATGTTCAATAATGTGAAACCTATTGTTTTTGAATCGGCTTTAAGCCAAAACCATTAGAGCCTTCAATTTCAACAAAGTATTGACCTTTGCTCAAATTGCTAATATCTAAAGGAATAGATTTTAAATTATCTCTATTATCCATTTCAAGAACAAGCTTGCCATTCATGTCAATGACCCTCAATTTATAGATCTCTGCATGCTCTTCTAACATTTGAATATTAATAATGTCAACCGCCGGATTAGGATAGATATTCCATTCTGTATTCAAATTATACTCTGTCAAACCAATTTGAGATAACCTAAAAGTCTTGGAGTCTGACGAGCCACAATTATTTTCAACCCTTAGCTTAACAAGATAGAATAAACCAGGAGTAGCATAAGTATGTTGAGGAATCGCTGATCCGGAAGCGGTATTACCATCACCATAATCCCAATCAAATACAGTGGCATTTAAACTGGCCGATCCATCAAATTGGACAAGCATTCCATTAGCTCCAGAACTAAGTATACTATAAGTCCAGCTTGCTGTAGGCGGGCCGCAGACACCAATAGTTCTTGTTTCGCTTATGGTATCTCCACAATCATTATAGATTCTTAGTGTTACAGTAAAATTACCAGAGCTTGCATAAGTATTGCTAGTCATTACTCCTGATGAAGTGTTTCCATCACCAAAGTCCCATAAATATCCAGAAGCGTTTGCAGAAGAAGAAGCGTCAAAGTTTACGGAAGATCCTGATATAGCATGCGTAAATGCAGCGACTAAGGCATCACAGACTTGAATACTATCCATTAAGGTATCAGAAACTCCACAGTCACTAAATGCAATCATAGTAATCAAATACTTTCCAGCAGCTGCATAAGTATGTGATGGAGTAAACCCACTTGCTGTGCTAGCATTACCAAAGTCCCAGAAAATACTGTCAGCGTTGGTGCTACTATTGGCATTAAAGTTAACGGATAGGTTAGTAGTACTAAATACATATGCAGCGCTAACAGGCACACATGGAATCGTACTTACAGTATCAAATAAACTCACTGAAGCTATTGAAGAGAAACAAGTGTCTAAGACCTCAATAGAATATGCAGAATTAGGATTTAGACCCATCATAGTATAAGGGCTAACGGCATTATTCACAGTAGTTGCACTTCCTGGTCCTGCAGCTAATTCGTAATACTTTATACTAGAGTTTCCACCCACATTATTAGAAGTCCAACTCACATCCATAGAATTTTGTTGAATATTACTCACACTTAAATTACTAGGATCATTACAAGCCAATAAACCTCTCACCGCGACTTCATCAATTGAAATATCGCCAGCAATTCCTGTATTTTCTCCAACAAATCTAATTTGAATCGTATCACCTGAATAGCTTGATATATCAATAGAATCAGATATCCATGCGGCACCATTGGTTAGTTGTACTTGACCAGTGATGGTTTTAAGCGTGCTAAAGGCACCACCATTAGAATTAAGATCAATCTTAAGGCTAGTTATGGCGTTACCGTACATATGGTAATTAAAGTAAAGCTTTGGAGAGCTAATACCAGAAGTCAACTCAATTCGCGGACTTAGAATTTCACTAATTCCAGCACCAATACTAGCTTCGGTATAAATATAATTTCCACTTCCACTTACATCAGCAAGAGGACCTGTACCATTAGAGCCTGTAGGGCCAGTTCCAGCAGTCCATCTAATGGAGTCATTATTAGATCTTGTCCAACATGCACTGATAACGTCATTGTTATTTAAGAAGCCCGTTCCTTCGGCCCAAACTCCGTCATCAAAACTTTCAAAGAAAGGAGCTACAAAGATGTCACAAAGAGTACTAGCAACTTCAGGTCCAATCCATGCACTAGTAGTTCCTGTTCCACATGAGTCCTTCACATAAATCTCATAAGAGCTTGAAGCTGAAAGGCCTGCAAGAACAAAGCTAGTATTAGATGAGCTTGGAATAATAGTCAATGGTCCAGTGCTTCCAAGAGTTCTATAGCCGACTAACCAATCTGCTGCGCCTCCAGTTGTCCAAGATAAATCTACAGAAGTTAGACTAGGGTTAGAAGCGATCAATGCGGAAGGGTCCGGACAAGAAGGTGCCTCATCTATTAATACATCATCAATAGCGATATCACCTTGTTGAGGTGTTGCACCCGCTGAACGTGTTGTTCTAAATCTAATTTGAACAGTAAGGTTGATATATGCCGTTAAGTCAACTATAACTTCGTTCCACTGATTTCCTTGACCCGATGTTACAGAATCTAAGGCCACCCAAGAGGTTCCAGACTTAATGTCCCAACGCAATGTTCCAGTATTCGTAGGTCCTGCTTGACTGTTCATATGATACCAAAAACTTAGTTGAGGATCCGTTAATGGACTTAAGTCAATTTCAGGACTTGTTAAAACCGCTACAGGCTGACCTGTCGCGAAACTAGATTCGACATAGGCATAGTTTCCTAATCCAGTCGTATGATCAAAGAATGGTCCTGTTCCACCAGTTGGGGTAGCGCCGGTACCACCGCCCCAGAAATAAGCACTATCTCTATTTCTTGTCCAGCAAGCTCCAATGGTTGAGCTATCATTTTGAGAAGTAGCAGTATTAACACCAGGGTTAAAACCAATGTCAAAGTTTTCAGAGTAAGGCGCTAAAGCGATTCCGCAGCTTGTAGGAGTAATTATACTATTAGACCAATCAGATACATTAGAAGTACCGCAACTGTCTCTAACATAAAACTCATAGTAGGTACTTGGGCTTAGTCCTGTAACTGTATAAGGAGGAGCGCTTGTAACATTAATAATAGTTCCAGTTCCTTTTGCAAATCCAGAAGGACCATATTCAATTTGCCAATTAGTAGCTCCTCCTGAAGTCCAACTTAAGTCAATACTTGTAGTGGTTGGAGAAGACGTCACAAGTGCAGTAGGGGCAAAGCAATTTACAGCTTCGTCCAAGCTTACATCATCTATTGAAATATCCACTTGATTATTAAAGCCATTATTTCTATAAGCTCTAAACCTTACACTTATAGTGTCATTGGCATAGGCGCTTAAATCAACTGAACTTACTTCCCAAGGATCTGCTTGCGCCGTCTGTTGAGCGCCTGTTATTGTATCGACGATAGTCCAATTAGCCCCACCATTATTTACATATACTTCAAGCTTATTAATCAAGCTTCCGAACATATGATAGAAATACCTTAACTCAGGATTAGTAAGTGTTGATATGTCTACAAAAGGCGTTTCAAAATCTGTAAAACTAAGAGCTGTTGGCCCTCCGTTATTAGCTTCTGTAAAGGCATACTGACCATTTCCGGAAGTATGATCTTTTAGAGGTCCTGTGTTAACCGTTGGTGTTAATCCACTATTGGCTTTCCAATAATAGCGAACAGTATCAGATCTTAACCAGCAATTATCAATAGTTCCAGGAGTTTGATTTGCCCCTGAGCTATAACTAGGTCCATCAAAATTTTCAATAAAAGGTGCGGAGACCACGGTGCATAAAGTGCTTACATCAATAGGTCCTAACCAAGCAGATGAATCACTAGCTCCACAAACTTCTCTTACATAAAAGTCATAATTAGTATTTGGAGCAAGAGCTGTAACTGTAAATGGATTAGTATTGGCTAAAACCTTAGTTCCGCTACCATTAACAAATCCTACAGAACCGTATTCAATCTGCCAAGAGGTGGCACCGGAAGATGTCCAGTCTAAGCTTACGCTCGTAGCGGTCCTTCCGCTAGAAGATAAGTTAGTGGGTGCAGGGCAGGATGGCTTTTCATGAAGGTCCAAGTCATCAATGGCGATATCTACTTGATTATTAAAACCGGGATTTCTATAAGCTACAAATCTCAGAATGATTGTATCATTTGAATAAGAGCTTAAATCAACAATCTCTTCTTCCCATGCTGCAGCGTTTGAAGTTTGACTTTGATTGATTGTCGCTTCAATAGTCCAATTAGATCCATCATAAACTTCAACATCCAATCTATTAATCAAAGTACCGTAAGTATGATACCAGAATGTTAGCTCTGGCGTAGTTAAAGGGCTTAAGTCATACAAAGGACTTTCTAGTGTAGTAGTAGTGTTTCCACCCGCAAATCCAGTATTAGTTTCGGAGAATAAATATTTTCCGCTACCACTAGTATGGTCACCTGTTGGGCCAGTATTATTTGTAGGTGTTGTACCAGATTGTGCTTTCCAGAAATACTCATTTGTATCTGTTCTACTCCAACAAGCGTCTAAAGTACCAACAGCTTGATTGGCGCTCAGTACCCAGCTTGCGCCATCAAAATTTTCAGCAGTTGGAGCGGCAATCGGAAGACATTTGGTTGAGAATACTATCGGTCCTATCCATGCACTGACATCGGCAGTTCCGCAGCTATCTCTAACATATGCTTCGTAAGTTGTACCTGCAGTTAAACTTCCAATGGTAGCAGGATTTGCCGTAGTTGCAGTAAAACTAGCTCCAGGTGTAAACCCAATAGCACCTACAGCAATATTCCAATCACTTGCACCGCCTGTGGTCCAGCTTAAAGTGGCGCTAGTCCCAGTGCTAGATACAAAGCTCAGATTACGAGGGTCAGGACAAGTAGGCCCGTCATGAACGACAAATTCGTCTATCGCCATATCTCCTCTTCGCTCATTTCCTTTGGTTCCTTTGAACCTTATAATAATAGTGTCATTAAGATAAGCAGATAATGAAACCTCTGCCAATACCCATGCGGCGGCCCCAGAAGTTTGTTGCTGACCAGTAAGATTAAATATAGAAGTAGACCAGCTATTAGATGTAAATGAGTACACCTCTACATCCAAACTACCCATGGCATTTCCGAACATATGATAATAAAAAGTCAATTCAGGATTGGTCAATGCGCTGATGTCAATCTTTGGTGATTCAAATAATGCTTCTTGACCTAGCGATCCTGATGACGCTTCTGTATAAACATAGTTCCCTGTTCCAGAATAGTCGGCATTTGGACCCGTTGCTGGTGTTGTCCCTGCAGCGCTTCTTACTCCCCACCAGTATGGACTTGTGGCGGCAAAGCCTGAGTCAGGCGATCTGAACCAGCAATTATCAATAGCATCTCCATTGGTATAAGTTCCTGTTCCGGCTACCCAAGTAGTGCCATCAAAGTCTTCAGTAATTGGTGCTATTAATGCAGTAGAGCAAAGAGTTTTTCCGCTTATTGGTCCTATCCATTCTGATGTATCAGTGGCAGAGCATCTTTCTCTTAAGTAAAAGTCGTAGGCTGTGGCCGATGACAACCCACCGACGTCAGTAGGATTGCTATTAACCGTAATCGTTGTTCCAGACCCTTTTGTAAAACCTTTAGCGCCATATTCGATATTCCAACTTGTGGCATTCACAGCAGTCCAGCCCAGACGAATGCTGCTTTCTGTTCTACTAATAAGATTAAGATTAGACGGTTTCGGACAGCTAGGAGCTTCTTTTATACTAAGTTCATCAATTGCTAAATCACCCTGAATCTGAAATGATCTAACCGCATAAAATCTAATTCGAACAGTGTCATTATTGTATTGGTTAATAGTCACAGACTCTTTTATCCAAGCATCGGTAGAAGCTGTTTGATTCTGTGCTCCAGTAACCGACCAAACATCAGTCCATCCAGTTGCCTGAGACCACATTTGAACCCTTAGGTTTCCTACAGATGCACCAAACCTATGATAATAGAATTCTAAGGCAGGAACGGTTAATCCGCTTATAGCGATTAGAGGAGAAGTAAGTGTTGCAACATCCTGGTTGCCACCTGCACTTGCTTCAGTATATACGTATTTGGTTCCAGCATGTGCCGCAGATGGACCGGTTGCTGCACTAGGAGTTGCGCCAGTACCTGTTCCCCAAGCAAAGTCACCGCCAAAACCATTTTGTGGTTCTTCAGGATCTCTTTCCCAGCAAGTTTCAATATCATTATTAGCATTATTTGCTCCGGTTCCTGCGGACCAATTAGCTCCTTCAAAGTCCTCAAGATATGAGGTAGTAAAAGTTAATGGATCGCAAATAGTGGTAAAAGTTTCTCCAATTGACCATTGACTAACGTCTCCTGTCCCGCAGCTATCTCTAACGTAGAAGTCATAAGCGGTGTTTTGAGTTAAACCTGTGATGCTAAAAGGATTGCTTGTAGCGTTGATTAAGGTTCCAGAACCAGGCGTAAAACCAGTAGTTCCGTATTCAATTTGCCAATTCGTGGCTCCACCTGTTGTCCAACCTACGTTGGCTTTGTTATTTGTTGCCCAATTAACTAAGGGTGCTGTAGGCCTAAAGCAGGTTGGTGCCGGACCGTGATTTACAATTATTTTAAATGTTCCTTTATCAATTTTAGCCGCTAAAGTATCACATGCACTGCCGCCAAAAGAGTTTCTGAATGCATGTAAAAAGAATTCTAATTTGCCGTTGGTTGCAAGACCATTGGCAAAATTAAGACCTGTTCTGGCCACACTTTCTGTACTATTCTGCGTTCCAAGATTTCCATAGGAGAGACCCGCTTCCTTTATGGATTGAGTTCTTAACTCTAAATAAGTTCCTACATCATCAGGACTAGGAGCTCCAAAACCTGTACCTGTAGTAGTTACATCATAGTAAAGATCAATAGAGTAAATCCAATTATTATTAGGAATGTTTACTACTAAAGTATCTGTACAATTTGAAACGGAATTTATATTAGGAAATGTAAATTGTTGCACTCCTAATGATGAGACTTGATAAGTGGCTGAATCTTGAACAATTTGGCCACTCAGGAAAGTTGAACTTATTAACGCAAGGAAAAGTAATCTTTTAATCATGTTATGGTTGAGTTAAAGGATTCCTAAAATAGTGTAAATTTTGAAATTTCCTTTTGGTTTAAGTCTTTAATATATGCCACTTTAGCCTTGCTTGTTTTGTTTTGATTTTTGCTTGCTAGATGCCGGTTTCATTGAGTTTAAGAATTTAATCTTGACTCTAGCTAGAATATCTTCTATAAGATTTAATACCAACTTATAGGTAGGTGGCTAATCTTTTTTTTGCGTAATAATTCTAT
>CBFIDE010000006.1:276-124749 GCA_965661265.1 uncultured Schleiferiaceae bacterium | reverse complement strand
AGAATGAAAAAGAAGGCATCTATTACCAAGGATTAAACGTATATCACTTGATATACTCTTAAAGATATACTGAATGAAAAATTTAATCGCTAGCCTTATTTGCTTTATTTTTATTTCCAATGCAAAAGCTCAAGCGGATCTGTCCTTTAGCTTTGAAGATTGTGTGCGCTATGCATTGGAACACAATATTAATATTCAGCAAAGTCAGCTTCAATTAGAAATCAGTAAGAATAGCTATCAGAATTCTAAAATGGCATATACCCCTAGCCTAAGAGCTAGCGTTGGATATAACTTTAACTTCGGTCTAAATATTGACCCCGTAACCAATAGAATTAGTGAATCTCAAAGGCAAACAGCGAATTTTGGATTGAGCTCTACATGGGTACTTTATGATGGAGGTAGACTTTACAATACAATAAGCAGGAATAACTTAGATTATTTGGCTAGTCTATATGATCTTGAAGATGCGAAGTATGATATTAGTATTAATGTTTCGTCCGCTTTTTTGCAGGTTCTTTTGAATCAAGAAATTATGGCCGTTGCCTTAGAACAAAAAAGAGTCACTCTATTACAGGTTGATAGAATGAAAAAAATGGTTGATGCAGGGGCTAGGCCACAAGGAGATTTATATCAGTTAGAAGCTCAATTAGCACGTGATGATCAAAATTATATCGCAGCAGAGAATAATGTAAGTATTTCTAAATTACAATTAGGAAATCTTTTGCAATTAGAAAACCCAGGAGCTATTGAGTTGTTAAGTCCAGAGATTCCTATACCGGATATCGCAATTCTTTCTAGAACACCAGAGAGCATCTATGTCACTGCAGAACAAAATCAACCACAAATTAAAAGTGCAGAAAAAAGAGCTGAAAGTTCTGAAGAAGGTGTAGACTTAAGTCGATCCGCTTTCCTTCCTACATTGAGCCTCTCAGGTCAAATAGGTACCAGCTACTCAGATCAAGTGCAAGTTGCTACTGGGTTTATTCAGGCACCAGTGACTGTCGGAGTTACTGAGAATACCGGTGAAAGAGTTATTACCGCTAATGATCAGAATATTCCAACTGGATTTGAAAATAAGGCCTTGGGCAATCAAGTAACTGATAATATAAATGAGTTTGTAGGAATTGGCTTAAGCGTTCCTTTAGATTTCTGGAGAACCAATAATTCTTATCAAACAGCTAAGTTGAATAAAGAATTTGCCCACCTAAACTTAGAAGCGGCTAAAAATACCTTAAGACAGAATATATATCAAGCCCACACGGATGCTAAATCATCTTATAAGAGCTATATAGCAGCAGAGGCAAGTGTAAAAAGTAGTGAAGAGTCCTTTAAATATGCTGAAGAGAGGTTTAGCGTTGGTGCCATGAATCAATTGGATTATGAAAATGCTAAGAACAGCTTGGCAATCGCCAAATCAGAGGCACTCAGATCTAAGTATGATGTTATCTTTAAGATTAAAGTATTAGAATTCTTCTTAACTAATAAACTAGAGTTATAGCCATGAAAAAAAAGTGGATTATTCTGATAGTTGCTTTCGTGATTATTGCTGTTTTTTTAGTTGTGGCTAAGAAGAATGCTTGGATTGGTAAGCAAGATATCAAAGAGGTAAGCTTGGCTCAAGTAAGTCAAAAGAATTTAATTGAAACAGTAGTTGCTAGTGGTAGAATCCAACCAGAATTGGAGATTAAAATTAGCTCGGAAGTATCTGGAGAAATTATTGAGCTACCCATAATTGAAGGGGAGAAGGTCGAAAAAGGGCAATTGCTCTTGAAAATAAACCCTGATATTTATGAGGCAGCGGCCAATAGAGCAAGAGCAGCCGTAAACTCTTCTAAGGCGGCAAAAAGTAGTGCTAAAGCTCAGTTTATTGAAGCAGAGAAAAACTACAATAGAAATAAAAAGCTTTATGAGCAAAAGGTGATTAGTGCAAGTGACTTTGATGCTATACAAAGAGCTTATGATGTTGCTTTACTTCAAATTGAAAGCTCAGAGTATCAATTACAATCTGCTATGGCTTCCTTAAAAGAAGCGGAGGATAATCAAAAGAGAACTACAATTTTTGCACCTCAATCAGGAACAATATCGCGCTTGGATGCGGAGGCAGGAGAAAGAGTTGTTGGTACAGCTCAAATGGCCGGAACTGAAATATTGAGAATCGCAGACCTTGAAAGTATGGAAGTGCTAGTGGAGGTGAATGAAAATGACATTGTGAGAGTTAGCAAGGGTGATACTGCTATTGTTGAAGTTGATGCTTATTTTGGAGATAAATTCAAAGGAATCGTAACTGAGATAGCTAATTCTGCCAGAAATACAACAAGCTCAGCGGACCAAGTAACTAATTTTGAAGTGAAAATCAGAGTGCTAAAAGTATCCTATGAACACCTTCTTAAAGAAGGTGGAAATGGAAGCCCTTTTAGACCCGGTATGACTGCATCTGTAGAAATTAATACTCAGGTTCAGAAGGATGCTCTAGTAGTACCTATTGAGGCCGTAACAGTAAGGCAAGACACAAGTACAAAAGCTAAATCTTATAGAAATAAGTATAGCGGAAATGAGGAAAGCGAAGAGTTTGAAGTCGTATTCTTATATAAAGAAGGGAAAGCTGTTTTACAAGTAGTAAAAACTGGTATTCAGGATGATGATTTTATTCAAATCCTTGAAGGTCTTGAGGTGGACCAGGAAGTAATCAGCGGGCCTTATAGTATTGTAAGTAAAGACTTGATAAATAGCGATGCTGTTAAGGCGAAATCAAAATTTAGCTCAAAGGAAAAGGAGTAATGCCAACTTCTGGACTCTATATTGAAACATCTACGCTAAACTGCTCTGTTGGAATTAGTATTGGAAATAAGATTGTATCCTTAAGAGAGCAAAGCGATTCTGGATATATCCATGCTGAAAAACTACATGTATTTATTTCTGAAGTTCTATCTGAAGCGAAGCTTAAAGGATCGGATTTAGATTTTATTGCCGTTGGAATCGGACCTGGTTCCTATACTGGCTTAAGGATAGGTGTAAGCGCAGCTAAGGGATTAGCTTACTCTTTGTCAAAGCCAATAATCGGAATTAAAAGTCTTGAAAATCTCACTCAAGTAGCAATTCAAAACAATAATTTTGAGACTGGTTCTATTCTGATGCCAATGTTGGATGCTCGTAGAATGGAAGTTTACACGCAATCTTTTGATCACTATGGTAATGAAAAGACTGAAATTTCGGCATTTATTTTGGATGATGAATCTATTCAAGAATTTAAGGATGCTAAACATATTCTTTTTGGTGATGGAGCGGAGAAGTTCAAAGAACATCTAAAGGATGATAAATTTCAATTTCTGGATATAAAATATCCTAGTGTCCAGGCAATGCCTTCACTAGCATTAGAAAGATATAAAAAGGAAAACTTTCTTGACGTCGCCTATTTTGAGCCGTATTACTTCAAAGATTTTGTTGCTCTCAAGCCCAAAAAACTTCTTAAGTCTTAAGCTCATTATACCGGAAACAAGACTGTATATGGTCATTAACGATTCCGCAAGCCTGGAGATGAGCGTAAATTATTGTACTGCCAATAAATTTAAAACCTCTCTTTTTTAAATCCTTACTAATACGATCACTTAACTCTGTTTTTGCGGGTATATCAGATGTCTTTTTGAAATTGTTTTGTATCACCTCTCCATCTGTAAAGGCCCAGAAGTACTCACATAGTCCAATTCCCTCTTCTTTAAGAGCCAAGCAGGCTTTAGCATTTATAACAAGCGAATTAATCTTTAGTCTATTTCTGATAATCCCACTGTTTTGCATAAGGTTCTCAAGCTTATGGTTATCATACAAGGCAATAATATTGGGGTCAAAATTATCCAAGGCATTTCTAAAGTTTTCTCTTTTACTGAGAATGGTATACCAGCTGAGTCCGGCTTGAAAGCCTTCTAGAATTAAAAATTCAAACATTTTTTGGTCATCATGGCGTAATGGAATGCCCCATTCTGTGTCATGATAATGCGTATAAAGATCTTTGCCATTCAACCATTCACATCTTTTTACTTCTGTCATGTTCAATTGATCTTAAAACCTAATTCCTCAACATCATCTAGTTGTTTTTGACTGAAAATAGTGAGGTCTTCAGTGTGATAGCGTAAATGGGTTTTGGGCTTAATAATTAAGGATTGTAAAGATTTAGATTTGTCTGAATCTATCGGTATTTTTAAAAAATCAGAAAGCTTTTGAATCTCAATTTCGGACTGTTCCAAAAGATCAGTATAACGGAGAATTAAAATATCATTGTTAAAGTGATCACTAGCCAATGAATTAATTTTCTTGGTCTGTTCAATCCAAAAATCTAACTGTTTATTCATTCTGTAGACCTTGTCTTTTTTTAGCTTTTTTAGATCAAGATTATTATTGTTCCAATTGATAAGTTGTTGCACATTATCTGAGAACGCCATATCTAAACCGTGCCTCACAAGATGTATGTATTTAAACTCTGGGTACAGTTCTTTAATTTGTTTAATATAAAAGTGTGTGTTGGGCTCTTTCCAAGCCCAATTTATATTGCTAAAATCTTTGTTACGAACACTAATGTGAGGATTAGGATCAAAGGGAGGTGCTAAAGAGTTCTCCTTCTTTATTTTTTTATACAGAGCCTCCTGCTCGATATTTAATTCCAGGCCTAACTGTAGGTTTTTGAATATTTCAAAGCAAGACTTTATATCCTCTTTGGAGGCATTGGAGCCCCAATTAGGTCTTTTAAATAATCGTGTAAACTCTAAATTATCTAGTGAATCATTCAGAACCTTACCTATGCTTATGTCCAACCCTTGAATTATTGATGCAAGAACTCTAGTGCCACTTCCACCAAGTGCACCAATACCTAAAAACCATGGGGTTTTATTGTCCATGGTCTAAAGGTAAGAATGTATTTGAATTGCTTTATTTCTTAGAGGATCTAAATATCCAGGCAATGATAAAAAATCCAATTCCTGTAATAATCGGAGGGATTGTTAACTTTTCTCCTCCTAATGTTCCAAGGTAAATCATAATGATTCCTAAAAGAACAAGCAATATGGATGCATTGCTCAGTTTCTTATTCCGTTGCATAGCTTAATTATTTTGTTTGGTTGGTTGCCCTAATATAATTAAACTAAAGTAATTATCATATAACTACTTGTATGTCAATATTTAACCATAGGAATAATCCTACTTTTTTGATGTTGAGGTAGCTGACAGCTACCACTTTGACAAAGGTAAAATTTGTTTGAATCATCATACCTATTGGCAAATAATTCTAATTTTGATTCTGAATCAAGAGCAAGACTATAGACTAATGGATAGTAATTTTTCTGAAAATCCTTTTGCAATAGCTTCGCATCCGGCCCGCTTATAATAAGTTCATAATCTTGATATAAGAAATGTAGACCTAGCCCCATCCAATTTCCTAAACTCTGAACATTGCTTTCTGACCTTTCTTGAATTTGTTGAAACATTGTATGGGCTCTTTCTTTATATTCCATTTGAGAACTAAATGCGGCATATTTATACAGATTATTGGCTAAAATGGAATTAGCAGATGGTATAACATTATCATATACATCTTGGCTTTTGGCTATTAGAGGACTGCTTTTTAGATTTCTAGAGTACTTTAAAATTTGATCTTTTTCTCCAAACTCTTGATCTATCTTTTTGATTAAATGCTCAGCCTTAATTAGATAGGATTCATCAGACGTACATTCAAATAATTTTAACTGAGCTGTAAGCATAAGAACGTAATCTTCCAATACGGCATCAATCTTTTTGTCGGAATATACGTGCATTAGAACTTGGTCTGCCTTAAGATTTTCCCATAACCAAGAGTTTAAATTAATTGCCTTTTCTAAATTCTCATCCAAACCATTACTCAACCAAAAATCGGCGTAAGCCAAAACCATTAGAGCATTCCAAGAACATAGAATTTTATTATCTAAACCTGGCCTGATTCTCTTTGTCCGCTTATTGATTAATAATTTATTCCACTCCCTGGCCTTTTCATTTTCCACTCCACTCCTTAATAGGATTATGTGAGATTCCCATTCTCCTTTTTTAAGATCATAGTAGTCCTCAAACTCACTCCAATCAGTAGCTGGAATAATACCTTCTAACTCAACCTTACTCCAAACATAGAACTTGCCTTCTTCTCCTTCTGAATCTGCATCTAATGCACTGTAAAAAGCTCCTTCCGGCGATTTCATTTCTCTTTCTAAGAACAATATGCTTTCTTGTGCAACATTCTGGTATAATGACTTACCGGAGATTCTATAAGCTGTAGAATAGGAGCTGATTAATTGAGCGTTATCGTAAAGCATTTTCTCAAAATGCGGCGCCTTCCAAAGCTCATCTACTGAGTAGCGCGAAAAGCCTCCGCCTACTTGATCATAAATCCCGCCAAGGGCCATTTTATCAAGGGTCAGAAAAGCATGTTTTAATGTGCCTAAATCATCTTCCTCTCGATTTCTTTTCACTTCTGCATACTTCATAAAAAAATCAAGATTCACAGGCATGGGGAACTTTGGAGCTCTATTTGGACCTCCCTCAATAGAGTCAAAAGTTTGGGTCCAATTTGAAATAGCTTTATCAAACTCTTCTCTACTTAGGAGATCTTCTGTTTTTTGTGCTGGAATTAATTCAGATTTTTGGATACCTTCATGCAGCTGAGAGGCATAGGTATAAACCTTTTCTGGATCTGAAATATAGAGGTCTTGAATTATTTCTAGACTTTGCATCCATTTATCTTTTGGGGCGTATGTAGCTCCCCAAATGGGACGTCCATCAGGTAAACAAATAACATTTAGGGGCCATCCGCCACTACCCATCATAAGTTGAAGCGCGGTCATATAGACCTGATCCACATCTGGATGTTCTTCTCTATCTATTTTTATAGAGATGAAGTGCTTATTCATCAACTCAGCAACTTCTTCATCCTCAAAACATTCTTTTTCCATTACATGGCACCAATGACATGCAGAATATCCAATACTAATGAGAACCAGTTTTTTCTCTTCCAAGGCACTTTCCATAATCTCATCAGACCATGGCTGCCAATGCACAGGGTTCTGCGCATGCTGAAGTAGGTAAGGACTGTTTTCTTTAGATAGCTGATTGAATTGTAACATGTCTATATCTTGTGAATTGCAGGATGAAATAATAGCAAATAATAAAAGGCTGATGAAAAATTTGATAGAACCTCTAATTAGATTAATAAAAAAACTCCCCGAAGGGAGTTAAGTTAAGCTTTTAAAGATGCAAAGTGTTTATAGAATAATGGAATAGTTTCAATTCCTTTTAAATAATTCCACACTCCATAATGCTCATTAGGCGAGTGAATAGCATCGGAATCTAGGCCAAAGCCCATTAAAATACTCTTCACTTTTAATTCTTGCTCAAAAAGTGCAACAATGGGAATAGAACCGCCAGATCTCATAGGAATAGGAGTTTTTCCAAAGGTTTCTTCCATAGCCATGCTTGCAGCTCTATAACCTGGATTATCAATAGGAGAAACATAAGGTTGACCACCATGATGAGGCTTAACTTCTACTTTTACTGCATCTGGTGCGATATTGTTAAAGTGTTTAACAAAAAGTTCTGTAATTTTTTCTGGATCTTGACCCGGAACTAAACGCATCGATATTTTTGCAAAGGCTTCAGAAGCAATTACTGTTTTTGCTCCTTCACCAGTATAGCCGCCCCAAATACCATTGACATCTAAAGTAGGTCTGATTGAGTTCCTTTCATTGGTAGAATAATCTTTCTCTCCCCAAACATTTTCAATGTCTAAGGCCTTTTTATAGGCGTCAAGATTGAATGGAGCTTTAGCCATCTGATCTCTCTCTTCTTGACTTACTTCAATTACGTCGTCATAAAAGCCTGGAATAGTAATATGATTATTTTCATCATGAAGTGAAGCAATCATTTTGGATAATATGTTGATAGGATTGGCAACTGCTCCTCCATATAAGCCAGAATGTAAATCTCTATTTGGTCCAGTAAGTTTTACTTCCACATAGCTCAGGCCTCTTAATCCTACGGTAATAGAAGGAGTGTCATTGGCAATAATTCCGGTGTCAGAAATAAGGATTACATCTGATTTTAGCTTTTCGTGATTTCTTTTAACAAACCATTCAAGATTTACGGAGCCAACTTCTTCTTCTCCCTCAATCATGAATTTTATATTGCAATCAAGACTGTCGGTTTGGTTCATTACCTCTAGTGCCTTTACATGCATATACATTTGCCCCTTATCATCACAAGCTCCTCTAGCAAAGATTGCTCCTTCTGGGTGAAGATCAGTTTTTTTAATGATTGGCTCAAATGGGCCACTTTCCCATAATTCAATTGGGTCTGCTGGCTGAACATCATAGTGACCATATACCAAAACAGTTGGTAAGGAAGGATCAACAATTTTTTCAGCATAAACAATAGGATAACCAGGAGTAGGGCATATTTCAACTTTTGTTGCGCCTGCATTCTCTAAACTTTTAGCTACCGCTTCTGCCGTTTTAAGAACATCATCTTTAAAGGCGGAGTCTGCTGAAACACTTGGTATTCTTAGCAAATCCATCAATTCATTTAAGAATTTATCTTGATTGTCTGCTATATATTTTTTCTGGTCTTTCATTTAATTTGCTTTGTTACAAAGGTCTGAAAAATGTAATGAAATATGTAGGAATTTGACTTATCCTTGAAATCCAGCTGCCTTGTGTGCGCCATCGCAATAAGGCTTGTTTGCAGAATGTCCACATCTACAAAAAGCTGTTGCTTTTGATTTTTTAATTTCTTCGCCATTGTGCTTGACAGTTACATTTCCATAAACCATTAATGGGCCATTTGCCATTGTTTCTAAAATTTGCTCGTCTTTAATTTCCATGTTTTCTTTTTTATGTTCTTCTTCTGATATAATGCTTAATGCACCACTTGGGCATTTGTTCACTTGCTCAATGATCGCTTCTTTGCTTGCTCCATCCAAATTAATCCAAGGTCTTCCTTTGGGATTAAAGACCTCAGATAAACCCTTCCAGCATTTTTCGCTATGAATACATTGCTCTGCTTGCCAACCAACGGTTAGGTCATTTTTGATATACTCCCTTATTTTTGTCATAAATCAAAGTTTAGACATTAAATATAGGAATTCAATTGGACTATAGAGAGAAAAGTATCAAACCAGCTATTCCAAATATTATAAGAAAGCGATAGAGGTGATTGAGCCATTCAAAATGTGGCTTTTCTTTGGCAGTGATTAGAAGACCTAATGAGAAAAGGAGGGCCGCCATCCCACTTACAAGATAAATGGAAATTCCAGAAAGGCCTCTAGCGTAATATACTAGGCTCACCGGAATAAAACCAAGGAATCCAAAAATCAGCATCAAGGCTTTAGTTTTTCCAATACCTATAGTTGCAGGAATGGTATTATAGCCCGTTACCAAATCGCCCTTGAGGCTTATAATATCCTTTAATATTTCTCGGAGGAATATAAGTAGAAGTACAAAGCTAACGTAGGTGAAGATTACAAGGCTGTCTAACTTATAGTAAATGAAAATTGCGAAAAACGGAAAAATCGTAAGGATTGCTGCGGATATGTTTCCAAGAAAAGTAATTCGCTTGAGCTTATGGGAGTAGAACCATAGGGCGAAGATATAAGCACTGAAAAATATGAAAACATTGAGGCTAGCACTTAGGGCCATGAGCACGGCAATGGTATTAAAGAGGAAATAGAGTCTGAGTGCAGTGCTCTGCCTCATTATTTTTTCATGTACTGTACGTTGAGGTCTATTGATTAGGTCCTTTTCGGCGTCATAAAAGCTATTGATTAAATAGCCTGCTGAAATGCTGAAAAGACTAGCGAAAACAATAAAATGAAGGTCAATATTTTTGAGCGTTTTCCACCAGATATCGGGATTTGTAAGCACAAAAACTACGGCTAAATATTGAGCTAGCGCAATGAAAAAGATATTGTACCAACGTACCATTGAAAGTAAGGCTGAAAGCTTGAAAATAAGCAGTCGTTGCCTCCTAGAAAGGTTCACTTTAAAATCTATGTATTACTTCAGGTTGATAATCCTGAAGAAAATCCTTGGCCTTATCATAATCTTGGGTGAATCCAAGGATAAAGCCACCTCCACCGCTTCCGCAAAGCTTTAGATAGTAGTTATTAGATTCAATTCCATCCTTCCATAATTGTTGAACAGATTCTGGAATCATAGGACTGAAATTCTCAAAAACAAGATTACTTAGCTTTTTCAAATTTCTAAAAAGTGGTTTTGTATCTCCCTTTAGAAAAGCTTGAATACAAGCATCATTATATTTTGTAAACTGGTCTTTCATTACCGACCTAAAACCTTCGCTCTTCATTTTTTCCATAAAGATTCCTACCATAGGTTGAGTCTCTCCGGGTTGACCACTATTCAATAAAAAGATAGCACCTTTTCCAAGACCTGGTTCAGGCAAGCTTACCGTTCCTAAATCATCTTTAGAGTTTATTAGAACAGGAAGTTTTAAGTAGCAAATTAAAGGGTCAAGCCCACTGCTTTTTCCATGGAAATAAGACTCCATTTGTCCAAATATAGTTTTAAGCTCCTTGATACTATGCTTGGTTAGATCCTTTTCTGGATCAATTTTGGTCAAAGAATACTTATCGTAAATAGCGGCAACTAATGCTCCGCTAGAACCTACTCCATATCCTTCAGGAATCGAAGAATCAAAGTACATTCCTGCATCAATATCAGCCTTAAAAGCAACTAAGTCTAAGTTAGTATCTAAGTCTTTTGAGTCTTGAAGTTGAACGAGATGATTATAGAAAGAATCTAGGCTACCATTGGACTTAAGCTGTGAGCTGTCCATTTTAGAACTAGTTTTCCAAGCTCCTTGATAGTAGTTGAAAGGAATAGATAATGCTTTGGAATCATTAATAATTCCATACTCTCCAAAAAGGAGGATTTTAGCATAATATAATGGGCTCTTAGACATCTTTCAATTTTATGGGACCATTGCCAACTTGATCGCAAATATACTGCGCCTTGTTCAAATAGCCGCTAAGTTCCTGATTAACAAAGTTATTTATCTTTTGTTCTATGCTTGCAGGAAAAAGTAAATGAACGTTGGCGCCAGCGTCTAAAGTGAAGTAAACATCCAATTTGCTTTCTTCTCTGAACCTCCAAATAGCCTCAATAATTTTAAGGGTATTGGGCTTCATAAGTATATAATACGGAATTGAGCTCATCATCATGGCGTGCAAGCTTAATGCTTCACTTTCCACTAATTGTCCAAAATCACTTAGTTCGCCTGTTTTTAAAATTCTTATTAGGCGATCTATGTTCTGATTGGCTTGAGTAAATCGAGCGGAAGCAAAAGGATGATTTTTCATTAAATCATGACCAGCGGTGCTGCTCACGCTTTTACTGCCCACTTCAACTAATAGAACATAGTCTTTAAACGTTTTAATGCTAGGATCAATATCTTCTAGAAATGGTGTTCCGTATAGATCGGAGCTACCTCTTATGGATGAGTGTTCACCCCAGCTTACCAAACCACCATAAAGTGAGCGGCACGCGCTTCCAGATCCTAATCGGGCCCATTCACTAGCTTTTTGAAAAAAGTCACCTTCTATGTTGCCCTCAATTTGTTTTTTAAGGTCTAATAATCCCAAAGCAATAGCTGCCATTCCAGAAGCAGAGCTAGCTATACCGCTACTATGCGGGAATGAGTTGCTTGTATTAATAGTCAGGTGATAATCTTTAGCAAAACTTATCTCACTTTCAATTCTACCTAATAGGGAGAGGATTTTTGGTTGAAAATCTGGGCGAAGTACGCCGTCTAGATTTACAGAAACTTCAAAAGGATCGCTTGACTTCTTTTCAGTCAGTTGAATATTAGTATCTGTATGGCATGCATCAAGGGTAAAGCTTAAGCTAGTATTTGCTGGAATTTGAACAGGATGCTTACCCCAGTATTTTACTAGTGCAATGTTTGAAGGTGTTCTCCAATTTGTTTTATAAGACATAGTTATTTGCTAGTAGGGTTATAGGCTAAGCGCTTTGCACTTCTGCACTTCTGTCTATCTTCTTAACTAATCCTTGTAAAACTTTTCCTGGGCCAACTTCTGTAAATGTTGCAGCACCATCCTTAATCATATTCTCAACAGACTGCGTCCATTTTACGGGAGCTGTTAATTGAGAGATTAAGTTTTTCTTGATTTCCTCAGCGTCTGAAACTGCTGTTGTGCTCACGTTTTGATAAACAGGACATTTTGGCGTATTGAAATTAGTAGCTTCAATAGCAGCAGCAAGTTCTTCTTCAGCAGGCTTCATCAGGGGGGAGTGAAAAGCTCCTCCTACAGGAAGTATCAATGCTCTTCTAGCTCCTGCTTCTGTTAGTTTAGCGCAAGCTTCTTCTACAGCAGGAACAGATCCAGATATTACTAATTGACCTGGACAATTATAATTTGCAGCAACAACCACTCCGTCCACGGCAGCACAAATATCTTCAACCACTTGGTCTTCAAGTCCAAGAACGGCAGCCATAGTGGATGACTGCATTTCACAAGCCTTTTGCATTGCCAGAGCTCTTTTACTTACTAACCTAAGTCCATCTTCAAAACTCAATGTACCATTGGCAACCAAGGCAGAGAATTCGCCCAAGCTATGACCGGCAACCATATCTGGATTAAAATTTTCTAGGCTATCTGCTAGAATGGTTGAGTGCAAGAAAATTGCTGGTTGAGTAACCTTAGTTTCCTTTAATTGGTCAGCAGTTCCTTCAAACATTATATCCGTAATTCTGAAACCTAATATTTCATTAGCTTTCTCAAAAAGTTCTTTAGCTCTATCAGAACTATCGTATAGATCTTTACCCATTCCGCTAAATTGAGCTCCTTGCCCAGGAAATACATATGCTTTCATAGTCTTAAGTTTGGTTTTATTCGCCGAAATATTCTACGGCATTGTTGATAGTTTCGTCTAATCTAATTTTATGAAGCTGTGCGCCATGTTTAGCTATTTCTGATGCTAATTGAGTCCAAATCTCTTGAGCTAAAACCTCTGTGCTGGTAAACTTGCCTTTCATGAATTCCACATCATGATTTAAATTAGCATGATCGAGTTCTGAAATAATTTTGGTTTGAATTATTTTTTTTAGATCCACAAGATTCATCACAAAGCCAGTCTCTGGATTAATTTTTCCTTTTACCGTTACAGTAAGAGTATAATTATGGCCATGGAAATTTTTATTGCTGCACTTTCCAAAAACTTCATTGTTTTTTTCCTCTGTCCAATTTGGATTGTACAGTTGATGAGCTGCGCTAAAACGCTCTTTTCTTTCTATATAAATCATTTACAAAATATAAATAGCTGCAAAAATAATCATTCAATAAGCTTAAATGCTACCAGCTTCCACTAGCACCACCTCCACCAAAGCTTCCTCCGCCAAAGCCACCAAAGCCTCCGCTTCCTCCACCAAAACCACTTCCTGATCTTCCAAATGCGCTGCCGCCCATTCCTCCAATCATATAGCCCCCATGATAGCGTCCGGAACCACCTCCATTACCTCTGTTTCTGAATAGAGCGTAAAGAATTATTAGGAGTATTATTACACCAGACCAGGGTAGTTTCTTCTTCTTTTTGGTTAATTTTTTAACGCCACCTTCAAACTTACCATTCAAAAGATTGATAATTTGAGTAGTACCTGCATCTAAGCCTGCATAATAGTTGCCGCTTTTGAAAGCAGGGGTGATGTATTGATCAATAATGGCTTTAGTATTATAATCTGTTAAATATTCTTCTAAGCCATAACCATTTTGAATGGCCATTTTTCTTTCTTTCAGGGCGACAAGAATAACGAGACCATTGTCTTTCCCTTTTTTTCCAACACCCCACTTCTGGCCAATTTGGGCAGCAAATAGATTTGGATCTTGGCCTGAAATATTATCTAGGATTACAATTGTAATTTCAGTTGAGCTTGTATCGGCATAGCCGAATAATTTTTTCTCTAGAGCATTGTTTTCGGCCTTGGAAAGGGCATTGCTATAATCATTGACCATTTTTGGTGGCGATGATTGCTTAGGTAACTGAGCACTTAATCCAATGCAGAAAAGCGAAATGAACAATAAGAATAGAAGCTTTTTCATCTTAGGATTTTGAGATTTCATCAGATAATTCATTCTCATCATTACTTTGATATGGAAAATGCTTTTTCAGTACTTCGCCAGCTTTTTCAATACCATTTGATAAGCCCAGGACAAATTCAGATTTCTTAAAGTGAGCTTGAACCAATTCAACAGTACTATTCCAAAAACTATCGCCAACTATTTCATTAATGCCTTGATCTCCAAGGATAGAGAACTTATGATCTTTGGTGTTGAGGTAAAAAAGAACGCCGTTTCTGAGTTCTGTATTTGTCATGCCTAGCTCTTTAAAAAGTTGCTTAGCGCGATTTAAATTGTCATCCTGAGATTTGTCTTCTAAGTGAACACGAATTTCACCAGAACAATTCTTTTCTGCCTTCTTAATAGCTGAAACAATGGCTTGCTCTTCATCTGGACTGAAGAAATCTTTATTTTTTCCCATTAATCAAAGTTTACCTCAGGTACATTTTCACTTCCTTCAGCAGCTAAGAAATAGCCCATTTTTTCGAAGTCAAAGAAACCAGCGTAGATATTTTTAGGGAAAGTCTTGATATAAGTATTATATGCTTTTACGCTTCCGTTAAACTTTCTTCTTTCAACACTAATTCTATTTTCTGTTCCTTCTAATTGACTTTGAAGACCGAGAAAGCTTTGATTTGCTTTTAGCTCAGGATACCTTTCCACGCTCACTAACAATCGGCTTAAAGCCCCTCCTAAATTATCTTGAGCAGCTTGAAACTTACCTATTTGAGCTTCATTTAAATTGGTTGGATCTATTTGTACGGAGGTTGCTTTAGATCTAGCTTCTATAACAGCAGTTAAAGTTTCCTTTTCAAAATCAGCATATCCTTGAACAGTCTTCACTAAGTTAGGAATAAGATCTGCTCTTCTTTGGTAGCTTGTTTCAACATTAGCCCATTGGCCAGCTGTTTCTTCCTGCATTACAACCATAGTATTATAGGTGCTCTTAATGTTAGAATAGCCTATAAAAAGTAATAATCCAATTACGATAAGTACGATGTACGATTTCTTCATTTTTACTCTGTTTCTTTTAGTTGGTGTTTTATTTCTGTTAAGGCTTGTTTTACTAATTGCAGCCTAGATACAACCTCAGCTGTTTTAGCCACATCATCTTTGTTTTCTCTCAATTTTGTTTTGGCTCCCTTTAACGTAAAGCCTCTTTCTTTAACAAGATGATAGATGATTTTAAGATTTTTTAAATCATTGACAGTAAACAAGCGGTTTCCCTTTTTGTTTTTCTTGGGTTTTAAGATGTCAAACTCTTTTTCCCAAAACCTGATCAAAGAAGTATTCACATCAAATATAGCTGCCACTTCACCTATGCTGTAATATCGTTTTTCAGATTCTTCTATAGACATTAGTCAAATGATTGATTAGCCTGGCTAGCCAAGTTTATAATTGTACTAAACTCTTCAGGAGAAAGCTCTCCATAATAGAAATTCACAGGATTCAGTTTCTTGCCGTTTTGATGTACTTCATAATGTAAGTGAGGCCCTCTTGATCGTCCAGAATTTCCTACATATCCAATAATTTCGCCTCTTTTTACCTTTTGCCCTTTTCTTACATTATACTTACTTAAGTGAGCAAATACTGTAATATAACCGTAGCCATGGTCTATTCTAATATGTTTTCCGAAGCCACTAGATTTACTGTCTGCTCTAACTACAACGCCATCTCCCGTTGCGTAAATTGGGGTTCCGATATCCGCAGAAAAATCCATTCCGTAGTGCATTTTAGGAACCTTGGTGAAAGGGTCTAAACGCATTCCATATCCAGAAGCCATTCTTCTTAAGTCTTTATTTGCTACAGGCTGAATAGCCGGTATAGCAGCTAATAATTTAGTCTTATTTTCTGCCAAATCAATGAGTTCATCAAATGACTTAGATTGAACATAGACCTGTTTTGTGATTTGATCCACTTTTTTTGCCGTTCCTTTAATGAGCTCGCTATTATTATAACCATTCAGGTT
This sequence comes from uncultured Schleiferiaceae bacterium, assembly GCA_965661265.1. Taxonomy (GTDB): domain Bacteria; phylum Bacteroidota; class Bacteroidia; order Flavobacteriales; family Schleiferiaceae; genus CBFIDE01. The sequence goes on along the minus strand of CBFIDE010000006.1, from coordinate 108,628 downwards.
TTTATATCTATTAGCTCCTCCAAATCCAGCTTCTCTAATTTCTTTAGGAATGGGCTCTGCTTCAAATACAACTCTATAGATATTATCATCTCTTTGCTGAAGATCTTTTAAGACATCATCCACATGATTGATCCTTTTGTTGAGAATATCATATTGAATAAGGACGTTTTCAAGCTCTCTTTTTAATCTTTTTTCTTTGGGTGAATCTATGAAGCTATCACCGACTAAATAAAAGATCAATCCTAATAGGCCTGCAGTGCCAATATACAGCGCAGTGTTACGCAATTTATGCACTGTTCCCTTCTCAATCTTTCGATATGATAAAGTTTTTGGATCGTAATAATACTTGACCTTAGCCATTGACCTTTATTTTCTACTTTTGGGGCAAGATTAATTTGCTTAATACAACGGAAAATTAAGCAAAGTCTTGCAATAAATTTGCATTGCAAACTTACGTAATTAACAAGCGATAGCTTAAAAGCTTATGAGTCAAGTGAAAAAGTGGAGTTCAGCAGAAGTGAGAAGAACTTTTCTGAACTATTTTCAAGAAAGAGCACATACCATGGTTCCATCTGCGCCGATAGTAATCAAAGATGATCCTAGCTTAATGTTCACAAATGCCGGAATGAATCAATTCAAGGATTTCTTTTTGGGAAATACCAGGCCAACGGATGTCAGGGTTGTGGATACACAGAAATGTCTTAGGGTAAGCGGAAAGCATAATGACCTTGAGGAAGTAGGCCATGATACCTATCATCATACGATGTTTGAAATGCTTGGCAATTGGAGTTTTGGTGATTACTTTAAGCAAGAAGCTATTGACTGGGCTTGGGATTTATTGATCAATGTTTATGGCATTGACAAAAGTATTATTTACGCCACTGTTTTTGAAGGAGATGCGGAAGATGGATCTGCAGAAGATCAAGAAGCAAGAGAAGCCTGGTTGAGACATTTACCTAAAGAACAAATTTTAAACGGTAATAAAAAAGATAACTTCTGGGAGATGGGAGCTAGTGGACCATGTGGCCCTAGTTCTGAAATTCATGTGGATTTAAGATCAGAAGAAGAGAAAGCCAAAACACCCGGCGCTAAGCTTGTAAATATGGATCACCCTCAAGTAGTTGAGGTATGGAATCTTGTGTTTATGGAGTTCAACCGATTGGCTGATGGAAGTTTAAAAAGCTTGCCTCAGAAACATGTTGATACAGGAATGGGCTTTGAAAGGCTTTGTATGGCACTTCAAGGTGTTCAGTCAAATTATGATACTGATGTTTTCTCACCGATCATCCAAAAAATATCTAAAATTTCATCCATTAGTTATGGAAAGTCTGAAAAGACGGACATCGCTATTAGGGTAATTGCGGATCATGTTAGAGCGGTAGCTTTTGCTATTGCAGATGGGCAATTGCCTTCTAATACTGGTGCTGGATATGTAATCAGAAGAATTCTAAGAAGAGCTATTAGATATGGATTCTCTTATTTAAATCAAAAAGAGGCATTTATCTATAAATTGGTTGACATTCTAGCCGTTCAAATGGGCGAGTTCTTTCCGGAAATAGTAGGGCAAAAAGAATTGGTGACTAAAGTGATTCATGAAGAAGAGAATAGTTTCTTGAGAACCTTAGAACAAGGATTGAATCGTCTTTCACAGATTGTTAAGGAAACTGAAGGGGGCACAGAAATTGACGGTTTAAGAGTTTTTGAACTTTATGATACTTTTGGTTTTCCACCTGATTTAACTGCTTTAATTTTAAAGGAGCAGGGTCTGAGCTATAATGAAGAAGAGTATATCGCAGAAATGCTAGCTCAAAAAGAAAGAGCTAGAGCAGCTACTAAAATGGATGCTGGAGATTGGATTACCATTCTTGAAGATGATAGAGAGGAGTTTATTGGGTATGAATATGAGACTGCAAAGGTTCATATTACAAGATATAGAATTGTAAAAACTAAAAAGAAAACTCTCTATCAATTAGTTTTTAATTTAACTCCTTTTTATCCTGAAGGTGGAGGTCAAGTTGGAGATAGCGGTAAATTGGTTTCTGCAATGGAGTCTTTAAATATTACAGATACTAAGAAAGAAAATGGACTGATTATCCACTATGCGGAGAGCCTTCCGGAAAATATTTCAGCTGAATTTGATGCTATAGTAGATTCATCAAAAAGACTTCAAACATCTTATAATCATACAGCAACCCATTTGCTACATCAAGCATTAAGAGAGGTTTTAGGTGAGCACGTAGAACAAAAGGGAAGTTTAGTTCATCCTGATCATTTAAGATTTGACTTTAGTCATTTTGCTAAGATGGAGGATGCTGAAATTGCAGAAGTGGAGCGCTTGGTTAATATGCGTATTAGAAATAATATTCCCTTAGAAGAGCATAGAAGAATAACTATGCAAAGTGCTAAGGAGATGGGTGCGATGATGCTCTTTGGTGAAAAATATGGAGACTTAGTTAGAGCAATAAAATTTGAGGATAGCGTTGAATTATGTGGAGGTATCCATGTACAGGCAACGGGTCAGATTGGATTATTTAAAATAGTTCATGAAGGTGCTGTGGCTTCTGGAATAAGAAGAGTTGAAGCTTATACTGGTGAGAAGGCTAGAACACATTTAGTAGCAAAATTAGATGTGCTTGACGATCTAAGTGCAGAGCTTAAGAATGTGAAGGACCCATTAGCTGGCTTAATGAGTTTGAAGGAAGAGAATAATCAGTTGAGAAAGGAAGTTGAATCTTTTCAGAAAGAGAAAGCGCAATCTGTTAAAAAGGAATGGCTTACTAAATTTGAAAGTCATGACTCTTATAAAACGCTAATTTTAGAGACAGATTTAGCGGTTAGCTCCATAAAGGATATTCTTTTTCAGTTGAAAGCTGAGCAGCAAAATTGGGTGGCTGTTATTGCTACCAAGCAAGGTGGAAAAGCTCAGTTAGCCGTAGCTATAAGTGAAGAGCTTGCAGGAGAAAAATCTTGGCATGCTGGCAATATTGTAAGAGAATTGGCCAAGGAAGTAAAAGGGGGCGGTGGTGGTCAAGCTTTGTTTGCAACTGCTGGAGGTAATGATTCATCTGGAATATCAAACGCTTTGAAAAAGGCAAAAGAAATATTGAAATGAAAAAATTATTGATTTTTAGTCTGCTTATTAGCTCTTTTGGCTTAATGGCTCAGAAAAAGAAGAAAGACAATATTGAGTATTTCTCTGATTCAGAAGTAACTTACTCCAGATGGGGTGTAGCATTAAATCTAGATCCTGTGTACACCAATAGAAATTTGGTTGATGATCCTCTTATTGGCGCTGATTCAACAGGATTTATTCTCTCCTTAGATAGGGCGGAAGGCAGTTTTAAATTTAATTATGCGGTTGATTTTATTTATAAAATTGGCCAATCATTTGATATTAGCTTAGGTATAGGACAGGCTGGTTCTTCTTGGACCTATACTGAAGCATTGGCTGTGATTCCTAACGGAGCCGGTTTTGATACAGCTAGCGCTTCTGCTAGGGTAGATGTTCAAATTCTAACGATACCTTTGAAGCTTAATTTTAACACTGTGATTTCAGATGTTTTTGAATTGGAAGTGATTCCTAAATTTCAATTGAATTTTGTTCAAGACTATACAAGAACAGTATTTCCGGCAAATAGCGAGACAATTGTTACCATAGATAAAAATGAGGCAGACAGAACCAACTACTCTGTTGGAATAGCCTTAGGTGGAAACTTTCTGATTACTGAGAATTTAGGGGTGTTTGTCCATATTAATGGTGAGTATATGGTGACACCAATGTTTAATGGAGATGCTTTTATGAGAGAGACTTTCTATTCCTTTGGACTGAATACAGGAATAAAGTATCGATTCTAAGGCGTTAGAACGGCCTTAACTTCATCGGCGCCGCTTCCGTCATTTGCAGCAAAGTCTAATTCTATTTGATTAAAGTCTTTGTTAATAATACCAGCACCACTTACGCTTATCCCATTACTTGATTGAGGGCTTATTCGAACTTCTAGTCGAGATACAACACCGTCATAAGAAGTACCGCTGCTGTATAAATTGGTGATGATTAAATCATTGACACCACTTCCAGCAGAAATGTTAACGAGATAAGTTTGTGGAGCATTGATGCCAGTAATTTCTCGGCAATTCCAAACGCCAATGTATTCATCCCTGAATGCAATATCTGGCTCTTCTTCTTCAGCACAGCCGATGATGAAGACGCTTGAAGCGATCAATAAAATACTCAGGAATTTTCTCAATTTCTTTAATTAATTGATCCGACTACTCTTTTCATAAAATCATTTAAAGCCTCTTTCTCAGGCTTGCCAGACTTGATTGCTTGGCTCACTTCTAAAGTACCAAATAGATTGGAAAGTAATTCGCCAATAACTTCTAGCTCTTCTTCTTTTAGGTTTGGAGATTCAGATAAATACTCCAAAAGCTCAATAGTTTCATTCACCCAGTCTTCATCATTCTCTTGAATAAACTTTAGGCCGTGCTTGATTAATGGTAGTCTCATGCTATAATTTTTATCAAAAATACTCTAAAAAAAGGATGAAACTATTCATTCAAATCTAGGGCCCATAGAAAATAACTATCAAAAAATATAAACGTTCAAAAAATATTATTTCTTTCGGTTTTTATAGTTTTCATTTAAGCGTTCAGCCACAAGGCTTGTGATATCATAATCGGCATTAGCCTGTAATAAAATGCTGTTTGGGTCTTTACTTAGAATAAAATCAAGATTCATTTCTTTTTGTATTGAATCAATTACAATTTTCATATCGTCAAGTATGAGCATATTTAGTTCTTGATTAGCTACATTTAGTTCTTGAGCTTTAGAATCGCGAGAAGCTAATAAGTTTTGCTCTGCTCTTTGTAAATCTAACTGAGCTTCTTGCATTTGTTCCTGACTCATATTTGCTGATTGCTGTTGAAGTATAGTTAGATTCTCTTCAAAAGCTATTCTTTTTTGGTCAATATCCTTCTCCAGAATTTTGGCCTTAGCTTCAATCTCCATGCTCAATTCTTTATGATAGTCATAGTTTTTGATCAAGCTATCGGTAATAATGTAAGCAATTCTTATAGGCTTTGTTAATACATCATCATTAGTAGCGCTTAATGTAGTGCCAGATTCCCTAGAGGATTCTGTTTCAGATGAAAATTCTCTGCTAAATAAGAAGGCAACAGCAATAATCAATATTACGCTAAGCGCAGTGTTCAGTTTAGTCATGGTCTCTTTTGTATATAGAAGCTTTTATTAATCTTCTGATGTCAATATTAATAATTATTTAAGTCAATGTCTACAATTTCAGGGATAGTAACTTCTAGTCCTTGGGTTCTTTCCATTTCTCTCTTAATGGCAAATATAGAAGGCTCATTTCTTGCCCAACTTCTTCTGGCTATTCCATTGTTCACATCAAATAAAAGCATACTCTCTAGTCTTCTGCTTGCACCTTCTGACCCATCTAATAGCATTCCGAAGCCACCATTAATTACTTCGCCCCAGCCAACGCCTCCGCCATTGTGGATGCTCACCCAAGTAGCGCCTCTAAAGCTGTCACCAATCACATTCTGAATTGCCATGTCGGCCGTAAAGCTGGATCCATCATAAATGTTTGAAGTCTCTCTAAATGGAGAATCTGTTCCGGATACATCGTGGTGATCCCTTCCTAGTACCACTGCGCCTATCTGCCCTTCTTTTATAGCTTCATTGAACGCTTTCGCGATTTCTATTCTACCTTGACTATCAGCATAAAGTATTCTTGCCTGCGACCCTACAACCAGTTGATTTTCTTGAGCAGATTCTATCCAACGAATGTTGTCTTCCATTTGCTGCTTAATTCTTTCTGGAGAATTGGCGGCTAATTTTCTTAATACGCCTGCCGCGATTTTATCCGTAGCTTCAAGATCAGAGGCCTTTCCGCTAGCACAAACCCATCTAAACGGGCCAAACCCATAGTCAAAACACATAGGTCCCATAATATCTTGTACATAGCTAGCATACTTAAAATGCAATCCATCTTTTGCCATGATATCGCCCCCAGCCCTACTAGCTTCTAATAGAAATGCATTGCCATAATCAAAGAAATAGGTTCCTTTAGCGGCGTGTGCATTTATAGCATCAGTTTGCCTTTTTAAGCTTTTGCGAACCCACTTTGTGAATTCCTCTGGCTGTTTAGCCATCATTTTATTGGCTTCCTCATAACTCAAACCAATAGGGTAGTATCCACCGGCCCAAGGATTGTGTAATGAGGTTTGATCAGATCCTAGATCAATATGAATATTTTCTTGGTCAAACTTCTCCCAAACCTCTACTATATTTCCTTCATAGGCTATAGAAACTGTTTCCTGAGCTGCTTGTGCTTTCTTTACTCTTTCCGCCAATTGGTCGATATCATCAATCAATTCATCTACCCAATTTTGCTCAAATCTTTTTCGGCTTGCTTTAATATTCACTTCTGCTGTAACTGAAATACATCCAGCAATATTGGCTGCCTTTGGCTGAGCACCACTCATTCCACCTAATCCAGCAGTTAAGAATAAGGCTCCTGTATTTGGCTTTCGCCCGATTTTTCTTAGTGCGTTTAAAACAGTGATAGTAGTACCATGAACAATTCCTTGTGGTCCGATATACATATATGAACCAGCAGTCATTTGACCGTACTGGCTGACTCCAAGTGCGTTGAACTTTTCCCAATCATCTGGCTTAGAATAGTTTGGGATAACCATACCATTGGTTACCACAACTCTAGGTGCATCAGGGTGGGATGGAAATAATCCCATTGGGTGTCCAGAATACATATGCAAACTTTGATTCTCTGTCATTTTGGACAGATATTTCATGGTCAATAAGTACTGCGCCCAATTTTGAAACACTGCTCCGTTTCCTCCATAAGTAATGAGTTCCTCAGGGTGCTGAGCTACTGCAGGATCTAAATTATTTTGAATCATGAGCATAATAGCTGCAGCTTGCGGAGAAACGGCCGGATATTCCTCAATAGGTCGGGCATAAATTTTATAAGATGGCTTAAATCTATACATATAGATTCGTCCAAATTCCTTTAATTCTTGACTAAACTCTTTAGCTAGCTCTTCATGCCAATCCTTAGGGAAATACCTCAGTGCATTCTCAAGTGCTAATTTTTTTTCGTCTGTACTTAGAATATCCTTTCTAATGGGTGCATGGTTGGCATCCTGATTATAAACTGCCTTTGGAGGCAATTGTGCAGGGATACCTTGTTGAATTTCTTCTGCAAATGTTACTACTAAATTACTCATGTTTATTTCCCTTTTATTCTACCTGTTTTTTTGTCGAAGCCATATGGACAATGCTTGCAGCCGCTTTGACAGCAATGTCCTCTTTTTAAATGGTATTGTTCTGTGAAAACAATAAATCCTTCATCTGAATGATAAAAATCACCTTTTTTTAATTGCGGCATTTTAGTTTAAATATCTTAATACAAATATACTAAGCTCGCATAGCCTAGCAAGACTAATAATCCTTCCACCATTCTGTATAAGATTGATAAGAAGAGGTGTCTCCTACAATTATTTTTTGTCCAATTTGTGGACTAATATAATTTAGATTTAATTCTTCTGAAACGGCAGCTAGTCTTACAATTGGGTCATTCCAAGGGTGAAGGGCAAGCTTGAATGATCCCCAGTGGATAGGCATCATATAGTCGGCTCTTACATCAATACTTGCTTGCGCTGTTTGTTCTGGCATCATATGAATGTCTGCCCAATTCTCATTGTACTGTCCACACTCCAATAGAGCCAAATCAAATGGCCCATAGCGATCACCAATTTCTTTAAAATGAGGACCGTAACCTCCATCCCCACTAAAGAATATTTTCTTTTGCATTGACATAATGATCCAAGATCCCCATTGACTTTTATTTCTATCAGTTATTCCTCTTCCAGAAAAATGCCTTGAAGGAGTGAAGGCAAATGCCAGCGAATCAAATCCAACTTCTTCCCACCAAGTGAGCTCAAATATTTTACTTTGATCTATTCCCCAACTTTTTAAATGCTTGCCTACACCAATCGGGACATAGAATCTCTTAGTTTTACTTTCTAGTTCCATTATTGAACCGTAATCTAAATGATCATAATGATCGTGTGAAAGGACAATTGCATCAATTTCTGGTAAGCGCTCAATACTTGCTGGTAATTTTTTATTAAATCGTTCATTTCCCATTAATGGTGAAGGCGCTGGAACATCACCTAGCATTGGGTCTAATAGAATATTTGCACCATCAATCTTTAAGAGGAATGCAGAATGTCCAAACCAGAATAAAGCATCTTCAGTTGAATTTAGTTCTGCATCACTGAGCACAGTCACGGGTAGTTCCTTGCTGGGACTAGCATCCGGATTGTCTTTGCTCATTTCTTTCATTATAGTCCAAATCTTACTCAAGCCCATTTCCATATTGGTCTCAATTAAGTTTTGAAATTGTCCATCATAAAAATAGCCTGTTCTTTTGTACCTCTGAAGTTCATCATCATCAGCCGTGCCTCCAAATTGCGGACTGAAAAACAGAAAGCCTAGGCCAATTAATACAAGACTTAAAATTGCTATCCCTAATAAGGCAAGTATTTTTTTAATTATTCTAAACATAAGATCTATAGTTTCCTACAGTGTTGGGCGAAATTACAATTATGACTTCAATCCTCACTCAATTAAAGAATCTATTCATTACTTTAACAGTTCTAACCCTACAAAAGCTTTCTTGTTTAAATATCATTAATTTGAATCCTAGTCTACTTTTTAATTTAAGCCCAGATGTTCAGTTTGTAAAAGAATTGAATGGTGTAGAACTATTCATTTTAAGAGAAGATCAAATTCATTCTGAGATTAGTGGAAATAAATGGCGAAAGCTAAAGTACTACTATGATGATTTTTTGAAAAGTGGTAAGTCTAAAATTCTAAGCTTTGGAGGTGCATATTCCAATCACTTAGCTGCGCTGTCTGCTCTTGCTAGAGAAATTGAAGTTGAAAGTATAGCGTTGATTAGGGGTGAAGAACCTAAGACTAATGATACTCTTGATTATTGTTTAAAGAACGGAATGATACTTAAATCAATAAGTAGAGAGAATTATAAGCTCAAAGATTCTGTTGAATTTTTAAAGAATCTATCTGTGGAATATCCGGACTGTTACATCATACCAGAAGGAGGAAAAGGTGTTTTAGGTATTCAAGGATGCACAGAAATTATGGATAATCTTGATAAAAGTTTTGATATCGTTTGCATTGCAGCAGGAACCGGAACCACAGCAACTGGTTTAATTTATTCATCTTATAGAAAAGATTTAGAAGTTTATCCAGCTCTTAAGGGTGAAGGTTATTTAGCGGCTGAAATAAAAGAGTATCAAAAAGATTATAGTTCATACTTATCCACAGAAGGTAGAGGAAAAGTTTTAGAGCCAAGCTCTTATAAGGTCATAGAAGATTATCATTTTGGCGGATATGGAAAATGCCCTGCAGAGCTAGTTTCATTTATGAATGAATTCTATAAGGAAACATCAATTCCATTAGATCCTATTTATACTTCTAAACTATTGTTTGGAGTGATAGATAGAATTAAAAAGTCTTTTTATCCAAAAGGGAGCAAAGTTCTTGCTATTCATACAGGAGGCTTGCAAGGAATAAAAGGAATGAATCATCGTTTAGAAAAAAACAACTTATACATAGAATATGAAGTTTAGGTTTTTAGCAGTCGCATTTGTATTTAGCCTTACGATTAGTGCACAACAGAATCAGGTAACTCTAGATTATATAGAACGATATAAGGATATTGCAATCGGTGAAATGAAATCTTTTGGAATTCCGGCAAGTATAACTCTTGCACAAGGGATTTTGGAAAGCGGAAATGGCCTTAGTGAACTGGCACAAAAATCTAATAATCACTTTGGAATTAAATGTCATTTGGAGTGGAAAGGAAAGAAGACTTATCATGATGATGATAAGAAAGGAGAGTGTTTCAGAGTTTATGACAGTCCTGAAGAAAGTTTTATAGACCATTCTAAATTTTTAGCAGAAAGATCCAGGTATACCTTTCTTTTTGAATACAAACCAACAGATTATAGATCTTGGGCTAAAGGTTTGAAAAAGGCAGGCTATGCTACTAATAAAAAGTATCCTCAACTTCTCATTGATTTAATTGAAAGATATGATCTCCATAAGTACGATTTAGCTAAAGAGGAGGTTCTTGTATCGCGCGAAAGCGCAATAATAAAGGCTAGCGATATTTCCCTCTCAGCAAATAAGGTGAAGTATATTGTAGCAGCAGCGGGCGATACTTATGAAAGCATTGGCTTGGAAACAGAAAAAACTGTGGATGAGATTCTAAAATACAATGAAATCTCCTATGATACGCCACTTAGGGAGGGTCAATTATTATATCTGCAAACAAAGAGGAAGAAAGGCAGTAAAGATGTGCCAACTTATAAGGTGCAATCTGGGCAAGATATGTACTGGGTGTCTCAGAAATTTGCTATCCGATTAGATCGACTATACAAGCTGAATAATATGCCCGCGGGTACTCAGGCCAAGGTAGGTCAAGTCTTAAAACTGCGTTAGTTTAGTCTGTAGCAAATAATTAATCCGTCTTCTGTACTACTAACTATATTAATAGATCCGTCTTTTCTTAATGAGCCCATATCAAAAGGTCCTTGGGCAAATACTGGGAAGCCTTTCACTAAATCTCCTTCATTATTGAAAAGGTATATTTTCTCAGCTTCTTCACTAAAGGCGGCAACATAAAGCTTTGATCTCATCGTCATGGCCTTTGGTCTATGAGAAATCTCGCCGTCCAATTTGTTCTTCCAAGGATTTTGATCCGATTTTACAAATAGCATGTCTGAGCTAGAGAATATGTATCTACTTTCAAAGTAAAGGAAATGCTCAGCAGGGTAGCTTTCTTCAAGATATAGGCTATCCACCTGACCTTCTGGATGAATAACATAAAGTCGCCCTGAAGTACCGATTGCCAATAGTTCAGATTCTTTTATTGTCTCTTCTTCTTTTAAGAAAACTGGAGTTTGAAGCCCTGGAAGTTTGGCGTCTAGTTTGAATCTTTTTTCTCCCTTTCTATTTAAGAAGTACAACTCACCTTCTCTATTGACAGTGGTAATGATGTCCTTGTTTTTAACACTAAAGAATTGAGGTTCAGCTAAAATCTCAGAATTGGCCTCTTCAAATTTCCAACCTTTTACCAATTTTCCTTCTATGGAGTAATTATAAATGTCTGTTTTGCAAGGAATAACAAAGCGGTAATTACGAGCGTAATCATAATTGAATACGCCTACTCCGGCACTGGCTCTTGCCTTTAATTTTACCGGGAAATTCTCTACATCTCTTCCAAGTCTGTCTATAGAATAAAGCTTTTGATAAGTGTTGAAAATCAATTGAAGCTTCATATTCTTAAACATGTCCACTTGCTTAATTTCACCAAGAATAGGGCCGTCTAAGTTTCTGGTCCAAAGTACTTTGCCTTCCGGCGATATAAGATAGAGCTTATGATTTCTATCCTGAACAGCGACATCGTATTTTTGTGTATAATGATTCTTTACAAATTGAGGCGCGTTCAATGCTTCTGACTCAAGAACACAGGTCCATAGCCTACTTACTTCTTCTTTTTTCTGAATTTGATGTTCTACAGAAAAGTTGACAAAAGCAGCATCATTATTGACTTTAAAGCTCAAAGCTGCCCATCTCAATCTCTTTAAAGCTTTTCTGTTGGCAAGAATATTTTTCTTCTGCTCTGGACTGAATTCCTCAGAAAAGGCGCTTATAAATTCCGGATTTGATGCTACTAATTGAATATGGTTTCTATCGGATTGTGCACCGATAAAATTAAGATAGCCTAACTCTTTTCTTAAAAATCGTTCAGCCAATATATCATTGACCATTCCTTTTAAGCCACTTAAGCTATTGCCAACAATTATATAATCCTCAAAGTTTAAGAAATATGCATTCTGGAAGGACTTGAAACTTGAACCCCAAATAGACTGGAGTAGATTAGAATGCTTGATCTTTTTGATAATAAAAGAGCGATATCCTTCTATATTAGAAGAATCAGAGAATTTGTGCCAAGCTGCTAAACTGCTTTCGTTATCTCTTAGTTTAAAATAAGCAAAACGGTTTTCTTCATTATTACTGGCAGTCCAGAAAACGCCCATTTCATCATCAACAAACTGGTTGAAGTCAGCGTTAGGGTCAATTTTTAAGTCATCTAATTTTGCCTTATAGTTTGCATAAGTTCCTTCTTTTTCTAAATAGCTAACATAGTTCCTGTAAAGAGTTTCAGCATTCTGAAAAGTATAGCTTAAGCAAAGGGCTGTATTAGCCGGAAGAAAGTCGGTTGAATAGCTATTGTGTGCTTTTATTCCTTTAAATATTTGAGGGAAATACAAACCTGATTCTGGTAATAGACTGATCCCGCTTAACAATAACTTATTAGATGAAATTTGTAAGTCTAATTCTGCCCAAGCTCCCATTTTTGAAATAAAAGGAGCTTTTTGTCCCGGAAATATTGTTTTGATAAAAGAGTTGCTCTCCTTTAAGTTAAGGTAGATATTTACGGGATCAGAAGGGTTCGCAGTTTTATAAAGCTTTTCGAATTCTAGATCATTTAGAATACTGAAGCCCGTATTAATCTGTCGAACAGATTTTTCTAATAGAACATCAGATGCGCTTATCATTAATAGACCTCTATAACTGCAGCTATAAAAACTGTAATCCTCTGCTTTGAATTCAAATATTGTTGCGCCTGAATACTCTCTTGAGCTAAATTTTAGTTTTTTAGATAGTCGTTTGCCATAGAAGGAATCAAATTCTGGCGTAGATTCCAAAATAAAAACTGCCTCATATTTATTCGCTCCCGCTAATCCAAAAGCCATAGTCAGACTTCTATTATCTATAAATTTGACAAGACTGTCAATAGGAAAAGAGCTCAAAAACTTATTGGCAGACAGCATAGAATTTTGAACTATAGCTAAACTATCAAGGTTGTCAAAAATCTTACTGCTTTTTATGTCAGTCCAATTTTCAGGAATGTCGTTAAGCTCGAGTACAATGTCTGATCCATCAGGAATAGCTGCAAATTTCTCAGCATTTTGTACTGTTTCTTCTGTACAAGAGAAGAGAAAAATACACAGAGCAAGAAGACTTAAAAGGCGATTCATTCGGAGCATTAATTTTGATGCAAAACTAAAAGAAATTTAACTATTAAAAGGTATTTCTATCTGATCTGCTAACAACTTAAATGTTTTTCTGTGAAATGGGCTTGGGCCGATTTGAGCAATAGCTGATCTATGGTCTTTGGTTGGATAGCCTTTGTTTTTATTCCATTGGTATTCAGGATATTGAGCGTGAAGGCTCTGCATTACTTCATCTCTATAAGTTTTGGCTAATACAGAGGCTGCTGCAATATTCAGATATTTAGAATCACCCTTAACAATACATTTGTGTTCAATGTCTTGATATGGAATAAAACGATTTCCGTCTACCACAATAAATTCTGGCCTTGGATTCAACCGATCAAGGCCACGATGCATGGAAAAAAAGGACGCTTTAAGAATATTGTGAGTGTCAATTTCTTCGGGACTCATTTGGCCCACTCCCCATGTAACCGCTTGCTCTTCTATAATGGGTCTCAGTTCTTCTCTCTGTTTTTGATTGAGTTTTTTACTGTCATTAAGAAAAGGATGGCTAAAATTCTTGGGTAGAATAACAGCCGCAGCCACTACAGGTCCTGCTAGGCATCCTCTACCAGCTTCGTCACAACCTGCCTCAATTAATTCCTCTTGATAATGGAGTTGAAGCTTAGCCATTAGCAATAGTTTTTTGAATGCTCTCCCAAAGCATATCTGCCGATTTATCCCAACTAAAATCTTGAGATCTAAGAAATGCCTTATTGGTAAGCTCTTCGATAAAAGAGCTGTCTTCAATTTTGTGCATTGCTTTAGCAATTTGTGCGAGGTTGTTAGAATCACAAAGTATTGCAGCATCACCTGCTACCTCGGGCATTGAGCTGTTATCTGCAGTGATTACAGGCACTCTGCAGCGGAAAGCTTCTAAGATTGGAATTCCAAAACCTTCAAAATGAGAAACAAAAAGTAAGGCGCTACTAGCTGATAAAACTTTGTTCAATTCTTTTCCTTCCATTCTTCCAACAAAAAGAATGTCTTCTTTGTACGAATGATTTTGGTAACAATCTTCAATTTCTTCATTCCAGAACATCTTGGCGCCCACCACCACAAAAAGTTTAGTGCCTCCTTCATTTCGATACTGCTCATAAGCCTTAAACATTCCATCAATGTTCTTGCGTGGGTTTAAGGCGCCAATAAATACAAAGTAGTCTTGGCCTCGGCTGATTTCTTTTTTAAGAATCTCTTGTTCTTGTTTTGACGTAGGTGTAAAAAAATCGCCAACACCATTGTAAACAAGATCAATTTTAGTTTTGCTGATACCATAGGTCTGGGCGATATCCTGCCTTGAGTACTCTGATACAGTTGCCAATCTAGTGGCCTTATGCGCAAATTTTCTGAAGTATTTTAGAAAGTAAGATCTGGCGTGGCTAGGAATATATTCAGGATGATGTTCAAAGTTAATATCATGTATAACAGCCAAAGTCTTGACCTTAGTTCTTAATGATATATAGCCATCTGGACTAATGAATAAGTCAGGATTCTCTCTTTTTAGTACTTCTGGGAGCATAAAGTCAAACCAGATTTTCCAAAGCACAGGATGCCTTGTAGGAGGAGGAATTCTTTTAGCACGCACATTTTTATCAAAAATAAATTTTGAATGATAGGGCCGATCAAAAAGAAAAACGAATTCTACTTCTGGGTGTTTTACAACCAAACGTTGCAAAATTTCATAGGTAAACCAACCTATTCCTTCTAGTTTTTGGGTTTGAAGAAGACGTGTGTTAAAGACTAATTTCATAGAGGTCAAATATAGCTTCATAATTTTTACATTTGAAGTCCAAATCGATACATGCGCAGAAAATTCATAAGTAGTCTTTCTTTATTGTTGGTTTTAAATCTGTTGATCAAGCCAATTTGGATATTTGGAATTGATCTAAGTGTTCAGAATAGGCTGGGAGAGGAGGTTTATGGATTGTACTCTGCCCTTTTTGGCTTCTCTATTATTTTTAATATTCTTTTAGATTTTGGCCTGACTCATTTTAATAATCAGGCAATTGCTAAGAAAGCTGATCTCATTGAAAGGAATTTCTCAAGGATTTTTAGCATTAAGCTCTTTTTAGCCTTTATCTATATATTCTTTAGTTTAATTGTAGCTATGCTCATTGGCTATGAAGGTTTTGCTTTTAAACTTTTAATCTTTTTGTCCATAAATCAATTCTTAGCAAGTCTATTGCTCTTTTTAAGGTCCAATATTTCTGGACTTCAATTATTCAAAACAGATGCTGTTCTGAGCGTTTTAGATAAAAGCCTAATGATTTTAAGCTGCGGACTTTTATTGTTTTATCCATGGCCAAATTATTCGTTTGAGATTATGGACTTTGTCTTAGCGCAAAGCTTTAGCTATGGAGTGGCGGTTCTGATTGCTTTTATTGCGGTCTATAGAAAAGCGGGCTACTTTAAGATAGATATTTCCTTCCAAAGTTTAAAAAAGAACCTTTTAGACAGTTGGCCATATGCTCTTTTGATTTTATTAATGGCTTTATACACTAAAGTGGATAGCGTTATGATTGATCGCATCGTGGGGTCCACGGAAGTGGCCTACTATGCTGCAGCTTACAGGCTTCTTGAGAGCGTGAACCAGTTACCTTATTTGTTCTCTATCATCTTACTTCCAATGTTTTCTAAAATGTTCTCTAAGAACGAAGATTTGAGTGGCTTGGTTAAGTTGAGTTTTAGCTTAATACTGACTATTCTCGTGGCGGTAAGTGTTGCAAGTTTTATGCACGCTGGCGCGATTATCCAATTGCTTTATCCAGATCCTGCATACAGTCAGTCTGTTGAAATTTTAAGAGTTTTAATTCTGAGCTCATTGTCTTTTGGTGCTTTGTTTGTTTTTGGAACCTTGCTCACAGCAAAAGGAAGTTTAAAGCTTTTGAATTCTATTTCGGCGATTGGTTTTACTGCAAATATTCTTTTAAATTTTGCTCTAATTCCTAGATATGGAGCATATGGAGCTGCGGTAGCAACATTTATTACTCAAGGCTTAATGGCGATAAGTCAAATAATAGTTGGAACCAGAACTGGTCAATTAGATTTAGGACTAAAATATTGGGCCTCCTTGATGCTGTTTTTCGCAATTAGCGGAGGAATAGCATTTGGATTGCAGCAAATAGAGATTTCTGCCTTACTTTCTTTTAGTTTGTGTTTTATCTTAATCCCTTTGACAGCCTTGTTTTTAGGGCTATTAGATTTAAAGTCAGCAATACATTTAGTAAAGCAGCGTTTTAGCTAATCACTTAGAAGATTGCTTTTTATATTTTTGCCAAAATTTTTATTTCATGACCAATCAAGACAATGCCAATAATTACTTCGATTCTAGCAATTTAGTAGTTTATATTTTTCATTGGAAATGGCCTTTAATTATAGTGACTATAATAGCAGCTGCATTAGCTGTAATTTTTAGTGGCCCTAGTTTTATCACTCCAAAGTTTAAGTCTACAGTTACGGTTTTTCCAACCACAACAAATTCTCTTTCCAAAGCACTCTTACCTCAACAGTTTTCCAGTAGAGGCCAGGATATTATGGAGTTTGGTGCTGAGGAGCAGGCTGAGCAATTACTTCAAATATTAAATTCTGATCAAATCAGAAGTACCATTATTGAAGAATTTGAATTGATGGATCACTATGATATCAATCCTGATGGAAAATATTCAAGAACAGAATTGATGGAGACTTTTAGTGATAATATCTCTTATCGTAGAACTGAGTTTATGTCGGTTGAAATTAATGTACTTGATGAAGACCCTGAAACCGCGGCAGCTATTGCTAATAGGATCTCTATTCTTTTGGATGAGGTAAAAAACAGAATTCAAAAGGGTAGAGCGCTTAAGGGACTTGAGATTATTAAAGGTGAATATGAAGGCCTAAAAGAAGAAACGCAATCTTTAGATGATAGCTTGACAGATTTAAGATATAAAGGAGTTCATGATTATGAAACTCAATCTAGTGTGTTTAATGAAATGTTAGCTACTGCATTGATTGAGAATAATAGTAGTGCTGTTAAAGAGATCGAAAGAAAGTTGGATACACTGGCAAAATACGGTGGTATTTACGTTTCCTTAAGGGATGAGTTGCAGTATATGAAGGAAGAGCTTGTTAAATTAAAGACAAGGTATGATCAAGCCAAGGTTGATGTTAGTGCCAGTCTGCCAGCATCATTTAAGGTGAATACTGCATTTGCTGCGGAGAAGAAAACCTATCCAACACGTTGGCTCATTGTAGCTTTAGCTGGAATAGGAAGCTTCATTGTAACTTTTATTTCCATTCTATTATACGATACCATTAGAAGATCTAAAGTGTAATCTTTTGATGGACTTTTGGCAAAATAAGGTGAATCGTTGGGTCATTTTTGCTGGAATTATTTTCAGTATTCTGAATATGATCTTCATTGTAACAGAAAATTTCTGGGGGCTTCTTTTGCCTTTAGGCACTCTTTTAGTGGCAATGATGATTCTTTCTTTGGATAAGGTTTTATTGTTTTTAGTTTTTACAGTTCCCTTATCTATCTTTTACTTCAATCCAAATTTACATGTGGGCTTTACACTTCCTACAGAGCCCATTTTGTTTGGAGTGATGATTCTCTTTTTTATTAAATTTCTTTTTCAAGGTGGATTTGACAGCAAGGTTCTAGGGCACCCTCTTAGCATTGCAATAATTCTAATGCTAGTTTGGATGTTCATCACTTCTGTGAGTAGCGAAATGCCTATAGTAAGCTTTAAATACTTTGCAGCTAGGCTTTGGTTTGTTGTTGTCTTTTTTTATATGATGACAGAGCTCTTTAAGACTCAAGATAATATCAAGAAATTCTTTTGGATTTTTATGATTCCCTTAGCAGCAGTGGTAATTTACACTATGTATGTTCACTCTCAAAATGGATTTACCAAAGAAAGCTCAACTTGGGTGATGTTCCCGTTTTTTAAGGAGCATACTAGTTATGGTGCTGTCCTAGCAATGTACGTCCCAATTGCCTTTGCTTTTGCCTTTCTTTTAAAGAATGGTCTGAATAATAAAATACTCGGAATAATTCTATTTCTAATCTTGACCATTGGGGTGATTTTTAGTTTTACCAGAGCAGCTTGGCTCAGTCTAGTAGTTGCCTCTTTAGCTGCCTTGGTTATCTATTTGAAGATGTCTAAAGCCATGTTCTATTCTTTAGTTCTTGCATTCTTTGCAACCCTTTGGTACTTTCAGGGGGACCTTGTGAAAAAGTTTGAGAAGAATGATCAAGTAAGTTCTGATAATCTTACTGAGCATGTTGAATCTATGTCAAATATCTCCACAGATGCAAGTAATTTGGAGAGGATCAATAGATGGAAATCTGCCTTTAGAATGTTTTCCGAGAGGCCGATTTTAGGCTTTGGCCCGGGAACCTATATGTTCTTATACGCACCTTATCAAAAACCCTCTGAAAAAACTATAATTAGCACTAATTCAGGTAATATGGGGAATGCCCATAGTGAATATATTGGGCCATTAGCAGAGTCAGGGATATTAGGCTTTGTATTTATTGCTATTCTTGTATTCATCACCATCAGCACAGGAATTAGAGTCTATTATAAGATGGAGAGTTTTGAGTTGAAAATAATCGCCATGGCTAGTTTAATGGGGCTGATTACTTATTGGACTCATGGCTTTTTGAATAACTTCTTAGAAATGGATAAAGCAAGTTGTCCCGTTTGGGGATTTAGTGCAGTATTAGTTATCCTAGATCTTCATTATGGGCCTAAAAAGAATTCGGAACCTATCCTAACGCAAGTTGAACAGTAGAGCTAGTGTTGAAGCTTATTGTAGGTAAGTAAGATTTAGCTAGACTTAGGCCAATGAGATTAGCTTTTATTGCTAATCCTTTGAATTTAATCTTTCAATAATTTCAGGAAGTATTCTTACTGAAGCTAACTGCTTATGGGCAATTCGAGCATCGGTTGCAGGATATCCAAAGTACTTTTTACCTCCTTCAATACTCTTAGCTACTCCTGATTGTGCTAATACTATGGCTCCTTCGCCAATTGTAATTCCTGAGCCTACACCTACTTGACCCCAAAGTGTTACATTATCTTCAACAATTGTACAACCAGCAATTCCCACATGTGAAGCAAGCAAACAGTTTTTTCCTATTTGTGTGTCATGGCCAATTTGAACCCCATTGTCAATTTTAGTGCCTTGGCCAATAATAGTAGAGTCGCTGACACCTCTGTCAATAGTACAATTAGCACCTAACTCAACTCTGTCCTGAATCACGACATTTCCAATAGATTTTAATCGATCATAGCCGCTTTCTCTTTTCTTATAATAGAATGCATCTGCGCCTAATGTAGTATTGGCATGAATGATTACATCATCACCAATACGAGTATTATCGTAAATAGAAACATTAGAATGAATAAGGCAGTTTTTGCCAATTACCACATTGTGTCCTACAAATACATTGGGTTGAATAGCAGTTCCTTCTCCAATTTGAGCTGATGCGGAAATAGAACTAGAAGCTGCGATAAAACTAAAATGAGTCGCGCCAAGCTTATTAAAATCTCTGAAGGGATCATCAGAAATCAAAAGACCTTTACCTTCTGGGCAATCCACTTCTTTATTAATTAAAATAATGGTCGCAGCTGATTCTAAGGCTTTGTCATAATATTTAGGATGATCCACAAAAACAATATCGCCTTTGACAACTCTATGGATTTCATTCATGCCATATACTGGAAGATTAGCATCTCCCACATATTGGCAATCTAATATTTTAGCAACGTTCTCTAGCGAATATGAATTCCTAAATTTCATTATTCTTTTGAGCGTTCTTTATAGTCACCTGAAGCTGTATCGATAACAACTTTTTCTCCAACATTAATAAATAAAGGAACTCTGATTTCTGCGCCTGATTCAACTGTTGCAGGCTTCAAGCTGTTTGTAGCTGTATCTCCTTTTACTCCAGGCTCTGTATAGGTGATTTCCATAATCACCTTCTGAGGAAGCTCACAAGCCATCGGTCTCTCTTCATCGGCATGAAAAAGAACTTGACATAACATTCCTTCTTTTAGAAATTGAGGAGAATTGATCAGCACTTTTGCAATTGTAATCTGATTGTAATCATCCATATTCATGAAATGATAATCCTCTGAGTCGTTGTATAAGAACTGATAGTTTCTTTTCTCAATTCTTATGATATCCAGCTTCGCACTTCCAGGAAAAGTATTGTCTATTATTTTTCCGTTATCTAGATTTTTAATTTTTGTTCTTACAAAAGCAGGACCTTTTCCTGGCTTTACGTGAAGAAACTCTAATATTTGGTAAGGCTGGCCATTGAAGTTAATACAAAGACCATTTCTTATTTCTGAGACGTTTGCCATAATTGATTATTTGTTACAAAGTTAATTTATTGCGCTTACTTAAAGGCAGATAATTCTATCAGATTCTCACAGAACCCCATTTCATCTTGACTATAATTACTACCTATAACCAAGGTTCTGTTTTTTATCAAGTCTTCCACTAGCTGTTGATACCATGCTACGCCCTCTTGGTCTAGATTAGAACAAGGTTCATCAAGGTAAATAATTTCAGTATTTGAAGATAAAGCTAAAACTAGCCTTAATCGCTGTTTCATTCCGGAGCTATAATGTTTAATAGCCTTGTTTTTGGAATCTAAAAGGTAGGCTCTCTCTAGAATGCTTTTTGGGCTTTCGCCCGATTTAAAACTCTTAAACTTTTGGTAAAATTCTAAGAACTCAACAGCTTTAAGTTCTTCAATAAGCTCAAAATAAGGTCCCGAGAAGGAAGCCTTTTGAGCGGCTTCCAAAGGACTGAGTTTGCTATTTTGAAAAGAGTGATGGGAAATATCTCCTGTGCTTAAAGAGTGCGAACCATAGAGTATAGATAAGAGTGTTGACTTGCCACTGCCATTTCCGCCAAGAACTGCATAGCTCTCACCGCTATTGATTTGATAGTTTAAATCCTTGAAAATGATTTGTCTCCCAAACTTTTTTGAGGCTGATGTAAGCTCTATCCTCATGAATCGAATTAATCTAAACGAAAACCTTTCATGATACCTCTTTGAGAGTTCTTTACGAACTGAATTATTTCATCTCTCTCTGGAGTAGCATTTACTTCCGCTTCAATTATTTCAACCGCCTGAGAATTATTGTAATTCTTTTGATAAAGAATTCTATAAATATCCTGTAATCCGTTGATTTGCTCGGGAGTATAACCTCTTCTTCTTAAACCAATAGAATTAATTCCTACATAACTTAATGGTTCCTTAGATGCCTTTACATATGGAGGAACATCTTTTCTTACTAATGAACCACCACCAATCATACTGTGCTTGCCGATTTTCACAAATTGGTGCGCAGCACATAATCCAGAGAAAATAGCGAAGTCGCCAATTTCTATATGGCCAGCTAATTGCGTGCCATTTCCTAAAAGTACGTTGTTTCCAATCATACAGTCATGGGCAACATGCGCATAGGCCATAATAAGACAGTTCTTGCCAATTTGAGTTTTTCCTAAAGCCTGTGTTCCTCTGTTAATTGTAACACATTCCCTAATAGTCGTATTGTCGCCAATCACCGCTAAGCTGTCTTCACCTTCAAATTTTAAATCTTGCGGGATAGCACTAATAACAGCACCTGGAAATATTCTGCAATTTTTACCAATTCTAGCGCCCTCCATAATAGTTACATTAGACCCTATCCATGTATTGGCTCCAATTTCAACATTCTTATGTATGGTAGTAAACGGTTCAATTACAACTGTATTTGCAATTTTTGCCGATGGATGTACGTATGCTAAAGGTTGGTTCATTTTTTCTAAATATAATTACTTCTGCTTGGCTAATTGAGCCATCATATTGGCATGACTTACTAAAGTGTCACCAACATAGGCCTCACCATACATTTGTACAATTCCTCTTCTAATTGGCTCAGAAAGAGATAGCTTAAATACAAGTGTATCTCCAGGAACAACTTGCTTTTTAAACCTTACATTATCTATCTTCATAAAGAATGTTAGATAGTTTTCTGGATCAGGAACCTTACTTAAGGCAAGTATTCCTCCAGCTTGCGCCATGGCTTCAATTTGTAAAACTCCTGGCATTACAGGAGCACCAGGAAAATGTCCTTGAAAGAAAGACTCATTCATAGTAACATTTTTAATGCCAACTACATGGGAATCTCCTAGCTCAGTAACCTTGTCAACTAATAAGAAAGGTGGTCTATGAGGTAGAATTGCCATAACACCATTGGTATCATAAACAGGTTTTGCATTAGGATCATATTTTGGAGACTTTGGTCTTTTCTCTTCTTCCTGAATCTTTTTCAATAAAACCTTTGCAAAATCAGTGTTGGTCTTATGCCCTGGTTTAGTGGCGAATATTCTTCCTTTTATTTTTTTACCACAAAGAGCAAGATCACCAATTACGTCTAGTAATTTATGACGGGCAGCTTCATTTGGGTGGTGTAATGTTAAATTATCTAGAATGCCGTTTGCTTTGACATTGACTTTATCTTTATTAAAAGCTTTTCTTAGCTTTTCCATAGTGGTGTCAGAAACTTCTTGATCCACATACACTATAGCATTATTAAGATCACCTCCTTTGATTAATCCATGGTCTAGAAGTAACTCTAGTTCATGCAAAAAGCTAAAGGTTCGTGCATTTGAAATTTCTTTCTTAAAGTCTGAAATATCTAATAGGCTTGCATTTTGAGATCCCAAAACCTTGGTTCCGTAGTCCACCATAACAGACAACTCAAAAGTGTCCGCCGGTACGGCCATTAATTCAACTCCATCCTCCTCAGACTTTATTGAAAACGGTTCTTCAATAACAAAGTATTCTCTTTCTTCGCTTTGATCAACAATTCCAGTTCCTTCAAGGCTTTCTACAAAATCTTTAGAAGAACCATCCATAATAGGAGTTTCTATGCCGTTGATCTCAATGATGCAATTATCTATATCTAAGCCAACTAATGCTGCTAAGACATGCTCTACAGTATTTACAACCGCCTTGCCTTTTTCTAAGGTAGTACCTCTATCCGTAGTGCTTACGTATTGAGCTAAAGCCGGTATGCTTGGATTGCCTTCGAGGTCCGTACGAACAAAGACAAAACCAGTGTTTACTTCTGCTGGCTTGAAACACAATTGAACACGAGCGCCTGTGTGAAGACCTGTACCTTCCACACAAACTTCGTTCTGAATGGTTTTTTGCTTAGTTGACATCTTTATTTTTAAGGAGAGATTTTATTTGATTGATTTCTTTCGCAAGATTTGGTAGTCTCTTGAAGTAAACGTACGATTTTTTATAGTCACTATGAGAAATTGCTGGTGAGCCTTGAACCACTTCATTGTCTTTAAGGCTTTTAGTAATTCCACTTTGTCCTGCAATTCTTACTCCGTCCCCAATAGTTAGGTGGCCTACTATTCCTACTTGACCTGCGATTATACAGTTCTTGCCTATTTTTGAGGAACCAGAAACACCTGTTTGACTAGCAATTACAGTGTTTTCTCCAATCTCTACATTATGAGCAATTTGAATTAGGTTGTCTAATTTAACCCCTTTTCTGATAATAGTGGATCCAATTGTAGCACGATCAATGCACGTATTAGCACCAATTTCTACATTATTTTCAATTATTACATTTCCAATTTGAGGAACTTTATCATAGCCTCCACTAGAAGGCGCAAATCCAAATCCATCTCCTCCAATAATTACACCTGAATGTATAGTACAATCATCACCGATAACACAATCATCATAGATGACAGCATTACTAAATATTTTGACATTGGAACCAATACTAACATTGGAACCAATGCTAACATTTGGATAAATTTGGGCTCCATCGCCAATTGTAGAGTTTTCATCGATGCTCACAAAAGCTCCAACGTAGGTTTTATTACCCATTTTTGCAGAGTTAGCAATGTCTGATTTTTCAGAAATGCCCTCTTTGTTTGATTTCATTTTACTGTAGAAATCAAGCAGTTTTGCAAAAGATTGGTAAGCGTCATCTACTCTAAGTAAATTGGTAGAAATAGCTTCTTCAGCTACAAAGTCCTTACTAACAATTACAAGGCTAGCCTTAGTATCATAGATGTACTTGGTGTATTGAGGATTAGCTAAAAAACTCAAACTTCCCTCAACACCTTCTTCAATTTTAGCCAGTTTGCTAAGCATGACGTTTTCGTTGCCTTCTACAACTCCGTCAAGCATTTCTGCTATTTGTTTTGCTGAAAATTCCATTGGGTCAAAAATAGAAAAATTTAGTCGAATTCTAGCCTTTGCAAGCTTTAGGATAGAATAAGAAATGTTTACGAACATCGCCTGAGAGTGCTGAGATATTTAATTGGTCTGCAGCGCTAGCTATATCTTCTATTTGTCCGTTTTTGTAAAGAAGATTTATACGGTCCCTATTGGGATTATAAGCAGAATTACTCATGGTTTCAAAAAATACTAAATAATCGGCTTCTTCTTTATTTATTCCCAACTTCAATTGACAACATTCATTAAATTTCTTGAGCTGCTCATCAGTTATTTCGTCTGTCTGTACTTCAACAGCTAATAGTTTTCGGTCTAAAATTGCCGTACAAAGAGTTCTTAAGACTAGATCATTTGAGGTCGACCATTCCTTAATGGCAGCCATAATATCATAATCATCTAATTTAGAGTAAAGTCCTAGAAGCTCTCTAAAATCTGTAGGTAAATTGCCTTGAATAAATGGAACTAAAACAGCGGGCATTTTTAATTTGTCTGCCCCAATGAAACGTGCTCGTTCCAAAATTTTTATAAGTGTAAACTCAGCAGATAAAACTGTTTTATGAAGATAAACTTGCCAATACATCAGTCTTCTGGCGATAATGAATTTTTCTACACTGTAAATACCTTTAGCATCAATAACCAGTTCATCGTCGTGGATGTTTAGCATGGTAATTAAGCGCTCAACATTCACACTTCCTTCGCTCACACCCGTATAAAACGAGTCTCTTCTTAGGTAGTCAAGACGGTCCATATCTAGCTGAGAGCTAATAAGTTGATGTAGAAATTTTTTTGAATGTTGATTTGTAAATATTTGTATTGCCAAATCTAATGCTCCATCAAATTCTTGATTTAATAAATTCATGAATTCTAATGAAAGCTTCTCATGCATTATACTTGGAATCACAGCTTTTTCAAGAGCGTGAGAGAATGGTCCGTGCCCAATGTCATGTAAAAGTATAGCAATGCAAACAGCCTCTTCTTCTTTTGAAGTAATTTCATGACCTTTATAGCGGAGAATGTCAACTGCTTTTTGCATCAAGTGCATCGCACCTAAAGCGTGATGAAAGCGAGTGTGATAGGCACCAGGATAAACCAAATAGGTGAGTCCTAATTGACTAATGCGTCTTAGGCGCTGAAAGTAAGGATGCTCAATCAGGTCAAAAATTAATTCACTAGGAATTGTAATGAATCCGTAGATTGGGTCGTTGAGTATCTTTAGTTTGTTAGTATAACTCAAATCAAAGTTTTAAAAATATATCGCGAAAGCGTACACAACAAAAATATGGACAATATTCAAATACTCTGGGTAGATGACGAAATAGATTTGCTTAAGCCTCATATACTTTTTCTGAAAGAAAAATCTTATGAAGTGGATATTGCCAATAATGGCTACGATGCATTGGAAATGATTGAAGAAAAATTTTATGATTTAGTTTTTCTAGATGAAAATATGCCTGGCCTGAATGGTTTGGATACCTTGAGTAAAATTAAAGAAAAGCATAGTAACCTTCCGGTAGTGATGATTACTAAAAGCGAGGAAGAAAGTATTATGGAAGAAGCTATTGGATCTCAAATAGCTGACTATCTAATTAAGCCTGTGCACCCTAAGCAGATTCTTTTGAGCTTAAAGAAAAACTTGGATAAGAGGCGTTTGGTGAATGAAACTACAACCTCAAAATATCAAAGAGAATTTGGCAAAATCTCAATGGATTTAGCGCAAGTGAATAGCCATGAAGATTGGATGGAGTTTTACAAAAGACTTATTTATTGGGAGCTTGAGCTGGATAAATTGGATGATGAAAGTCTGAATGAGATATTAATAACTCAGAAGAAAGAAGCTAATGCACAGTTCTTTAAGTTTATTAGCCGCAATTATGAATCTTGGTTTCATGGTGATGATAAGCCTACACTTTCACACACACTTTTGAAGGACTATCTAAACCCACTCTTAGGAAATGAAGAGAAAGTCTTTATGCTAGTGGTTGATAATTTGAGATATGATCAATGGAAGGTTTTACAACCAATAATAGAATCCTATTATAAATTAGAAGAGGAAAAGAGCTACTATAGTATACTTCCAACGGCAACTCAATATGCTAGAAATTCTCTTTTTGCTGGCTTAACACCTTTGGATATTCAGAAGAAGTTTTCAGATAAATGGGTTTGGGATACTGAAGAAGAAGGAAAGAATCTATACGAAGAAGATTTCTTGAAAGATCAACTACAACGATTAGGGCATAAAGATATGAGCATGTCCTATCACAAAATTACTAATCTTAATAGTGGTAAGAAATTAGTAGAAAAGCTAACGAGTTTAAGCTCAAATCAACTGAATGTTGTGGTCTATAATTTTGTAGATATGCTCTCTCACGCCAAAACCGATATGAAGGTAATTAAGGAGCTTGCAGATAATGATAAGGCCTATAGATCTTTAACTCTAAGCTGGTTCATGAACTCTCCATTATTGGATATGATCAAAATAATGGCCGAGCAAAAAGTGAAGCTTATATTCACTACGGACCACGGTACTATTAATGTAGAAGGACCAACAAAATTAGTAGGTGATAGAAGTGTAAATTCTAATTTGAGATATAAAACCGGTAGAAATATGACCTACCAAAATAAGGATGTTTATGAGGTGAAAAGCCCAGAAGATATCTACTTACCAAAGACCAATATCAATACAAGTTTTGTGTTTGCAAAAGAAGATCTGTTTTTTGCCTATCCTAATAACTACAATCACTTTGTTAATTATTATAGGAATACATATCAACATGGTGGAGTATCTTTGGAGGAAATGATTATTCCTTTTATTGTCTTAAATCCTAAGTAAATGAAACTTAGTCGTTCTGTAAATTCCATAGATGAACTGCCTAGACTTGCTGATGAATTTAAACAGAAGTTTAGCCAGAAAATAATTCTTTTAGAAGGCGAGATGGGTGCTGGAAAAACTTCCTTTATCAAAGCACTATGCGCAAGTATGGGAGTTGAGGATGAGGTGAGTAGCCCAACTTATTCTGTGGTTAATGAATATCGCACTAAAGATAATGAACCTGTTTTTCATTTTGATTGCTATCGATTAGAATCAGAAGAGGAGGCTTTAGATTTTGGAATAGAAGAATATTTAGATTCTGGTAGTTTTTGTTTTATTGAATGGGCTGAAAAAATTAGTAACTTACTGGCTTCAGATTATAATACCATCAAAATCACTGGAGAGGGAACTGCACGTGAGTTTGAGCTAACTTATTGATATGAGCAAACCAGGCTTTTTAAGTTTTTCTTCGTCAGAGTTAATGCCGCAAGAAGAAGTATTAGAAATTCAAACGTCTAAAAGTCAATTAGAAATTGGCATTCCAAAAGAAACGTGCTTACAAGAAAGGCGTGTGGCCTTAACACCAGATGGTGTTGCTCTTTTAGTGAGTAATGGTCATACTGTAAAAATAGAAACTGGGGCAGGTGATGGTGCTAATTATTCAGACTCAGATTATAGCGAAGTAGGTGCACAAATCGCCTATTCTGCAAAAGATGTGTTTAGCTGTGACATCGTAGTCAAGGTTGAGCCGCCCTCTCTTGAAGAATTAGAGGAGTTTAAGCATAAACAAACACTTATTTCCGCACTTCAGTTAAAGACCCAAACCAAAGAATACTTTGCTAAATTGATGCAGAAGAAGATAACAGCCTTGTCTTTTGAAAACATGGAGGATGAAGATGGTATTATCCCAGTAGTTCGCTCTATGAGTGAAATTGCAGGAAATACCTCTGTGCTTGTTGCGGCAGAATACTTGAGTAATTTAAATATGGGTAAAGGCTTTATGTTGGGCGGTGTTTCTGGAGTTCCTCCAACTGAAGTTGTTATAATAGGTGCAGGTACGGTTGGAACTTTTGCTGCAAGAGCTGCCCTTGGTTTAGGGGCTAGTGTTAAAGTCTTTGATAAGAGTATATCGCGCTTACGCCGATTACAATCCATGCTCAATAATATGCCCATTTACACTTGCGTGATTCAACCAAAAATTCTGGAAAAAGCTTTGATGCGTTCTGACGTTGCCATTGGAGCGATTAGATCAGAGCAGGGTAGAACACCCTGTGTGATCACTGAAGATATGGTTATGAATATGAAGGCTGGATCTGTCATTGTGGATGTAAGTATCGATCAAGGCGGTTGCTTTGAAACCTCTGAGCTTACAAACCATGATAAACCTGTATTTGCTAAGTATGACGTCCTGCACTATTGTGTGCCCAATATTGCTAGTAGGGTAAGTAGAACCGCTTCTTTTTCGCTATCCAATATACTAGCTCCTATCTTATTAGATATTGGTGAAAAGGGTGGTGTTGATGAGTTATTGGCTAGAAATATCAATATAAGAAAAGGCCTTTATGTCTGTAGAGGTACTCTAGTAAATAAGCCAATTGGCGATTGGTTTCATTTACCTTATACCGATAGTGAGTTATTGTTTTCATAATTATTCATCACATCCCTTTGAAATCAGCTGTTAAGTAACCATGCTAAGAGTTTTATATTGTCCTAAACATTCAAAATCCTCAATTAAGAGTAAATTCGCCTAAAATTTAGGAAATGAAGTTCTGGAAGAAACTTATTTATTATTCTATCGGTGTAATTTTAGGAACCTTTTTGGTCAGCTTTATCTTTAGTGATAGGGAACTAGAGTGTAGTTATTTTCCTAATGATAGGGTTCTTTATGATCTGCGAAAAAAAGATCTTTCTTTTTCGGAACAAGCTCAATTGTCTAAACTAAATTTAGATCTTGATAGCGTGGATATTCAAAACATATTTCTGAGTGGTAAGGTTGAGTTTTCTAGAACAGAAAATGAAACAGATCAGGAATGTAAAACTTATTGGATTTCTAGAGCGGCAAAAGATGCTCAAGCTTTTGAAATTTTAATAGAAAACTGCGATAGCACAGCCACTATATTAGAGCTTAATTCTCTACTTACGGAATAAGCGAAACCTCTACTTTAGTTTTCTGCGCTTCAGTTCTTTTTCTATTAGCTGCAATTCTCTTCCGGTTTGGCCTCCAGCGGATTTATTCTCTTCAGCTCTTCTGAATAGATATGGTAGTGTTTCTTTAACAGGCCCAAAGGGTAAGTATTTAACGGTATTATAAGATTCCTTTGCTAGATTATAACTTAGGTGATCGCTCATGCCATAAAGTTGGCTGAACCAAATTCTAGAGTCATTATGTATAATTCCTTTCTCTTTAAGCAGCTCAGTTAATTTTAGTGCACTATCATCATTATGTGAGCCTGATACTAGAGCAAACTGATCTATGTTTTGAACAACATAGGCTACTGCATCATCAAAGTTTTTATCTGCTGCTTGTTTATTAGGTTGAATTGGACTTGGATAATTGAGCTTTCTAGCTCTTTCCCTTTCCTTTTCCATATAGGCTCCTCGCACTAACTTAACTGCACAAATGGCATTGGCTTCTTGACATTTGAGGTGCAGACCTTTTAAGTATTCTAAGCGATCTGTTCTATACATTTGGAGTGTATTATAAACTACAGGATTTTCTGTATTATACTCCATAATCATTTCTTCAGCTAAACCATCAATAGCATCTTGAATCCATGTTTCTTCTCCATCTACTAAGACTCCGATTGAAGTATCAGAAGCGGCTTGTGCAATTGCTCTAACTCTAACTTGAACTCTTTGCCACTCTAGTTCTTCTTCTTCTGCTAATTCTTTTTTAGCTGATATTTTTTCTAAAAGAGCAAACCTGGCGATACCGGTTACTTTAAAGACCGCAAAAGGAACATTTTTATTTTCGTTAGCATATTGAATAGTCTCAATAACCTTATGCATTACTTTATTGAAATCTTCTTCACTTTCTTTCCCTTCAACGGAATAATCTAGGAGTGAGTAAACCTTATGAGCGGCCATTTTATTAATTACTGGCTTGCATTCTTCTATAGTTTCTCCACCAACAAACTGTTCATAGACAGTTTTTTTAACTAAAAATTTTATTGGGAGCTTAATTTTTAATGCAAAATCAGCCAGCTTATTACTAACGCTCACCAGTTTATCATTAGAAACTAATTTAAAAAGCCAATATGCTTTTTTTAGTTGCTTATCTGTCTTTGTAACAAAAGCAACTTTAGTATTTTCGAAGTTTATCATAGGACCAATTACTAATACAAAAATAATAGAACCATGAATACTCTTCATGCTTTTATACCTTTAGCCAATAAATTATTTCATGCCAGAGTCATTCAATCCTAGTATACACATTAACAGCTCTTTAGAGGAGTTGAGATCTTTTATTTCTAAGTCCAATTACTCTAGGATAGTGTTCTTTGTAGACGAAAATACTCATGAATTCTGCTTAAATAGACTTTTGGCCCAACTTCCGATGGAAATCAAATTTGAGATTCTTGAGGTATCGGCTGGTGAAGAATCTAAGTCATTAGAGGTTTTGGGCTCTTTGTATGAGGCATTAGATTCTTTTGATTTAGACCGTAATGCATTAATTGTAAATGTTGGTGGAGGAGTAGTATGCGATTTAGGAGGTTTTATGGCTTCTACTTTTCTAAGGGGAATTGATTTTATAAATATCCCAACTAGTTTGCTAGCACAGGTTGATGCCTCAGTTGGCGGAAAGAATGGGATTAATTTGGGTAAACTCAAAAATAGAATAGGGACTTTTAATAATCCTAGACATGTTTTTGTAAATCTTGAATTCCTGGAAACTTTAGATCCGAGGGAGCTTAGAAATGGTTTCGCAGAAATGCTAAAGCATGCCCTAATCCATGATGCTAAGCATTGGGATAGTCTGATTGAAATATGCTCAGAAAAGGCTTTCTTGACAGAAGATGTCGTCTCAAGAAGTATAAAAATAAAAAATATTTATGTTCAAAAGGACTTTCAAGAACAAGGAATAAGAAAGGCCTTGAACTTTGGGCATACTGTTGGTCATGCAATTGAGAGCTACTATATGTCTGATGAAGATCCTCTTTTACATGGCGAGGCTGTAGCTTATGGAATTATTGCGGAAGCTTATGTGTCTAGTAAAATGTCAGGTCTAAATAAGGACGAATTAGATCATATTAAAGAGGTAATGCAGTTTATATACGGACCTTGTTCAAGACAATTACAAGCGGATGATTTAATTAGATTAGCATACGCTGATAAAAAGGCAGAATCTGACCAATTAGTCTGTAGTTTAATATCAAGCATAGGCCAGTATTCTGGAATTTATGTTTGTACTGAGGAATTAATGAAAGAGGCAATAGAATTTATTCAATTATAGATGAAAAGAATCGCGTTAAGCCATCCAAGCAAAAAACTGCACGCTCAGCTTCAACTAAGCGGAGGTAAGAGTGAGACCAATAGAGTTTTAATTTTAAAAGCTCTTTACTTTCCTGAGCTGAAAATTCTTGGAGGGAGTGATTGTGATGATTCTGTGGCTCTTATGGATGCCTTGAATGATTCTTCTAGAACCTTTTTTAATGTTAAGGACGCCGGGACCGCGATGCGTTTTTTAACTGCCTTTTATTCTATTCAAAAAGGAGAGATTGAGTTAAAAGGTAGCGATAGAATGCATCAAAGACCAATTGGTCAGTTAGTGGATTCTCTTAGAGAATTAGGAGCTAAAATAACTTACCTAGAACAAGAGGGTTACCCTCCATTAAAAATTGAATCCTCTGAATTAAAATCTAAAGAAATTCATATTGAAGCGGGTGTTAGCAGCCAATTCATTTCTGCTTTAATGATGATTGGTCCTAAGTTAAAAGGTGGCTTAGTGATCAAGACTAAAGGCTTTTCAGTGAGCATGCCTTACTTATTTATGACTGCCAAGATCATGAAGCAAATGGGCTTGATGGTACATCTAGATGGAGATATTATAAAGGTTGATGAGTACAATCCTAGCATTATAGCACCAACGGAATATATAGTTGAAGGAGATTGGAGTTCAGCTAGCTATTGGTATAATATGGTTAGCTTGAGCGCTGAATCTGAAATTGATTTATCCTACTTGCTTCACAAAAATACCAAACAAGGGGACTCAATTGTGAGGCAGTTTTACATTAAACTTGGAGTTCAAAGTGAGTATAAAGAAGCCGCATTTAGGTTGTCAAAATTGGAATTGGCACTGCAGTCATCTGTCAATTTTAATTTGATAGAATTCCCAGATTTGGCACAAACAATCGCCGTAACATGTGCGGCCTTAAATATCAATGCTTACCTAACAGGCTTAAGTACTTTGCCTAAAAAAGAAACAAACAGACTATTGGCTCTTAAAACTGAGTTAGAGAAAACCGGTGCTGTTATAGAAATTGATGATTCTTCGTTAAGGATAATTGAAGGGGTGAAAAATGTGAAGGATGTAGAGTTTGATTCTTGGGGAGACCACAGAATGATTATGTCATTGAGTGCACTTTCTCTTTTAGACACAATTATCATGAATGATGTTGAGGTAGTTTCCAAGAGCTACCTTAGTTTCTGGAATGATATGGAAATGCTTGGATTTGATATTAAAGTTTTAGACTAAGCTGTGCCTTAAGTAGGTGTTGCGCATGTCCTACTCGCTTATCTACTCCGATGCCTATATAGTCTTTGCTAAAGTTATAGTTCAGCTCGTATTTCAATTCTAACTTTAGACCATTCTTGATATTTTGCTTCATGAGAATATAATATCGAATCGCCTCATCTGAATATGCCTTTATGTTGAAGCTCAGGTCCAAATCATATTCATACGCATAAGCTCTCAGATCAAAATCCTTAATTTTAGTAAAGCTTAATCTAGAATAAATTACAGTCTTTTCTGACGCTTGAGTTTTAAAATCTAAGAAATAGGAAGTTCCAGAGGCCCTTCTAGAAGAAATCTTGCTGAGCTTAAAATTATAATCTAAGTTTAGTTTTAATTGAGATTTATAGTTACTCCATAGAACTTTGGTGATTTGATTTTTTAATATGTTTTGAAAATAGATTTCTCTTGGATTTTGCTCATTTGATTCTTTTCTCTTTTGTCTGTAATATCTACTGCTGGCGCTTATATAATCTGCTTCTCGCGATTTAAAAAGGAGATTTACAAAAAAGCCTTCGTCTAAATAATCTTTATTGTATTTCCATGAATGGTTATAATATTTCTCTGTGCTTATATTCAGCTTTCCTGGGGCTATTTCTGTTTGAAAACAGAACCCTATTCCCGTTTCACCAGCTAAGGGATTCCTGAAATTGGTGTTAGAAAGGGCAGAAAAGTAATCCTTAGTAGAGTGTCTAAAATGAAGAATTAGATTCTGGTCATATTCATTGCGATAGCTAAGATTAGTTTGATAAGCCAAACTATTGAAGTTATTAGTGGCTAGTTCATAATGAAGCACATAGTCTTGAAAGAAATAGCTGCCAATTAATCCAAGATTAAGGTTTTGCCTACTTATGTTTTTATGGTTTTGAATTAATCTGCTTTCGTTTTTAAAAGGATATTGGTACGAAGAGTAGCTACTCAAAAGACTTGTTCTAAATCTATTTTTGGCATATCTGAGGGCAAATCCATAAGAGTTTTGTCTCATGCTCTTTCTTTTCTCAAGCTCTGTTTTAGTTCTGTGTAATCCAGCATTTGAAATACTGCTATAATATAACTGCTGGTCATGCTCAACTATACGCGCATCCAATAATCTTGAGCTTAAATAAATATCAGTGTCAAGATTTTTTTTGATTTCCCATGATTGAAATATTCCAAAATGAGCACTTCCTTCACTACTGCTTGCCAGCCCTCGACTGTTATTTTTTGATAAACCATCAAAAATATTATTGAAACCATTTTGTGCTTGAGCGTTTAAGCCTAAGCCATAATTAACTTGAAAGCTTCCGATAATTAGCTTTCTAAGGTGCTTTATGTTTTTTAGCTCAATAAAGAATTGAAGATGATCTACTCCAAACTGCTTTTGATTGAATTTCAGTTCTTCTCCTGCATCTTGCTCTAAAAGAATTCCAAAGTTCAATTGTTTAGAGCTTGCGCGATATCTGAGAAGCTGACTTGAGTTTAGTGAAGATTGAAAGGATTTTTCTAAATATCCCTTTCTAGAGTTAGGACTATAGATTGATCGATACCAAAATTTATGATTTGGAATAAAATCTCGTTTTCTTAATTTCTTCTGAAAAGCATTATATACAAATCTTTGATCAAGCTTTTTTAGCCCTACATTATCAAAGCCATAAATCTTTCCAAGTTCAAAAGAATTAGAAATGGCGCCATACCTCTCTCTGTATTGAACCAGTCTGAAAGCATCAAACTCATTTAGTCCACTTTCCATTAATTCATTAATAGAAAGATTGTTGACATCAATTTTTTTGAAAGTTGGATCTTCAAGAAAGTCTGCAGGATTGGAGTTTTCTGGATTTAGAATGAATTGTTCAAATAAGAGGCTGCTATCTATTTGTGCCTGGGAATAGGAAATTGATAAGAGAAGAATAATAGAAAGGATTCTATAAGCCATACTCAATGCTTAAGGAGGTTCTAGAATCAAAAACATCAGATTTTGAATAGCTTATGCAACTCAAAAAACCAGAGAATTTATAACTAAGTCCAATAGCTAAGGAGTTAGAAGTCAATTGATAGGAACCAATAATTTTAAAAGGCTCGCTCAAATTCCACTGGCTTCCAATGCTCAAATGTTTTTCGGATGAATTAATATTATTCTGAAGGAAAAAGTCAAAAGCGTCTAGCGTATATCCTAATCCAATTTTTATACAGCTGACTGATTCATTGGTAGTTGTTTCTATGCTCAAAAGAGGGTCAAAGCCCTGGTAGACAAGAGCCCAATTAAAAGAATTGTACTTCTGACTAATGCCAAGGTGATAAGTCAATGAAGAACGCCTAGAACTTAGATTTACAGTATTGTAGGCCAGGGAGGTTCCTATAGATAGATTATCAGATAGTTTTAAGCCATATGCTCCGCCTAAATTGTTTTGGACATATGAAGATCTACCAAAAGATTGACTGTAAATAGAAAGTGCTGATTTTTTGAGTTTTTTATTAAAACTCATGCTTATGAACCTCAATTGCTCCAGTCCGGGAAATAAGACTGTTGAGAATCCTAGGCTAGATTCCTCCAAATGGACTAAATTGGCACTATTAGAAAAGCAGGACCAAGAGTCATTTCTATTGATGTTACAATTAGAAAAGGCTAAACTCTTGGCATTATTGCTTAGATTTATTTGAGCCTTTAAAAAAGGACAAATGCAGATGAATAAAATGGTGAGAGCTTTCATTCTATTAAAGTTAAAGAAGTACTTCCGTAGCCCAGCTTTTATGGGATTGCACTTCTTGTATTTGCTCTTGCTTTTTTCTCTGGGCTCCTTTGGTCAGTCGGTTTCTGCACAATATGCCTTTGAAACTATAGGAGTTCAAAATGGCCTGCCTGGTTCTAAGATTAAAGACTTTATTCAAGATCAAAGAGGTTATTATTGGGTCGCTACAGAGGGTAATGGACTATTGAGGTATGACTCCTATTCCTTAGATGGAATCGACCTTGAGTCTAATTCAAAATCACAACTTCTTAATTCAATCGCGCTTGACGCTGATAGCCTTTTATGGGGTGCCACAGAAAATGGCTTTTGGAAGTATGCCGGATTTGAAATTGAGGAGTTCGAACTTCCTGATGAAGCCGCTGTAAGTAAGGTGTTTTGTATTGAAAACAAGATTTATTTAAGTGCAAAAAATGGAGGTTTTTGGGCTTTTGCCGATTCAAGTTTTAATCTTTTAGAAATACAAAATGTAAAAGCACTTGCAGCAACTAAGGCTGGTTTAGTTGCTTTAGCTAATAATAAGATTTACCAAGAAAGCAAAGGTAAGTGGCTACAAGTTGTAGGAAAAAGAGCTTTTGATATTGAAAAAGCAGGAGATCAATGGGTCCTTGCTACTTCTGATGGAGTGGCACTTTATGATTTAGATTGGAATTTTCAATATTCCCTTTTAAAAGGAAGTCGGGTTAGGGACATGGATTATAGAAAAGGGCAATTGCTTTTTTTAACCAATAAAGAGCTCTATTTAAGTTCATTGAATGATGTAGGTCAATTAATTCAGCTGAAAAGTGGGGCGGAAGTACAAAAAGCCTCTAAGGTTTACATTGATAATTTTCAGAATAAATGGCTAGTGCAAGGAGGAGAACTTTTAAAGTTGATTAATGAAAAAGCTTCTTTCTATCCAAGTCAATTAAGCAGTACTTCAAGCATCAAGTTTAAAAACAAAATTTATTCTGGAAGCAGCAGTGGTCCTGTGGTGCATAATGTTAATGGTGAGAGTTATTTGGCTAAAGAAATAGGCTTTACGCTCGATATGGAAGAGTATAAAGGCAAACTTTATTTAGCTACAGAACAGGGTCTGTTCTCTTATGATGGTCAGAAATTTGACTATATACCAATTGCAGATAATCAAGGTGGCTTTATTTTTTGTTTGAAGTCATCAATGGATAAACTGTGGATAGGCACTGGTAACGGAATATTTTGCTTAGAAGATTCTAAGCTTATCAATATTAGTGAGACTAACGATCTAGAGCAGTTAACAATTTTTGATATCCAAGAGGCTGATGATAAAAGTGTTTGGTTTGCTACCTATAATAATGGCTTTTATAAGTATGATTCTCAAGGCTGGGAGCAAGTTCTAAAGATTGGGAACTTTTATTTTGACAGCCTTAGGTATAATAGTTTTAGCCCAATTTCTGACGATGAAATGTGGATAGGAACTTCTAATGATGGTATTTATAAACTAACTAAGGATTCTAGTATCCATTTTAGTCCAAAGCAATTGCAGTATGCAGAGGTTAGATCTTTAATTACAGACAATTCCTCAACACTTTGGTCTGGTTCAAATAAGGGACTCTTCTCTATAAAGGAGTTAGGTTCTGGTGAGTGGGATATACATCTTTTGAGTACTAATGATGGAATTTTGGGATTGTCATTTTCTCCTAATGCCATTAGAAAAACAGAAGAAGGTCTTTTACTTTCATCAAGTGAGGGAGTTCAAAAACTGAACTTTGGAATGCTAGAGTCTAAACATCAAGTTATGATCAGTAATATGCAACTGTTTTATGGCGATGGACCTTATTCTATTTATAGTTTTGCCAGCACTACATCGGCTTTTTCAAATTTACCAGTTAACTTAAGTTTGCCTTATGATCAAAATTTTATAAATCTTAAGCTTTCAGGCTTAAGCTCAAGTAATAAAGGAAATATAAGATATAGATATAAATTGAAGCCTAAGAATGAGGATTGGATTTATACTTCTGATAGAAGGGAGATTGTGTTAGCTAATCTTGACCCGGCAGCTTATAAACTTATTGTACAATCTGGTGATGGACTGCAAAACTGGTCTGTACCTGTACACTATACTTTTAGAATAAATCAAGCTTTTTATAAGGAATGGTGGTTTATTGCAGCTCTAATTCTTTTGATAGTTGGAATAAGCCTAATGGTGATTTTAGATCGCGTGAAGCGAAAAAGACTTAGAGAGAAGCTGGAGGCTGATTTAGTAGAAATGGAAAGAAAGGCGCTGCGTTTGCAAATGAATCCTCATTTTGTATTTAATGCCTTAGATTCTATAAGCAGTTTTATCTTTAAAAAGGACCCAAAACAGGCTGTTCAGTATTTAAATAATTTCGCAAAATTAATGAGGCTAACCCTTGAATCATCGATGGAGCCACTTCATCCTGTGGAGACCGAAGTATCGATTTTAAAGAATTACCTTGAACTAGAGAAATTGAGATTTCAGTCTAAGTTTGATTATGAAATTGAGTTAGACGAGGAGATTGATTATGATGTAGGAATACCCCCAATGCTTATTCAACCGCATGTAGAAAATGCAGTTCTTCATGGCTTAAAGCCTAGAGAAAGTGGAGGTAAATTGAAAATATGTTTCTTATTAGATGGGGAATTTCTAATCTGTACAATTACGGACAACGGTATAGGTAGAGAGGCCGCTAAGAAAAAAGGAGTCCGCAAGGATCACCGTTCTATGGCAACTCAGATAAATATTGACAGAATTGCCTTAATGAAGAAGGCAAAAAGTGAGGGAATAGATATTCAAATAATTGATTTAGAAGACAATAAGGGCAATCCTTCTGGTACTGAGGTACAAATAAGATTGCTTGCAGACCAACTATAAAACCAAGCACATGATTAATGTAATAATCGTAGATGACGAGCAGAATTCAAGAGAGACTTTAAAAGGTAAGTTAGACCTATTTTGTCCAGAGGTAGGAGTATCAGGAGAAGCAGATAGTGTTGCAACTGCCTTAAAACTGATAGAAGAGCATAAGCCGGATGCGCTATTCTTGGATATTGAGTTATCCGGAGAAAGTGGATTTGATTTATTAGAAGGCTTGTCGGAAATTGAAGGAAAAGCTCCTGAGGTGGTGTTTATTACAGCTCATGATGAATTTGCAATCAAGGCAATTAAATTCAGTGCTTTAGATTATTTATTAAAGCCAATTGATCCTGAAGAATTGGTAAAGGCTGTAAGAAAGATAGAGGAGCAAAAAGGTTTGCCGGCAAAAGCTGTAAATTTTAATGTATTAGTTGAAAATATTAGACAGGCGTCTGATTCTCCAAAAAAGATTGTAGTGCCAACATCTGATGGCATGCATGTCATCAGAATAAGTGATATCATCAGATTAGAGTCTAGCAGTAACTATACTACCTTTTTTATAAATAATCAGAAATCGCTATTAGCATCAAAAACTCTAAAGGAATTTGATAATATGCTGACAGCATATAATTTTCACAGAATACATAAGAGTCACCTAGTTAATATGAACTTCTTAAAAAGATATGTTCAAACAGATGGTGGATATTTAATACTAGAGGATGGTTCTAAAATTCCAGTTGCTAATCGTAAAAAGGAGCAACTTTTGAATACTTTAAAGAATCTATAAGCTCTTAGCGGAGTCTATTACCTTTATTTTAAGTCCTTCTTTATACTCAATTATTGCATCTAGCACTTTTGGATTGCTTGCGCCGATGATCTGTGCAGCAAGAATTCCTGCATTCAAGGCTCCGTCAAGGGCTACTGTGGCAACAGGAACGCCTCCGGGCATTTGCAATATAGAAAGTACAGAATCCCAACCATCAATAGAATTTCTGGATTTTACAGGAACTCCAATAACAGGCAGTGGTGTCATAGAAGCCGTCATTCCTGGGAGATGTGCTGCTCCGCCTGCACCAGCAATAATCACCTTAATACCTCTTGTATGGGCTTCAGTTGCATATTTGAACATCTTATCTGGCGTTCTATGAGCGCTGACAATATCGATTTCAAATTCTACTCCTAATTCTTTTAGAATATCTGCTGCTTGCTGCATGATGGGTAAGTCAGATTTTGACCCCATGATGATTCCTACTTCTGCGCTCATTTTGATATAACTTTAATTTTTTCCTTAACAATTTTGGCTTTAGCTCTTGCTTCATCTAAGTTGTCAGAAGTGATGGTTATATGTCCCATCTTTCTAAAAGGTCTAGTCTCAGCTTTACCGTATAAATGTATGTAAACTCCTTCTAAAGAAAGTAATTCTTCTATTCCATCGTATACCACCGGTCCTTTATAATTATCCTCTCCTGTTAAGTTAACCATAACTGCTGGCTTCACAATCTGGGTAGATCCTAATGGTAGATCTAAAATCGCACGTAAGTGCTGATCAAATTGATTAGCTACATTTCCTTCAATACTCAAATGCCCGCTATTATGAACTCTAGGAGCTACTTCATTAATCAATATTTCTCCATTACTGGATAAGAACATTTCAACCGCAAGCAAACCAATATGCTCAAATTTATGAGCGATACTTTCCGCAAGATTTCTTGCTTTATCTTGTAAATCATCAGAAATTGTAGAAGGGCTAAATACGTACTCTACAAGATTGGCAGTAGGGTGGAAGTCCATTTCTACTACTGGAAAACTTTTAACTTCACCAGAAGGATTTCTTGCAACAACAACGGCAAGTTCTTTCTCAAAAGGAATAAGCTTTTCGATTAATCCAGGAATGTCGGCTACATTTTGAATATCCTCATTAGACCTAATGATACTCACGCCCTTGCCATCATATCCTCCAGTAGCGGCTTTCCAAACAAAAGGTAATTCCCAATCCTGCTGAGTGTCAAGAGTCTCTAAAAACTCGTCTTTAGAGTTAAAGTTTGCAAAAGGAGCAGTTGGTATTTCGTGGTCAGCATAGAATTGCTTCTGAATACACTTATCTTTTATAATCTCTAGGGTCTCAGGTTTTGGATACACCTTAACACCAGCTTTTTGTAAATCCTTAAGTGCTTGAATATTTACATTCTCAATTTCAATAGTAAGAACATCACAATCTTTTGCAAAATCCATCACTGTTTGATAGTCTGTAAGGCTTCCTTGAACAAATTCATTAGAGGCAATTCGTCCTGGAGCCTCAGAGCTAGGATCTAAAACTTTAGTTCTAATATCTAATCTGCGAGTTTCAGCAAGTATCATCTTACCCAATTGGCCACCGCCTAGGATTCCGAGTTTGAAAGAAGAGGAATAGTAATTCTTGTTCACTGTATTCTAATTTGGGTTCAAAGGTATTACTTCTGCCATTGGATGTACCATATAGTACTTTCCATTTTTAAGGTTTTGGCATTTATAGCGCTTTCGCGATTTAGGACCTCGTTGAAAAACAAGACCATTATTTAAGCTGAATTGCTCTCCATCACTAAGATCTTCCACAAAAATTGATTTTGATTCATCATATTTTTTTAGAACACGATATAAATCTAAATCGGTACAGCTACTGGCAGCGCCTTTGTTTAGACTTTGGATGAAAGCAATTTTTATATCTTCAGGAAAAATGTCTTTATCTAAAAATGATTTTGCAGTTTCAATAAATTCCATTTGCCATTCTGAGCCATGAGCTTTTATACCAAGAGAATGATTTTTAAAAGCCTTTAGGTGGGCAAATTCGTGCAAAAAGGTAATTAGAAAAGAGTATTTATTCAGGTTGTTATTGATTGAAATGCGGTGTTTCCCATTTTCTTTAGGTCTTCTATAGTCTCCTAATTTTGTTTTTCTTGGTTTAGAAATTCTAAGCTCAATAGGTTCAGATTGCAGTAGTTTGATGCAATCGGCCAAAGCCTCCTCAGGTATGTACTTTTGTAATATAGTAGACATTAGGGCAGAACTATGCTTGATAAACTAAGGCAATCACATTTTTCTAAAGTGCCGCAAGAACTCATCAGAAATAAGACGATTAGGAGTGCAGCCAATAGACTTTTAGAAAAGAATTTATAAGGACTTTCAATCTTCATATTATGGATACAAATTTACTCTTATTTTAGCTTCATGTTTTTAATAGAAGGAATAAAGTCAATTGGACAGTATTTTATTTTACTCAGACAGGCATTTCATAAGCCCGAAAGCTGGAAAGAGTATTATTTACAGTTCATGAGGGATCTTGAATATCTTGGGGTAAACTCATTAGGTATAGTTACAGTTATCTCATTGTTTGTGGGAGCTGTAGTTACAATTCAAACAGCATTTAATTTAGATGACCCACTAGTTCCAGACTATTATGTAGCAATTGCTACTAGAGAGTCCATTATTTTAGAGTTTTCTCCTACAATTATCAGTTTAATTCTTGCGGGAAAAGTAGGTTCATATATTGCCTCTACTATTGGTAGTATGAGGGTGTCTGAGCAAATAGATGCACTTGAGGTAATGGGAGTGAATCCCGCATCCTATTTAATAATGCCTAAGATTATTGCTCTTATGATTTTTAACCCTATTCTAATTACTATTAGCATGTTTTTAGGAATTATTGGTGGTTATATGGCTTCCTTACTAATGGGTGTCATTAGTCCTGCTGATTATATTTTAGGAGCACAGCTTTCTTTCACTCCTTACTATATTACTTATGCCTTAATGAAGACTGTAGTATTTGCTTTCATTATCACTTCAGTTTCTGCCTATTATGGATTTACAGTAAAAGGTGGTGCCGTTGAGGTGGGTATAAATTCTACAAAGGCAGTTGTAAGGTCAAGTGTATTGATCATTATTGCCAATTATGTGCTAACTCAAACACTGCTCATCAAATGATAAAGGTTGAAAAACTTAGAAAGAGCTTTGATGGAATTGAAGTTCTTAAGGGAGTGGATGCACAGTTCATAGCGGGCAAAACAAACCTAATTATTGGTCAATCCGGATCAGGAAAGACTGTTTTTGTAAAAAGCTTAGTAGGCCTTCATGAAATTGATGGAGGAGAGATCTCATATGATGATCGGACTCTTGGAAATCTAAATAGAGAGGAAAGAAAGGAGTTAAGAAAAGAAATGGGAGTTGTTTTTCAAGGCAATGCTCTTTTTGATTCTATTTCGATTGAAGATAATGTAGCATTTGGTCTTTCTATGTTTGGCAGAATGACGGATGAGGAGAAGAGAGATAGAGCAAATTTTTGTTTAAAAAGAGTGAACTTGGAGAATGTAGGGCATAAATTCCCAGGAGAATTAAGTGGCGGAATGCAAAAGAGAGTGGCTATTGCAAGAGCTATCAGCATGAATCCGAAGTATCTTTTTTGCGATGAACCCAATTCTGGCTTAGATCCAAGAACTTCTATTGTAATTGACAATCTTCTTAAGGAGATCACTGAAGAATATTCTATGACGACCATCATTAATACTCATGATATGAATAGTGTGATGGAGATAGGAGATAATATAATTCTAATTGAGAAAGGCTGTAAAGCTTGGGAAGGAGATAGCAATGATATAATGAGCTCAGATAATGAGTCGATAAATAGCTTTGTATTCAGCTCAAGGTTATTCAAAAAAATAAAAGCGAATCATTTGTAAAAAAAGAAGCCCCGAAAGGGGCTTCTTTAATTCTAATTAAAACTAATCTTACTTAAGTATTACTCTTGCAGTTTTAGTTTGGCCTTCACCATTTACCGTAAGAAGATATACTCCTTTTGGTAAGTGGTCATAATTTAAATTAACCCTTTCGTTAGAGTTATAAGTAGATAATTGCTTGTCTATAACTTTACCTGTCATATCAATTAATTGAAGGCTATAGTCACCACCTTTTGAGATTTCTATATTAATATTACCCTCAGAAGGATTAGGGTACACATTTAAGTCATTGATTTCAACATCTTCCTCAATTCCAATTGAAGCATCAGATAGAGCTCTTAACCAAATCTGATCAAAGCTTCTGCTATCGATATAACCAGAATACCATCTTCCTGCAGATGTTGAATAAAGAATAGATCTATATACTAGACTTTCAAAAGACTGATCATTGGCAATATAGATATCATTGGCTCCGCCATTTGAGTAGAAATACATTACTAAATAATAGCTACCAGGATTTATTTCTACAGGAGTTCCATTATTTGTTAAGTCT
The DNA here is from genome assembly GCA_965661265.1 of uncultured Schleiferiaceae bacterium. Taxonomy (GTDB): domain Bacteria; phylum Bacteroidota; class Bacteroidia; order Flavobacteriales; family Schleiferiaceae; genus CBFIDE01. The sequence continues at coordinate 64,822 of CBFIDE010000006.1, read as the reverse complement.
ATTTGAACTGTTTCCCCAACCCAAGAAGTATCAACAGTAAAACTTCTGTTTATTAATGGCGCGCTTGCAAATCCGTTGAGTGGATCAAAGCCAGTAGTATCATATAACTGAACCTCGATGTCTCCACCTGCAACAGTTCTTGTGCTGAAATAGGTCTCACAACCATAGATGGAGATCGTTGACTTTCCTGGTTGAGGGTTTGGATAAGATACAAAGCCACCATAAGCACCTCCATCATCATCTCCGATACTCGGATTACCTGTTACATTATCAAGAACACCGTGATCCATTCCAGATTTCTCAGATGGATTTCCTCCTGGTCCTCCAATAAACAAATTATAGGATTCAACAGGAATAGATCCTGAAGTTAGAGCTGAATCCATTTCAAATGTATATTCCATGGTATAGCTTTCTACTGCTGTTGGTGTCCATGCGTTAGTGGTAAGTAAGCTCCAGTCCGCAATGCTATCAGGGGCTAAGCTGGCAACAGCAGGACTGTATAAAGAATCTATAATCATTCCTGCGCTATTTCTAATATTTACTCTTAGTCTTAGGTTAGTAATACTCTCTGAACCTGTATTTTTTATATTAGAATCAAAAACAATAGGTTTTGCTTGGCTCAATGGAATATGTCCATTTTTATGTCCGTCGGTGAGCATATCATTGGCTGGTGCACCATTTTCATCTGTAAATTCAGCACGGAATTTTGGCAATTCTTGAATTACGATATCATCCATTTGGAATACATAATATCCAAATGATCCAGGTACACCCTCATCCGTTCCGTCAAAAATGAATTTAAGAACAACATTAGGTTCATTCCCAACCATTGAAATATTAGCATAATCAACAGCAGCTCTTTCTGAAGCATCGTTTAGGTTTAAGTAGGAGTATAATTCAACTGAGTCAGGAAAAGTAACACCACCATCCTTAGAAAGAGCAATTATCATAGATGAAGCATACTTTCTGTAATAGGCCGTCATTTCAATTTCAATATCTGAATATCCTGTAAGGTCAATTGTATCCGTAGTTAAGATACCATAGTGTGGAGCTTGAGCAGTTCCCGTACCTCCGGCTGTACCTCCATTATCTAAATAATCTGAATCGAACAGCACAAATCCATTGGCTCTAGTCGCAGAATTAACAACTACAGTGTCATTTCCATACGCACCTCTCGATCCAAAAGCATTATCAGGAGTGGTATTAGGGCCTCTATATTCCCAATTACCATTTAAAGAATTACCTAATTCATCAAGACATTGATTTGTCCAAGTAGATGGAATGCCACCACCAAAATCTTCAGACCAAATAACTGCGGAAGTCTTAGACTTTAAATTTGAACTTGTGTAATTAGAAACCTTAGGATTCAGCTCATTGGATTGTTTCACTAAAGGCTCAGTGCCTCGATTGAACTCTTGAGCATTTACGTTCAGTCCAGCTATTAGACTTAATGATAGAATAGTTATTTTTTTCATAAGTATTAGTTTGGGTTAATAAATACTAGTTAAATAGCTCATTCGTAATCAAAATAAAAGAACAAATTAAGCAAAAATTGAAACAAAAAAAAGACCTCGAGATTATCTCGAGGTCTTTCTAAAAAAAAATGTAAGTAAATTCAGTATTACTTAAGAACTACTTTTGCAGTCTTAGTTAAGCCTTCACCCTTTACATTAAGAAGATAAACTCCTTTTGGTAAAGCGCTATAATCTAAAGATACTTTTTCGTTAGAATTGAAAGTAGAAGAGTTGAAATCAACAATCTTACCTGTCATATCCAATAATTCAATAGTATAATCTCCACCTTTAGCGATATCAATATTAACATCACCTGAAGAAGGATTAGGATATACATTTAAAGAAACTACTTCATTGTTCTCATCAAGACCAATTGTAGGATCAGAAACTGCTCTTAACCAAGGTTGGTTTAAAGTTCTGCCACCAGAGAAAGCGCTGTACCATCTACCTGCACTGGTAGAATAAAGACCAGAGTTATAAACTCTACTTTCAAATGATTGATCATTTGCAATGTAGATATCATTTGCACCGGCATTAGAGTACATATACATAACCATATGGTATCCACCAGGATTAACTTCAACTGGAGTACCATTGTTAGTCAAATCAATAGTAACTAATTGTCCTACCCATGTAGCTGGTACAGTAAATGATCTGTTAATTAATGGGCTACCAGCAAATCCGTTAGAAGGATCAAAGCCAGTAGTATCATATAATTGAATTTCAATATCACCACCTGCAACAGTTCTAGTACTGAAGTAAGTCTCTAATCCATAAATTGAAACAGTTGACTTACCAGGAGAAGGGTTAGGGAAAGAAACTAATGACATAATAGCAGAACCATCATCATCACCAATATTTGCATTACCTACTATGTTGTCTAATGAACCATGGTCCATAGAGGACTTAGCCATTAATGCTCCAACTCCGTTTCCTTCAGATCCAACAACGAATCCAAACTCAGCAGTAGTTTCAACACCACTTGATGGCATCTCATCCATATCAATCATATATCTTAATGTATAATCACCAATTGCAGTTGGGGTCCAAGCTGTAGTAGTGAACGTATTGTAGTCAACCACACTATCCGGAAGAATAGAAGCAGCAGCTGGAGAGAATACAGAGTCAACAACGGCACCTGAAGCGTCAAGAATATCTACTCTTAATCTTACGTTCGTAATTGTATCAGCACCAACATTTTGAATATTAGAATCAAAAACGATAGGTTTAGCCTGATCCAATGGTACATGACCATTTTTGTTGCCATCAGAAATGAAATCGTTAGCTGGTGCACCACCTGACTCAACGAATGCAGTCTTATAAGGAGGTAAGTCTTGAATAATGATGTCGTCTATTTGAAGAACGTAATAACCAAATGCTCCAGGAGCACCTTCTAGAGTACCATCAAAGATGAATTGTAAAACAACTTCATCCTCACCGCCAATACCAGGTAGTTTTGCTGTTCTTACTTCATTTCTTGCTGAAGCAGCATTAAGTGCTAGATCAGCTAAAATTTCTACTGTATCAGTAAAAGTAGCACCACCATCAATTGACGTAGCAATAAGGAAAGAAGAAGCATACTTTCTGTAGTAAGAAGTAACTTGAATCTCAACAAATGGATGTCCAGTTAAATCAATAGTATCAGTAGTTAAAATACCAGTGTGAGGAGCTTGTGCAGTTCCTGTACCGCCAGCAGTTCCGCCGTTGTCTAAATAGTCTGAATCAAAAAGAACAAAACCATTAGCTCTAGTAGCAGAATTAACAACGATAGTATCGTTTCCATAAGCACCTCTAGATCCAATTCCGTTGTTAGGAGTTGTGTTAGGACCTCTATACTCCCAGCTACCGTTTAATAAGTTACCTACTGAGTCAGTACATACGTTTGTCCAAGTACTTGGAATACCACCACCAAAATCTTCAGACCAAATGATAGCTGATGATTTAGCTTTTAATTGTGGAGCAATTTGTTTGTGGTTGCGCTTTAACTCAGAATCATTGCTTTTAGTTAATTCAGCAGTTCCATTGAATTGCTGTGCGCTTAAGCCCGTTCCAAGCATTAGGCTCAAAGAGAGAATAATACTTTTTTTCATTAGATATAATTTTAATTAGCCTATAAAAGTACGAAAAAAATTTTAATTAAACTCTTGCTTACACTAAAGATAAGGCCTGATTATGAGAATTAAATAAATCTTATAATCAGGCCCAACTATGTGTCAAAAAAGTTCGTAATACTGGATTACGCTTGCACTTTTTCAGTCATATATTCTTCAATTGGTGAGCAAGTGCAAATTAGATTTCTATCACCATAAGCATCATCTACTCTTCTGATTGATGGCCAAAACTTATTTTCTGAAAGATAATCTAATGGAAAAGCTGCAGTTTTTCTGTCGTAAGGTAAAGTCCACTCATCACTGGTTAACATACTGAGTGTATGTGGAGCATTCTTTAAAGGATTATTTAGAGCATCCCCACCCTTTTCAATTGCAGTAATTTCTTTTCTAATAGATAAAAGAGCATCTGCAAATCTGTCCAACTCAGCTTTACCTTCAGATTCTGTAGGTTCTATCATAACTGTTCCGGCCACAGGGAAAGAAACTGTAGGAGCGTGATATCCATAATCCATTAATCTTTTAGCGATATCGGTTACTTCAATTCCTGCTTCTTTTTTAAATGGTCTACAGTCTACAATCATTTCATGTGCAGCACGTCCTTTTAAGTTGGTATACAGTACATCAAAATTACCTTGTAATCTTGCCTTTAAATAATTGGTATTTAAAATTGCATTTTCAGTAGATTGTCTAAGTCCAACTGCTCCTAACATCTTTATATACGCATAGGAGATAATTAAAATCAGGCCACTGCCAAATGGAGCACCAGAAATAGAGGAAATACCGAATTCACCACCTGTTTCAACTATATTATGCCCTGGCAAGAAAGGTGCTAAATGCTCAGCTACTCCGATAGGTCCCATGCCTGGGCCACCGCCTCCGTGAGGAATTGCGAAAGTCTTATGCAGATTTAGGTGACATACATCCGCCCCAATATTTCCCGGACTTGTAAGTCCAACTTGAGCATTCATATTTGCGCCATCCATATACACTTGACCACCATGATCATGTATGATTTGAGTAATTTCTTTTACTCCTTCTTCAAATACACCATGGGTAGATGGATAAGTGATCATTAAAGCAGACAATTCATTGCTATACTTCTCGGCATTAGCTCTTAAATCGTCAATATCAATATTTCCTAGCTCATCACATTTAACTACTACTACTTTCATTCCAGCCATAACCGCTGAAGCAGGATTTGTACCATGCGCAGATGAAGGAATTAAAGTTATATTTCTATGATGATCACCTCTTGATTGGTGGTATGCTCTAATGACCATTAGCCCGGCATACTCGCCTTGAGCGCCACTGTTAGGTTGCATACTCATGGAGTGAAAACCAGTAATTTCTGCTAAATCTCTTTCAAGATCATTGATCATATATCTATAACCAAGCGTTTGATCAACGGGAGCAAAAGGATGAATATTAGCAAATAATGGCCAGCTTAACGGAAGCATTTCAGTGGCAGCATTCAATTTCATTGTACAGCTTCCAAGCGCAATCATAGAATGATTTAAGGATAGATCCTTTCTTTCTAGCTTCTTGATATAACGCATCATTTCAGTCTCAGATCTATAACTATTGAAAACTGGATGTGTTAAAAAGTCAGAAGTTCTTCTAAGTTTTTCTGAAATAATAGTAATGTCAATCAATTTGTCAATTCTTACACTATCACTTTCAGATTGTGCCTCTGAGAAAATAGCAAGAACATCATTTACGTCTTTCAGATTGGTATTCTCGTTTAAAGAAATCCCGATATGAGTCTCATCAATAACTCTCAAATTGATTTCTTTTGCTTCAGCAATACTTCTGATTAAACCAGTAGGCACTATGCCAGTATCTACTTTTATGGTGTCAAAGAAATTTTCGTTCTTCTGGTCAAATCCTAAGTTCTTTAAACCTTCAGCAAGACTAACAGCACTAAAGTGGATTTTTTTAGCAATATCTGTAAGTCCCTCTGGACCATGATAAGCAGCATACATTCCAGCCATTACGGCTAATAATACCTGTGCTGTACAGATGTTAGAAGTAGCCTTGTCTCTTTTTATATGTTGTTCTCTTGTCTGAAGTGCCATTCTTAGAGCTGGAACTCCATCACGATCAATAGTTTGACCTATTATTCTTCCTGGAATACTTCTTTTATACTCTTCCTTGGTTGCAAAATAGGCAGCGTGTGGTCCTCCAAATCCTAATGGAATTCCAAATCTTTGGGTTGTTCCAACTACAGCATCTGCTCCCCATTCTCCTGGAGGAGTTAAAAGTACAAGACTTAATATATCAGCGGCTACAACTAACTGAATATCTAGGGATTTTGCCTTATTTGCGAAATCTTTATAATCAAAGATTTCACCGTCAGCAGCAGGATATTGTAGTAAAGCTCCAAAGTACTCATCGCTTAATTCTACCTCTCTATGGTCACCAATTACCAATTCAATACCTAAAGGCTCTGATCTAGTTTTGATTAAATCAATATTTTGTATCAGACAGTGTTCAGATACAAAGAACTTTTGGGCACCATTCTTTTTTTGTTCTCTAGAGCGATTAGCAAAGAACATACTCATGGCCTCAGCCGCCGCAGTGGATTCGTCTAATAAGCTAGCATTAGCTATGGGTAAACCAGTAAGGTCACTTACCATAGTTTGGAAATTTAATAAAGCTTCCAATCTACCCTGAGCAATCTCTGCCTGGTAAGGAGTATAGGCCGTATACCAACCTGGATTTTCTAAAATATTTCTTTGGATTACACCTGGCATTACTGTCGGGTGATAACCTTGCCCAATATAAGTTCTAAAAACCTTGTTTTTACGTGCCAAGTCTCTAATATGGCTCATAAATTCGTTTTCAGTTAAGGCCGGGTCTAACTTTAAGTCACCGTCTAAACGAATACTTGCAGGAATTGTCTCATTGATCAGCTGTTCAATGCTGTCAAGACCTATTTCCTTTAACATTTCCGTAATTTCAACCTTTCTCGGGCCAATATGCCTGTAAGCAAAAGAATCAGTATTCATTCTAAAATATTTTACAAATTTGTGGCAAAAGTAGTCAATAAACACATGAAAAAAGACATAGATTGTTGATTCTTATAATACTGTAAACACTCAATAAATTGAATGCATTAGCAAAATATATAGTTTTCTCTAATCTATGGGTTGGCCTTGCATCTGCAAGCTTTTGCGCACTTACATTTTTTGAGTTAGGTGATAATAACACAGATTACTTCTTTTTTGTTTTGTGTTCTACTATTGCTTCTTATAATTATATGAGAATCGTTCAAAAATTAAAGAGGTCAAATTTTGCATCAGAAGAATATTCGCAGTGGATGAAGACGAATATAGTTTTTGTCTATTTCACCACTTTGCTTTCTGCTATTGGCGCAGCTTTTTACACATTCCAGCTTTTCACCTTTGATTTTGTATTATTAATTAGCCTGCCTGCTCTAATTGCTATTTTATACCCCATTAGTTTTAAAATGGCTTCAAGCTCTTTTACTAGCCTCAGATCTATTCCTGGTCTCAAGCTATTTTTAATCTCTTTTAGCTGGGCTTACATTACTTACTTTATTCCTAAAAGTTTAGCTTCTGATTGGTTTTGGCAAGATAACTTGGCTTTTATTGCCAGAATGCTCTTGATATCTGCGCTGGTTATTCCTTTCGATATTAGAGATTTAAAAGTAGATGATAAAAGCCTTAGTACTATTCCTCAAAAGCTAGGAATAACAACAGCATTGGAGTTCTCCAAAGCAGCAGTAGTAGTCAATCAGCTATGGTATGTAATAATGCTATTGTTCTTTGATTTAGATTTTTACCTAATGTGCTCATACCTTGTGGGCCTAGAAATAGTTTACATTTTAATTAAGCGCATGGATTTGTCAAAATCAAATCTTTACGTAAGCTTTTGGATAGAAGCAATGCCAATTTATTCTGTTCTCTTATTTTTGACACTTAAACTACTTAGTCCACTATGGACTTAATTATAAAAATCTAGTATGTCTCATTTATATTCATTGCAATATGCTCATGAAGAAGATTCAAAGGATCCGTTGAAAGCTTATCGGGAGCAATTTGTTTTTCCGCAGCATAATGGCAAAAACGCTCTTTACTTTACTGGTAATTCATTAGGTCTGCAGGCAAAAAAGGCTAAGATGTATTTACTAGAAGAACTTGAAGATTGGGGCAAATTTGGTGTAGAAGGACATTTAGATGCGAGAAGACCTTGGCTTTCTTATCATGAGCTTTTTACTTCGGCTTTAGCCGATATAGTAGGAGCTAAGGAGTCGGAAGTTGTTGCCATGAACGGACTTACAACTAACCTTCATTTAATGATGGTCAGTTTTTATCGCCCGGAAGGGAAAAGAACAAAAATCTTGTGTGAGGGAAAAGCATTCCCTTCAGATCAGTATGCATTAAAATCACAATTAAGATTTCATGGATTAAAAGCAGAGGATCATTTAATAGAATTAGAGCCTAATGCTGAAACTGAATTGATTGATGAGGAAGATATTTATAGAATTATTGAAAGTCAAGGTGATGAAATAGCTCTTCTAATGATTGGAGGGATGAACTATTATACGGGCCAATTGTTTGATATATCTGGAATATCCAAGGCTGCAAAGCATAAGGGAATAATTGTAGGCTGGGATTTAGCTCATGGCGCAGGAAATATTCCTTTGCAATTGCACGACTGGGATGTGGATTTTGCGGCATGGTGTGGATACAAATATTTAAACTCTGGCCCTGGAGGTATATCTGGAGCTTTTATTCATGAAAAACATCATGGACAAAAGGACATCCCTAGATTTGAAGGATGGTGGGGACATGATAAAAAGGAAAGATTTTTAATGGGCGATGAGTTTGATCCAATCCCAACTGCAGAAGCGTGGCAATTAAGTAATGCTCCCGTTTTTTCAATGACACCATTGTTGGCCAGCTTAGAACTATTTCAAGAAGTTGGAATGAAAGCCTTAAGAGAAAAGTCAGTTAGATTAACCGCCTATTTAGAGGAGGTAATAAAAGCTGTTGGTGAAAATACTGGAGTTGAATTGAAGTTGATTACACCAAAGAATCCTGAAAAAAGGGGAGCTCAACTTTCTGTAATCGTCAGCTCAAAAGGAAAGTCTGTATTTGATGCAATTACTAAAGAAGGTGTAATAGCTGACTGGAGAGAACCAAGTGTGATAAGACTGGCACCGGTGCCAATGTACAATAGCTTTGAAGATGTTTACCAATTTGGAAAAGTATTTGAAAAGGCATTAAAAGAGAATTAATGGAAACTAAAAAAATAACAATTGCAGGCGCAGGCCTAGTTGGATCACTCTTATCTATTTATTTGGCTAAGAAAGGGCATGATGTAGAAATTTACGAAAGAAGGCCAGATACTAGAAAAGCAAATATCCCTGGTGGGCGTTCCATTAATTTGGCTCTTTCTGACAGGGGCTGGAGAGCTTTAGAAAGAGCAGGTCTTGGGCCAAAGATTAAGGAAATGTCTATTCCAATGTATCGCAGGGTGATGCATGATAAAAATGGAAATCTATCCTTTCAAAATTATGGTCTTAATAATGAAGCCATATATTCTGTGTCTCGAGGAGGCTTGAATAAAAGATTAATGGAGTTGGCTGAGGCTACCAATAAGGTAAAGATAAACTTTAATCAAAAATGTTTGGGTGCGGACCTTGAGGAAGGAACTGCTCATTTTGAAAATTATGAGACTAAAGAAAAGACTACCGTAAAAGCTGACTTATTATTTGGAGCTGATGGCGCGTTTAGTGCTATTAGAGGTCAAATGCTTAAGAGAGATAAGTTCAATTATTCTCAAGAATATATCGATCATGGTTATAAGGAACTAAGTATTCCTGCCAATGAGGATGGAAGTCATAGGATGGAAAGAGAAGCGTTGCATATATGGCCAAGAGGTCACTATATGCTTATTGCACTTCCAAATCCTGACGGAACATTCACTTGTACTTTATTCTTTCCAAATGAAGGGGTCCCTTCTTTTGAAAGTTTAAAAAGTGCTCAAGAAGCTAGAGAATTCTTTAAGGAAGAATTCCCTGATGCATTGGCAATGATGCCTAATTTTGATGAGGAGTGGAATGAAAATCCTGATTCATCCTTGGTGATTATCAGGTCTTATCCATGGAAAATTGGAAACACTACCATCTTGGGTGATGCGAGTCATGCAATAGTCCCTTTTTACGGACAAGGAATGAACAGTGGATTTGAAGACTGTGATATTCTTGGTCAATTAATGGATCAAGATTTAGAAAATTGGGATGAAATCTTAGATGCATTTCAAAAGGAAAGAAAACCAAATGCCGATGCCATTGCTGATTTGGCAATGCGGAATTTTGTTGAAATGAGAGACCTTACGGCTGATCCTGTTTTCTTATTAAGAAAGAAAATTGAAAATAGGTTTAGCACCAAGTATCCGCAAAAGTGGTTGCCTCTATACAGTATGGTAACCTTTAGCCATATTCCATATCATAAAGCCCTAGCGTTAGGTAAGAAGCACGATGCCATCATGCATGAGATCATGTCCATGAACGACATTGAAACCAAATGGGATAGCCAAGAAGTTGAAGATAGAATGCTTGAGCTTTCTAAAGGATTATAAGCTTTTCTTCGTGTAATACATTGCCGCCGGAATCTCTTACTAATAAGAAATAGGTTCCGGTGCGCATGCTTTGTGTATTAAAACTGAATTCATTTTCTCCCTCTGCAGCATCTTCTTCTAAAAGCTTTATTTCCTTAGCCAATTGACCTTGCATATTCATCAAGTAGAAAGAAATACTCTCTGGCTTATTTAAGTAAAAATGCACATTTACAAATCCATTAGATGGGTTTGGGCCAACTTCTAATGGAAATGGCAGAACATCTTTTTCTTCAGGTAAAGGATCATCATTAGCATTTGGGCTGGCTAATTGAACGATCCAAGTTTCCGGTTGGCTAGAGCTAATAGACGAATAACCAGAAGCCCATATAACTCCATCTTCGTCATAAACTTTTTGGGATCCAGAATAATCTCCCCAGCGCTCATAAAGCGGATCTCCACCTCCGGTAATTACATTGACTAGACTATTACCTTCTTTTAATACAGTGATTTCAGAATAGGAGGAGTCGTTATCAAAGAAAACCGTTCCAAATCCAGCGTTGTTTTTTGGACCGCTTGTATTGAAAGTGATAATTGCTTCATTCTCTCCGCTTGATTTTCCTGTATATGAAATATTAGCAAAACCTAAATCAAGAGTATCCAATTCAATAAGGTTTAACATTGCAGTGTCTCCATCCTTTTTAATATTATAGAAAATATGATAGGTTGAACTATTGCCTAGGCTTCCCACTGTGTTACCTACAATTTGAAACCTATTATTTTCGTAAAAAGCACCTTGCACTCTAGCATCATTACAATCAAATCGATGGCCATTTTTTTGACGGGCGTCGGAAGGAAGTCCATAAGGATTATCCGTAATTACAGTTTTTATTTCTAAGCTTGGAGTAGTTGTTGGGCTTAAAGAATCTGAGATGCTTATTAGGAATAAGCTGTCATTAGTCAAAGATAAAGCTCTATTAGATGCAAAATAAATGGGGGGGCTATAAGGCGCCGATCCTCCTTTAACTCCTGTGCTATTAAATAGGTTTTTACCTGCAACTTTTATATCGTAATAGTATTGCTCAATTAATGCAAGGCTATCGTAGCCTGCATTCTTTGATACTTGTCTAATAGTCGATTCTACGTATCCACTATTATTAGACGAGCCATCAAGAAATGTATTCATTGTGATAAAGAGATCCTCATTACTCACCATAATGTGTGGGTAATCACTCCAAGTGTTGTTATCTAAAGGATTTCCTTCTAAAGCATAAAGATTAAAGCCTTCAGCAGGATTAGAGGATTTAGAGAAAGCAACAATAATTTTACTTACTCTATGTACTGTGCCGTTTAAGTAAACTATTATAAATCTATTAGCTTCTGGATCAAAAAGCACTCTTGGATCATATTTGCTTTGTCTGGCTTCTCTAATTGGAAGTGAGAAATTCCCAAGTGATATAGCAAAAATTAGGCTGTCACCTTCAATATCATAAGCATAGATATTTGAATTGATCACTGAAATTAATTGACCATCGTTGTTTATAGCAAAGCCATTGTCATTAGGCACACTTCCTGAAAATGCATTTCCACTTAAGCTATCCAAGTAAAGAGGAGCTTCTGCTTGCCCCAATGTACTTGTTCTAACAGCTCTTTTTGATTTTAATGATTGGACCTGGGTTTTTAATTCTCGTAATTCTTTTTTAGAAAGAGTACTACCAGGTTTAGGTGCTTCGTTCTTATGAAGTATTGGTCCGTAGTCTTTTTGAATTTCATTTGGAATAAACGCTCCTTTAGGAGGAGTACTTAATCGAACAGATTTATAAGTAGTTTGTGCCTTTAACCCATAGGAAAGTATCAAAGAGAAAAGCAGGCTTATGGAAAGTGTACGCATTATTATTTTAAATTCGTCTTCCAACAAATATCGCACTTATTTGTCTATTAATAGAGTTTCTATTTACACTATATGTAAATTAGTAGCTGAAAGAATCTCTTTAAGCTGTTGAGAGTTAGTCGTTTAAAATATTTAAAAATATTTATTGTAGCACTAATCTGTCTATTTATGACCGATGTGAATGCACAATTTTTCTATGGCTACAGACAAGACTATGGTAAAAACAGAGTACAGTTCACAGAAATGAATTGGTCTTTTTACCGCTTTGAAAGGTTTGATGTATACTATTATGCGAGTAATAAGAAAGTAGCTCAGCAAGTAGCCAGAATCACAAATCAACAATTATCAAGATTAGAGAGTATTCTTGATGCACCAATTGAAGATCGAATCCAAATATTGCTTTTCACCAATCTGTCTGAGCTTAAAGAAAGTAATGTCAATCAAAGTACTGATGAAGCTTATAATGCTGGAGGAGTAACAAGAGTGTCTGGCGGAAGGCTTTTTGTTTATTTTGATGGAGACTATGTTTCTTTAGAAAACCAAATTCAGGCTGCCTTAACAGATGCATTACTTAGTAATCTGTTCACAGGTAGTTTTGCAGAAAGTATTAGAAACTCCTACTTATTAAATCTGCCTGAATGGTTTACTGAAGGCCTAGTTAGTTTTATAGCTCATGATTTTGACGCTAATGCGGATGTGATTATTAGGGATGGATATTTAAGTAAAGAATTTGAGCATTTTAATTCGCTGGTTGGGCCACAAGCTCGATACGCTGGATATTCATTTTGGTATTTTATTAGTGAAGTCTATGGAAGAAGAGTAATTAAGGATATCGTATACATCAGTATGATCAATAGGAATATTGAGAGCGGTTTCCTTTACGTACTTGGAAAAGATATTGAACAGATATTTGCAGATTATGAGAATTTCTACGACGAAAAGTATAGAAACTTCACTATGCCTAATGATGAGCTAGATGAAGAGGTTCTGAGAAAAGCCAGAAAGAATAGGGAAATAACGAGATTAGATAAAAGCGATGACTCCAAGTACCTTGCCTATGTAGAACTACGTTTTGGTGAATATAGAATTTACCTTCATAATCTTGAGAAAGACAGACGAAAGAGGATTTATAAAGGAGGATATAAAATCGCTCAAAACCGAGACTTTAGTTTCCCCCTTCTTGCATGGCATCCAAATAGCGAAATACTTGCATTTTTTACAGAAGAAAAGGGTTATTTGTGGTTGAACTTTTATCAAGTAAAAGAAAAAAAAATAGAGAAAAAGAAGTTTTTCAAATTTGATAAAATCCTTTCTTTCGATTACAGTATGGATGGAAAAGAATTTGTTTTGTCCGCAGTTAAAAATGGTAGATCTGATATTTTCATCTATAATATTTTGAATACCAAAATTAAGCAGATAACTAATGATGACTATACAGACCTGAACCCAACTTTTATAATGGATGACAAAAGAGTTGCTTTTGCCTCCAATAGAGAAGAGCCTTATGCCATTGATGACAAAAATATTTATCAAATAAAAAACAGACATTTTGATTTGTACTCAGCCAGGGCGGTGGAAATGTCTAATGACTCTAATAAACTGTGGCAACTAACCAATTCTGCTGGTATTGATGAAGTTCAACCAAGGGAGTATGCAGATGGATATTTGAGTTTTCTGTCTAATAGGTCCGGAACACAGAATAGACACTTAATTAAAATTGATAGCAGCATCGCTTATGTAGATACCATCACTCATTATTCCTATGATTTTAAAGAAATTCAACAAACGGATTTTACGAGGTCTGTTTTAGGGGTTGCCATAGATCAAGAAAATGAGGTGGTTTATAATATTGTAAAAAAAGATAAACGATTTAAAATCGTTAGCACTCCCTATGAGGACCCAGAGCGACTTAGTTTTAAAAATCTACTATTAAGGGAGGATATCAATGTGTCAAAAGATAGAAATGTGGTCATTGACCCTTCGGCTTCAGACTCTCAAATGCCACTATTTTATCCTGGAGTTAAGGCCTCAGAGTTTGAGGTGAATATTCATGATTTTAATTTTAATGAACGTTCTGCTTCAAAGGATACATCAGCATTTGAACTGCCTGACTTTATTGTTCAAGAAGGGCCTGCCAAAGATGAGAATCCAATTCAAAAGAGAGAAATACTAGAAATTCCTCCATCCAGAAACTATTTCCTTTCCTTTTATCAGGATGATTTTACCATCAGGTTTGACAATACCTTTGACAATCCACAATACCAACCGTTTTCTGGATTTGTCAGTTCTGATTATCTGAACACAGGCTTCAATATGCAATTGAAAGTGGGCGTTATGGATTTAATGCACGACTACAGGATTGTTGCAGGTCTAAGAACTAATTTTCAGCCTCTAGCAGGTACCTCCATTGCTCCTAACGCAGAATTTATTATCGCATTAATAGATAATAAAGAGCGATTAGACAAAACCTATATGTTGAACAGAAGGAGCCAAGTGACCTTTTTTGAAAATGGTCAAGTAGCACGCCAAATTACTCATGAGTTAACTACAAAATACTCATGGCCATTAAGTCCGGTTGCATCTTTTAAGGGAGATTTTGGTTATCGAATTACTAAAACTATTGGCTTATCCAGAGATCCGTTTAGTCTAGAATTTCCTGACAACTATTCTGATTATATTTTTGGCCGTGCAGCCTATGTCTATGATAATGTAAGAAATATTGGACTGAATCTTAATCATGGCTTTAAGTTTAAAGCTTTTACAGAGTATTATAGAAATTTGAGAACCTCGGAATCTGGAATGTACACCGCAGGTATCGATATGAGGAATTATACCAAGGTTCATAGAAATATGATTTGGGCAAATAGGTTAGCAGCAGGAACCAGTTGGGGACAGGAGAAATTAATCTACTTTATGGGTGGTACGGATAATAGTTTTAGCGCTGACTTTGAGCCTACAACTCCAATTGCAAATGAGAATTACGCTTTTCAAACCTTGGTTACTAATATGAGAGGATTGTTCCAGAATGTTAGAAATGGAAATAATTTTGTTGTTGTAAATTCTGAATTGAGGCTACCACTTTTTAGTTATTTCTCAAAGAGGCCTCTGAAATCTGATTTTATCCAAAACTTTCAAATAATTGCCTTTGGTGATTTTGGAACTGCCTGGAATGGCCCTTCTCCTTACTCAAATGAAAATGCTATCAATACCATAACTAAAGATTTTGGAAACCTTGAGATTGTTTTAGATAGCCAGAAGGATCCTTTTGTAGGTGGTTTTGGTACTGGAATTAGATCTAGATTATTTGGATATTACTTTAGACTGGATTTAGCTTATGGGGTTGAGGATGGTCAGATCTTAGATAGGTTATGGCTGTTTTCTATTGGCACGGATTTTTAATGCCTCTTCTATAACTGGCTTTCGCCCGATCTTTAAAGTGATTTCGTCCTTAGCTACATCCCAAGAGCGTGCTGGGGAATATTGGCGCCCATAAAAGATGATTTGTAAATGGAGTTTATTCCAAATCTCTTTAGGAAATAATCTCTTTGCATCTTTTTCTGTTTGTTCAACATTCTTTCCATTGCTTATTCCCCAACGGTATAAGAGTCTATGTATATGCGTGTCAACAGGAAATGCAGGCACATTAAAAGCTTGACTCATTACTACACTAGCAGTTTTATGCCCAACCGCTGGCAGGGCCTCTAAGTCTTTAAAATTAGCAGGAACCTCACCCTTATGCTGATCTAATAAAATATGGGATAAGAAGTAAATGCCCTTAGATTTCATTGGACTGAGGCCACAAGGTCTGATTATATCTTGTATTTCTTGCTGACTCATTTTTATCATATCCTTTGGGTTATCTGCCTTAGCAAAAAGTAAGGGTGTAATTTTATTTACTCTTTCATCAGTACATTGGGCAGAAAGTAAGACAGCAATTAAAAGAGTATAGGGATCTTTATGATCTAAGGGAATAGGTACCTCCGGATAAATTCTTTCCAAAGTTTCTATGATGTATTGAACCTTTTCTGCTTTAGTCACCTTATATTATTATTAAATGAATACGCAAACTAAACAAATTCATTAGAGAATGACACATTTAAAAGTGGGCGATAGGGCTCCTGAAATTAACGCAATCGACCAGAGTAATAATCCGGTAAGTTTATCAGCTCTAAAAGGAAAGAAAGTAGTTCTATATTTTTATCCTAAAGATGATACTCCAGGTTGTACTGCTCAGGCTTGTGATTTACGAGATAATTATGAGTTATTACAAGAGAAGGGTTACGAAATTATAGGTGTGAGCGCTGATACCTTAGCTAAGCATCAGAAATTTACGGACAAATATAGTCTGCCCTTTCCTTTAATCCCGGACACTGAGAAGGAAGTTATTAATGCTTACGGTGTATGGGGGATGAAGAAGTTTATGGGTAGAGAGTATGAAGGTATTCATAGAGAAACCTTTGTAATTAATGAAGAGGGTATTATTGAGAATATTATTCTCAAGGTAAAAACTAAAGTAGCGGCATCGCAAATTTTAGAAGCTTAAGAAATAGTAGTAAACCAAATGATTGGGTGTAGGAGATTATTCTGTTACACCCAATTTTTCTTTTAATTCAGGGTTTAGAAAAAGGTAAGAAAAGACTTGTAGTTGCGACTCATTGAACATTTTAAGACCTTCAACATAAAATGGAATAAAGGGCCCATCATCAGTACTAATGTCTTTAATTCCAAAAACTTTTCTCTGAGCTTCCCAAAGAACTACCCCATTTAGGTATTCACTATCTGGGTCTAGTTTGAATTTAATGATGTCCCATTCGTAGATATGCTTGGCATTCTTATCCTTTAAGCCCGTCCATTCATCTACCTCTTTATACTCAATCTTTTTACCGCTCCACCAAAATGAATCAGGCGAGTAGAAGCTCATCGTCTTAGATATCTTGCGTAAATAGCCTTTAATATCATTACCTTGTCTTAGGCGGTATCTTAGTTCATGCTTCTCAGGCATAGGTTGAGCAGATCAGGAAAGCGTTTAGCTTATTTATTTTTAAAATTTTCAACACCTCTCTTTAGCCAATCTATGTACAGATCAATGTCTGGGTCATAGGAAGCTGTTTCTAAAAGAGGCTCTAAATTCTCATGTCCTACTATAACGTAATAAGGTTGAGAGTTGTTCTGGAAATTAGTAATTTGGAAATCACTCCATTTGTTTCCAACAGTTTTAATGCTTTTTCCGGTAGCCTCAGAAATATATCTCTCTTCTTCAGCTAACTTTTGTCTTTCATCTACATATAATGAGACAAGTACAACTTCCTCTCTAAGAATATTCAATACTCTAGGGTCAGACCATACCTGTTCTTCCATTTTTCTGCAGTTGACACATGCCCAACCGGTGAAGTCAAGTAAAATTGGCTTATTAACATCTTTGGCATAAGCTAGACCTTCATCATAGTCATGAAAACAGTTTAATGATAAAGGACAGTGCTCTGGGTCAGCTCCATCGGGGATTTCCATAGAACCACCAGAGCCTTGTATGATGGTTGCGGAGCCGAAGCCATTTGGAGATTCGCTATAGAACGATGGAGGTGGGAATCCACTTATAACCTTAAGAGGAGCACCCCATAATCCTGGGATTAGATAAATAGTAAAGGCTAGTACAGTCACACCTAATAGCATTCTGCCAACACCTATAAATTCTAATTTACTATCGTGTGGTAATTTAAACGCTCCAAATAAGTAAAGCGCTAAAGCAAGAAGTATACTAATCCAAATTGCTAAGAATATTTCTCTGTTTAGGATACCTGCCTGTAAAACTAAATCCGCATTGGATAGGAATTTAAATGCTAAGGCTAATTCTAAGAAACCTAAAACGACCTTTACAGTATTTAGCCATCCACCTGACTTAGGTAAACTATTTAACCAAGAAGGGAAGGCTGCAAAAACACCAAATGGCAAGGCCAAGCCTACACCAAATCCAGCCATTCCGACACTAAGGGCAGATGCCCCTCCATCGCTGGAAAGCACACTACCTAATAAAGCACCAAGGAGTGGTCCAGTACATGAGAAACTGACTAAAACCAAGGTGATTGCCATAAAGAAAATACCAATTAAACCACCAATGTCAGAAGCTTTATCCGCTTTGTTTATTAGTGAATTAGGTAGGGTAAGTTCAAACGCACCGAAGAACGAAATTGCAAATACAACGAATATTATAAAGAAGAAAATATTCAATGGTACGTTGGTAGATACTTCGTTTAAAATATCAGGACTTATACTATCAAAAATATGGAAGGGTAGGCTTAAGAAAAGGTAAACACCAATTATACTTAAGCTATAAATTAAAGCATTTCTAATACCTGCGGCCTTTGTCTTACTTTGCTTCGTGAAAAAGCTTACAGTCATAGGAACCATTGGGAATACACAAGGTGTTAATAGGGCTGCAAAACCTCCTAGAATACTCAGAATAAAAATTCCAATCATACTCTTGTCGTTACTTTCGTCTGAATCAGAGCTTGCTTCTAGCTTGGCGGCCTTAATTGAATAGTTAAGATCGATGTACTCAGGCGGTAAACACATCTCATCATTACATACCATAAAGCTGAGCTCACCCCTAACACTAAATGTATCAGCAGAATTCCTTTCAATAATTTGATATAAGCTAACCTTATGCTCATGAAATTTTAATACTTCCTCTGCGTTTTTATCGTATTCCTCAATGGGAGTAGGTTCTACTACTGAACCTATTAATTTATACCTTGGAGTACTCTTAAAGCTCACTTCAGTAGGAAGGATAAATGATTCTTCAGGAATATCTAAAGAGTACACATGCCAACCCTCTTCAATAGAAGCTGTCATAAACAGTTTTACTTTATTGCCGTCCATTTTCTCTTGGCTAAAGGTCCAATCTACAGGGTCATAAAGTTGAGCACTCAATGATGTCATGCCTACAAAAAAGGCTAGAATAAATAATTTAATCTTCATATCTCTATTTAATCTTCTTGAACAAAGTAAATGGTTTTCGTTCTATTGGTTACCTTAAAATTATCATCAATTTGCCTTCCGGCGATAGCTATAATTGCTGTTTGGTCTTCAAGAACTAATATATCTTCTTTTTCCCAAAGGTTTAATTTAAGATCTGTGAAATAATCTGAGAGCTTCTTCTTGCCTTTGAAACCAAATGGAACAAAGGCATCACCATGTTTCCAGCTTCTAAGGCTCAAGGGGAATTTAAGTAATTCTTTATCCACGTAAATATCTTTTTTACTTAATTCGTCCTTTTTGTGAATAGGCAATGAGCCAAAATTAAAATTAGCAATTTTTAAATCTGATTCTGATTCAAAAATCGAAAAAACTTCAGGATTCTTCTTTTTTTCTTTTCTGACAAGAATAAATTTCCTGTCAATTAATAGCTCATGGCTTTTAGATTTAAATACCCGTCCAACTTTATTATGTTGGATACAATCTAAGATTGACTTTTCATCCCAATCTCCAAATTGTTTGAGGGCATGATGCAGGATTTCAGGATTCTCTTTAAAAAGCTTGAGGTCAATTTTAGTTAGTTCTTCCTTTTTAACTGAATTTGACTCAATTTTTTCATAGATCAAACTTTGAAATAGTCGCTGATCTTTTTTTAAATTCAATAGACTAGTTTGAAAACCTGACAGGTAGCCCAAATCACTTTTTATTAGATCTGGCACTACCTGCTGTCTAATTCTATTTCTTTGATATTGTAAGCTCTTATTAGATTGATCTTCTCTCCAAACCAGATTCTGCTCAGTTAAATAGTTCTTAAGTTGCTCCTTAGATGTCTTCAGTAATGGTCTTAAAATTTGATTGCTGTTATCCGGAATTCCTGAAATATTTGTGATTGAAATTCCCTTTCCCAATTGAATTAGAATGGTTTCTAAATTATCATCTAGATGATGAGCAGTGAGAAGAAAATCTATACAATGATTTTCCATTAGCTCACTAAAAAATTGATATCTAAGTTCTCTTGCCGCAAGCTGGGTTGAAAGTCCTTTGTCTTGAGCAAACTGCTTTGTTTCAAATCTTTTGATATGTGCCTTTATAGAGTGTGCTTGACATAGCTGTCGAACAAAGGCCTCATCTTTATCAGATTCATCACTTCTTAAATTAAAATTACAATGAGCGACCTCAAAAGTGCAGTTCAAATCGCGCAAAGCATAGAATAGGGCAGTACTATCTATTCCACCACTAAGGGCCAATAGAAAAGTTTTATTTAAGTAATCTATTTGATGAGACTTAAAAAAGTCTTGTAGATGGTCTTTGATCATTGTTGCACAAAAGTACGAGCATTTTTTTGTCAATTAGACGCCTATCAGACATTCGTCTAATTTAGACTTTCTAAAATACGCTCAGCCTTTAATTTACACTCTTCATATTCCTTAATGGGCTCGCAAGTTGCAGTTATAGCACTTCCTACTCGTAATGATAAATCTTTAGAATTTCTATTGTAAAGCAAACTCCTTATTATAACATTGAAGTCAAAATCGCCGGAAGGGTCTTTATATCCTATTGATCCTGAGTAAAGATTTCTTTTGAAATTCTCATGTTTTTCTATAATTTCAAGAGCTTTAATCTTAGGAGCGCCAGTCATGCTGCCCATTGGAAAACTAGCTTTTAGAATATCAGAAAATGCAATTTCTTCTCCAATTTCTGCCTTAATAGTAGAGATTAAATGCCAAACAGTTGGAAATTTATAAGCTCCAAAAAGCTCTTCAACTTCCACAGAATCTCTTAAGGCGATTTTACTCAAATCGTTTCTAACCAAATCCACGATCATTACATTCTCGGATCTTTCTTTTGGATCTTTCTTTAATTTTTCTACTGACTCTTGGTCCAATTGTGGGTCTGAATATCTGCGTGAGGTTCCCTTAATGGGTTGTGAAAAAAGAGTGGATCCTCTTTTGGCCATGTATCTTTCTGGAGATGCACAGAATACTTCATTAGACTCAATTTTATAGAAGGCTGAAAAAGGTGAGCTAGTAGTGGAGTTTAGCTTTTTAATTAATTCTAAGGTATTTATTTCCGCTTTCGCTCGATATTCTATGCAATAATTAGTCTCATAAATATTCCCGAATTGAATCTCATCTAAAATTGAACTCACAGATTTTAAGTAATCCTGTTGCGAGCTCGTGGCCTTCATAGGCTCGATAATTCGATTTGAATTAGCAACCATCGATTTATCATGTTTGAATAAATAATCATCCCATTCTGTAATAGTTTGAATAGAATCACTTTCTAGAAAAACTTCTCCAGAATGATTGGAATAAATAATATGCTCAGCTTTAAAAAACTCTAAGAGCTCAAATTCAATAAGACTTTTATTATTTGAATGCAGCTCTTCAATTTCATTTTTTAGATCAAAGGAGATATGCCCAAAACACCAATCTGAACTTTTGAAAAACCTGTCAATCTCTGACCAATTTTTATTTTTATAACGGATAGTCTCAAGTGCATTCCAGGCAATAATCCATTGGTATTTGCCAAAACGATCTTGATGTTTATTACTGTCTAAGTATATGAAATGCTCCTTATTCGCAAAATTAGATAGAAGCTGCTCTTTTAATGGATCTGCTTGCTTGCTTAGTGCTAAAGACAAAGGCCGTCTCATTTATGAGCCTATGAAATATTTTTTATTAGCGGAATTAGTAAGTACAGTTTGAATTTCGTCAATATTGATAGGCATAGATAAGTAATCATCCATACCTTCTTTTAAGAACTTCTCTCTGTCTCCTTCCATTGCATTATCCTCAGCCAGAGGAATGCTCAATTCAGTACAATAAGCATCAACTTTATGTCTTTCTCGCTTATCTCCAATAATAAAAATGCTTTTCACGACTTTCTGTGCAAGTATTCTTTGGCGGCCACCAATATTTGTCCTTTCAGCGTCTAATTCCTGATTGGATTTTATATTGAGATAGAAAAAATACCCAATTAAAGAAATACCTATGGTTACCATTAGGTATAGGAGCAAAAGGCTACTAATTCTAACTAAAGACATTCATTATTTTGTTAGGTATCACATCCTTTTTCAAGGCTTAATATAGCGATTATATATGAAGCGCTCTATTTTCTGTCGCAGCTAGTGCTGCTTCTTTTATCGCCTCTGCATAAGTAGGGTGCGCATGACTTGTCCTTGCGATATCTTCAGCACTAGCTCTAAACTCCATGGCCATTACACCTTCAGCAATTAAATCTGCTGCTCTTGCTGCAATAATATGAACTCCTAAAACTTCGTCAGTTTCTTTGTCAGCTAAAATCTTAACCAAACCTTCAATATCAGTACTCGCTCTAGATCTTCCTAAAGCTCTCATCGGAAATGAACCTGCCTTATAAGCAATATTTGCTGCTTTTAATTCCTCTTCAGTTTTCCCTACGCTAGCTACTTCTGGCCAAGTATACACTACATTAGGTATAAGGTTGTAGTTAATATGAGGCTTTTGCCCAGCTAGGATTTCAGCTACCATGCTGCCTTCTTCTTCTGCTTTATGCGCTAACATCGCTCCTTTGACAACATCACCGATCGCGTAAATATTTGATTCACTAGTTTGAAGTTGATCATTAGTATCAACTTGCCCCCTTTCGTTTGCTTTTAAACCAGCAGCTTCAAGGTTTAGTCCATCTGTATAGGCTTTTCTTCCTACAGAAACTAGGCAATAATCGCCTTCAAATATTACCTCTTGAGAATTTTTGTCTTCTGCCTTAACAGTTACAGTATTGCCTTTTCTGCTAACGTCAGTTACCTTATGGCTGAAGAAAAACTTAACTCCTAATTTTTTCATTGACTTCACTAATTCCTTTCCAAGTGTAGCATCAAAGGCAGGAATTGCTCTATCTAAATATTCAACAACACTTACTTGTGCACCAAGGCGCGCGTAAACTGAACCTAATTCAAGTCCAATAACTCCACCGCCAATTACTATTAAATGCTTAGGAATCTCTTTTAATTCTAGAGCTTCAGTACTGCTGATAATTCTTTCTTTATCAAACTTGGCAAACGGAAGTTCAATCGGCTTAGAACCTGTAGCAATGATGGTATGTTTTGCTTCAATTTGAACTTCATTCTCACCACTTATTTTTATAGTGTTCTTATCTACAAAAGAGCCAAGACCTGTAAAAACATCAATTTTATTCTTATCCATTAAAAATTGTACACCATCACAAGTTTGGCTAACAACTTCTCTTTTTCTCTCAATCATTCTACCAAAGTCAACTTTTAAACCAGAAGTTTCAATACCGTGGTTTGAAAATCCTTTAGTAGCATCATGGAATCTTTCTGAAGAGTCTAATAGTGCTTTAGATGGAATACAGCCTACGTTCAAACAAGTTCCGCCTAAAGTATTGTACTTTTCAATGATGGCGGTTTTCATTCCTAATTGAGCGCATCTTATTGCTGCTACATATCCACCAGGTCCAGAACCAATAATTGCTACATCGTACTTATCCATGAGAATTTTAAATTTTAGGATACAAAAATAAGAAAGCGCCTTAAATCTAGGGCTCTAAATAGAATCTTTTACTCTATTATTCTATAGATTGTTGCTTTTTTAATAAATCTTCATTTTCTGCCTTCTCCTGAATGAAATTAGTCTTTAATTTGTTTTATGATTACAACGGAGCACTATAAGCAGTTGGTCGGGCGCCTGGAAGCGCTAAGGGGGTATCTTTGACGTTGATGAAAAAGAGATTACCATAGCCAACGAAGAAGAGAAAACTGCATCGCAAGGATTCTGGGATGATCCAGAGGAAGCTGAGAAAGTGATGCGAAAAATCCGAGGACTTAAATTTTGGGTTGAGAATTATAAGGAAGCTGATGTTCAACTAAATGAACTTGAGCTTGCTATGGAGTTTCATGAGCTTGGAGAACTGAGTGATGATGAAGTTCAAACTCAGTATGAGCAAATATTAACCAAAATAGAAGACTTAGAATTTCGGAATATGCTAAGTGGCGAAGAGGATACTTTGTCCTGTGTTTTGCAAATAACTGCTGGCGCTGGGGGTACTGAAAGTTGCGATTGGGCCGGAATGCTTATGAGAATGTACTCTAGGTATGCTGAGAGATCTGGTTTTAAACTAAGAGAATTAAACTATCAGGCAGGAGATGTTGCCGGGGTTAAAACGGTGACTCTTGAAATGGACGGTGAGTTTGCCTTTGGTTATTTGAAAGGCGAAAATGGTGTTCATAGACTAGTCAGAATTTCTCCCTTTGATTCGAACGCTAAAAGACATACTTCTTTTGCTAGTGTTTATGTATATCCTCTTGTAGATGATACTATTAGTATTGATCTCAACCTCTCAGATATAGATTGGGATACTTTTAGATCTGGAGGAGCCGGTGGACAAAATGTAAATAAAGTCGAAACTGGTGTTCGGTTGAAACATAAGCCTTCCGGAATTATCATTGAAAATACGGAGTCTAGATCTCAATTACAGAATAAGGAAAAAGCAATTCAATTGCTTAAATCTCAACTGTATGAAATTGAAATGGAAGCTAAGAATGCTAAAAGAGCAGAAATAGAATCGGGTAAGAAAAAAATTGAGTGGGGATCCCAAATTAGGAACTATGTGCTGCATCCTTATAAGATGATCAAAGATGTAAGAACAGCTCATGAAACCTCTAATGTTGAAAATGTCCTTGATGGCGACTTAGATTCTTTTATCAAGGCGTATTTAATGCAAGAAGGACAAGGTGCTGAAAGCGATTCCTATTAATCAGAAAAGCAGACTTTTACTCATTGGCTTGATGAAGATTTTTGTACTTCAATATAGGCGTGGCATTTCTTTCTATCTTTAAAATTCATGAGGTCAAGGAAATTCATATTGCTCTTCTTTACATTGCTCAGTTCATGGGCGCTGGCTCAATCTTATTTTATTCAGAATAAGGGGCAGTGGGAAGGTGATTTTGAATATCGACTGGAGCTAGGTCCTACTACGGTCTTTTTTTCTAAAGAGCATCTTACTTTTATTTCTTCAGATGAAAGCCAATGGCTTGCATTAGGTGAGGCTATTCATGAAAAAAGCTTTGGCCTAGGAAGGATGAATCATCATGCTTATCGTCTTGAGTTTCTGAATAGCCAAACACAACTCATTGAAGCTAAGTCGGGAATTGGACCTAAAATAAACTATATACATTCTGCGGACTCAACACAATGGGTTAGCAATTTAGAAATGTACCAGGAGCTTTGGTATAGAGAGGTTTATCCTAACATTGATCTGCACTTTTATTTTTCTTCAGAAGGTTACCTTAAGTATGATTTTATAATTAAACCTATGGCTAATCCTGACCGGATTTCTTGGAAGTATTCTGGTATTGATTATGAGCTCTTCGATAACCAAATTAAAATCGCTTCAAGCGTAGGTGATTTCTATGAAAACGAACCTATAGCCTATGAATTAGAGAGTGCTGATGATGTAAAGGTGTCTTTTAAGAAAACTGATAATAATGAATTAGGATTCAAGCTAGGGCGCTACGATAAAGATGAAGTTTTGGTTATAGATCCTCTTCTGATTTTTAGCAGCCTGATCGGCACTAGCTTTGTAAATTTCGGATTTACTGCAACTCCTGCAGCAGATGGATCTCTGTATGGTGCCGGAATTATTTTTAGAGATGTTGCCAAGCAATATCCTACAACTCTTGGGGCCTTTCAAACTTCTTATCAGGGAGGCGATATGGATATTGGTATTTCTAAATTTAGCGCAGATGGCACTCAACTAATCTATAGTACTTACGTTGGTGGCTCAAATACTGAACTTCCCCTCAGTATGATTGAGAATAGTCAAGGAGAGCTAGTAGTATTGGCTGCTACGGGATCTTCGGATTTTCCGATGCTTCCAAACTCTGCAATAAGCACTATGATTCCTGGAGATTCTGTCAATATCTTTAATGGATTAGAGGGTTCCCCAGATGGTCTGGATATTGCCATTTTTAAACTCAACGCTTCAGGTTCTGCAATTTCTGGCTCTAGTTTTTTAGGGGGTAGTGGACAGGATGGATATAATAGAAGAAATAATAAAAACTATGGCGATAATTTTCGTGGAGAGGTAAACATTGATAATCAGGATAATATTTATTTGGTTACCACCAGCTCAAGCCCTGAGATTCCTGTTTCGCTATCTGCTTATCGCGATACTAATGAAGCAGAGGAATCTGCCTTACTTGCAAGCTTTAGCCCAACGCTAGACAGTCTTTTCTGGTATAGCTTCTATGGAGGAAGTAATAATACTGCAGGATTTTCAATCGATGTTTTTTCGGGTACTTTGGCTCTAACGGGCGTTACCACAGCCATAGATTTAGATGGTGTTTCACCGCTCTCTTTGCAAGATAGTTTGGCAGGTTTAAGGGACTCATACATTTCAACTTTTAGCGCCGACTCAGGAATATTTAAACAAGCTACTTATATTGGTACTGCACAAGATGATTATTCTTTTTTCATAAGAAATTCACTTCTAGATTCTTGGGTGATCTTTGGTCAAAGCTGGGGAGATTTGCCCTTATACGGGGACTCAATATTTGGTCAATTAGGAAGTGTTCAGTTTTTGCAAGAGTATAGCGGCACTTTGGATAGTCTAATGAAATCAACCGTTTTTGGAGATGGACCCACCAGAACGGCCATCATATCACCTACAGCTCTTATGGTTGATTCTTGCCAGAATGTATACGTTTCAGGATGGGGTGGACAAGTGAATGCGGTTTATGCAGGCGGAAACACCAACAATTTCCCGATTGATCCGAATGCTATTCAGCCTAATACTGATGGCTCTGACTTTTATTTTATGACCCTGGATGCGAGCTGGCAGAAAATGAATTATTCTACTTATTTCGGTGGAATTGGCGGGGGCTCAAGTGAGCATGTGGATGGAGGAACAAGCCGCTTTTCTAAAGACGGAACCATCTATCAAGCTGTTTGCTCTTGTGGCCCTTTTCCAACATCACCAGGTGCGTGGGCAGGAAATGATACCAGCAATGGCAGGTGTAATTTAGGAGTTATTAAGGTGGCCATTGAAAATAATCAAGTTATCGCGGACTATAGACCAATTAATGATTCCATTTGTGTTCCTGGAAACATAGTGATGGCAGATAGTACTTATAATGCAGATATCTATATTCTTCATTATCCCGATGGAACTATAGATACTCTAGGAAACTTAGAAGAGACGATTTTCTTAGATAGTGTTGGCCCTGTTAATTTTCTGGTCATAGCAATTGACACCTCCTGTCAACTGATTGATAGCACTGACTTTACAGTATATGGGATCATTGATAGTGTCCATTCGGATTTTGAACTACTGGTTGATAGTTGCAATTCTAATGCGGTGAGTTTTTATTCTGAGGCTTTTAATGCAAGTTCTATTCAGTGGTTTTTAAATGATAGCCTTGTTTCTTCACAAGATTCTGTCTCCACTAATCTGCCTATTGGTAATTATAAAATTTCGCTTCACGCGATTTCTTCTGTTTGCGCCATTATTGATTCAACTGATAAATATTTCAGGATATTTGATACTAGGTCAGACGCTAGTATTAGATCTACTTATAGTTCTTGCGATCTCTCAAAGACTGTAAATACATTGGCAGTGGGAGAAGATTTTCAGATGTTCCAATGGAAGTGGTCTGATGGAGGTATAAGCCAAGGAAGACGTTCTACTTATAGTTTTGATGAAGCTAATGAGTATAAAGTGGTGCTCACCGCAGAAGATACTATTTGTGGAAGAACTCAAGAAATAGAATATTCCTTCGATTTTTCAGCTTCCAATTTAAAATTAGAAGAGGTGAATATTTTTACTCCTAATGGTGATGGACATAATGATGTCTTTGAGCTAAAACTGGAGGAAGGAGATTTGGATGTATTTATTTCTTTTGAAATTTTTAATAGATGGGGAGAAAAGGTTTTTGAAAGCTCTGAAGCTATCCCTAGCTGGGACGGAACCCTAGAGTCTAATAAGCTTGATGAAGGAGTCTATTATTATACGGCAGCTGTAATTGATGCTTGTGGAAATTCAAAAGAAATAAAAGGCTTTGTACATTTGAACAGATAATAAAACACCAATGAAACTATATCATAATCCAAGATGTCAAAAGAGTAGAGAAGCTCTTCAGCTATTAGAATCTAAGAAATTAGATTTTGAAGTAATTGAATATATGAAGGACCCAATCTCACCTGCTGATTTAGAAGATTTACTTGCAATACTTGAAATGCCTGCTATTGAATTAGTAAGAACAAAGGAAGCGGATTGGAAAGATAACTTTAAGGATAAGGAAATTGAGGATGAAGAGATAGTTTTGGCAATGATTGAATTTCCTAAATTAATGGAAAGACCCATTTTTGTAAATAATAATAAGGCAGTAGTGGCGCGCCCAGCTGATAGAATCTTAGAGATTATTTAAAGTCTTCATAGAGTCCAAAAAGTTTTTGATTTACTGGTAAGACTTGAATCTTTGCTCCACTAATATTTAGGTCCGTGGATTCTTTGTTCCAGATAAAAGATACAAGACTACTCTCTTTCTTTAAGTCTGATTTTTTGATTCTAAAGCTTAAATGCTCCCTTGGCCCTGAGCCAATTATAGGTGTGGCTCTCCAAAAATATAAGCTGTCTAAATGCTCAAAGTATAAGCTTATCTCGGATTTACTTTGCACCCCAGGAGAATCTATTTTAAGGCTGAGGTCTAGTATGGTATAGCCATCTTTTAATAGGCTATCTGATTTAATAATATGGAATAGAAGACCATATTCATCCGAGCTATCTAAGCTTAAACCTTGATTGTTCCATGCTTGTATGGCTTTAATATTTTTTCCCTTTGCTCTACTTAAGGTATAGATACTACCTTGATAGTAATTGAGTTCTGACTTTACAAAGGGATAATAATCTAATGCTTGGGCCAATATTTTTTCTGGACAATCATACATCAAACCTAAATGAATTTCTTCTCCCTTTGTTAATTTCAAAACTGAATCCCATTGGTAAGTTGAATATGAATTGATGGATTGGAATGGGAAGTCAATTTCTTCAACTCCAAGCAAGTCGGAACTTATTTCTTTATGAATAAAACCAAAGCTATTTTCTTTAGTATGTTGACTTAGCTCTCTTGGAATTGCCTCATAAATAGAATTGTAAAAAAGGGAGTAGTATTCTCTTTTTTCAATCAAACTAAATAGTCCAATTCCTATAATCCCAAAGCTACAGATACTCAATGCTAGATGATTGACCTTGAATCTTGCAAATAGAAATAGGAATAAAAAGGGAGTGCTGAAAATCAGCACATCAAATCGCATTACGGAAGAAACTAAGGTGGAGTAAAAGAATCCGATGAGATAGGAGAATATAAACCAGCTAAGCCCTTCGGAATATTTGCTTAATCGGGTTTTTCTGTCATTTAAATAACTCCAAATAATGATTAATGCAATTAAGATTCCTAAGGCATGGCTATAGTGTAGTGTCCAAGACAAGAATTCAAAAACAAATCCTGCATCGGGTATCTTGAGCCAAGAGCCAACACCACCATATGATAATTGCTTAAAAAATATAGGAAGGTTTGGGGTATAGAGAACTAGAATCGCGAGAAGCGAAAAGTAGAAATTCTTAGTCCTAAACTTCTTTTGAGCCAATGAACTCAATACAATTAGGCCAATCATTAAGAGCGAAAAATGATGGGTATAAGAGGCCAAGCTGGCAAATAGAACCCAAGGGATAATGCTTTTTATGCTCTTTGAACGTAGTATGCTTTCTCTGTAATAGACGGCGCATAAAATAAAACATAAACCCAAGCTGTATGGCCTAATCGTCTGGCTATTAATTATAAAAAGTTGGCTAATAGCAACTAAAGCAGCGCTCAAAAGTCCTGCCTGCTTATTGCCCCATATTTTACCCAATTTATAGGTGTAGAGGATAGCAAAAATTCCAGCAATTATAAAGATAGACTTCAGTCCAGCCGCGCCAAAACCTAGGATTTGCTGACTAAAATAGAGCAGAACTTGAGTGAGTGGGGGGTGGGCGTCAGGAATTATTCCATATTGAAAAAGCTCTGAAAGACTATTGTAATCTAGCCTTCTTAATGCACTAAATTCATCATGAGTGAAAGGTATATCCCAAAGCTTATAGAACCTCAGGCATGCTCCCACGCATAAAATCAATCCTAAAAGGATGATCTCTAAGTATTTGTTTGAAATCAGTTTGATATCCCCTCTAATTTAAGTAGAAATGCATAATCAAGAGCCACATCTTTTATTCCTTCAAACCTTCCGGATGCTCCGCCATGACCTGTGCTCATATCTGTATGGAGGAGAATAGTATTCTTATTATTGGTATAATCTCTAAGCTTAGCTACCCATTTAGCTGGTTCCCAATACTGAACTTGAGAATCATGCAATCCAGTAGTTACCAAAATTGCGGGATAATCCTGATTACTTACATTATCATAAGGGCTGTAGGATTTCATATAATGATAGTATTCTTCATTATTCGGATTGCCCCATTCATCATACTCCCCAGTAGTTAAGGGAATGCTTTCATCTAGCATTGTAGTTACTACATCAACAAATGGAACAGCGGCTACTATCCCTTTATACAATTCAGGACGTAAATTTATAATAGCTCCCATCAGTAATCCGCCGGCACTTCCTCCCATGGCGTACAGTCTATTAGCAGTGCTGTAATTATGCTTAATGAGGTGTTCAGCGCAAGAGTTAAAATCTGTGAAGGTGTTTGCCTTTTTAAGCATTTTTCCTTCTTCATACCATTTTCTCCCCAGGTATTGCCCACCTCTTGGATGGGCTATGGCAAAGCAAAAGCCTCTATCCATGAGGCTTAATCTTGAAACGCTAAAACTGGCATCAACCGTAATTCCATAGGAACCATAACCATACAGCAATAAGGGGCCACCTTCTTTATATTTTGTTTTATTATAAACTAAGGATATAGGAATTTTAACACCGTCCTCAGCACGAGCCCAAATTCTGTCAGTATGATAATCTGAGGGTTCATGACCACCAATTACTTCCTGTTGTTTTAGGAGTTCTCTTTCTCTTGTGTTCATATTATAAGAGAAAAGTGAGCTTGGAGTGCTCAGGCTGGTATAAGAAAATCTCAATTCTTCAGAAAAGAAATCAGGATTTGTCCCTATACCCATGGAGTAGGTTTTTTCGTCTAGCTCAAGGTAGTGATCACTATCATCTTTGTTAGAAATAATCCTTAATCTGACCAGGCCTTCTTCTCTTTCTTCTAGAACTAAGAATTGACTAAATATTTCAATATCCTCAAGGTAAACATCTTCTCTATGTGGAATTAAGTCTTCCCATGAATCACTTGATGTATTTGAAAGAGAGCAATTCATTAACTTAAAATTCTCAGCCCCATCTTTGTTGGTTCGGATATACCATTTATTCTCAAAGTGAGCAATTCCATATTCCAGCTTATCCGTTCTTTCTTGAAATACTTTAAACTCCCCTTCCGGCGATTGAGCACTTAAGTAACGATACTCATCACTCAATGTGCTTGAACTTCTTATGATTAGATATTCTTCAGACTTGCTTTTATAAACTCCAGAATTAAAGGTTTCATCCTTTTCATGAAAAATGAGAGTGTCCTTTTGATCACTTCCCATTTTATGACGGTAAATAAAAGCAGCCCTTAGAGTATCATCTTTTTGGGTGTAAAACACAAAATCATTAGCAGCACTCCAGGATGCTCCTCCGGTAGTGTTTTCTATTTGATCGCTTAATATTTCTTCTGTCTCTAGGTTTTTAAATCTAATGGTATAAATTCTTCTCCCAATAATATCCTCACCAAAGGCAAGAGTTTTATTGTCAGGGGATATACTCATTCCACCCAATTGATAATAGTCATGTCCTTCCGCACGAATGTTAGCATCAAGAATAACTTCTTCTTTATTATTCAGGTTTTCCTTCTTTCTACAGTAAATAGGATATTCCTGCCCTTTATTGAAACGAGTATAATACCAATATCCGTTTTTCTTATAGGGTACAGATTCATCTTGTTCTTTGATTCTGCCTTTAATCTCTTCAAATAAG
The DNA here is from genome assembly GCA_965661265.1 of uncultured Schleiferiaceae bacterium. GTDB lineage: Bacteria > Bacteroidota > Bacteroidia > Flavobacteriales > Schleiferiaceae > CBFIDE01. The sequence continues at coordinate 32,682 of CBFIDE010000006.1, read as the reverse complement.
TTTTTCTGAAGATCTTCAGTATCCTTTAAGCTAGATTTGGTAAAATCATTTTCGGCCTCTAAATAGTCTAGGACTTCTTTATTGTCCCTTTCCCGCAACCAATAGTAGTTATCAATTCTAAGATCACCATGTTTTTCCATTTCAAAAGGAATCTTTTTGCAAATTGGTGGGTTCTTGTGAGGCTTTTGCATATTTTGGCTTGAATCTTTTTAGATTAGGTTTGAAAATTAAGACTTAGTTTTACATCAGAACAAATTTAGACAATATGACCACACTTCGTACTGAAGGAATGCTAAGAGAAGACGCTTTAAGCGGAAAAGTTATAGTTATCACCGGAGGTGGCTCAGGATTAGGAAAGTCCATGGGTGGATATTTCTTGTCTGTTGGGGCTAAACTAGCCATTTGTGGTAGAGATATTGAAAAATTAAAATCTTCGAAAGAAGAGCTTGAAGCTAATTTTGGCGGAGAAGTATTCTTTGAAACTTGTGATGTAAGACATTATGATCAAGTGGAGAGCTTTAGAGATAAGGTGCTTGAGCATTACGGAAAAGTAGATGTTCTTTTAAATAATGCTGCCGGTAATTTTATTAGCCCAACTGAAAGGCTTTCTCCTGGAGCATTTGATGCGGTAATTGATATTGTTCTAAAAGGTTCCAAAAATTGTACTCTAGCTTTTGGAAAGCATTGGATTGCTAATAAAGAAATTAATAAGGTTGTACTTAGTATTGTAACAACTTATGCTACTACGGGTTCTGGCTATGTAGTTCCTTCGGCCATGGCAAAAGCTGGTGTAATTGCCATGACAAGATCTTTAGCGGTTGAGTGGGCTAAATATGGCATCAGATTTAATGCGATTGCTCCCGGGCCGTTCCCTACCAAAGGCGCTTGGTCTAGACTGTTACCGGGTGATATAGGTGAGAAGCTAAAGGTTGAGAATCAGGTTCCTCTAAGAAGGGCTGGTGATCACCAAGAACTGAATAATCTAGCAGGCTACCTAGTGTCTGACTTTGCGGAATATATGAATGGCGAAGTAGTTACTATTGATGGTGGGGCTTGGTTACAAGGAGCAGGTCAAATGAATTTCTTAGAAGAACTTCCTAAAGAAGCATGGGATTGGGTAGAGCAAGCTACAAGAAAAGCTGGTCAATAATGAGAGGATTAGCTCTGGCAGGTCTTTTACTTTTACTTTCTTGTACAGAGCAATATTCTCCAATAGAATGGCATGGCCATAGAGGAGCAAGAGGCTTATTTCCTGAAAATTCTATCCTTGCTTTTGAAAAAGCACAGGAACTAAAAATGGATTATTTAGAGTTGGATGTTGTGATTACAAGAGACTCAATGATCACTGTTTCTCATGAGCCTTTTATAAATACAGAAATTTGCAGGCATATTCATTCTGTTTCGCTTCCGCGCGATACATTTATCAATATTTATAAAGTCAATTATTCTGATCTGTCTTCCTTTGATTGTGGAAGTCTGGGTAATTCTAACTTCCCCAACCAACAAAAGCTTGCTCAGCAAAAGCCAAGCTTAGAATTATTAGTGAATCATCTTGATTCAATTTCAAGAAGCGCAAATACGCCTTTAGTGAAATTTAATTTGGAATTGAAATCTAGACCAGAATGGGATAAATTTCTTCATCCTGAGATCAATGAATATGTTCAACTTCTGTATTCTACTTTGTTAAATTTGGATTTATTAGACCGTATTATTTTTCAAAGTTTTGACAGAAGAGCGCTAGAAATAATGTACGATTTAGAGCCTTCAATTCCCTTGTGCTTTTTAACGGAAGAGAGTGAATCGGCCGAAAGGCAGATAAAAGAATTAGCTTTTCAAATTAAATATTACAGTCCTAATTTTAAGCTGTTAAAAATAGAAGATGTAAACTTTTGTGAATCTCAACAAATAGAAGTTGTCCCATGGACAGTGAACTCCACAAAAGACTATCAAAGCCTTATAGAAATGGGAGTCAGCGGAATAATTACTGATTATCCTGATTCAGTTGTTGACTTTCTTGAAGAATATTATTAATCCTCTGCATTCCCTGTATTGCAGGAGTATACATAGATAAAATCTCAAGGGACTTTCTGTAATTATCGGTGGCGCGATCTAAATCCCCAACGATTTCATAGGTGTAGCCAACCCCGTAATATGCCTTATAATTTCTTTCCTGAACTTGGGCTGCTTGCATAAAGTACTTCCTTGCTTCTCTAACTTGATCAAGTTCAATCATCATAAAGCCAAGATTAAATAGACTATTTGCGTCATTTGGGTTTATTTGAATTGCCTTAGTATAAGCTTCTAAAGCCTCATTTGGATTGCCCATGCTCATATGGAATACACCTAGCTTATAATAAGTTAAAGCGTCATTAGGCTTTAGTTCAAGAAGTCTGTCGTAATAGAAAAGAGCAAAGGTGTCTTTTCTATTAGCAAGTGTTACCGCAATCATATCTAAAGCTTCTATATAATCCTGCTTCAAATCAACAGCTCTTTGAAAATACTGCAAGGCCGTATTCGTATCTTGTCTTAAATCCCTTACTACAATCCCTTTCATATAGTAAGCCTTAGCATTATTATTGTCTATTTCTGTGGCCTCATTCAAAAGATTGAGTGCAGACTCATAATCTGTAACTGCAAGATAAAGTTCTGCAAGTGCCAATCTGCAATCCATATTTTCAGGATCAAGCTCCATGCATTTGGTCCAATTGTCTTTACTTTCTCTAGTCTTATTTTGAGCAAACTTTACTTGACCTAATACAAAAAGAACTTTTGAATTTGTAGAGTCTATTTTATAAGCGTCTAAAATATCTGCCTGTGCAAACTTGGCATTCCCTTGTGAGATATAAATTTGAGCTCTTTTTATAAGCGCATCTATATTATACGGATCAGTATTGATGATGGCATTTACGGAATCAAAAGGACTTAAGATTACATCCTTTTCATCATTATTGGTCATGATTTGCTTATCAGCTTGAGTATTATTTTGGCAAGCTACGAATAAGAGAATGCTACAGAAGAAATAGAATTTAAACTTCATATCAAGGGTATTAAAAAAAAGCCCTGAAGAGGGCTTTTAGTTTATGCTAAGATAGCTTCTTTGATTTTTCCTTCCAACTCGTCGGCTAGTTCTGGATTTTCAAGAAGTAATTGTCTCACGGCATCTCTACCTTGGCCTAATTTAGTGTCGTCATAGCTGAACCAAGATCCAGCCTTTTTGATGATCTCATGATCTACGCCTAAATCAATAATTTCACCGGCCTTAGAAATTCCTTGACCGTACATGATATCAAATTCAGCTTGTCTAAAAGGAGGAGCGATTTTATTTTTCACAACCTTCACTCTAGTTCTATTTCCCATTACAGCATCACCTGATTTAATCTGAGAACTTCTTCTAATATCAATACGAACAGAAGAGTAAAATTTAAGAGCATTACCACCAGTAGTAGTTTCCGGATTTCCGAACATCACTCCAATTTTCTCTCTTAACTGATTAATGAAGATACAAGTACAATTAGTCTTGCTAATAGTAGAGGTTAATTTTCTAAGTGCTTGAGACATTAATCTTGCCTGAAGTCCAACTTTACTATCTCCCATTTCTCCTTCAATTTCCGCTCTAGGCGTTAGGGCAGCAACAGAGTCAATAATGATAAGATCTATAGCGCCAGATCTAATAAGATTATCTACGATTTCTAATGCTTGTTCTCCATTATCTGGTTGAGAAATAATAAGTTCTTCAGTATTAACGCCAAGGTTTTCAGCATAATATCTATCAAAGGCATGCTCAGCATCAATAAAGGCAGCAATTCCTCCTTGTTTCTGAACTTCAGCAATGGCATGAATAGTAAGAGTGGTTTTACCAGAGGATTCAGGTCCATAGATCTCAACAACTCTTCCTTTAGGATAACCACCTATTCCAAGTGCAAGGTCTAAGCTCAAAGATCCAGAAGGGATACTTTCAACTTCTACAATTGCCTTATCACCCATACGCATTACTGCTCCTTTTCCATAGGTCTTATCCATTTTGTCCATAGTAAGCTGTAGGGCTTTTAACTTGGCACTCTTCTTATCGTCGCTCATAATCTTTTTCTTATTAAGGTAAGCAAATATATAGAATTGAATAAGCCAAAACTGCAATGTTGAAAACTTCATTCTCAATTGATATCTCTTTATCTTAAATGGAAAAAAGAGATGCTAACTAAAGTTTTTGGAAGTGCAGTTTACGGGGTTAATGCAAGAACAATTGTGCTGGAAGTAAATATTACTGATGGTATAAATTTTCATTTAGTCGGTTTGCCCGATATTGCCATAAAGGAAAGTCACCACAGGATTACCGCGGCTTTGGTTAATAATGGTTATAAGTGGCCCGGAAAAAGAATAACCGTTAATATGGCTCCTGCCGATATAAGAAAAGAGGGCGCGTCCTACGATTTGCCTATTGCTTTAGGAGTATTAAGTGCTTCTTCTCAAATCCAGCTTGAGAAACTAGATCAGTATGTGATCATGGGAGAGCTTTCTTTAGACGGTGGTTTGCAGCCCATAAGAGGTGCTTTATCCATAGCTATTCAATCTAAGGCGGAGGGTTTTAAAGGAGTGATTTTACCATCTGAGAATGCCGAGGAAGCTTCTGTTGTAGAAGGCTTGGAAGTTTATTCGGCACAAAATCTGAAAGAGGTTTGTCAATTTTTAGAAGGAAAAGAAGATGCCTTATCTAGGGTGCAGAGTTCAGACATTCAGTTAGATCATCCTGATTTAGAAAACGGAATAAATTTTAACGATGTAAAAGGGCAGAGTAATATTAAAAGAGCATTGGAAATAGCTGCTTCCGGTGGTCATAATGTTATCTTAATCGGGCCTCCTGGAGCCGGAAAAACAATGTTAGCAAAACGAATGCCCTCTATCTTACCACCAATGAATTTAGAAGAAGCTTTAGAAACCACTAAGGTGCATTCTGTTGCAACAGGAGTGAAAACAATTAAAGGCCTTTTGACTGTTCGGCCTTTTAGATCTCCTCATCATAGTATTAGCGATTCTGCTCTAGTGGGTGGAGGAAGTATTCCTCAGCCTGGAGAGATTTCATTAGCACATAATGGAATTCTTTTTTTAGATGAATTGCCAGAATTTCAGCGTTCTGTTTTAGAAGTTTTGAGGCAGCCCATGGAAGATGGAGAAGTCAGTATTTCTAGAACTAGAATGACAATAGAATATCCATCAGTATTCATGCTAATTGCATCAATGAACCCATGTCCTTGTGGTTATTTTAATCATCCTACTAAAGAGTGCAGCTGTGCACCAGGAGCAGTGCAAAGATATATGGGTAAGATTTCAGGGCCATTATTAGACAGGATAGATATTCATGTTGAGGTAACGCCTGTGAGTTTTGAAGAGATGAATTCTAAGTCTAAGTCAGAAGGTAGCAATGAAATTAAGAAAAGAGTAATTGAAGCTAGAAAAATACAATCTCAACGTTTTGATGCAATGAAAGGTGTTTTTTGCAATGCTCAAATGAAGACGAGGGAGTTAAGAGAGTTATGTCAGATAGATGAGGCAAGCACAGAGCTTTTAAGAATGGCAATTGATAAATTAAACCTCTCCGGCAGAGCCTATGATCGAATATTAAAGGTCGCTAGAACCATTGCTGACTTGGATGGACAGGAAAATATTCAATCCTCCCATATCGCGGAAGCAATACAGTACAGATCTTTGGATAGACAAGATTGGAGTAGTTAGAGTGAGTCAAGAATGTTATTTTTATGTATTACATCCACAATTAGTTTGTGTTTATCACCTTAATCACCTCCTAGTTCAATGAAAATAATTCGGGCTCTTATTCTTTCAGTTCTGAGCACTTCAGTAATAGCATTATTCAAGCAGGTCACTATTACAGCATCCAAATAGAGGATAAAGGTGAAATAGTTAGGTGAGAAGCTTATTTTCCTATGAAGCCATTAGCTAAATTAACTGAACATGACAGTTCGGATGTTGGTTATTTTGGAGATAGTTCATTAAGGTATAGGTCCGTGATTTATATTGTCAATAAGGATTCCCAAGAATCACATTGGAATATGCAATTTGGTTTCGGAAGATTTTCTGTTTCTTATGGCACACAAATGTCAGGTTTTATTAAGGATTCAGTCCTTGTTTATGATGAAGCTTTTAATAGTGAAGGTTTAGGGCTATCGTCAATGTCAATTAGTCCTAATGATAGTCTTGAGTTTGTTATTTATTCAACTGCTAGAAGAACGTTTACGTTCAATTTTTATTCGCAAAGTCTCTTTGACCTAATTATAAATCAAAAAGATTACAACCAAGATTTCGGAGCTTTTTATTGCCCTATAAGCATGTCAGTAAGTGACTATGTGAACGCATTTGGATACTTTGGTTGGATGCATACTTCAGGAAAGTTGAAATAAAAAAGCTCTTTGATTTATAGGAGTACTATTTGTCTATCATAATAGACAAAAGCCTTCCTTTAGATCCAGAAAGCCAAATGATATCATCCTGTGATTTGCAACTGTAGTACTTCAGATCTAAGAAAGTCCATGTTTTTCCTGCATCACTAGAATAGTATGATCCAAATCTGCTGCAACAAAATATTCTATTTTCATCTAGGAAGGAAACAGACGAAATATACTTGCCCTCTAAACCTGAAACTGCCTTCCAGCTCAGCCCTCCATCGGTACTCAAATAATTAAAGTTATTCTCTGATTGCTCAAGCGTATAATCCCCGCCAAAAGCAAAGAGTTGACCTTTTTTTGAACTGGATATGCCAAAGAATCCTGTGCTATTATTTGGAGAATCTAATGAATAGAGGACTTTCCAACTTTTGCCAAAGTCAGAAGTTTTTAGAATCATAGCCTTTGGTGAGCCAAGGGCTATGTATCCTAAACCATTTTCTAGACATAAAACATTAGAGCCAGAGGCGGCAAATGCTCCCTGAGAAGAGTCTAGTAGTAATGGAAATTCTGGAAAGAACAATGTCCAGCTCTTGCCATAATTTTCAGTTCTAGATAAAGTTAATTTATTGTCAATAGCATCTGAAACTGCAATTCCAATGGAGTCTTTAGGCCAGAAATCAAAGGAATCAAAGAATATATCTTTGTGATCTTCCTTATAAACCTCTCTAATATTATCAAATTCTTTTAGATAAAAAACAGCCGGGCTACTTATGCCCATGGTAATGATTTTGTTGGAGTCAATAATATGAACATCTCTAAACTCAATATCTTTAGCTTCGACGCTAAGCTGATGAAGTTCATTGCTTTGAATAGAATAAAACGAGCCGTTTGATCCGGCGATTGCCACAATATTTTGCGAAACATCTAAAGCCCTATAGGAGCTATTTGTGTCTAAAACAAAAGACTTTAGTGCTTTATAATTCTTTTGAGCCGAGCTGCTAAGGCATGAAATAAATGCAAGTAGAATAAATATTTTAGACATTAAAATAAGTCTCTAGTTTTTGGATCAGGCGCGTTCAATGTCCATTCCATGGGTCCATCACAAAGGATCTCGATCATCATGCTATTCTCCTCTCCGAAGTAGGTTAGAACTTCCTTCTTCCAGAATTCAAAGTTTTCGTCAGAAAAATCACTACAGTCATAAGACACTGTTATGATGCTCATTTGGTTGATTAAGATTATTGTAGGAACAGCATAGTCATAGGATCTAACCACTCTTCCAGGTCTCACACTCTTTCCTTCAATAAAATCCTCCAGCCAATATTTAAGAGAGTATTGACGATCTTCTTCCGTCTCGAACCCAAAGATTGAAATGTAAAATTTGGCGTAGGACTTATTCCCTAAATTATTCACTTCTTTTTCTTTGCTCTTCAGCATAAACTCATCCTTCCATTCAACTTCTTGCTCATAAATAGAGCCAAGTTCCCTCTTGTCAATGTTTAGGTATTTCATGCTGTAGGCCGATGAGTGATCACTGTGAAAGGCTTCTATTTTCTGCTTCATTTCGCTAGATTGACCAAAAGCAACTGCGCTAAAAAGAAGTAGGAATGACCAAAGTAAAAAGGCTGGTTTATGGATAGGGTTGCTCATCATTATATTATTCATTTTAAAAAATATCAATTTACTTTTCTTTTTGCTTTCGCGATTTAAAACTTTTCAATCGGTCAAACCAAGATAGGCTTAAATAGGTCTTTATATTCAGGTGGAAGACCAAAATTATTTTCCATAATGTCGTCCATAAAGCCTCTGGTCTCTTCAGAAAGCAAGTCGTTAATTTCTTCAATGGCTTTAGATCCGATTTGAAAACCACTTATCAAGGTGCTGCCAAAATAGGATTGTACCCTTTGGTATTCACCCTCCAACTCAATTGCTGTGCCATTGATGATACACTGGCCTTTGTTTGGGTCATTGCTTATAAAGTCATTATTTGCTCTTGCTTTAAAGAAGGCACTAATCTTTTCTGATGAGTCTTCTGAAATTTTACTTTTCATAGAATGGGCACAATCCAGGCAAATAACTAGCTTAAATAAAACCTGTTCATAGGGTTCAACAGTATAGCGTTTAACGATTTCTTCAATCAGATACTCTTGACTATGAAGCATTTGGTCGCATTGACTGCACTTTTGATTTTCTAGCATTTTTATGGAATTAGCACTTTAAAGCTAAGTAAATCTTATCTTTTATAACGTTTATAGTGAGTCCTAAAATTTGGAATTTTCCAATATTTGGAAAAACTAGCTGTATGTAGAATTGATTAGTATTCTGTATATGAGCTATTTAGGTTTAATGATATTGGTATTGCGACATGGCACTTGATATTTATAGAGTACATTTTATAGAGAAAGAGGAAATCAAAGAATATACTCTTGTGCCTGTTGATCCGGTTAAAGAAGTTATTACCCATTGCCTATCGTTCCAATTGTACCTGAAGATGAGTTTAGCTTATTTTTGTTTGATAATGCTACAGGAGAAGGCCTAGGTGGGGCAGTAGTAAATATTTTCAATAAGGACGGAAAGCTTTTAAGCGCAGTTCAGACTTCGGATAGTGGATATGTCAATATTAAGAGGAATAAATTCACTGGAGATGTCCGGTTTATCGCAAGCTATCCAGAATACTTCTCATTTAAATTAGTTCAGAATATTTCAAGTTTACTTAAAAGTGTGAAGGTTCTAAGAATGCCATTGAACACTGACTTAGTTAAGGTTCTTAGTATTAACCAACCAATGTGAGGATGGCATTGATTGTAGCGATGAAGACCATCAGCTAAATAGACGTACAGAATTTAGAATTGTGAAATTTTAATCAAATTATTTCAAGAATACTTTTCTGATTTGAAATTTGGTGTATATTTGCCGTCCCATTTTGAGAGATATGGGACAGTCAATAGACAGGGCGATTAGCTCAGCTGGTTCAGAGCACCTGCCTTACAAGCAGGGGGTCACTGGTTCGAACCCAGTATCGCCCACAAAGAAAGCTACCATATAGGGTGGCTTTTTTTATGCCCTAAAAATACTTATCTAGTGGATTAAATTGCAATCGAGCGAAAGCGAAAAGAGTTTATGCCTCGAAAATTTGAAGGAAATCTGCAACAATAAAAGTGCTGCCTCCTACAAATATCACATCTCCCTTTTTGGCCTTCTTTAATGCCATTTTATAAGCAGCCTTTACAGATGTTGAGGTGTTTCCATTTAAGCCAAGACTATGCGCCTTAGCTGCCAATGAATGGGCATCAAGTGCTCTTGGGATATTAGCTTGGCAGAAGTAGTATTCTGCGTGAATGGGAAGTAACTTTAAGATTGATTCAATTTCCTTGTCTTTAACACTGCCCCAAACAATATGAAGCTTTTCATAGTCTTCTTTAATGAGCTGCCTAATAATGGTTTGAACTCCGGCCACATTATGCCCCGTATCGCAAACGGTTTTAATCTCGGTATTCATCCGCTGCCAGCGACCTAACAATCCTGTATTTTGAATAACATTTTGAAGACCATCTTGCATCGATAGTTTTAGATTCTTAAAGGAAACATCAAGAATATTGACAGCCATTTGAACGGTTCTTTGATTTTCAATTTGATAAAACCCTTTAAGGTCTGATTCTAAGTATTGAAACTCATGAAATTCCTGAGCTAAATGCAAGGAGGCGCTTAACTTGCTTGAGCTAGATTTAAAAACACTTAGTTCTTTTTCTCCCGCTTTTCCTATCAAGATTGGAACGTTCTTTTTTATTATCCCAGCTTTTTCTTTGGCTATGGCTGATTTTGTATTACCCAAAAACTGGGTGTGGTCCAAACTGATATTCGTAATGATAGAGAGCTCCGGACTAATAACATTAGTGGAATCTAATCTGCCACCCATTCCAACTTCTATGATGGCAATATCAACCTTTTGTTTATTGAAATAATCGAAGGCCATGCCTACAGTCATTTCAAAAAAGGAAAGCTTATTGTCTTTTAAGTAATCAAAATTGGACTCTATAAATTCAAGAACATTCTCTTCTGGAATATCTACTCCATTGATTTTAATTCGTTCTCTAAAGTCTAAAAGATGAGGAGAAGTATATAGTCCTGTTTTATAACCTGCAGCCTGAAAAATAGAGGCCATCATATGGCTTACAGATCCTTTGCCATTTGTTCCGCCAATATGAATGCTTTTAAAGCCTCGATAAGGCTCTTTAAGATGTTCCATTAGTGCTTCAGTAGCACTTAAGTCTGCTTTATAAGCACTTTCACCTTGCCGCTGATACATCGGTAGCTGTGAGAACATCCAATCAAGACATTCTTTATATGTCATTCCTTACTGAAGTTGTATACTATATATCCAATTTGTAAATCTGGAGCATCTGAATCAGACTGCCACTTAGTTCTTAAAGCTGCAGACTTAGATTTGGCATACAAACAGGAACTTGTAGTAGTGCTAGCAGCTCCTCCTGGAATTTTCTCTCCAGGTTCAGCTCTCACAACTTTGCCATTCTGATCTACGTAAATTTTAACTACAACACGTCCCTTATCATTGCCACATTCATAAACCGGCTTAGGTTTGTCTAGAGCGTTACGCCCTCCCAATAAATAGTTTCCAGTGCCATTGCCTCCGCCGCCCGTTCCTACTCGGCTTGTTGAGTTGATATCACCATTAGGATCTCCTTGATTTCCTGGTTTGCCAGTGATTCCTTCTCCACCATCTTCAGAGCTTTCTACAGCGCTAAGCATATCTTGTAAATTATCGGTAGGTGTAGGTTTTTTCTCTGGCTGAACCTCGTCAGGTTTATCTTCCTTTGGCTTCTTCTCTGTTTTTTTCTCAGGATTATCAATACTTGGAGCATCAATAAAATCTTGAGTAATGACTTGGGTCTCAGTAACTGGTTCAGCTTCAATCTTAGGGCTAACTTTAGTTGGCTCAGCCTCTATGGTACCAGTGCCTTCTGAACTATATCCAAAATTGACCATAATTCCTTCTTCAGGTTTAGGATCATAATATTTTAGACCAAAGAATATGAAAAATAGGAGCAAAACAATATGCAAAATCATGCTTATTGTAAAACTCTTTCTTTCTCCTTTATTTTTAAACAGTTTCATTTAACTAGGGTCTGTAGCAGCAATCATTTTGAGCTTATTGCGATATGCTAAATCCATTACTTGTACTATCAATTCATAAGGAACAGTCTTGTCCGCTCTTAATATTACAACAGCTTCATCTTGTCCTGCAGTTTCCTTTAAGACTTCTGATTCTAGTTGTCCCATACTTACAATCTTATTTCCTACTGAAAATTGCTGATCAGCAGAAATGTTAATTGTTACATCTTTTCTTTTTACAGTCTGGGCCTTGCTTTTAGGTAGGATCAAATCCAGAGCGCTAGTAGTAACTAGGGTAGAAGCAATCATAAAAAAGATGAGTAAAAGGAAAACAATATCAGTCATACTAGACATACTGAATTCCGCACTTACTTTATTTCTTCTTCCTAAATTCATTAAGCAGGTTCATTTAAAAGATCCATAAATTCAGTAGCATTTACTTCAAGCTGATAAACAACCTTATCTACTTTACTGACCATCCAATTATATCCTATGTATGCGATAATACCCACAAAAAGTCCAGCAACGGTGGTGGTCATGGCTGTATAAATACCTTCAGCTAACATTTCAATATCTATTTGACCACCAGCAGCAGCCATCTCATGAAAGGCTAAAATCATTCCGATTACGGTACCAAGGAAACCGATCATCGGGGCGGCGCCGGCGATAGTAGCTAAAGTATTTAAATTCTTTTCGAGCTTAGTTACCTCTAACTTACCAGTGTTTTCAATAGCAGCACCGATATCCTTTAAGGGTTTTCCTATTCTATTGATCCCCTTTTCAATCATACGAGCAACAGGAGCATCACTTTGTTGACAAAGTGATTTTGCAGCATCAAGTTTGCCGCTAGTTACATGATCTTTAATATGATTGATGAAGTTGTCATCGATTTGATTGGCTCTTTTGATCGCGCCATAGCGTTCAAAAAGAATATATACAGCCATTATGGACAGTATAAAAAGAACACTCATGATGAGGATTCCACCAGGACCACCACTGGTAATTAAGTCAATGATGCTCAATGTTTTTTCTACCGGCAGTTCTTCAATTGCAGTCTCAGTTGGGAGGTCAATTTGAAGGAGGGATAAACGCATATTTATAAGATTTAGACTGTAAAGATAACGGCCCTATATCAATACAAGTATGCGCGAAAAAAAAATAGCTAACAACTAATAGTTAAATATGTAAAAGGCTTTCTTGAAGAATATAGGCAACAGCTCCGGCAGCATAACCGATTATGGCTAGAAGACTGATTTTCTTAAGGTACCATCCAAAGCTGATCCCTTCAAGGCCCATAACAGCAACACCAGCCGCAGATCCAATAATTAATGCACTACCTCCAGTACCTGCGCAATATGCAAGGAATTCCCAAAATAATCCATCTTGAGCAAAGTAACTACCGCTTACAATACTGATGTCATACATACCCATTGCCGCAGCAACTAAGGGAACGTTATCAACAATTGAAGAAAGCAATCCTATGATTATACTTACTATATAAACCCCACTAGCTTCTGATGTTCCAATAGAGTTGTCTAAGCCTGTTGCAAGCTGTGTTAATTGGCCTGCAGATTGTAAACTAGCTACAGCCAAAAGTATTCCCATGAAGAAAAGAACACTTGCCGTATCCACCTTTTTTAGAACTCCAATTACAGAAAGGTTAGTCTTTTCCTCTCTATTCTTAGAGCGGTGTAATACTTCAGTGATAATCCACATAATTCCTAAACTGAACATCATTCCCATGAAAGGAGGAAGGTGAGTATAGGTTTTGAAAATTGGAACAAAAAGAAGACCAGCTAGACCAGCTCCAAAAACTATTTTTCTTTCTCTTGGAGTTGTAGGATTTGTATAGTGCTCTAATCCTTCTACTTTAGAAGGTCTTTTTACATTCCCCTTCATAGTAAACTGTAAATAGAGTAGAGGGGCTAAAAGACAAATTAAACTTGGAATAATCAGTTTAACGATAATCGCGCCAGCGGTAACCTGCTTACCAATCCAGAGCATGGTTGTAGTTACATCTCCAATTGGAGACCATGCGCCACCTGCGTTTGCCGCGATGACTACAATCCCAGCAAATAGCCAACGATCTTGCTTATCATCAATCAGTTTACGCAATAAAGAAACCATCACAATAGAAGTGGTTAGGTTGTCTAAAGCAGCTGAGAAGAAGAACGTAAGGATACTAATAATCCAGATTAATTTCTTCTTATCTGTAGTTCTAATTCTATCTGTAATAACGCTGAATCCTTCGTGGCTATCAATTAATTCGACAATAGTCATTGCACCTAAAAGGAAGAAAAGAATGGAAGCTATTTCACCTAGGTGTTCTAAAATTTGAAATTCTGTGACATAATGTGTGACCACACTTTTAGGTTCCGTAATATGATGACTACTGAACATATCTAAAATGTAGGCGGGTATACTATTGAAATCAACAATCTCATGTGCTCCAAGAACATATAAAGTCCAACAAGTTACCCCAGTAACCAAGGCTGATGCCGCTTTATCAATATGAATATTGTGTTCTAATGCAATAGCAATATAACCCAAAACAAAAACGAAAATCATTAAAGTGTATAGCATCCTTTCTAATTATAAAAGTTGTGTAAGTGCAATTTCGTAAGCAGTCTTTGTCAATTCCTTTTTATTCGAGTCTTTAGAATGACAATTTTCTAAAGCCTCTTTAATTGTATTAGAAACATCATCAAAAATTGCTTTGTCAGATATTTCAATTCCACTAGTCATTAAATAGCCAAATACTCTTGCCATTCCACAGTTTGAAATGAAATCAGGAATACATGTTAAATTCTGGTCGGCATATTCGGATATTGGACCATAGAAAATTTCTTGATCAGCAAAAGGAACATTAGCACCAGAAGAAATTACTTCCAAACCATTATTCAACATTCTTTGAAGTTGCTCGTGAGTCAATAATCGAGATGCAGCTGCTGGAATAAAAATTTCAGCTGGAATATCCCAGATAGTCTTATTAAGTTCTTCAAACGGAATCAGTTCACTAGAAACTAAATAGTTTCCTGTTTTAGCATTGTACAACTCAGTGATCTCCTCAAAAGAAAACCCTTCTTCATTAACTAAACCACCAACTCTATCAATGATTCCAACCACTTTTGCTCCTGCTTGAGCTAGGTAAAAGGCTGCTGCTGCGGCTACATTTCCCCAACCTTGTATTATCACTCTCTTTCCTGATACACTACCTCCGTAGATGTCGTAAAAATGTCTAACAGACTCAGCAGTTCCATAGCCAGTAATTAGATCAGCCACAGTATTAGATTTAGAGTCACCTGGAATAAGGGAAGAGTGCTCAACATCTAATAAAACACCTTTCTTAAGTTGATCTATCTTAATTGTCTTCTCTTTCTTATCTGGATTATAATGTCCAACTAAAACACCTTCCTGAGGATGTCTAATACCTAACTCTTGTGTAATAGGAATAACTTCGTGGATTTCATCAACATTTAAGTCACCACCAGTTCCGTAGTAATTCTTCAATAAGGGCTTCACGGCCTTATACCATCTTTCAAGAACACCACTTTTTCTTGGGTCATTTGGATTAAAGTTAATACCCGACTTTGCTCCTCCGATAGGTGGGCCTGCCACGGTAAATTTAATCTCCATTGTCTTCGCCAATGAAAGTACTTCGTGCTCATTAAGACCAGTTCTCATTCTAGTTCCACCTCCTGCAGCACCTCCTCTGAGTGAGTTAATTACCACCCATCCTTCTGCTTCTGTTTCGCTGTCATTCCAATGAAAAACAATTTCTGCAGGCTTATTCTCGTACTTAGATAATAATTCTTTCATCATGATGATTATGGAGACAAAAATAGAAAAAGACCTTTGCTCAAGACTTCATTCAATGTAAATTATTCATTTTTTAACAAATTCATAAAGAATTCCTGCGGAATGATCTGTATTTGAGCCTGTTACACTGCTTAAAACATTGATTTTTTCTTCGCGTTTTAATAAAGCAAGAAGTGCAAAGATTAATGCTTCTTTAAAATCAGTAAGTTCTTGATTAGAAACTACTATTTCTGCAGTTGTCAATTCTTGTAATAGGTCAATAAAATATAGATTGTTTGCACCACCGCCGCTCAGAAGTATTTTCTTAAACGAATGATTATCAACTTCTTTTGCAACAATTAGAGCAGCATGCTTTGTATAAGTTGAAATGGCCACTGTAGTTTCGAATTGGTCCACCAAAGGAATAATATAAGCTTCAGCATATTCCGCACCTATACTCTTAGGCAACTCACGTTGATAGTAATCAAGTTTAGTTAATTTCTCTAATAAACTACTGTCAGCTTTTGAGCTTCTCGCGATAGACCCTTCTTTATCATATTCTAGACCCAATTTATTGGCAAGATGATTTAAAATATAATTAAAGCTTCCCAAATCATAAGCAGTTCTGCTGTTCCCTTCTTGAAAGGAAATATTCATGAACCCACCTAGATTTATGCAGGCGTCATATTCTTTAAATAAATAGAGATCACCGATTGGAACCAAAGGAGCGCCTTGACCGCCTAGAGCAACATCTTCTTTTCTGAAGTCAGTTATAAAGTCTAGTTGCACTAAGTCAGATAAAATCGGGCTACAGCCTAATTGAAAAGTATAGCCTAAATCAGGACGATGTAAATATGTATGACCATGATGAGCAACACAATTTATTTCTTCTCGATTTAAATCAAATTCTTGGATGAATTTATTGATTACTTCAGCGCTGTAGATGGCATATTCATGATCTAATTTAAAGAGATCTGCTGCACTTATTGTTGGATTATAACGAAGCTTTTGCACCCAATCCTCAGAGTATTTATAAGTTTTAGAGGCCAAAAACTTATAGTTTATATCATTGGCAACAGAGAATTCAATTAGGGCTAAGTCGATTCCGTCAATGGATGTTCCAGACATGGAGCCTATAATCTTATAAGTAGTCATTATTTGCTATTTAAATTGCCTCTTATGCATTACCTTTGCAAATCTTAAAAGAAAAAGTAAATCTAAGCGAATAAAGATGAATTTTGAACTAACAGAAGAGCATTTGATGATTCAGAAGGCTGCAAGAGATTTTGCACAAAATGAATTATTGCCAGGAGTAATTGATAGAGATAATGAGCAGAGGTTTCCAGCAGAACAAATAAAAATGATGGGAGAGCTTGGATTCTTAGGTATGATGGTTGACCCAAAATATGGTGGTAGTGGACTTGACACTATATCCTATGTTTTGGCTATGGAAGAGATATCTAAAGTTGATGCTTCTGCTTCTGTAATCATGTCTGTAAATAATAGTCTTGTTTGTTGGGGTTTAGAGAAATTTGGAACCGAAGAGCAAAAGCAAAAATATTTAGTTCCTCTTGCTAAGGGTGAGATTATCGGAGCTTTTTGTCTTTCTGAGCCGGAAGCAGGTTCAGATGCAACATCCCAAAGAACAACTGCCATCGATAAGGGGGATCATTATTTAGTGAATGGTACTAAAAACTGGATTACTAATGGAGGTTCTGCCAGTGTATATCTTGTTATCTGTCAAACTGACGTTGAAAAAGGTCACAGAGGAATCAACTGTGTTATTGTTGAAAAAGGCATGGACGGTTTTGTAGTAGGAAAGAAAGAAGATAAGATGGGAATCCGCGGAAGCGACACTCATAGTTTAATGTTTACTGATGTTAAGGTTCCTAAGGAAAACAGACTTGGTGAAGATGGTTTCGGATTTAAATTTGCGATGAAAGTATTAAGTGGAGGTAGAATTGGAATTGCATCTCAAGCTTTGGGTATTGCCTCAGGAGCGTATGAATTAGCATTGAAGTATGCTAAGGAGAGAATAACATTCGGAAAGCCAATTGGACATCATCAAGGTGTTGGATTCAAGCTTGCTGATATGGCTACTGAGATTGAGGCGGCGAGATTATTATGTCTTAAAGCAGCTTGGTTGAAAGATAATAAAATGCCTTTTGACAAAGAATCAGCTCAGGCTAAATTATTTGCATCTACTGCAGCTATGAAATGGACAGTTGAAGCTGTTCAAATTCATGGAGGATATGGATTCGTAAAGGAGTATCATGTTGAAAGACTTATGCGTGACGCAAAAATTACCCAAATCTATGAAGGTACTTCAGAGATTCAGAAAATTGTAATTTCTAGAGCAGTATTAGCTGAATAGATATTTTTTTTAGATCTATAAAAAGGCCTCATTAGAGGCTTTTTTTTTGTTTTATACTTACTTGTGCAAGGATGATTTTAGTAAATAAGCTTTTTATTTATTACTTTGAAAACAGGGCTTGCGGGTATAGCCCCTGGGCGTAACTTCTTATTTTGGTAATTATCCTTAATTCCAATTCTAATTAAATTCCTAATATCAAGCTTATAAGAAAGGGATCAATCGTTCCAATGCAATACCTCTACTTCCTTTTAAGAGAATTCTTTGACCCTTAGGTCTATTGGTCTCATTATTGAAATAATCAAGAGCTTCTTCCATGGACTTAAAGGATATTGCACTTTTTAAAGCTAGCTTGGAAAAGGCTTCCCCTATCAAAATAATATTTGCGAAGCCTAATTCATTTACTAAGTCTAGTATTTTAGAATGTTCCTCATTTTCCGAGACTCCTAACTCAAACATATCACCTAATATTAGAAGCTTGTTTTTAGAAGATTCGCGAGCAAAGTTTTTGAGAGCGAGCTGCATACTGCTTGGGTTCGCATTATATGCATCTACAATTAGCTCATTCTTATTAGTCTTCTGTAATTGAGACCTATTATTACTAGGTGTATAGGTTCTTAGTCCACTAATCATTTTTTGCAATGGTACCTCAAAGTAACTTCCTAAGGCTAAAGCTACAGCGGCATTAGAATAGTTATAGTCACCAATTAATTTGGTTTCAATAATTTCTTCTTGATAGATTATATTTAAAAAGTCTGACTCACTTTTATGTAGAGAAATAGTAAAGTCAAAGTCTTCACTTTCACCATAGGTGAGGTGAGCTATTCCCCTAGCTTTCTCGAGCTGAAGTTGATCACCACCATTGATAAAGGCCACTTTTCTCCTTTCTCTTAGACTCTGATAAAGTTCGCTTTTCCCTTTTATGACTCCTTCAACTCCGCCAAATCCTTCCAGATGTGCCTTACCGAAGTTTGTGATTAGGCCAATATCTGGTTGGGCAATAGTGCAAAGGAATTCAATTTCTTTTTGATGGTTGGCTCCCATTTCTATAATAGCAATCTGATGGTAATCTTCAATGCTCAGAATACTTAGAGGAACTCCAATATGGTTATTAAAATTTCCTTTTGTGTATTGAGTTTCGTAACTCTGGCTTAGAACAGCCTTGATCAATTCTTTGGTTGTGGTTTTTCCATTACTACCTGTTAAACCAATAATAGGTATTTCTAGCTCATGTCTGTGATACTTAGCTAGTTCTTGTAAGGCTTCAAGGCAGTCCTTAACAAAGAATATAGTCTTATTGTTGGCTACACTCAGATCATCTACAATGGCATAAAGTGCTCCACTTTCTATGGCTGATTTGGCAAAGGAGTTGGCATTAAAGTTAGGTCCTCTAATGGCAAAGAATATATTGTCCTTTTCAAGTGTTCTGCTGTCAATACTTACTCCTGTTGACTGGAGAAATAAATCATATAAAAATCCAATTTCCATCTGCTTGATATATAAAAAAAAGTCCCGGTATTTACCGGGACTAATATCTTAATTATAGTTGTATCTTTTAAACTTATCTCGCTTAGGTTTCTCAGGATCTTTATTTCTTTTATCATCCAAATTTTGAAACCCTAACCTATCCATCGCACATCTAAATCCAATGAAGTCTGTAGATTGGTCCTCTTCAAGGAATCTTCTTGTTCCAGGGCTTAACCAATAGGCTCTATCTTCATAGCTACCACCTTTAAATACTCTGGTAGTATTTCCTACTAAAGATTTATTACCATAATCATACATTAAAGCTTGATCTTCATTAACAACATCCTCTTCATAATAGATAGAGGATTCTTTATCACCGTCTTTGAAATTCTTATAATCAGAGTACTGATAGTTTCTTCTGTTTAGATTTTCCTCTGCGGTAACAGCTTTTACTGGAAGCTCACCTGGCAAGCGAACAATGGTTGAGTCTGTATCATACTGAGGATCTTGAAGAACTTCTAAAGCACCCATTCCTTGGAAATCATTATCGAAACTCTTGAATTCGTTTCCTCTAAAGGCATTTAAACCATTCATATCTTGCCCAGAAAGAGGTCTGTAAACGTCTAAAACCCATTCAGCGACATTTCCGGCCATATCATAAAGTCCAAAATCATTTGGAGGGTAGAATTTAACCTGCATTGTATAATCTGCTTGGTCATTCAACCAACCACCTAAACCCATATAGTCTCCTCTACCTCTTTTGAAGTTAGCAAGCATATCTCCTCTTTCGTCCTTGTCAGGATTTCTAGAAGATCCCCCACTCCAGCTATATTTATTTCCTTCTACAGTTCTATTGTACTTTCTGTTACCAGCATTTCCGTAAGCAGCATACTCCCACTCAGCTTCAGTTGGTAGACGATATTTTGGAAGTAAGATACCATCGTCCATGCGGATAGGTCTTCCTTCTTTTCCATAAGCAGAGTTAGGGTTATAATCTTTACGTCCTTTCTTGTTTTGTTGAGTATACTCACCAGCTTTGTACAGATACACTTCTGTATTAAAGTGATCGGCATCTTGTTGATCGTAGAATTCCTGAAAGTATCCTTCGTTGATTAAGATTTGCTCATTAACTCTATCTGTCCTCCATGAGCAATATTTCATTGCTTGTTGCCAAGATACTCCAACTACTGGATAGAAATTATAGGCAGGGTGACGGAAATAGTATTCAACCATTTTATCATTTTGCTCTAATTGGCTTCTCCAAGATAATGTATCTGGTAAGGCAGAGGTATAGATCTCTGGATAATAATCGTAATCAAATACTCTTCTTAACCAATAAAGATATTCCCTATAGTCAACATTTGTAACTTCATTTTCGTCAAGATAGAATGAACTCACTGAAGTTTGCTGAGGGATGTTGTTCCAATCCTTAATGAAATCTTCTTCAACTCTTCCCATAGTGAAAGTTCCACCTTCAATAAATACAAGACCAGGGCCAGTCTCCATTCCCTTATACTTTGTATTTACGTAGAATCCTCCGTTGTCTGCGTCATTATATGACCAGCCTGTTGAGTTACTTTTCTTTCCACATGAGGCTAAACCAATTATCAATAGGCCTAGTAAAGTGGCTTTGAATGTATTCTTAAATAAATTGTATGTATTCATGATCTATAAAATCTAGAACTGTTTGTCTTTTTTTAAAACTAAAACTTAGGGCATTTTATTGCCTTGATTTGCTTTCTCTTTACTCTACATGGGAAGCTGTATGAAAGCGAAATCTCATGCGCTCCTCCTAATTCATTACTCAGCTGATTGATGGTAATATCATAGCTGTATCCAATTTTCCATTCTTGTTCAGTAGGAGCATATCCTAATAAAATAACCACTGCATCAGGGTTTGTTGAGCCGGTTCTGAACCCAAGTCCTCCAGAAAGAGCAGCTCTGTTAAAAGCCATGCTTAGAGTAGTTTGAGAATATGGACCTTGATTTTGATAAACAATATTTGGAACCAGGTAATTTTGCAAGCTATTATGTAGTCTCTTTCTTCCTAAGGGTATAGTAAATCCAGCATGTGCGGTAAGCTTCATTGGTAATTTTGATTCCTTAAAAAAGGATTCATCTGGAGATGTTAAGTGGTGTGCCGCAAAGCCGATAAAGAATTTCTCTGTAAACCCAATTAGTCCAGCGCTCACATCTAGGTGGGTATTCACATTATTACCAGGAGGTAATTCTTTTGATTCTTTAACGAAACCGTAATAGGGATCAATTTGATCAGGGAAGGTCAAACCATCCCAATTTAGAGCTCTTTGTCTTAATGTCGCTTGAAAACCTGCTAAAAGGGTAAATTTCCTATTTACTTTTAAGTGGTAAGAATAAATACCACTTAATTCTGTAGCTGTAAGCGCACCATCACCTGCTTCATCTCGCATCGCAAGAAACCCTAGTCCACCATTCATGCCCTCAACATACTGATCATAGGACGCAGAATAAGTTTGATACACACCCTGAACAGGATATTGATTACGATAATTTATGTTCACCCTAGGACATCGATCTACTCCTGCAAAGGCAGGATTTAAGTATAAAGGGTTTGCATAATATTGGCTAAAGTGTGCGTCCTGAGCGCGCAGAGCGTCAGGTGTTAGCATAATTATGCAGGCAAATAAGGTTAATAACTTCTTGCTCATTAGAGAGAGTTTCAAAGTACAATTATACAAAAAATGGTTAAGCATCCATAGGTTAAGCAGTTAGTTTAACTCAAATGCGGTCAACAAATAACGCTTATTTTTTTAATAATAACATACTGAAAGGCTAAATTGGATAAAATAAATCGATCATTAGATAAAACATACTAGATTCTCTTGATGTTCGTTCTTAACTTGCGATTCCAATATTATATGATGAAGAAACTCCTTTTCGCTTGCGCGATTTTTATTCTACCAAGCTTGCTATTGGCCCAATCAAAGACCTATAATCTTGATTGGCAGGAGGCTAAGGCAATGTCTCCGGTTCTAGAGAAATTACCCTACTTCACATCAGTGCAGTACCAAAGGGAGACTTTATTGCCTATCCTATCATTAAGAGTTGATGTAAATCAATCGCAAACGCCTATAGTTAGTTCGTTAGAATGGGAGAACCTTCCGTCCAATCAAATCGCATTAGTTAGGGAACTTGATATTCCAGAGAAAAATAGTAGTCTTTTTAAAAGAAGTTCGTCTGATTTCGGAATTCTAGAAATTGTGACTCTCAAAAAAGAGAATGGGCAACTTAAACGACTTAGGGCTGTAAGCTATTCTCTAAAATCATCTTCAGATAGCAGACCGGAAAGCTTAAGAAATAAAACTTCTTCTGTAGATAATAGCATTTTATCCACCGGTGATTGGCTGAAAGTGGCTATATCAAATACAGGCGTACATAAATTAACGCCAACCTTCTTAGAGGAGAATGGTCTAAGTATTAATGGTCAACCCATAGATAATATTCAGGTATATGGAAATGGAGTTGGTATTTTGCCAGAGCGTATTTCCATTTCTAGACCTGAGGATATTCTAGAAGTTCCTATTCAGGTTATTGACGCTAATAACGATGGCTTCTTTAATTCAAATGATTACATACTTTTCTACGCTAAAGGACCACAGCAATGGATTTTAAACCAAAGTGATTCAAGCTTTAGACATGTTCAAAATATTTACAGAGATCTGAACTATTACTTTGTAGCATTAAATAATACAACCTCAAAAAAGATCCCCACAGTTCCGTCATCTAGCTTGACCACCACTAAGGTGGTTACAACATTCGATGACTATGCATTTAGGGAGGATGAAACACTAAATTTAGTAGGTACAGGAAGGTTATGGGTTGGAGATTTGTTTGACTTTACTCTTCAAAGAAACTATGGTTTTAGTTTTCCAAATGTAGAAACCACTTCTGAAGCTAGATTTAGATTAAGAGTTTATGGTAGAGCCAGCAGTTCAAATACAGAATTTTCAACTACCCTTGACGGAAATGTGATTTTAAGCAACCCTATAAGTCAACATGGAACAGCATCTCAGTCTGAGTTTGCTACTTTAAGTGATAGATCTACCGCGTTTTTTCCTTCAAGAGATAATCAAACATTCAGTGTCACTTATAACAACTCATCAAACCCAAGTGGAGTGGGCTGGTTAGATTTTATTGAAGTTCAAGTAAGAAGAAAATTAATTTACAGAGCTGGTGGTTTAGCTTTTCGCGATATTAAAAGCGTGGGGGCTAATGAAGTTTTAGAATATAAGATTTCTCAATCTCCTTCAAATGTTCAAATATGGGATGTAACAGATGCTCACAATATTGAATTAATTCAATCCAGTATATCAAATAATGAACTCACTTTTAAGAGAGAGGGTGATGTGCTCAGAGAATATATCGCCATAAGGCCTTCAAGTTCTTTTGATCTTCCAGAAAGTGCTGGATTAATTCCAAACCAGAATATAAGGGGAGAAGATGTTCCAGAAATGGTAATTGTTACTCATCCTGATTTTATTTCAGCAAGTAATCGCCTAGCAGATTTCCATAGGACTAATGACGGAATGGAGGTTTTGGTAGTTACTACTGATCAAGTTTATAATGAGTTTAGTTCAGGCGGACAAGATATATCTGCAATCAGGGATATGATGAGAATGTTCTATCAAAAAGCACAACTTGCCAATAAGCCGCTTAACTATCTTTTATTAATGGGTGATGCATCCTATGACTATAAAGATAGAATTCCGAATAACAGTAATTACGTTCCGATTTGGGAGGGTACTTCTAGTTTAAGTCTTTATAATTCTAGTATAAGTGACGATTATTACGCCTACCTGGATGATAATGAAGGTGGCTCCTTATCAGGATTTATTATGGATCTTGGGGTTGGAAGAATTCCAGTTGAAACAGCTTCTCAGGCAAATGCATATGTAGAGAAGGTGATTAATTATGTGACTGGCCCCAAGAGATTCGGTGATTGGAGATCTAAACTATTGTTTTTAGCAGATGATGCGGATGAATTTTGGGAGGATACATTCTCAATCAGTTCGGAATCTCTAGAAAGAAAAGCAAAGAGTTCAAATCCATGCTTGAATGTAGATAAGGTATATATGGATGCCTACACTCAGATCTCCTCTAGTGGAAGCCAATCCTACCCTGAGGCTAGGGATGATATGTATCGGAAGATAGAAAATGGTAATCTAGTTACAAATTATATTGGCCATGGTGGAGAAATTGGCTTGTCGTCTGAGCGCTTGATTCAATTAAATGATGTCAATAGTTGGACAAATTTTGATAACCTACCACTATTCATAACGATTACCTGTGAGTTTACTCGCCTTGATGATCCCAAAAGAAGGAGTGCAGGAGAGCAGTTATTGACAAATGCCAATGGTGGTTCCATTGCTTTAATTTCTACAACCAGAGTAGTAAATGCAGGTCCTGCAATTCAATTAAACAATACTATTTATGATACTCTATTTACCAGACCAAATGGACAACCTCAAACATTTGGTGAAATAATTAGAGCGGCTAAAAACTCGCCTGGCTTATTAAATGACGCAACTAAATTGAAGTTCAGTCTTTTTGGAGATCCAGCTGTAAGATTAGGTGTGCCTTTTAATAATGTAAAAACTTTGAGTTTAAATGGTCAACCAATTGCAAGTGTTGCAAAGGATACCCTCAAGGCTTTGAGTAAAGTTGAGATTCAAGGGGAGGTTCAAGACTTGAATAACCAAAAGATGCAATCCTTTAATGGTGTAATGAGTGTTTCCATTTTTGACAAACCAAGTAGAAGAAACACACTTTTAAATGATGGTTGGGGGGATACTGTTAATTTCTTGCTTCAAAACAATCTGCTTTACAGAGGTAAAGTGGAAGTTGTAAATGGTGATTTTTCAGTAAACTTTATTGTGCCTAAAGATATTTCATACCGTTTTGATAATGGTAAATTTTCCTTTTATGCCTATAACGATACTATTGATGCTGCAGGTTGTGATGAGTCTGCTATTGTGGGAGGATTTAATAATAATAGTGAAATTGATGAAATAGGTCCGGAAGTCGAACTTTATATGAACGATCAAAGTTTTGTGCGAGGAGGACTCACCGGTCCAAGCCCTGATTTATTTGCTATTCTCGTGGATTCTTCTGGTATCAATACGGTTGGAAATGGAATTGGACATGACTTAGTAGCCATACTAGATGGAAATATTGATCAGCAATTTGTTGTTAATGAGTATTATCAGGCAGATCTAAATAGTTTTCAAAGTGGCCAATTGAGATATCCTTTCTTTGATTTAGAAGCCGGAGAACATACTTTAAAGCTTAAAGTTTTTGACGTGCATAATAATCTTTCAGAGGTTGAGACTGAATTTATTGTAGCTGAGGATGAAGAATTGGTGATAAGACAGCTCTTAAATTATCCGAATCCATTTACAACTTATACCGAGTTTCAATTTGAGCATAATAGAGTAGGCCAAATCTTAGATGTACAGGTGCAAGTCTTTACAGTTTCAGGTAAGTTGGTGAAGACCATTAACACTTCAGTTGTAAGCACAGGAAATAGGGTAACAGGAATTTCTTGGAACGGATTGGACGACTATGGGGATAAGATTGGAAAAGGAGTTTATGTATATAAATTGAGTGTCAGATCTAGTGCAGATAATGCAACAGCAGAGGAATACGAAAAATTGGTTATCCTCCGTTAGAGGTATATTAATTAAGAATGGCTATTTTTGACAGCTGGATAACTATTGAATATGAAAAAATATATCGCACTTAGTGCGCTAATGCTAATAAGCTTCTCAAGTTCTTTTGCCCAATTAGGCGAAAATTATGTCAATGGAGAATACCTAAAATCTCCTAGAGCGATTACAACTGCTGTGCCTATTATTGCAGTAGCCCCTGATTCAAGATCAGGTGGTATGGGAAATACTGGAGTTGCTTCAGGAGTTGACGCGAATAGTATATTTTGGAATCCAGCAAAATTAGCATTCCTTGATGAAGGAGCTTCTCAGCTATCATTATCTTATACTCCTTGGTTACAAGATTTAGTAAATGATATAAACTTAGCCTATGTTTCTTATGTATTCAGTTTAGGCGAGAGACAAGGTGCAGGCATATCATTGCGCTATTTCACTCTTGGGGATATCATTTTTAAAGATGAAAACAATCAAGATTTGGGAACCTACTCTCCTTATGAATTTACTTTAGATGGTGCATATGCATTAAAGCTGAGTGAAACTATGAGTTTAGCAGTGGGATTAAGGTATATTTTTAGTGATTTAACACAAGGGCAAGTAGTAGCAGGAGCGGAGACCAAACCTGGTCAGTCATTTGCTGCAGATATTGGTTATTATTTCAAGAGTAAAGATCAAAATATATCTAATGGCCAAAAGCAATCTTTTTCTGCAGGCGCTAATATTAGCAATATAGGAGGAAAAATTTCTTACGGTAATGATGCGGATGCAGATTTCATTCCAACTAATTTGAGATTAGGTGGTGGATATCATCTTCAATTTGATAAGTACAATAGAATATCTTTTTATGTTGATGTAAATAAGTTATTAGTTCCAACTCCACCTATTAGAGAAGGAGATCCAAACTTTACAGGAGATCCAAATGAAAATGGTATTGATAATGATGGATCCGTTTTAGCTGGTAAAGATGATAATGTGGGCGCTTTTGAAGGAATGTTCCAATCATTTAATGATGCACCTAATGGTTTTCCAGAAGAAATGGAAGAGTTTATTGTAAATGTAGGGGCTGAATTTTGGTATGATAATAAATTCGCTTTTAGAGGTGGATATCAATATGAAGATGAACAGAAAGGTGGAAGACAATTCTTTACAATGGGAATTGGAATTAAGTATAATGTTTTCGGATTGGACATGTCATATCTTATTCCTGCCAGTAGTGTTGTAAGAAGTCCTTTAGAAAATACTTTAAGATTTACACTATTATTTGACTTCCAAGCAGTAAATGATTAAATAGAGTTATCTCTTTTTTTGAGATGAATAAAATCACAATATAAAGACCCTTTATCTAGAGTTAGATTAAGGGTTTTTCTTTTCAAGGCATTATAGATTTTTATATTTTTAGACCCGCTTAATAATATATTTAGCAAATGAGTTAATTTACTTTCCAATTACTGCTTTATAAATGAGGTAAGGAGAAGGATTTTATTATAGATTTGCTAGTTAAATAAGATAAGAATGCCAAAAAAGAAAATCACCAAAGCTATTTACTTAAAGTGGTATGAGGACATGCTCCTTTGGAGAAAGTTTGAGGATAAATGCAGTGCGTTATATATACAACAGAAAATCAGAGGATTTTTACATTTATACAATGGTCAGGAAGCAGTATTAGCTGGTTCACTTCTAGCTATGGTGCCAGGAGATAAGATGATTACTGCTTACAGAAACCATGTTCAGCCAATCGGAATGGGAGTGGATCCTAGAAAGGTTATGGCAGAATTGATGGGAAAAGTAACAGGTACGTCAAAAGGAAATGGAGGCTCAATGCACATATTTTCTAAGGAGCATAACTTTTACGGTGGTCACGGAATTGTAGGAGGTCAAATTCCTTTAGGCGCTGGATTAGCATTTGGAGATAAATATGCTGGAAAGAAAAATGTCACTCTTTGTTATATGGGAGATGGTGCTGTAAGACAAGGTTCTTTTCATGAAACCATGAATTTAGCCATGCTTTGGAAACTACCTGTAGTTTTTGTTATTGAGAATAATGGCTATGCAATGGGGACAAGTGTTGAGAGAACAGCTAATCATACAGATATCTATAAATTAGGACTTGGTTATGAAATGCCTTGTCAAGCTGTGGATGGAATGGACCCTGAAGAGGTGTACGAAGTGATGCATGAAGCAGTTGAAAGAGCAAGAACGGAATTTACTCCTAGTTTAATAGAAATTCGAACGTATAGATATAAAGGACATTCTATGAGTGATGCACAACATTACAGAACAAAGGATGAAGTGGCAGATTATCAGAGAAAGGATCCTATCCTAACTGTTAAGGATGTTATTACCAAAAATAAATACGCCTCTGCTAAGCAACTAGAGGAGATAGAACAAAGGGTAAAAGATCTTGTTCAGGAATGTGTAGATTTTGGAGAAAATTCGGATTTCCCTGATCCTTCAAGATTGTACCAGGATGTTTACATTCAAGAAGATTATCCATTTATTAAAAATCATTAATACATTTCATCGAGATGGCTGAAGTAGTTAAAATGCCTCGTCTAAGCGATACCATGGAAGAAGGTACCGTTGCAAAGTGGCATAAAAAGATAGGAGATAAGGTGAGTGAAGGTGATTTACTCGCGGAAATAGAAACTGATAAGGCAACAATGGATTTTGAAGCCTTCCAAGAAGGAGTTCTTTTGTATATCGGAACGGAAGAAGGTCAAACAGCTCCTGTTGAGAGTATTTTGGCAATCCTTGGTGAGAAAGGAGAAGATATTCAGCCTTTATTGAATGGTGGTTCACCTGAAAACATTGAGGCTAGTGCTGAAACTAAAAAAGAAGAAGCTCCAAAAGAATCGGCTGAAAAGCCAAGTGCTTCAGAAGTAGCAACTAATGATGCTAGGATAAAGATATCTCCTTTAGCTAAGAAGCTTGCTTCTGATAAAGGAATTGATATTACTAGTTTGCAAGGAAGTGGTGAAAATGGACGTATTGTAAAAAAGGATATTGATAATTATAGTATCCCTTCCGCTCAAAATAAACCGGCTCCAGTCATAAGTTCTGGCGAGTCTGAGACCATAGTGGTCAATCAGATGAGAAAAACTATCGCAAGAAGGCTTTCTGATTCTAAATTCTCAGCCCCACATTTCTATCTTACCATGGATATAGATATGGATCATGCTATTGAAGCCAGAAAGAATATGAATGCTATTTTAGATAGTAAAGTAAGCTTTAATGATTTTGTGGTTAAAGCAAGCGCAATGGCATTGAGAAAACATCCTGCTATAAATAGTAGTTGGAATGGTGATACGATCACAAGGCATGCAGATATAAATATTGGTGTTGCCGTAGCCGTTGAAGATGGATTATTAGTTCCGGTGATTAGACAAGCTGATCAAACTGGTTTGGCTAGTATAAATACACAGGTAAAAGAATTAGCCGCTAAGGCTAGAGATAAAAAACTACATCCAAGTGAATGGGAAGGAAATACCTTCACCATTTCTAATCTCGGTATGTATGATGTTGAATCTTTCACATCCATCATTAACGCTCCAGACAGTTGCATTATGGCAATTGGCGGAATTAAAGCGGTACCCGTCGTTAAAAACGGCGCTGTTGTTCCTGGTAATGTAATGAAGGTAACTTTAAGTTGTGATCACAGAGTTGTAGATGGTGTTACAGGGGCTAAGTTTCTTCAGACATTTAAAGCGATGATGGAGAATCCAATGATGATGTTAGTCTAATAGAATTTGAATAATTGACTATATAAAAGCCTCGGGATTCCTCGGGGCTTTTTTGTTACATATATATAAGGAGTGTAAATAAAGGTTTGGAGTTGGTGAATTGGAATTCATTTTAAGCTCCATTTTAAGGAATAGAATATGAAAAATGTAATTATTACAGGAGCAAGTTCAGGAATTGGAGCATCCTTAGCTCAGAAATACGTGAATGAAGGTTTTAAGGTGTTCGCTTTCGCACGATCTTATGAAAAGCTAAAGAATTTAAAGTCCCAAGTAAAGCATCCAGAGAATTTACAGATTGTCAAGTGTGATATTACGGTAGATGATATTGCAAGTTCAACAGTCTTGGATCAAATTGAGGTGGATATACTCATCCACAATGCAGGGTTTTTAGTTAATAAGCCTTTTGAGGAGATAAGTAAGGACGAATTATTGAAGGTTTATGACATAAATGTGCTTTCACCATTCCTTCAAACGCAAAAATTAATGCCAAAACTAGCCTCAGATGCCCACATTATTATAATAAGTAGTGTTGGAGGAGTCACAGGAAGTGTAAAATTCCCAGGTCTTACAGCCTATAGTTCTTCAAAAGCAGCTTCATCATCCTTAGCTGAATGTCTCCAGGCAGAATATTCTGATACAAATCTGACATTTAATTCACTTGCCTTAGGAGCGGTAAATACTGAAATGCTAAAAAAAGCCTTTCCGGATTACAGTGCGGAGGTAGAAAGTATGGATATGGCGAGCTATGTTTATAGCTTTTCATTAGAGGCTCCAAAGCTCATCAGAGGAAAGGTTATTAGTGTTAGTAGGAGCAACCCTTAATTTATTCTATTTGATTATCAGTCTCTTGTGTTTTAATTAGCTTTTTATCTTACATAATGCTTGCGTATTCAGAAACTCGGCTTACATTTGCCGCCCGGTTCAGAGATGATAAGGGAAGTTCTGAAAGAAATGTTGAGACCAATTAATAAGACAAACCAAGATAATTGGATGGTTTATAAGGCTTTAATTACTGATTTACAGTAGTTTAAAAATTAAAACAAAAAAAATATCAAAAAGGCTTGTCAGATTAAAAAGTCGCATTACATTTGCCGCCCGTTCAGATGAAACGGGGAGGTGTTGAAAAACATGGTGAAAAAAAATCAAATTAGTCTTGTACGTTAAGCATGTTTGATAGTATATTTGCCCTCCCATTTAGGGATGGTTTTTTAACCAGAAAAAAAGTTGAAAGTTTTTTGAAATTGGCTTGCAGGTTTAGAATTAGTTCTTACATTTGCAGCCCCGAAAACGGGAAACGAATTTGAAAGATTAAATCGTTCTTTAAAATATTGAAAGAAGCATAAGAAGGTAAAAATTATGTAACCTCGTCCTTTGAGCAATTAAATACAAACAATCTTACAATGGAGAGTTTGATCCTGGCTCAGGATGAACGCTAGCGGCAGGCCTAACACATGCAAGTCGAACGGTAACATGTCCTTCGGGATGATGACGAGTGGCGCACGGGTGCGTAACGCGTATGCAACCTACCTCTAACAGAAGGATAGCCCGAAGAAATTCGGATTAATACTTCATAATAACATTTTCTCTCATGTGAGAATGTTTAAAGTTTCGGCGGTTAGAGATGGGCATGCGTCCTATTAGTTTGTTGGTAAGGTAACGGCTTACCAAGACTACGATAGGTAGGGGGCCTGAGAGGGTAGCCCCCCACACTGGTACTGAGACACGGACCAGACTCCTACGGGAGGCAGCAGTGAGGAATATTGGACAATGGGCGAAAGCCTGATCCAGCCATGCCGCGTGCAGGATGACGGCCCTACGGGTTGTAAACTGCTTTTGTAAGGGAATAAACCTCTGGACGTGTCCAGAGCTGAAGGTACCTTACGAATAAGGATCGGCTAACTCCGTGCCAGCAGCCGCGGTAATACGGAGGGTGCAAGCGTTATCCGGATTCATTGGGTTTAAAGGGTGCGTAGGCGGATTAATAAGTCAGTGGTGAAATCTTCCAGCTTAACTGGGAAACTGCCATTGATACTGTTAATCTTGAGTGTACTTGAAGTGGGCGGAATAAGTCATGTAGCGGTGAAATGCATAGATATGACTTAGAACACCAATTGCGTAGGCAGCTCACTAAATTACAACTGACGCTGAGGCACGAAAGCGTGGGTAGCAAACAGGATTAGATACCCTGGTAGTCCACGCCGTAAACGATGATTACTCGCTATTGGCGATACACAGTCAGTGGCCAAGCGAAAGCATTAAGTGATCCACCTGGGAAGTACGCCGGCAACGGTGAAACTCAAAGGAATTGACGGGGGCCCGCACAAGCGGTGGAGCATGTGGTTTAATTCGATGATACGCGAGGAACCTTACCAGGGCTTAAATGTAGAGTGACAGCTTGAGAAATCAGGTTTTCTTCGGACACTCTGCAAGGTGCTGCATGGTTGTCGTCAGCTCGTGCCGTGAGGTGTCGGGTTAAGTCCCATAACGAGCGCAACCCCTATTCTTAGTTGCCAGCGGGTAATGCCGGGGACTCTAAGAAAACTGCCAGCGCAAGCTGTGAGGAAGGTGGGGATGACGTCAAATCATCACGGCCCT
This sequence comes from uncultured Schleiferiaceae bacterium, assembly GCA_965661265.1. GTDB lineage: Bacteria > Bacteroidota > Bacteroidia > Flavobacteriales > Schleiferiaceae > CBFIDE01. Next base: position 485 of record CBFIDE010000006.1, on the reverse strand, counting down.
TACGTCCTGGGCCACACACGTGCTACAATGGCAAGTACAGAGGGCAGCCATCCTGTGAAGGAGAGCTAATCCTAAAAGCTTGTCTCAGTTCGGATCGTAGTCTGCAACTCGACTACGTGAAGCTGGAATCGCTAGTAATCGCGCATCAGCCATGGCGCGGTGAATACGTTCCCGGGCCTTGTACACACCGCCCGTCAAGCCATGGAAGC
>CBFIDE010000006.1:0-266 GCA_965661265.1 uncultured Schleiferiaceae bacterium | reverse complement strand
GGGGTGCCTGAAGTCGGTAACCGCAAGGAGCCGCCTAGGGTAAAACTAGTGACTGGGGCTAAGTCGTAACAAGGTAGCCGTACCGGAAGGTGCGGCTGGAACACCTCCTTTTTAGAGTATTCGACGGCTCTTGGTAGCCGCCTTATCCACACCACTCCGATTTTTTCTCGAATATAGTCTCGTAGCTCAGCTGGTTAGAGCGCTACACTGATAATGTAGAGGTCGGCAGTTCGAGTCTGCCCGAGACTACTTTATTTATGCCTTGT
>CBFIDE010000005.1:0-148060 GCA_965661265.1 uncultured Schleiferiaceae bacterium | reverse complement strand
AAGAAGAGTTATGATATGCTTAATATCTTTCAAATCAGGAAAGTAGTGGATTCTCTTGATACTGGATTTGATAAGAGAATAGAAGAATTTAATAGTCAGATGACTTCAAGATATGCTTTTAGGGTAGATAGTAATAATCTTGATTTAACTTTCAATCCATCTAGGCTAGCTTCAATGAACACCGATATTCTACAAAACATACAAGCAAAAGATCGCACTATAGCTGTACAGAACGCAATTAGAATCGCGAGAAGCAATAAAACTTTTTATGAAAGCACAGAGCTTGAGTTCAAGTATAGACATAAAATCATTGCTCGTTATTTGCTTGAATGGCAGAAGAAATTTTCAGTGAGCTTTAGTTGCTTAGTATTGTTCCTTATTGGAGCTCCGCTTGGCGCGATTATAAGAAAAGGTGGTATGGGAATGCCTGTGGTTATTTCAGTATTTATATTCATAGTTTATCATGTAACTAGTTATTCATTTGAAAAACTTGGAAGAGAGTTAGTGTGGACTCCTTTTATTGCTATTTGGCTGGCTAACCTCTTACTCTTTCCTATTGGCCTGTGGTTGACTTATAAGTCAGCAAATGATAGTGCTATCTTTAATATTGAAATTTATATCAAGCCTTTCCAAAATATCCTGATTAAGATAAAATCAAGATTTTCTAAATGAGAGTTTTAATTTTAACTAATAAAGTTCCTTATCCGGCTAATGATGGCAGCAGTATTGCAATTAAGAGCATTACCTCTGCCCTATTGGAAAATGGTGTGGATGTTAAAATGTTGAGCATAAATACTAAAAAGCACTTTAAAAAAGATGCTGACATTCAAAGCTATAAGCCTGAAGGTCTAGATTTTAACTCTGTTTATTGCAACACTAGTCCTACAAAACTTGGAGCTGCTTTAAATTTATTTTCAAGCAAATCATATTTCGTATCTAGGTTTTATCAAAAGAACTTCGCAATCAAGTTGACTGAAACTCTCCAAAATGAAGAGTTTGATATTATTCAGTTAGAAGGACTTAGTATGGCAGTTTACCTTCCGTTATTGCATAAAAACACCAAAGCTAAAATCTGTCTGAGGGCTCATAATGTTGAGTTCCTAATTTGGCAAAGACACATTAAAACTGAAGATAGCTCGATAAAAGCATGGTACTTATTAAAAGAGAATAAAAAACTAGAGATATTTGAAAAGCTCATTAGTGAGAGTGTGGATGCAATCTTGCCAATAACTGAGAAGGATAAGTCAGTATTTGAATCATTTTCTAATATTAAAATGATGAGCCTTCCTTGCGGAATTAATCAAGATTTATATATTCCTCAATCCATTGAAAAACCAAGTGCTGACATTGCATATTTAGCTAGTTTTGATTGGTTGCCCAATGTTCAAGGATTAGAGTGGTTTTTAGAAGAGGTTTGGCCATTAGTTATTGACCAAAGGCCTGGCACCATACTTAGAATTGGAGGTAAACACATGAATGCTAAGTTAAAGTCTGAGGAAAATAAAAACATTCAAATTTCTACTCAAGTAAGCTCAATGCCAGATTTTATTAATGACTCAAAACTTTGCATAATTCCCTTATTAGCTGGCAGTGGAATGAGAATTAAGCTTCTTGAATACGCTAGCTTGGGAAAGGCAATTGTAAGCACACAAATTGGCGCCGAAGGAATTGATTTAAAAAATAAAGAAGAAATATTGATTGCAGATAGTAATAATGATTTTGCTGAGGCGATTTTAACTTTACTGGACAATGATGTGCAACGCAAGAATATGGGAGAAAGAGCAAGGAATAGAATGATACAATCTTTCAATAATAACGCACTGGGTAAAAACCTTAAAAACTTCTACTCACGCCTATGATTGTTTTAAAGATTATTTTTTGGACTAGCATCATTGGCATTCTAATCCCTTACTTTGCTTTTCCAGCTCTTGTTTTGTTTTTAAAACGCTTTGCTAACTCAAAAACAAGTCGGAAAGAACAGACCAGTACTATTGAAATTATTTTTGCGGCATATAATGAAGAAGCTGTTCTAAGTTCCAAAATAGCATCTTGCTTAGAATCTAATTATGCTTCAGATAAGCTCAGTATATCTATCGGCTCTGACAATAGTACGGACAAAACTAATGAGATTCTTGAGTATTGGTCTAAAAAGGATTCTAGAGTTAGGTATAAAGTTTTTGAAAGCCGTAGCGGTAAATCCGAAATTATTAACACCTTGGTAAAAGAAAGCAAAGCGGATTTTCTTCTCCTAACGGATGCAAATATTATTTTTAATCCTCTTACCATAGAATCACTTTATAATTCTTTTGATGATTCAGTAGGAATAGTAGGTGGACATATAGTTTACAATAAGACAAAAAAAGGAATCGCTGACCAAGAGAATGTTTATTTGAAGATTGAAAACTCAATAAAGCAGGCAGAATCAGATATTTGGTCATGTGCCATGGGAGTTGAAGGCGGTTGTTATATGATCAGGCGAGAGCTTTTTCCTGAGATACCTAAGAATTTCTTTATGGAGGACTTTTTTGTGAGTCTGAGCGTATTGCGTAAGTCTTTTTCTATAAAGTATGCCCCAAGAGCACTTTGTCGTGAAGATGTCAGTACTTATAGTTCAGAAGAGTACAAAAGAAAACTAAGAATATCTATAGGTAATCATCAAAACCTTAATTATTTTAGAAAAGACATTTTAAAAAGACCTTTCCCTTTCGGGATTCTCTTTATTTCTCATAAAGTATTGAGATGGTTTACTCCATTTTTCTTAATTCTTAGCTTTTTGAGTGCAGTTATATTATTACCACAAAATGCTATTTACGCTTTATACTCTGGTTTTTATATGCTCTTTATTAGTTTAGGGTTATTTGGAATATTATTTTCGCAAACACAAAGAATGAACTGGCTCAAATTTCCAGGACATTTCTTCTATATGAACCTTGCACTACTGGAAGGGTTCTTTACTTATAAAAAAGGAATAAAAAATAATGCTTGGGAGCCCACAAAACGAAATCAAGATTGAATTAGACAGCATTGAGTCTGCTATTGAAGATATTAAAAATGGTAAGATTGTAATTGTAGTCGATGATGAGGATAGAGAGAACGAAGGTGATTTTATAGCAGCTGCAGAGCTTGTAACGCCTGAGTTAATTAATTTCATGACCAAAGAAGGTCGAGGATTAATATGTACTCCTTTGGTTGAATCTAGATGTGAGGAGCTAGGTCTAGACATGATGGTGAGCAATAATACGGATCCACTGCACACTGCCTTTACAGTTTCTGTAGATACTATTGGAAGTGGAGTAACGACAGGCATCTCTGCTTCTGATCGAGCAACAACTATTAAAGCATTAGTAAATAAGGATACTAAACCAAGCGATTTAGCAAGACCAGGGCATATTTTTCCCTTAAAAGCTAAACCAGGTGGAGTATTAAGAAGAACTGGACATACTGAAGCTGCGATAGATTTAGCAAGACTAGCTAATCTTGCACCAGCTGGAGTAATTGTTGAAATAATGAATGAGGATGGCACCATGGCTAGACTTCCTCAATTAGTCGAAATTGCTAAGAAGTTTGATCTGAAGCTCATTAGTATTGAAGATTTAGTAGCCTATAGAATGCAAAGTGAATCTTTGATCAAGAAGGTTGAAAACTTTGATTTAAAAACTGAATATGGTGAGTTTAACATTCATGTTTATGAACAAACTACAAATGGTCAGATCCATATAGCCCTTACAATGGGACAATGGAATATTAAAGACGATGTTCTTGTTAGAATGCATTCTAACACTGTTGCCAACGATATTTTCGCCATTCTTACATCAGATACTGGAATACAATTAAAAAGAGCTATGGCTCGTGTTTCTGCTGAAGGTAAAGGTGCCATTGTGTATATGAATCAAGAGAAGAGTCAAGGAAATTTATTGGAAAGAATAAAAGCTTATAAAGCCGCGATTCAGTCTAATGATAAGAGTAAAAGTGTGAGTTTCCAAAAAGATTCTAGAGACTTTGGAATTGGGGCTCAAATATTACATGATTTAGGAATTAGCAAAATAAACTTACTTACTAATAATCCTATGAAGAGAGTTGGAATTATAGGTTATGGCCTTACTATTTCTACCAATACTCAGATGTAAATTAAGGTAGTCAAATATTTCTTATTCTGAAGAACCTGATTCACTTTCATCAGTGTCCCCTAAATTAATTTCTTTCTGCTTATCTTCTTTTTTATCAAGTTGCATTTCAGAAGATTCCTCTAGTTTTTGGAGTTTGGTATCTTTTGACAGAAAGGGGTTTATTTTTATTGCAAAGTCTTTCCAGGTATTGAAATCCATTCTATAAAAAGCTCCTATTCCCTGCTGATATGTTTGGGACTGCCCTACTCCAACTGTTGAGTATTCATTTGTAAGCTGTCTACTAAACATCTTAGCCCTCAACTTTCCATCTTTAGTGATGTTATATTGAATCTCAAAGTCTCCTGCAATATTTGTATTTGTATTCTCTCCGATAGGAACACCTACAGTACCATTCACTGTAACTCTATCATCTAGAAATTGCTTAGACACTCCTAATTCTAACTCTTCTTGCAAAGGCTCAGCACTTCCAGCGCCAGACTGCCCTGCAACATAACCAGACTCATAATTTATGGAGATATCATAACTACCCGTAAAGTTTCCAAAGAAAGATTCCGCAATATTAGCCAAGTACTCATAGCCATATCCAAGATCACCAGCGTTTGTAATACCTCCTATTCCTGATTCTGGGCTAAATGAACTGGTCGCTAGTAAGGAAAATACTTGTTGCGTAGCATCATCCCTATCACTCATTTGCGAGTTAATTAGACCTTGAGTCGTAGGACTAGCGCGAGGAACCTTTATGTCAAAATTAATTTCAGGATTCGTTAATGGCCCTGTTAAATAGAGATAAACTTCAGTAAGAGTTCTTCCTGTTGAGCTTGTTACTCCAGAAATTACTGAAGGATCTGCCTTAGTTGTATAAAGGGCACTAATATTAAGAGTGGCATCATAAGGATCACCATTCCAGCTCACTGTACTACCATCTAATATTTCAAAATTCTTTTTTATGGCTGACAATAATGAGAAGTTATATTCCCCTTCACTTATTCTGTACGTCCCTCTAAGTCTCATTTCAACAGCTTCATCATAGGTAAACTGCAAGTTTCCTGCACCAATAGCTTGCATCTGATTTCCTTCGTCATCGATTAAAATTTGAACTCGAGCATTTTCATTTATTGCCATCCTAAAATCAAGACTCACTCCACTTGAAAGTTTAATTTTCTTATTGTTCAAAAATTCAAATTCTTCAATAGTATCATTTGGATTAATAAAACTAACTATTTGAGACTTTTTAACATTAGAGCTTGCTGCTAGAGGTAAAACAAAGTTGGTATTCTCTCCTGTCTTTACCGCTGCTTGAACTTTAATATCATTAATAGGACCAAAAACATCTACTTTTCCAGAAGCAAATGCAGTTCCATAATAAAGATTCTCTCGATCTGCCTTCGTGTTTAATACTAATAAATCTTTCGCTTCTATATTAAAATCTAGGCCAAAGTCGTTGAATCTATCATGAGTCAATTTTCCTTTCATAATGGCATTAGTGCCATACTCCGTATCTCTAATTTCTAAGTCATTAAATGTAATTTCCTTAGAATTAAAGTGCAGTTTTGGTAGGTTTTGAACATTATAATCCGATCCTAAAACACTAAAAGTAAATGCTAATTTTGGCAGGGTTAAATCGCCACTTAATTCTGGTTTAGAACGGTTTCCTTTTAACTTAACATTTCCATCCGCATATCCTCGTAAATTCTCGGCAATTCCTTGAGCTAGTGGATTAAAAGCGGCTAAATGCAATCTATTAAATTGGAAATTAAGATCCATATTTCCTTCATCGCGCGCCTGATAGTAACCTTTACCATTAAAGGTTTCAAGATCACCCCTAAGTAGGCTTAAATTTATACTAACAGTATCTTTTTCAATACTCCAATTAGTTCCAAGACTAAGTTTTCCTAGATAAGTATCATTCATGCTTAAGCTATCTACCACAATCTCACTTATAAACTTTGGCTCTTTTAAGATTTGAGAGAATAATATGTTTCCGCTAGCAGCCCCTTTAATATATGCCTTATCGGAGCCAATAAAGTAATTCAGCATGTCTAGGCCTAAATGATCAACATTCACTCTTAGAATCTCATAGGGGTTCTTTGATATATTTCCAGAAATAGTGAAATCATCATTTTCATTGCTAACACTCATAAACTGAATTTCAGCGCCCAAGGTATCAATGAATATAGGCAAAGGACTCTGAATTTTGAAAAGATCTTCACCTAAATTAAACTGGCTTGGCTCCAGAAATAATGAATAGTCATTAAATGAATTTCTTTTAGTAATGCCTGCGCTTAATTCAAATTTAGAGTCAATGCTATCCAATAGGATTAAAGAAGAGTTAAAATGAAGGCTATCCTTAAAACTAGCATGAGTATAGGCTAAACTATCAATTTTCCATGCATTAAACTTTTGAATTCTGGGCACAAATAAGCTGGCCGTGCTAGACGAGTCCTTAGATTTATAGATGAATGTTGGTTTTCTTAACTCAATATCGCGATAAGCAAAATGTGCAGTTTTAAAACTGGCATCAAAGAGCTCATTAGAAGAGTACCTAATCTTGAGGTTGCTATTGGAGCCAATATAATAATCTTTCAAAAGAATTTCATTTAGAACAGTTGATTCTAAAATTGTTAAATCAAGACTATAATTAGTATTCTCTGGGTAAACCTGATCATTAATGCCATAGTATTTATTAATCTCTGCAATAATGGACTGAGCAATGTTCTCAAAGGTGTATTGGCCCTCTAAGGATGCTTGTAAATATTTAGACTCTAAGTTTAAGGTTTTACGATCAGAGGTTAGACTATTACTCTTAATATTTATTTCCTCTAGAAAATAAGCCTTATAATCATTCTCAAAACTTGTATTAAAAACAGCTATATCTCCATTCCATTTATCATAATCTATGGCCTTGAAATCTAAGGTAATAGTTGTCTTTAAGATTGCACTTTCATCCTTCACCAACTTTAGAGCCTGAAGGTCTGCAAAATCAATTACTGATTTAAAGGCGAATTCCGACGTATCAGTATTTAATGTAGCAATTCCATTAAAATGGAGCTGAAGGTTCGGATCAGAAATGTCCAATGCTCCATTAAACTTAGCATCACCAATAAGCCCATCAATTTTAATTCCTGAATAAGGATAGTCCATAATCTCCAGAAGGTCGACATCGGCTAATAGATTACTATTCATACTTTGGGGATTAAACCCTTTCCCTTTCAGCTTGAACTTACCACTTAGCATTCCAAAATTTGATTGTTGGCTTAGCTCTCCTAATTCTAGTCTTAAAACTTCTATATCTCCATCATAGCTAATATCATTTGCTTCAATACTAAGACCTAATAGAGCATCAAGTCTAATATTACCCAATGAGGTATTTAGATTTAGATTTGCATCAAGAGCGTCTCTTGGTCCAAACAAACTTCCATTGAGATTGATTTGCTCTAGAGAATTTAACTCTTTAAAATCTAGAGGTACATTTATAGCATTAGCGATAATTCTTAAATCAGTAATCGTAGTATTAAGGCTGATTTCATTAAGATTTATATTCAGACTGTCCATATTAGTGGGACTAAAGACCTTTATGTCACCAATTAGCTCTGTATTATTGGCAGTTCTAAGATCAATATTACTTACTTCTAGCGCATTCACTACTCCATCAACCTCACCACTAAAATAGCTTAAGGGAAAGTCAGGGTATGAATTTGAAAAATATTTTACATCAGAAGAAATTAGACGGCACTCTTTTAGCTTAGCCTTCATTTTAACTTTATCAAGAAAATAAGAAAAGTCATTTATGCTGTTATATTCAAGAGAATAATCACCCTTTAGGACACTTTCTTCTGTATTGAGCTCAAAATTGTTTAGAGACATTGAATTTGCTTGATAATCATAAGCACCACTCATGTTTACGACAGTAAAACCTGCAGGATCATAAAAGTTCAAATGATCTGTAATCAGGTTAAAGTTTGCTCCATCAAGCTGAAATACTTCTAGATTTCCATTGATTTTCTTTAAGTTCATTGAGAAGCACTCTGGACAAAGATCACTATCAAATGAAAAATGTGAATCTCTTAGAGTGGCGTCTTTAACTTTAAGTTTAAAACTTGTCTCACTTACTTTATCACTTTTAAATTTTTGAGTGAAATAAGAAATATTAGTTTGTATACTATCTTTTTTTGATAGCTTAAAGCGATATCCATTCACTAATACATTAGAAATTGATAGTTCTTTATTTAAATTATCATAAAAATCAACTTCCAAACTAATACGTTTTGCATACATGAGAGTATCTCCCACATAGTCTGGAAGCATGATTTTTTCTAACCGTATTCTATTAGGAAAAACGTAACGTATACCTTGAATAGAGGCGTCTAGATCATAATTCTCATTAAGCCATTTAACAGATTTTTTAGCAATATAAGTCTGTGTACTGCTTAAGCTCATACCCAAACTGAACAGCAATAATAAGGTCGCAATAAAAAGTGCGAAGCGAACAATTATTTTTAATAGTCTTCTAATCTTACCTTTGCGTTATGAGTTTAAAGATACTTGGTATTGAGTCAAGTTGTGACGATACCTCAGCGGCCGTATCCGTTGACCGCAAAATACTTACAAATGTAACTGCAAATCAGGAGATTCACCAAGAATTTGGTGGAGTTGTTCCTGAACTAGCTTCACGCGCACATCAACAAAACATTGTAGCAGTTGTAGATCGTGCTTTAAAGAGGGCTAAAATAGAGCCTAAAGACTTAGATGCTATCGCCTATACCAGCGGTCCAGGCTTAATGGGATCACTTTTAGTAGGTTCTTCTTTTGCTAAGTCCATGGCTCTTGCTTTAGACAAACCTCTGATAGAAGTAAACCATATGCAAGCTCACATATTGGCTCATTTTATCAAAAATGACACCATGAAAAAACCTGAGTTTCCCTTCATATGCTTAACAGTGAGCGGAGGACATACTCAATTAATTCATGTTAAATCGTATTTTGAATACGAAATAATTGGTCAAACCATTGATGACGCCGCGGGAGAAGCCTTTGATAAGTCAGCCAAAATATTGGGACTTCAATATCCTGGCGGCCCTCTAATTGATAAATATGCTCAACTTGGGAATTCTCAACGTTTTAAATTTAATAAACCCAAAGTAAAGGGACTTGATTTTAGTTTCAGCGGACTTAAAACAAGCATCTTATACTATATTCAAAAAGAGTGTTCCAACAATCCTAAATTCATTGAAGAAAACCTAGAAGATCTCTGTTCATCTATACAATCAACAATTTTGGAAATTTTATTCGAAAAACTTGAATCTGCATCTAGGTCACTAAAAATTAATTCTATTGCTATTGCTGGTGGGGTTAGTGCCAACTCTGGACTTAGAAAAGGATTAAAAAGCAGAGAAAATAGTTTGGGTTGGAACACATATATTCCAAGTTTTGAATATTGTACAGATAATGGGGGAATGATTGCTATTACTGCGTATTACAAATACTTAGAAGGAAATTTCGCCAATTATTCTAGCCCAACCATGGCTAGAAAAAAATTAAATGATTAATTAGACTTAAACCGAGGCATGAATCTTTTTTATACTGAGCATATAGACCTATCAAACAATTCAGGCTTCTTGAATAAAGAAGAAAGTCATCATGCTTTGAGAGTTCTGAGGATGAGCAAGGAAGATCAGTTTGCTGTTTCAGAGGGAAAAGGAGTTATTTATCAAGCTCAAATAACTGAAATACAGAAAACTAAAGTACAGTTTAAAATAATTGAAACCCTTGAAAGGGAGCAGTTTAGCAGTCATCTGGAAATTGCTGTAGCCCCTACAAAAAGCAATGATAGATTTGAATGGTTTTTAGAAAAAGCAACTGAAATAGGAATTGATAAGATTCATCCAATAATCTGCAAGAATTCGGAAAGAAAAATATTCAAAAACGAAAGAGGTAAGCGAGTAATATTATCCGCGGCAAAGCAGAGCTTTAGTAGCAATTTGCCTGAACTTTCTGAGATCCAATCCTTTAAGAGCTTTATTAATCAATCAAAAGAGTTTAAAGGCGATAAGTTCATTGCTTATGTTGACTCATCCTTGGATAAGGAGAATAGAATTGATGGGCTTAAATTATTAAGAGAAAGTACTCATTGCCTAGTTTTAATTGGGCCTGAAGGCGATTTTAACCCAAGCGAAATTAAAGAAGCTACAGCTATAGGGTTTATCGCGATAAGCTTAGGGAAAAAGCGTCTAAGAACAGAAACAGCCGCACTAGTCAGTGCAGCTGCTTTTAATTCATAATGAATTTTGACTATTGAACTTTAATAATCTGTTTCTGTAATACTCCTTCAGAGCTAATAACCTCAACTATATAGCTAGCAGGGCTTAATTCAGAAGAATTAATCTTGAAGCTTTTATCGTTTCTATTGTTAATCTTATACTCCCTAACTATAGCTCCAGTTAATGAAGAAATTCTAATGCTTTGAACTTCTAGTTCTTCTTCCCACTCTAACCAGAGATTTTCTTTAATTGGATTAGGATATATTTTAATTAATTGTTCCAACTCAAACTCATCCAAACTAATTTGATTCAATCTAAAGGAGCTCACGTCTGTTTGACCACATTGATTAGCCACTTCAAGTCTTACAAGGTAGAATAAGCCAGGAGTTGCATATAAATTTTGAGGAATGGCAGAAACATTATTAGTGTTTCCATCACCAAAGGTCCAACTATAGGAACTAGCGTTCTGACTTGCGCTTCCATCAAACTGAACAAGCATTCCATTTGCACCGGAACTTAATATTGAATAAGTCCAGCTAGCTATAGGTGTTCCACATAAGTTTATGTTGTACGATTGACTTAGAGTATCACCGCAATCATTCCACACTTTTAATTCAACTGTATATTGACCAGCGCTATTATAGGTATGCGAAGTAGTTTGCCCTATATCTGTAGTTCCATCTCCAAAATCCCATAAATAACCATTCGTATTTTTAGAAATTGAAGCGTCAACATCAAGAGTATTTCCAGTTATGGTTCTTGTAAAGTCTGCTAATAAAGTATCACAGATTGTGATTGTTTGAACTAAAGTATCTCGGTTTCCACAATTATTTTCAACTATTAACTCTAGGTCATAAGTTCCAGGACCGCTATAGCTATGATTGCTAGGGTTAATTCTTGAGTTAGTTCCATCTCCAAAATCCCAATAAATACTATCAGCACCCACAGAAGTTGAGGCATCAACATTTATTTGTAGATAAGTATTTGTTAGGACAAAAGCCGCTTGAACTGCAACACAATTAGTTGTTGTAAACGTATCGCTCACCCAAGTACTATAATCAAAAGTGTTACAGCTATCTCTTACAAATATCCTATAATTTGTCAGTGGATTAAGGCCATTAATAGTAAATGGCGATGTAGAAGAACTATATCTCACTCCTGTTCCTACACTTTGCCCATTAGGAACAACTTCAATTTGGCTTGCTCCAGAATTTGACGTCCAGTTTACTTCAACAGAATTGTTACCAATATTTGTAAAACTCAAGGCGGTTGGCTCAGGACAAGGAAGTGAAATTGGAAGAATACTTACTTCATCCACTGCTATATCACCTTGGAATCCAAATTGACTACCTCCAAATCTAACTTGAATAGTGTCTCCAGAGTATGCAGACAGATCAATTGAATCCTTTTTCCAGGCCGCAGTTTTTGAAGTCTGCTGTTGGCCCTGAATACTCCAAGAGCTTGCCGTCCAACCTGAACCATCATTAATTTGCACACTTAAGCTATCTATTTGACTTCCATACATATGATAGTAAAAGAATAGGTGAGGTTGATTTAGACTAGCTGGAATAATTATTTGAGGACTAGTTATAGAAGCAAAACCATTACCAGAGCCTGAGACAATATAAATATACTTTCCATCTTGACCACCAGATGGTCCAGAACTAAAGATAGCAGTTGGACCTTGCCTGGTACCCCATTCAGGGCTAGTTGTAGGCTTTGTCCAGCATGGGCTAATACTTGCCCCCGTATTTTGAAAACCAGTTCCACCTACCCACTGACCACTATTAAAGCTTTCAGTATAAGGAGCAGTTTTAATACCGCAATCTGTACTTGCCAATACGGGTCCTTGATACAAGCTCAAATTTCCAGCAGAACAACTATCCGCAACAAATATTTCATATTGAGTTCCACTGTTCAATCCTGTTAATACTACATTGGAAGTATTTCTGACACCAACAAAAGTGAAAGGATCATTAGATCCAGCAATTCTGTATTTAATAATATTCTTATTTGCTCCTCCTCCTACAAAAGATAACGCAATTGTAGTTTGGGTTCTAGCCCCTGTAGTTATACTTGTGGGTCTAGTACATGTAGGGCTGTTTCCAATCCAAACATCATCAATTGCTATTTCATGATTTTGACCAAAACCAGTACGATATCCTCTAAATCTTATTTCTATGGAATCACCTACATATGAGCTGAGGGAAACAACGTCTTCCTCCCAGGCATCAGACGCATTATTCTGTTGTGCTCCAGTTATAACTGATAAAGATGTCCAATTGCTTGCATTACTTCTTCTAGCAAATATTTCTAGCTTACTAATATTAGCTCCAAACATATGATACCAATATCGAAGTTCTGGAGTAGATAAGGTATCCAATGATATCATTGGGGTGGTAAGAATCAGATCAGCATTTCCAGATCCAAATCCTCTAATAAACATATACTGACCAAGTCCATTTGTATGATCTTTGTCAGGACCGGAAAGAATATTTTGACCTGTTCCAATTCCGGTACGCCAACTTAGATTACCAAATGAAGTTCTATCCCAACAGGGACTGATAGAACCTATATCAAAGAAGTTGCCATTTGATGGAATAAAGAAAGAACCTTCAAAATCTTCAGTATAGGGAGCCACAAATACATCGCAGTCAGTGGTATCAGAAACCGGCCCAAACCATTCACTTAAGTCCGTTGCGCTACAACTATCTCTAACATAAAAATCATAAGCAGTTCCAGATGCCAAATTAGTAAGTGTAAAAGGCTTGGAGTTTACGTTGACAAGAGTTCCTGTTCCCGGAGTAAAGCCAGGTGCACCATATTCTAATTGCCAATTTGTTGCGCCACCACTTGTCCAGCCTAATCTGGCCGTATTAATTGAAATCTGCTGAACAGTTAAATTAGATGGTTTTGGGCAAGATGGAGCCTCATCAATTTCAACATCATCAATAGCAATATCAGCAAGAGTGCTAAAGTTTGCTTTCTCACCGATGAACTTTAATCTAATGGTGTCATTAGTGTAAGCGGATAGGCTAATTATCTCCTCTAACCAAGCTTCTGTATCAGCCGTCTGTTGCTGACCTGATGCAGAGAAAATATTTGTAAAGGCGCCTCCATTACTAATTTCGACATCAAAGTCGCCGATAGCATTTCCAAACATATGGTACCAGAAGGTTAACTGAGGATTTGTTAAGCCCGATAAATCAATGAAAGGACTAATAATTTCAGCCGTAAAAGGAGCTGTCCCACCAAAATTAAAATAGGATTCTGTAAATAAATACTTGCCGGATCCACTAGTGTGATCCCCAGAAGGGCCTGTAAAATTATTGCTAAAAGGTTCAGGGCCCGTCCTCCAAATATACTCCGGAATGATTACTCTAGTCCAACAGTTATTCACTGTGCCACTATCATTAAATGTTAAGCCTGATGTCCAATCTGAAGTTTCAAAGTCTTCTAAATATGGAGCAGTGATCGGTAAGCAAGCTGTAGCAAAGGTAACTGGGCCAAGCCAAGTACTAAAGTCGTTAGCACCACAACTATCTCTTAGATAGAAGTCATAACTCACTCCCGGCGATAAATTGTTAAAGGTGTATGGATTAGAAGAAGCGTTTACAATAGTTCCGCTTCCTTTTGTAAATCCGGCAGCTCCATACTCGAATTGGTAATTTGTCGCTACCCCTCCACTTGTCCAAGAAAAATCAATTGAAGTTGCTCCAATACTTTGAGCAACTAACTGAGTTGGTTGAGGGCAGTTTGGTTGTTCGTCGATTTTTACATCATCAATTGCTATATTATTGAAGAAACCATTAGCAACTCTAACTCCGCGAAATTTAATTTGTATCGTATCATTCGCATAACTAGCAAGGTTTACGATTACCTCTTTCCATGCAGCGGCAGATGACGTCTGATCTTGACCTTTTTTAAAGTCTTCTCTTGTCCATGTAGAACCATTCCAAATCTCAACAATAAGACTGTCAATATCTTGTCCAAACATGTGGTACCAGAATCTAAGCTCAGGATTAGTTAAGGGTCCAAGGTTTACTGATGGTGAATAGATTTCGCCATCGCTTCTTGAAGCTCCTGCACCAAAAACATCTCTTGTATATAAGAATTTTCCTGTTCCACTAGTATGGTCACCATTTGGACCACTATTAAAAGCCTGTGTTCCATTTTGTCCTACATCAAACAAAAAGCTAGAAGTTGTATCTCTCCTCCAACAGCTATTAATAGTTCCTGCTGTATTAAATACACCTACTGTGAAATCTGATCCATCAAAATCTTCGGTATAAGGTGCATTTACGGGCAAACAATTTGTTTTTCCTAATATATCACTAGACCAATCGGAAGTACTTCCAATACCACAGCTATCTCTTACAATAAACTCATAAGTGGTATTTGGGCTCAAGCCCGATATAGTAGCCGGGTTTGAACTTATCTGTACTCTGGTTCCACTACCTGGAGTAAATCCAATTGAGCCATATTCAACTTCCCAATTTGCAGCTCCACCGCTTAACCAACTCAAAGTAACTGAGTTGGAGCTACTTCCTTGAACTACTAGATTCTGAGGTTTAGGACACGCTGGCTGTTCATGGATATCCACATCATCTATAGATACCCTAGCGTTTAGACCAAATCCAGTTTTTTCTGTTATAAATTTGATAATGATAGTATCATTTGCATAGACACTCAAATCTATTATTGCTTCTTTCCAGGCATCGGTCTTGGAGTTTTGCTTTTGGCCAGTCAGAGTAAGAACGTTAGTAAAACTCACTCCATTATTATTAGAAATTTCAACCTCAAGAAAAGTTATATCTAAGCCATACATATGATACCAGAAACTTAACTCGGGAATGGTCAAGGCACTTAAATCTATTTGAGGTGATTCAATTTCCGCAGTTTCAGTGGCTGTTGAAAAGCCAATTCTTTCTGCCTGAATAAATCCTCCACTCCCTGTGGTATGATCTGAACTTGGGCCACTAGAAAAAAGGTTAAAACCTGGCCCTGGAACAAAAATATAATTCACTCTAGTCCTTGTCCAACAAGTATCTATGGTTCCCATTTGATTAAAAAAGGGTGCTTCAACCCATTTAGAGTTGTCAAAATTTTCAACATAGGGTGCCACTGTAATTCCACAAAGAGTAGAACCAGTAAAAGGTCCAATCCATTCACTCAAATCTGTTGCTGAACAACTATCTCTAAGATAGAAATCGTAATTAGAGCTTGGGTTTAATCCACTTATGGTTGTTGGATTTGTTGAAGCAGAAAGTAAAGTTCCAGTTCCTTGAGTAAAACCAGGCTGACCATATTCAATTTGCCAGTTAGAGGCTCCTCCTGATGTCCATGATAAAGTAACACTGTTTTGTGTTGAAGCTGTTGTACTTAACGCACTAGGCTTTAAGCATGTTGGCTTTCTTTTAATACTAATATCATCTATAGCAAATTCACTATTATTCTGGAAAGCAGTTAATGCGACTATGAATCTAAGCCTCACAGTATCATCTACATAGGAATCTAAATTATAAATCTGTTCTTCCCAATTCGCATTTTTTGAAGTTTGCTGCTGCCCTACAATGCTACCTAAATTTGAATATGAGGCTCCAGAATTGTTTGAAATCTGAACTGTCATTGTGCCCATTCCAGAACCAAAGGCATGATAATAAAAACTTAATTGAGCCGTATCTACAGAAGATAAGTCAATGTCCGGAGTTACAAATCCAGCGCTAAAAGGGCCTGCGCCTCCGAAACCTAAAAATTCAGCGTAAATAAATTTTCCTGAACCTGTGGTATGATCAACACTTGGACCAGTTCCAAATTGATCAAATTGCTGGGGCCCTGGAGCAAATGAATATATGGAGTTCAGGTTTCTTCTATAACATGTGTCGATTGATCCTTTGCCTTGAAAACCCTGCTTTGTTAGCCAGTTTGAAGACTCAAAATCTTGAACATATGGTAAAGGGTTGATTCCACAAGCTGTTCTAAAGCTTCCCTTCTGAGAAAAAAATGAAACATCGGCTAGACCACAGCTATCTCTAACATAAAAATCATAGGCTGTAGCCGCACTGAGCCCTCCTAAATTGTAAGGTTTTGAAGTAACGTTTACAAGAGTACCTGTGCCAGGTGTAAATCCAGCTACTCCATATTCCAATTGCCAGTTTGTAGCACCCCCTGATGTCCAATTTAAATCTGCACTATTGGTTTGTATATTAGAGTTTGTTAATGCTGTAGGTGGCAAACAAGCTGGGGCAGCGATATGTGTAACTTCAATTTTAAATGTGTTATTGTTAATTCTATTAAATTGTGAACTGCAAGCTGCTCCTCCAGAGCTTGAGAAAGAATGTAATTCAAATGTCAATCCTCCTGCAGGTACAACTCCATTAGCTATTGTTAATCCGCTTCTATTATAGGATGCGACTCCTGGTGAATTAAGATTTGGCCCTGGAGTAACACTATTTTCTTTAATATTAGTTGTTATACATTCTAAGTAAGACACTTGTTGTGACCTCTGACTAAAGAACAAAGATTCGTAGTCATATTCTACTTTTACTCCTGTTACATATCGCCCTGCTGGAACAGGAACATTTAGCGAAAGAGCACAGGATGATTCGTCTGAAGTATCTATCGCTCCAAAAAGTCTTAGTGATTGGCCAACACCAGTTGTATAAGTTGCTGTGGTAGTAGTTTGGGAAAATATTGACCCACTGCCAAATAGTAGGGCAAACAAAGGAATAACTAATCGCTTAAACATACCTATGGTCCTTAGAATTGTTGTTCATTTTAAGATTATCTAAATTTCCGAAATAAATTGCGGAATACTTTGCCCAAATTATTAAGCGTTCATTAATTTGATAAAGCTTAGTTTTGAACATTCTAATGAAGAAAATACAATTCACAATATTATTCAGTCTTTTCATCAACCTAACGTTTGGGCAGAATATAAAGTTTGCATTAGTAAAATATAATGGTGGAGGCGATTGGTATGCTAATCCTACCGCACTAAGCAATCTTTCTGAATTCTGTAATTCAGAATTAAGCACCAATATAGACGCTGACTATGCTACTGTTGAGCTTGCTTCTCCTGATATTTTTAATTATCCATTTCTACATCTAACGGGTCATGGAAATGTTGTTTTATCTAATGAAGAGAGTAAGAATCTTATTCAGTATTTACAGGCTGGGGGATTCTTACATATTGATGATAATTATGGAATGGATGTTTTTATTCGGGCTGAACTAAAGAAGCTATTTCCTAATAATGAGTTAGTAGCAATTCCAAGGAATCATGCTATTTTTAATGGATATTTTAAGTTTCCGGAAGGCCTTCCAAAAATTCATGAACATAACAATAAGCCGCCTGAAGCTTTAGGAATTTTTTTAGAAGGACAATTGGTTTTACTTTATACTTATGAATCTGATTTAAGCGATGGATGGGAAGATGCATCGGTGCATAATGATTCTGAAGAAAAAAGATTTCAGGCACTTAAAATGGGTGCTAACATTATTGAATTCACTTTTAAGGGTAAGTAATGGACAATAAAAATATTGTAAATCCGGTATTGAGAATTATTTTCATTCTGGCCGCGGTATTTACTCTAGGCATACTTTTAAACGAAGTAATCGGGACAATTACTTTTGTAATTATTTCTGCTGTATTAGCTCTTATTGGTAAGCCCTTTGTTGATATTTTAGTTACCAGACGAATTAAGAAGTTTCACATCAGTAGGTCTGTTGCTGCAGCAATTACACTTTTCTCAATGATTTTTCTATTTGCAGGAGGACTTACTCTACTCTTACCTTCTTTAATATCAGAGTTAAGTGTCTTTAGTGATATTGATATGAACGTGATGCTTTTAAACCTAGATCAAGAAATTAATCAATACACTAAACTATTTATTAAGGATTATGATTCGCAGAGCTTTGTAAGCGGATTAACGGATAATCTGATTTCTGCCTTGAATTTTGAAAATGTGGCAGATACTTTTCAAAGTTTAGTTGGAAGTTTGGGCAATGCATTTTTTGCGATATTCTCTATCATTTTTATAACCTTTTTCTTTTTAAAAGAAAAGCATCTTTTCAGGTCCATAATTCTTGCTATCGTACCAGACAAATATGAAGCTCAAGTTCTTCATGTCTCTCCTAGATTAAAGAAAAATTTAGCACGTTATTTCACTGGACTAATACTTCAAATAACAATAATTACCACATTGATATCCATAGGATTAAGCTTTGTAGGTTTCTCAAACACAATAGTCATTGGATTGTTTGCTGGACTTATAAATATAATTCCATATCTCGGACCAGTTATTGGACTTAGCTTTGGCCTGCTATTAGGCATTACACAAAGTTTAGCTGGCGAATTAGACAGTCCTATTGGGCAATTAGTGGTAATGATTATGACTGTTTTTGGAATAGTCCAACTCATAGATAATTTCATCTCACAGCCCATTATTTTCTCGAACTCCATTAATGCGCATCCACTTGAAATATTTCTAGTAATTTCATTTGCCGCCACTCTTGGGGGAATACCAGGGATGATTATAGCTGTTCCCACCTATAGTGTAATCAGACAAATATCTATGGAGTTCTTCCCTCATGTCAAAATCGTAAGAAGACTTACTGGAATTGAAAACCCTAGGGATGCAAATCAAGGATATTAAAGAGCTCCTTTCTCAAGATGAAAGCATTAATTTTATAAAAGCCGGGCTATCAGCTAATATCAGTGAATTAATCTTTCAATACGCTAAGGATCAAAACAAACTCTTTCTTGTTGAACAAATCGCCGCAAGGCAAAAAATAAAGAAGAAACTTCCGAGCTTCTACTCCAACCCTTTACTCTGTCTACCAAAAAAGCTCAACTTAGAACAATCATCAGCTGAAGCGGTGGCTAAATGGAGATCACAACAGTTTTGTGGAAATAAAATGATCGATTTAAGTGGTGGCTTGGGCATTGATTTTATATGTCATTCTAAAGAATTTAAGCAAGCAACTTATGTAGAGTTAAATGAAGAACTTGCAAATATCGCGATCTATAATTTTTCAATTTTAAAGTTAAATTTTCAAGCTGTCATTAAGGATTCAAACAAGTTGGAAATGGATGATGATTATGATCTTATCTTTCTTGATCCTGATCGTAGGAATAAAGAAACTAAGTTGATTAATCTTACAGACTGTAGCCCAAATTTAATTGATATTCAAGAAGATCTTTTAAATCGTAGCAATCTAATTGTAAGCAAGTTAAGCCCAATGATTTCTTTACAATCCATCATACAGGACCTAATTAATTTAAGTGAAATCTGGGTCATTAGTGATAGAAATGAATGCAAGGAGGTATTGAGCATTCAATCAAGCAATCAGGCTACAGAGCAGTTAAAAATAAGATGTATTAATATCGAGTCTGAAGGTCCAGTACAAGACTATAGCACTCTTTATAATTCAAGTGCACCTGAGATTGCAAATACGGAAGTCCCATTGAATTATATCTATATTCCCAATACTTCATTGATCAAGGCCAATCTTTCAGATCAATACGCAACTGAATTGGGATTGTTACAATTAGGTCAAGCAAGAAACTTATACTCTTCTGAAAGTTACATCTCTAATTTTAACGGCAGAATATTAAAGCTAATAAAAAGCAGTTCAGGGCTTTCAAAAGATTTAAAAAAATCTAAGTATAATGTAGTATCTCGATACCCCAAATTAAAGGCTTCAGACATTGAGAACAAATTGAATTTAAAACCTTCTGACAATATGTATTTAATAGCATTCCCTAATTCTAAAGGTAAGCTATCCGTGCTCATAGCTGAGCTGCAAAAAGCCGAATACTAATTGTGTGATTCAATTTTACTCATAGTACAGGCCTAAGTTGTATTTTTAAAGTCCGTGAGGAGTAAAAACTACATATTATTCATTTTCTTTCTTTCCCTTTTTGTCTTTATTTCAAAAGGTCAAGTTGCTGAACAAAATGGTTTCTTTATTGAAAATAGTGGCCAATGGGGCCAGGATTTCACTTTCAAGCTACCTATTAACGAAGGAGCCTTTTTCTTCTCGGACAGCAGTATTCTAGGAAACTTTAGCAATACTCCAGATCCTCATCAACATCAGGCTAATAAAGGCAATCATCATGATATACCCGAAATTAGTTTTGCCTATGAAATGAAGTTCTCTGGAGCATCAAAGTCAGTGAAATTGCAAGCATTGCAAGAGGGGAAATTTTATCACAATTATATCCTAGGAAATGATCCCAAATACTGGAAATCAGAAGTGGCAATTGCTGAGAGCATTATTTATAATAACATCTATCAAAATATAAACATTGAATACTTCCCTCAAGGAAATGATTTAAAATATAATATTAGACTCCAACCAAAGTCCGACATGTCGGAAATACAACTTGAATATAATGGAATAGACGGCTTGAGAATTGAGGAAGGCAAACTTATAATCAAATCTCCAAAAGGTAATCTTGTGGAAAGCATCCCCGTTTCATATCAGATTATAAATGGCATTAAAAAAATTATAAAAGTTGAGTACATCCTAATAAATGACAGTACAGTCGGTTTTAAAGCCAAAAGATATAATTCTGATTTTGAGCTAATTATAGACCCTGTTTTAGAATTCTCTACTCTTAGTGGATCAACTTCTGACAACTTTGGATTTACAGCCACTTATTCAGCAGATGGAAGTTTGTATGCCGGTGGAATCGCAGAAGCTATTGGGTACCCAACAAGCCTTGGAGCATATCAAAGCACATTTAATGGCGTAAGAGATATCACTATATCCAAATTTACATCTGATGGGACCCAATTAGTATACTCAACCTATATAGGAGGTACAGGGATAGACTTACCCTCTAGTTTAATTGAAAACAGCCAGGGTGAACTGCTAATTCTTGCTACAACAGGATCCAGTGATTACCCTCTTACAACCAACGCATATCAAGGAATATATGGTGGCGGACCGAATACTACCGCCTTTCCATGGAATTTTAATAATGGTGCAGATCTAGTGATTAGTAAACTAAGCTCAAATGGCACTACCCTTTTAGCCTCTACTTATTTTGGGGGAAATGACATGGACGGAGTAAATACAGGAATCTATGAAAATTATGGGGATTTAAGTCGAGGAGAAATTACAGTGGATGCAGCAGATAATGTTTATATCGCCAGTAATACGTCCAGCACAAATTTTAGTATTAGCAATTTCAATTCATTAGGAAACCAAGATGCAATTGTAGTAGCCTTCAACCAAAATTTATCTCAATTAATTTGGGGGAGCCGCTTAGGCGGAGCTGACGAAGATGTTGCATATTCACTTAAAATTGACGCTCAAGGCGATATTTATGTGGCCGGGGGCACCAAGAGTAATAACGTTACAACCTCTATTGATGCTGACGATTTAACGTACAGCGGAAATACCGATGGTTTTCTTTGGAAACTGAATGGAGGGAATGGAACTATGATGAAAGCCACCTATTGTGGAAATAGTGGATACGATCAGACCTACTTTATTGAAATTGATAAAAACGACAATATCTATACTCTAGGTCAAAGTGATAGCTCAACTCAAGCTTCTGCAAACACCTATTCGAATCCAAATAGTAAGCAATTTATTATTCAATACAATCGTGATCTTAGCTTAAGAAATTGGCAAACTGAAATTGGGAGCGGGCTAAATAAATTTGATCTTGTACCAACGGCTTTCATGGTTGATGATTGTTTAAATATATATCTCAGCGGCTGGAATGGATCCTCAAACAGAGTGAGCTCTACGGGCCTCTCAAGAGGAAACACCATGCAACTTGCAATTACACCTGATGCTTTGCAAAGCACATCTGACGGGAGCGACTTCTATTTTATGGTTCTTTCAAGAAATGCAGAAGCTTTAGTTTTTGGTAGTTTTTTTGGCGGATCTGCTGCTGAACATGTAGATGGAGGCACAAGCCGGTTTGATAGAAATGGAATTGTTTATCAAAGTGTTTGCGCTGCATGTAATGGAGGCACTTATCCTACAACTCCAAATGCTTACTCCACTACAAATGGAAGTTCTAATTGTAATTTAGGCGCAATTAAACTGGATTTTCAACAAGTTGTTACTGCCGAAAGTGGTATTAATTTTTCGTCAATTGTTGATACTTCTTGTCAAGTTTTAGAAGTTAAATTTACGAATGGGAGCAGTAATGCGAACTCCTTTTTATGGGATTTTGGCAATGGCAATACTTCAACAGATTTTGAACCGACAACCCTATACCCTACTTTTGGAACATACACTATTACGTTAGTTAGCTATGACACTATTTGCGGCACTTCAGATACTACATTAATCAGCATCACTCATGACAAAGGAATTGAGCCTATTGCTAGCTTTACAGTAGAATATACGGCTTGCGACAGCGAATACAAGATAAAGACTTCAAACTTTAGCTCTAAGGCTAATGTCTATGAATGGAATTTTGGAGATGGCACCTCATCAACAGCTTTTAATCCTAATCATAGCTACTCTGCTCCCGGAACCTACGAGATAGAGCTCATAGCCCTGGATACGAGCTGTGTTAGTTCAGATACTACATCCACATTTATTACTTTTATAGACACCATTCCTACACCTGTAGTTCAAATGGGCTTTTCTGATTGCTCTGATGGATCAGTTGTTGTGAGTTTCATCAATGATAAACCATCTTATTCTTACTATTGGGAAATTGATGGAGTTGGAATATATACGGGCAGAGAGCCAGGGATAAAATTGACACAGGACGGAATTTACCCAGTTAGAATACTTATCAATGATAGTGTTTGTAATACTGATTATGTTCAAGAATCTATATTGAAATTAGACAGAATACAAGGCGAGGTCTTTATTCCAAATGCCTTTACTCCAAATGGTGATGACCTAAATGATTTTTATGAAATATCTGGTAATCAATGTAATGAGCAAGATGAGCTCAGAATTTTTAACCGATGGGGACAAATAATCTTCTATACCCAAAATCCTTATTCAGAATTTTGGGATGGTTATTTTAATGGTGAACCAGCACCACTAGGTGTTTATACTTATAATTTACAATTTGGCAAAGAGGTAAAAAAAGGGAGCTTTACCCTTTATCGTTAAAATATCAATTCCGAGTCTAGTTCAAGAGTACTAATAAAGTTCTTGCTGGCGGCAATGTCTGTACTCAAAATTCTATCCTTATTAATAAATGGAACCTCATCGCGATAAGCACTTAATAGAGCTTCAATAAATTCTGAACTATTTTGGTCTCTAAATTTCAAGGCTTGAGAGGCGCTCATAAGCTCAATCCCTAAAACTGTAAACACATTGTTTATTACTTTATGAGCTTTGGTTGCTGCATTTGCTCCCATACTTACGTGATCTTCTTGCCCATTGCTTGAAACAATAGAATCTATAGACGCAGGTGTGCAATATTGCTTATTCTGACTAACTATTGAAGCCGCAGTATACTGCGCAATCATCAGTCCGCTGTTAAGCCCTGGTCTTGCCACAAGAAATGCCGGAAGCTCTCTTTGACCACTGACTAATAAATATGTTCTCCTTTCGGATATATTTCCTAATTCAGCAATAGCTATAGCCAACATATCAAGGGCCAAGGCTAAGGTCTGACCATGAAAATTACCACCAGAAATTATCTTATCGTCATCAGGAAAAATAGTTGGATTGTCGGTCACAGAATTGATTTCTGTACTAAATGTCTTATAAACATATTCTAAGGCATCTTTTGTAGCTCCATGTACTTGCGGAATGCACCTAAATGAATACGGATCTTGAACATGAACTTTAGGTCTATTAATCAACTCACTACCTTCCAAAAACTCTCTTACTCTTTCTGAGGTCTTTATTTGACCATTATGAGGCCTAGCCTTGTGTACAAGATGATCAAACGGCTCAATTCTTCCATCAAATGCGTCAACACTAATAGATCCAATCAGATCTGCTAGGTAAGAAATTCGCATACTATTGAAAAGACCAATGACACCAAAAGCCAACATAAACTGTGTTCCGTTTAATAGAGCCAGGCCTTCTTTAGATTTTAATTTTAGGGGCTCTAGGCCGATTTTCTCAAGCGCTGATTGAGCTGACATTCTCTCAGACTTTAAATAAACTTCGCCCTCGCCTAATAAAGCCAAACTTAGATGAGCCAATGGCGCCAAGTCGCCTGAGGCACCAAGACTACCTTGTTCATAAACAACAGGCAGAAGATCCTCATTAAAAAACTTGCATAAATAGTCAACAACTTCAAGACGTACACCTGAATGACCAAAGCTCAATGACCTTACTTTTAAAAGCAGCATCATCTTCACAATCTCACTGTCCACTTCCTCACCTGCTCCACAGGCATGTGACTTCACGAGATTTTCTTGAAGACTTTCTAAATCGTGGCCTTCAATACTGATATTATAAAGTGAGCCGAAACCTGTATTTATGCCATAAATAGGTGTCTCAGCTTGAAGCATTTTTGCATCCAAATAATCTCTGCACTTTATTATTAAGCCTTTAGATTCCTGAGAAAGCTCAATCCCTCTACCCTCAATCCAAGATTCATACAGGCTCTCTAATCTTAGGTGATCTGGACTAATAATCAAATTAGTGTTTTCCATCAGTACGCTTATTTTGTAAGTTAAATTTTTCTAAAAGTTCAATTCTACTCAGCTTAAACTGATCTCCAGATTCCATGTTTTTTATAGTATATTCTCCAGACTCCATCTCGTCTTTACCTAAAAGAACAACATATTTTACATTATTCTTATTGGCAAAATCCATTTGCTTCTTGATCTTAGCCTTATCAGGATACACCTCCGTTTTGACTCCTAGATCCCGCAATTCTGTCGCTAGTTTTAGACCAAAAAGAGCTTCTTCCTCACCAAAATTTAGAAACATTATCTCCGTACTTTGGATGTTTGTTTTAGGGTATAGGTTCTTTTCGCCTAAAGCGATTTGAATTCGATCTAAGCCAAATGAAACGCCTATACCTGAAATTCCTTTTAATCCAAATATCGCGGTAAGCTCGTCATAGCGGCCCCCACCTCCAATTGATCCAAGTTCTACTCCATTTGCTACCACCTCAAAGATAGCACCTGTATAATAGTTTAATCCTCTAGCTAAGCTAGGATCAAAAGAAAGATCATTTTGAATATTTAAAGTTTGAATATTATCAAGAACAAATTTGAGCTCCTCTAGGCCTTTACTTCCTTCTTGGTTTGTTTCAAGGATATTCTTGAGCAACTCAAAAGTTTCAGCATTAGTTCTTTTCTCAATGAAAATTTTCTCAAGTTTATCAACATTAGCCTGAGTTATTCCCATTTCCAGGAATTCAACACTTAGTTTTCCCCAACCAACTTTATCCAGTTTATCTAAAGTAATTGTAAAGTCAGTCCATTTATTTTCAACACCAAAAACAGATGCCAGCCCAGCAAGAATTTTTCTGTTATTAATTCTAATATCTACGTCTAATCCAAGTGAAGAAAATACCTCATCATAGATTTTGACAAACTCAAGTTCTAAGAGCAATGAATTGGAGCCGATTACATCAGCATCACATTGAAAAAATTCTCTAAACCTCCCTTTTTGAGGCCTGTCCGCTCTCCAGACTGGCTGAATTTGATATCTCTTAAAAGGGAAATTGATTTCATTTTGATTCTGCACCACAAAACGAGCAAAAGGAACTGTTAAATCGTACCTCAAAGCTTTCTCAGAAATACTAGAAGTTAAGCTCTTTGAGTCCAAAGATTCAAGAGCGTTTTTATCGGCTTTAGCCAGAAAATCTCCTGAATTCAAAATTTTAAAAATCAAGCGATCACCCTCATCTCCATACTTCCCACTGAGGGTACTAATATTCTCCATTGCAGGAGTTTCTATTGGAGAAAATGAATACTTTTTAAACACCTTTTTTATGGAGTCAATAATAAACTCCCTTTCTAACATGCTTTTAGGAAGCATATCTCGGGTTCCCTTAGGTAAACTTGGTTTTACGGACATAAACTAAAATTGTTGCAGCGAAAATAAGCAAATCATTAGGGATTAAAGGTAAAAAGCTAATCAATCACCTCTCCATTACAGAGCTGAAGAGAATTAGAATAAGTATTCATTTTCTCATAAAAGAACCAACTAATCTTATTATCAATAATGTTCTCTAGTGGGTTGGCATTATGGTAATAAATATTACTAAGTCCGGAAATTCTATCTTTTTCAAATACTAAACTAACCAAGCAACTAGATCTAGCAAACCTTTCCCTTTCATTTAAATCGCTCCACTCCTCCTCCATAAGATTTAGCACCTTATTTCTACAAACTTTAAAATATCTATCTAAAGTCCTAACTGAAACCTTTTCAAAGTCAATAAGCTTATAGCTAGGATCCTCTTTGTTAATGGTTAATTGAAAGCCATCTCCAATTTTAATTGGCATTCCATTCTTTGCGATCATTTCAAGTCCATGACTTCTAACAAAGTTTCCATCGGTATATACATGGCCATTATATTCATATTGATATACCATTTGCTTGGTGCCCAACTCTATAACTCGGGCTTCCAATAAAAATGGATCCTGACTTACTTTCCAAATGATAAATAGTTTATTTCCGTAAATCGATACTGCGATCAAGCCAACTAATATCAGAAAACCCAGAACTCCTTTAGAGAAGCTTTTAGATTGTTCTAATTCCTTTTGTTTTTTATACTTCACATATCTAGCCCTAGCTCGCTCTTTTGCTTTCTCTTTTGCAACTCTCTCCTGTAAATCATGAAACTCCTTATCGCTCATCTTAGGCTTGGCATGAGGAGCAGAATGTTTAGGCGGATAGTCTGACTGAGCCTTAACTCTGGCTTTCCTTATGCCAATAACCATCTCATAGGCTTCAAGAATTTCTAGGAATTTTTCCTTAGCATCGGGGCTATTATTTACATCAGGGTGATACTGCCTTGCTAACTTTCTATATTGATTTTTTATCTCCTGACTTGTTGCAGAAGGATCAAGATTTAATATTCTGTAGTATTTAATCAAAAAACAATCTAATTATGGCTTTATACTTACCTTGGCTAAACCTATTAACTAAACTCAAATAAAGCTAATTTATGACACTCATTTATCTTTTTATAGCAATAGTTCTTGTCCTTTTATTTTTAGGACTATTCACGGTGAAGCAGCAAACGGCCGCATTAGTTGAAAGACTTGGTAAATTTCATTCCGTTAGAAGTTCAGGGCTTAATTTAAAAATTCCATTTATTGATAGAATTTCAGGTAGAGTAAGCCTAAGAGTTCAACAATTGGATGTGATTGTTGAGACAAAGACAAAGGATGATGTGTTTGTAAAGATGAAAGTCAGCGTTCAGTATATGATCTTAAACGCTAAAATCTACGAGGCCTTCTATAAACTTGATGCTCCTCAAGATCAAATTACTTCTTATGTTTTTGACACAGTAAGAGCGGAAGTTCCTCGCTTAAAACTGGACGATGTTTTTGAGAAAAAAGATGATATCGCTAATGCGATAAAAAGAGAATTGCAACAAGCAATGAATGACTATGGATATGATATTACCAAAGCACTTGTAACTGATATAGATCCTGCATTACAGGTAAAAGAAGCCATGAATAGAATTAATGCTGCTGAAAGAGAGAAAACGGCTGCAGAATATGAAGGAGAAGCTGAAAGGATCAAGATAGTTGCTAAGGCCACAGCTGAGGCTGAAAGCAAAAGACTTCAAGGGCAAGGAATTGCCGATCAAAGAAGAGAAATTGCTCGTGGATTGGAAGAAAGTGTTGAAGTCTTAAATAAGGTAGGGATTAATTCTCAAGAAGCTTCTGCTCTTATAGTTATCACGCAACATTACGATACATTAAGTCATGTCAGTGAGCATTCAAAGAGTAGTTTAATTCTATTGCCAAACACTCCCAATGCGGCCAGCGATATGATGAATAGTATGATTACTTCTTTTGCAGCAACCAATGAGTTATCTGATATGAATAAGTCAGTTGATACAAATAGTTCTGAAGAAAACTCGTAATAAATAAGTTGATAAACATTTTATGGCCAAAGCCCACATTTTTATGTGGGCTTTATTTTTGGATTAAGGACTATGTTAATAAGCTCGCAGAATACTATTTTCTGAAAAAACAAAATGGTTATGAAATTGAGGAAATAAAATCTAGCCTTAGGAATAGTCCTATGCCTCTATCTTTAAGAAGTACAAATACAATTTTGTTTCTTGTTGAAAAAAGAATACCTAGTTTTCTACGTCTTTCTAAAAGATATCAATTTGTACGTATTGGATTTAATTTATCCTTTGCTTTTATGATTCTGATATTGGTTATCTACTCTTATTTATTCTATACCCAAGATAGAGATCGACTCATGCTTATTTTAATTGCTTTAGGTTTCATTCCGACAATTAGCATGGCATTATACTATGGTATTGGGGTTAAGACAAAAAAGAAAATGAACAGATTTCCTTATTCCTATTAAAATTCTTGAGCTTTAAATTGCATTTCGTAAAGCCTTGTATAAAACCCATTCATGGCTAAAAGTTCAGAATGCTTTCCTTCTTCTACAATTATCCCTTTATCCATCACCAGGATCTTATCAGCCTTTTTTATGGTTGCTAATCTATGGGCAATAACAATGCTCGTTCTGTTCTCAGTTAACTTATCAATAGCTTCCTGAATCAGCAATTCGCTCTCAGTGTCAATTGAAGAAGTAGCTTCATCTAAAACTAAAACAGAAGGGCTAGACACATATGCTCTCAAGAAAGCTAATAATTGTCTTTGGCCCACGCTCAACATATTACCTCTTTCTTTTACATTATAATGATAACCTTCTGGCAATTCATTAATGAATTCATCAACCCCAATAAATTCTGCGGCCTTTTTCACCTCTTCCAAGCTTATGTCCTTATTTAAGCTGATGTTCTTATAAATACTATCTGAAAACAAAAATACATCTTGCAAAACCACAGCAATATGATCTCTTAAAGAACTTAGCTTCAGGTTTTTAATATCCGTTCCGTCTAGATAGATACTCCCAGACCAAATTTCATAAAACCTACTTAGAAGATTAATCAAAGTAGACTTTCCTGCACCAGTAGCACCAACTATTGCTAGAGTTTCACCCTCTTTCAATTCAAAGGATACACCTTTTAATATTTCCTCATTTTGATTATACCCAAAATGGACATCTTCAAACACTATGCTACCCTTTACATTTTCAAGCTTTTCTGTTCCCTGGTCTTGAATTCTGTCATTAGATTCTAAGATTTTGAAAACTCTTTCCGAGGCAACCATACCCATTTGAAGGGTATTAAATCTATCTGCCAGCTGGCGTAGTGGTCTAAAAAGCATATTTATAAAAATGATTATTGCAGTTATTTCACCAAGACTAATAACCATATTTTCATCAGCAATTGGAATTCCTCTCCATTGATTGATTAATATCTCTAAACTCATTTTAGTACCACCTTCAGCCGCCTCCAAGCCACCATACCATACTACCAGACCTATGCTGATAGCAGACATGATTTCTATAATTGGAAGGAAAATTGAGAAATACCAGATAGACTCAATATTGGCTTTTTTATGCTTTTGGTTAATTTCTTTAAACTTCTTTAGCTCCTTTTCTTCTCTATTAAAAATCTGAACCACATTCATTCCACTTATATGCTCCTGAACAAAAGCATTCAAGGCAGCTACTTGAGTTCTTACATCTTGAAATGCTGATTTAATTTTTATTTGAAAAAGTCTTGTTGCGTAATATAGAACAGGTACAACAGAAAGGCTAATAAGTACAAGACGGTAATCAAAAAAGTAAAACATGGCCAGAACCATTACTAGTATTTTGAAGAGATCTCCAAAAATTACGAGCAAGCCTTGCGCAAATATATCTGCGATGGTTTCAATATCAGACACCGCTCTGGTCACCAAAGTTCCAATTGCAGTAGTATCAAAATACTGAAGTTTAAAATTTAAGATGTGCGCATATAGCTTAATTCTTAAGTCATAAAGAATGTTTTGCCCTAGATAATTAGCAGCATAAAGGAATAAGAACTGAAAGATTGATTCACCAAATAATAGAGCCGTTAGAATTAGAGTATAGCTTAGTAAGCTTTCCGCATCTGGCTTAAGTACAAAATTGTCAATAATGTATTGTATCAATATAGGTCTTGCTGTAGTTAAAGCAGAGAGCACAACCGTTAAGAGAAAAGCGCCTATGAATATTCCTTTATAAGGTTTTACATAAGCAAGTATTTTTTTTAAGAGGCCTAGATCAAAGGCTTTTCCACTTACATTATTGGACATTCACAATTTCTTTTGGATAGCTTACTTTAGTCAAATAGAGTCCATGAGCTGGTGCTGATTCACCTGCCTGACTTCTATCCTTTGAAGCTATAATATTTTCAATTTCTTCAATTCTTATTTTAGAGCACCCTACATTTAGTAAAGTTCCTACAATAGCTCTCACCATATTTCTTAAAAACCGATCCGCACTTACCCTAAATATAAATCCATCTTCCGTTTCTTTCCATTCAGCTAAGGTAATACTGCAGATATTAGTCTTAGTTTGAGTTTTAGATCGCGAAAAGCAGCTGAAGTCTTTAGTACCTATAAGAAGGCTCGCTGCTTTATTCATCAATTCTATATCTAGGTCGTGTTTATAATAATATGAAGAGTTGGTTAAAAACGGATTCTTACTACGATGGATCAGGTATTCATAAGTCCTAGCAGTGGCATCAAACCTAGTATGATGGTCACTTTCAACTTTAAAAACATCATGAATTGCTATATCTTCAGGTAAAAAATTATTCAAGTGAAACTTAAAATCACTCAAGGATTCAATCTCTGTTGAGCAATCAAAATGAGCATATATCTGCTTGGCATGAACACCTGTATCAGTCCTTCCTGCACCAACAATAGAGATAGCTTCTTTTAAAATAACGCTAATTTTATCATTGAGCACTTCCTGCACACTGATGGCATTGGGCTGTACTTGCCAACCATGATAATTTGTTCCTAAAAAACTTAATTCAAGGAAGTACCTTGTTTTTTGACCTTTCATATAACTTAGCGAAGTTAATTAAAGCCTTTCTGTAAATGCCAAGAATTTGTCTATTAAGTGATACTCATTCCTTTATTGATGATCAGATTTTAAAATTATGCGATGGATCTGATGAAATCTGGCATGCAGGTGATATTGGAGACTTGAGTGTTACAGATGCCTTAAAAGAAGTTGCTCCACTTAGAGCTGTTTACGGAAACATTGATAACACACAAATAAGAAGTGAATTCCCATTACACCAAAAGTTTGAAATCGGGGGCAAAAAAGTATGGATAACCCATATTGGAGGTTATCCAAATAGATATACTAAAAATGTAAAAGAAGAAATCTATCAAAACCCACCAGACTTATTTATTTGTGGTCATAGCCATATACTTAAGGTAATGAGAGATAAAAAACTCAACTTGCTTCATATGAACCCGGGTGCGATAGGAAAACACGGTTTTCATAATAAAAGAACACTACTCCGCTTTAATATTCAAAAAGGTCAAGTAAGCGATTTAGAAGTAGCAGAAATAGATAGATAAATTTTTATCTAAATCTCTCCGCTGCTCTCACCAAGCTTTCATCTTTCATGATAGCTCTATTTGCCAGTGAAGTTAATATAACACTAGCTATAGGCATAAAGCTTCCTGTCCCTAGTGTAAAAGAGGATGTATCATATGCCGTGAAATACAGATAAAGAATAAGCCCAAATAAAACAAAGTTGATAATTACAACTAAACGCCCAAGAACAACTTGTCGTTTCCTATCTTTATATGAAAACACAGCAAGTAGGGATAATAATGCACTCAATACAAAAGATATTAAATAGGTTATGTCATTCATTGCTAAAGAGCTCAATTCAGGGCCTTCGATAATAGGAAAGTAGAAGCAGCCTAATAGAGAACTTAGCAGGGCAAGAAAGAGATATACTGTTTGGACTCTTTGAATCATTTGTATTTTTTTCAAAATTTGTAAAAAAAGATTGGATACTCTCAATATTCTTTAATTATTCGTAATATTGTCTCCAACAATCTTTACAAAGGGAACATATTCTTTGTTTTCCTACTAATTTTCCACAAAAAAATTATCAAATTATTTTAATACCATTTTATTAGATGTACGACATCACTCAACTCAAGGGAATGAAGCTGCAAGATCTTAAAGATGTAGCCGAAAAACTTCAGATTAAAAAGTTTAAATCCCTAAACAAACAAGACCTAGTCTATACCATACTTGATCATCAAGCGGTAAATCCAGATAAGGTCAAAGAAATTACTTCAGAGCAAAAGCCTGTTACAAAAGCAGAAAATACAGCTGCCAAAGAAGAATTAAAGGTAGACTCTGAATCTCCAGAGAAACCTCAGAGACCAGAAAGAACACCACATCCTGCTAGAACGCCACGTCCTGCTAGACCAGTTGCTGAAAATAAAGAAGCGACCAAGGATAGTGCAGAAGAGTCAAGACCGGCCAGACCTGCAAGACCTGCAGCTGCTCAGGACAGAAGACTAAATAGAGACAATTCAGATCGCCCTGAGCGCAGAAAGCCTCTTGAAGGTATAACTGATAACAGGAATGACAACAGGCCTGATAACAAGGACAATAATCATAAAAGACCGGAAGCTAATAACAATAATGCCAATCAAAATAATCCTAATCAGAATAGGAATAGGAGAAACAAGCAATATGAGTTTGATGGCATCGTAGTTAGTGAAGGTGTTTTAGAAATGATGCCAGATGGATATGGATTTTTACGTTCCTCTGATTATAATTATCTAAACTCCCCAGACGACATTTACCTTTCGCAATCTCAAGTAAAACTATTTGGATTAAAGACTGGGGATACTGTAAGAGGTCAAGTTAGACCACCAAAAGAAGGAGAAAAGTATTTCCCATTAGTTAAGGTAGAAAAAATCAATGGTAGAGAGCCAGATTTTGTAAGAGACCGTGTTAGTTTTGAACATCTTACACCTTTATTTCCACAAGAGAAATTTAATCTTACCGGAGACAAGGGAACCTTATCAACACGAATCATAGACTTATTCTCACCTATTGGAAAAGGACAAAGGGGATTAATTGTTGCCCAACCAAAAACTGGTAAAACAACTTTGCTAAAGGAAGTGGCCAATGCTATTGCAGCTAATCACCCTGAAGCTTATATGATTATTCTTTTGGTAGATGAAAGACCTGAGGAGGTAACGGATATGGCCAGAAGCGTAAATGCAGAGGTTGTAGCTTCTACTTTTGATGAGCCAGCTGAAAGACATGTAAGAGTGGCTAATATTGTGCTGGAGAAAGCCAAGAGAATGACAGAATGTGGTCATGATGTAATTATTCTTTTAGATTCAATTACAAGATTGGCTAGAGCCTATAATACTGTATCTCCGGCATCAGGAAAAGTACTTTCTGGTGGTGTGGATGCAAATGCATTACACAAACCTAAAAGATTCTTTGGTGCAGCAAGAAAGATAGAGAATGGAGGTTCCTTAACGATCCTTGCTACTGCCTTAATTGATACTGGATCCAAGATGGACGAAGTTATTTTTGAAGAATTTAAGGGAACTGGTAATATGGAAATGCAGTTGGATAGAAAGATTGCAAACCGTAGAATCTGGCCAGCAATTGACCTAATTGCTTCAGGGACTAGAAAGGAAGATCTGTTGTTAGACAAAGAAACCTTACAGAGAATGTGGATTCTTAGAAGACACCTTGCTGATATGAATGCAGTAGAAGCTATGGAATTCCTTCATGATAGAATGAGTAGAACTATGGACAATGATGAGTTCTTAATCTCAATGAACGGCTAATTAAGCTGTGTATATAAAACTAAAAATCCCGCTTTCGCGGGATTTTTTTTTACTTCATCAGTTTCTTATATCTAACTCTAGTTGGCTCATGGTCACCTAGTCGTTTCTTCTTATTCTCTTCATAATCCGAGAATCCTCCTTCGTAATAATATACTTGGCTATCACCTTCAAAGGCCAAAATATGTGTGCAAATTCTATCTAGGAACCATCTATCATGGCTAATGACAACCGCGCATCCGGCAAAGTTTTCTAGAGCTTCTTCTAACGCTCTTAAAGTATTGATATCTAAATCATTAGTAGGTTCATCTAAAAGCAATACATTACCACCTTCTTTTAGAGCCATTGCAAGATGTAATCTATTTCTTTCTCCACCAGATAAGTTACTTACCTTTTTATTATGATCACCTCCAGAAAAGTTGAATCTGCTTAAGTACGCTCTAGCATTAATACGGTTACCTCCTACCTCAATATCTTCTTGTCCATCAGAAATAATCTCATAAATCGTTTTATCATCCTTTAGCTTCTCATGACTTTGATCCACATAAGATAATGCCACAGTTTCCCCTGTTGTAAATTCTCCTGAACTTGGTTTTTCCAAATCCATGATCATTTTAAAGATCGTTGTTTTACCTGCTCCATTAGGACCAACTATTCCAACTATTCCAGCAGGAGGCAATGCAAAATTCAAATCTTCATAGAGCAATTTATCATCAAATGATTTGCTCACATTCTTAGCTTCAATCACATTATTTCCTAGTCTAGGACCATTTGGAATAAATATTTCAAGCTTATCTTCTTTCTCTTTCTGCTCCTGTCCAAGCATTGATTGATAATTATTCAATCTTGCCTTTCCTTTTGCCTGTCTGCCTTTAGGCGACATTCTCACCCATTCTAACTCTCTTTCAAGAGTCTTTCTTCTTTTACTCTCCTGCTTTTCTTCTTGCTTAAGTCTACCAGACTTCTGCTCTAACCAACTACTGTAGTTCCCTTTCCAAGGAATACCTTCTCCTCTGTCTAGTTCAAGAATCCATCCTGCTACATTATCTAAGAAATATCTATCGTGCGTTACCGCGATTACAGTTCCGGCATATTGAGCAAGGTGCTGCTCTAGCCAATGAACAGACTCCGCGTCTAAATGGTTAGTAGGCTCATCTAAAAGAAGAATGTCCGGTTGTTGAATCAATAATCTACAAAGCGCGACTCTCCTTTTCTCACCACCTGATAGAACGGCTATGGAGGCATCAGGCTCTGGACATCTTAAAGCATCCATAGCTCTGTCTAGCATAGTTTCTAATTCCCATGCATTAGTAGCATCAATTTGATCTTGTAATTCAGCCTGACGAGCCATAAGCTTCTCCATAGCATCTGGGTTTTCATAAACCTCAGGTAAACCAAAATCATCATTAATTTTATTGTATTCATCAAGAATTGCAACTGTAGCCGCAGCACCTTCTCTTATAATTTCTATGACTGTCTTGGATTCATCAAGCTCTGGTTCTTGTTCCAAATACCCAACTTTATAACCCGGTGAGAAGACAACATCTCCTTGATAGTTTTTCTCTACTCCAGCAATTATCTTGAGTAATGTGGATTTTCCAGAACCATTTAAACCAAGAATTCCAATCTTTGCCCCATAAAAGAAGCTCAAGTATATATTTTTTAAGATTGTCTTATTATTTTGCGGAATGGTCTTAGTTAGACCGCTCATAGAAAAGATTACCTTTTTATCATCTGACATAACAATAAGTTTAACTAAATATCGATTTGTTTCGATACCTAATTGTCAAAAGTAAGAATCCTTTGAAGGTCACAAGAATATTATTAAGTATTTACGCAGTATTTTTTTGCTGCGAACTATCAGGACAGCAATTAAACGGAACTGTATTTGACCAATCCACTAGAGAAAGAGTCCCTGGTGCACATGTAACTAATAAATCAAGCTTAAAGGGAACCATTACAAATTTTGATGGAACTTTCTCAATAAATTTAGAATTTGGAGATACTATAGTTTTTTCTAGTATAGGCTATCAATATTTCTATTTCATTTATCTAGATAGCACCTTAGGATTAGAAAATGTTCTTATTCCTTTAAAAGAACAAAATTACCTTTTAGATGAGATTAGTGTATTTAGTTATGAATTAACAACAAACAACCCTAAACAAATACCTTTATCTAAACCTATTTACCCTAGCAGTAATGAGCTTAATGACCCATCAATAATGGATGCTGGTATTGCTAACCCTGCAGAATTACTTTATAACTTATTTGGAAACAAGCCTAGACAGCTTAGAGAACTGGCTCGTTTAAAGGCCGAAGATAAGTATCGCGAGAAGCTTGAGCACTCTAATAATCGAAAAGCTGTGACTCAATTGACAGGATTGAGTCAAGATGAATTAGAAGCTTTTATGTTCTACTGTAAGTTTAGTAGCGTTAGAATGAACACCTTAAATGACTATCAATTTTTGCTTAGTGTTCAGAATTGCTATCGCCAATATGTAAAGGAAAAAGAGTTGGATGATTTCTTAGAACAATTTGACTAAAAAAAACAGTTCACTCACTAAAAACTGACTGTAACTCACCCATTTCAGAAGCAAAAAAAGACCTAAGCATTTGATTTACAAGGAATATTACCCTAGATTAGTAAGGAACAAAGACAACAATTATGACTCAGGGAGACATTATTCACTTAGATTTTGATATTGTAAATGGAATTATTAAATCAGCAGAAAACTCTGATTCAATCTTAGAATCTCTAAGCCAACACATAAAATCACGACTTCCATTGTTTGACACTCACCACGAGAAAAAGGATTATGTTTCTTTTCTAATAGGAAAAATCGAGGATCAGTTGCTTATTCAAAAGTACATGAGTATTTACTCTAAGCACGAAGCTTCCGATTCATTAAAATTGAAGAACTCCTTTATGATTCAGGGTCTAAAATCAGAATTCAGAAGAATCCTGAAATAGTCTAGTAATTTAAGAAAATAGCAGAAGTGCTTTTCAATTAGATTAATAACTTGCACTCATGATTTTTCATGAGAAAATAATGAGGAGGTGCCTTCAACTGGCATCATTAGGAAAGCCTACTGTTAGTCCTAACCCAATGGTTGGATCAGTTATTACTCTAGATAATACTATCATAGGAGAAGGCTGGCATTATAAAGCCGGTCAAGCACACGCTGAAATCAACGCAATAAACTCTGTAAAAGATAAGGAGCTTCTTAAAAAGGCAACCTTATATGTCAATTTAGAACCTTGCTCACACTTTGGTAGAACTCCCCCATGCAGTGATGCCATTATTAAATATAATATCCCAAGGGTTGTCATAGGATGTAGAGATCAAAGCTCAAAGGTCAATGGAAAAGGAATTGAAAACCTCAGAAATGCCGGCATTGAGGTGTTAGAAGGTATTCTTGAAGAAGAATGTATTGAGTTGAATAGAAGATTCCTGGTTTCTAACATCAAGAAAAGGCCTTACATCTTACTTAAATGGGCCCAAAGCCAAGATGGATTTATGGATATAGATCGATCTACAAATGATCAAGGAATTTTTTGGATTAGCCATCCAGATTCAAAAAGCATGGTGCATAAGTTAAGAGTGAGTGAAGATGCCATTCTTATAGGCGCAAATACTTTAATCAATGATCAGCCCTTATTAAATTCAAGGTTCTATAGCGGAAAAGATCCTAAAATAATTGTTCTAGCAAATAAGGATAAAGACCTAAAGACAGATTCAAAAATTGATTTCAAATTGATTCAAAATTCAAATGCAAATCTATTGTTGAAGGAACTTTTTAAATATTGTCAGAAAGAAGATATACACTCAATATTGGTTGAAGGAGGAAAATCAACTCTTGAATTATTTATTGATTCAAATCAATATGATGAAATCTATATTATTGAAGCTAAGTATAGTTTAAATACAGGAATAAAAGCTCCTACATTAACTCTTGATCACGCTAAGTATACTAAGCTAGGAGTTGACAAGCTCATACATATTAGAAATACATGATTTGGCTAGTCCTGAGTATACTCTGCTCCTGCTTTATTTTCATCTGCTTTAAAAGCTTTGAGAAATTTAATATTAACAACCTTCAGGCTATTGTATTTAATTATGTCTTTGCCTTTTCTACTGGTATTTTAGTATCAAATAGCCCCAATACGTTTAAAGACGATTTTTCTTCTGAATGGATATTCTATGCCTTTCTTCTAGGTTTTCTTTTCATAAGTCTCTTTCAAATAATGGCTTGGGTATCACAAAAATTGGGAGTTGCTACCGTTTCTATTGCAGTAAAGATGTCATTAATCATTCCTGTAAGTGCAGGAGTTATTTTGTACAGCGAAAGTCTTGGTGCTTTGAAATTAACAGGAATTTTATTGGCTTTAATTTCAGTAATACTAGTCACCTATAAAGGCCAAACAAAAAGCCAAAAGTCATTTACATACCTCCTACTACCTATTGTTTTATTTCTAGGAAGTGGATTCTTAGATTTTAGCTTAAACTACTCTCAAAAATTTCTAGTTCCTTCAAGTGAACTGAGTAATTTTTCCGGAAGTATCTTTGGCTTTGCAGGGATTTATGGTCTGATTTATTGGCTTACCTATGAAAAATCTAAGTTCAATTCAAAAAACATCTTAGCCGGATTCATTCTTGGCATTCCAAATTTTGGGTCCATCTATTTTCTAGTCAAAGCTTTAGATTCAAGCATATTTGAAAGCAGTACCATTTTCTCAATCAATAATGTTGGTGTAGTAGCGCTAAGCGCTCTTTTAGGTTTTGCTTTTTATAAAGAAAAAGTAAATTTAAAAAAGCTTATCGGCCTCAGCTTCGCACTTCTTTCAATCATCTTACTATATCTTGCCAACTGATGGAGATAAATGCTTTTACATCAGACTCTTACCAAGCTCCAGAAGGAAATTCAGAAGCTCTCTATAAGGAAAAAGGAAGCAAATTCTACGCTTATTGCTTTCACACCCCTACACTAGAAGATGTTTCCACATATATAGAAGAGCTAAAAAAGAAACATCACTCTGCTAGACATTTCTGTTATGCTTATAGAATTAACCCAAGAGAAAATCTAGTAAGGTTTAATGATGACGGAGAACCTAAAAACTCTGCCGGTTTGCCCATTTTCAATCAGATATTAAGTCACAATCTTTGGGACTGCCTAGTAGTAGTAGTGCGCTACTTTGGAGGTACAAAACTGGGCGTATCAGGATTAGTGAATGCCTATAAAATTGCAGCTGAAGAAAGCCTAGTTCAACTTAAAAAAGAAGATAAATATTTGAGTAAATCTTTGAGAATCCAGTTTGAATACCCACTAATGGATAAGGTAATGCGTATTGTAAATAGCGAGAAAATTCATATCTTAAGTCAAGACTTACGCCTAAACGCTAATTTTGAATTAAGCATTAGAGAAAGTGAGTACAACCAAGTATACACTTTGTTTACTGATTTATATGGTATAAATATTATTAAAGATTAAGATGAAAAAATTCACATTCATATTTGGCCTCCTATTAAGTTTTGCATTATCAGCTCAACATGGCAAGCACCTTGCGTCAAATGAGTTGGTCTATGACGCTACATCAATAATTCATTTTACAGATATAGCCAATGCGGAAAAGAATAATAATATTGAGTTAGCTATTTATAATGAGCTAGGCTTAAGTAGTGATTTTGAACTTATACTTGTTAAGGAAAGAACCTCATTAAAGAAATATCATAAACATTATAAGGTCGAGTTTGAAGAGATTGAAATATTCAACTTAAATATTATTGTCGGTATTAGTAGAGCTAATGGTCACATTGAAATAATAAATCAATCTGAAGCCATATTTAATTCATTTGAGACTATTACACAATTCCCAGCCTTTATTACTGACTCAACTTATAAAGATCAGAAGCATGTTTGGTTTCCATTAAACAACGGCTATGTAAAGGCATTGGAATATCGGATAAGTAATAATGATCATCAGAGCAGAAAAAGAGTCATTAATACTAAGGGAGAGTTTTTGCTTGACATGGATCTGAATAAATATTTGCATGAAGGGCCAGACTCTTTAGTTTCAGGTATGGCTTTTGTTCCAGATCCTTTGAGTACTGCTATGGTTTCCTATGGTGGCGCTTATCGCGATTTTAACGATGCCGACTCATCAGTTCTTTCTGCAGAAAGAGATACAGTTTACGTTTTTTTACAATTTAACGGCACTAACTTTATTGGAGAAAATAAATATGTGAAAATTGGAAATTTTAGTTCTCCTACAACAATCCAAATTAGCACGAGTCAAACTTTCTTAGATTATGAAAGAGATGAAGATCAATTTGAAGATTTCAATGTAATATATCATATTACTAATTTCACTGAACACCTTCAAAGTCTTGGATTTCAGAATGTATTATCCTATCAAATAGAGGTTGATGCTCATGCTCTTTCGGGTCAAGATAATAGTGCCTTTGAGGTTCCAGCTAAGCGTTTGTTGTTTGGAGAAGGTGGAGTAGACGACGCGGAAGACTGTGATGTTATCGTTCATGAGTTTTGCCATGCTTTATTGGAAGACATCTCTAATAACTCATCATCCCTAGAAGCCAGATGCTTAGAAGAAGCATTATGTGATTATTTTGCGGGCTCTTATTCCGGAAGTTTTACGGCTTACGGAAATGATGAAGTTTATAGCTGGGATGGTCATAATGAATACTGGCCAGGAAGGGAGCTTACTTCAACCGATTTATACACTCAGTTGAGCTTCAATGCAAATATTTATGCGCACACTAGCTTGTGGAATTCCTCAATGCGAGAAATCCTTTTAAACTTAGGAAGAACAATTACGGATAAGATCTTTGTCGAAGCTCTTTATCAATTCAATGTAAATACGACTATGCCTCAAATGGCTCGCTTAATAATAGAAGCTGATAATGCCTTATACCAAGGAGCTCATTTTCAAACGATAAAGGATGCCTTTGTTAGAAGAGCTATATTATCAAGCACTTTCAGCTTAAATGAAATTTTTGGTGAAGTTGAATATCCGATAGTATACGGTCAATCTTCTTTTTCCAAAGGAGGAAATCTTTTTATCCAGTTTGAGGGCATTGAAGAAACAGAAATAAGTATGTATGATGTTACTGGTAGATTTGTTAAGTTAAATAATCATATTGAAAATTCTCAATTAATGAGTCTGAACGCTCTTAATCTTAAAAAAGGAGTATATCTACTAAGATTGGAAAAAGAAGGAAGAGAATATAGATTTAAGCTTTTAATTCACTAAAGAAAGGCTTAAGCAAATCTAAGAGATCTTCAGGGCATCTACATGGCTTTCTAGTTTGCATGCTCACAAAAACAAGCTCCACTTGGCCTAAAGTGATTAAATCCCCTGCTTCATTATAAATCTCATGTTCAAAATTAATTCTTGTACCAGGTAATTTTGAGATTTTGGTAATAACATTAATCTCTTCATCGTAAACTGCAGATTTAAGGTATTTTATTTGAAGGTTTAATACAGGAAGCATTACTCCATCATCCTCCATTTGTTTATAAGTCAAACCTAAATTCCTCAAAGCCTCTACTCTACCAACTTCTAGGTATATCGGGTAGTTCCCATAATAGACGACGCCCATCTGATCGGTCTCTGCATAGCGAACTCTAAATTTTGTTGAATTTTCATACATACTTACTCACTGATAATTAGGACTATTCTACGAAAGAATGCGGCTTTCAGCCCCATTGAGACCCTTATAATATTAGAAAAAAAAACTACATATTCAATAGGGTATAGATTTTTTTTTAAGCTTTTTTATCTACACATTTGCCACACGAGATAGGAACGTCTCCAGATAATTCTCATTCAACGAGAATTGTTAATATTAACTACCAAATAGGACAAAGATTAAATGGAATTAACTGCTAAAACTGTATGGGACAATTGTCTTGATTACATTAAGGATAATGTAAGTCCTCAAAGTTTTAAAACGTGGTTTGTACCTATTCTTCCACTCAAGCTTAAAGACAATGTCTTAAGCATTCAAGTTCCTAGTAAATTCTTTTACGAATGGATAGAAGAAAAATATATCAAGCTTCTAAAAAGTGCGATTACTAGAGAACTAGGAGAAGATGCAAAACTCGTTTATAGTATTGTGATGGAAAATACCTACGGGAATTCTAATCCATACACTGTGCGCATACCAAGTTCAAATAGAGGACCTATTAAGAACCCAAAAGTAAGTATGCCAATTGAAATCGGAGAGAAAGGATTGAAAAACCCTTTCATTATTCCGGGCTTGCGAAAAGTAAATGTGGAATCTCAATTAAACCCTAATTATACTTTTGAAAGTTTTGTAGAAGGAGATTGCAATAGATTAGCTAGATCTGCTGGTTTTGCGGTAGCTAAAAAACCAGGTGGAACTTCTTTTAATCCACTTTTATTGTACGGTGGAAATGGATTAGGAAAGACTCACTTAGCTCATGCTATTGGTATTGAGATTAAGGATAAATACCCTGAGAAAACAGTACTTTATGTTTCTGCAGAGAAATTTACTCAGCAGTTCATTGATGCTATTAGAAATAACACAAAGAATGATTTTGTTCATTTCTATCAAATGATAGATGTTCTAATTGTAGATGATGTACATTCATTTGCCGGTAAAGAAAAAACTCAAGACGTATTCTTTGAGATTTTTAATCACCTACACCAACATGGTAATCAAGTTATCTTAACTTCTGATAGAGCTCCAGTAGATCTTCAAGGAGTTGAACAAAGGCTCTTATCAAGGTTTAAGTGGGGATTATCTGCTGATTTACAAACTCCTGATTTAGAGACTAGAATAGCCATTCTTAATCAAAAGCTCTACAACGATGGTGTTGAGATGTCTAAGGATGTAATTGAATATCTTGCCTATAGCATCAACAGTAATGTAAGAGAGCTTGAAGGAGCTTTGATTTCTTTACTTGCTCAATCTTCTTTAAACAAAAAGAAAATTACTGTAGAGCTTGCCAAGCAAATGATTGACAAGTTTGTTAAGAATACAACAAGAGAAATATCTATTGATTACATTCAAAAAGTTGTTTGTGATTATTTTGATATGCCAATAGACTTATTAAAGTCTCCTACTAGAAAAAGAGAAATAGTTCAAGCCAGACAATTAGCTATGTATTTCTCAAAGCAATTGACTAAAGCTTCTTTAGCAAGTATAGGTGCTCAATGTGGAAATAAAGACCATGCAACCGTACTTCATGCATGCAGAACGGTCAATAATTTAGCTGAGACGGATAAAAGATTTAAATCTTATGTTGAAGATTTAAGAAAGAAATTTACACTCCAATAGATTTGACTTATGAATAAAGGCTACCTAAAAGGTAGCCTTTTTTATTTTTATACTAATTTAACATTCTATGAAAGTACTAATGGTCTGTCTTGGCAATATTTGTAGATCTCCTCTAGCTGAAGGGATTTTACTACATAAAGCTCACGAAAACAATTTAGAATTAACTGTTGATAGTGCTGGAACAGCTGCTTATCATATTGATGAATCACCAGACTATAGATCTATTCAAATAGCTAGAAAACATGGAATCAATATTTCTAAGCAAAAAGGACGTCAATTTAGAATTGATGACTTTGATCAATTTGATAAAATATTTGTGATGGATCATAGCAACCTCACTAATGTTCTTTCTCTTGCTAGGAATGAAAAAGATAAAGAAAAAGTGTCCTTAATCTTAAACCAATTAAATTCTGGGAAAGATTTAGAAGTTCCTGATCCCTACTATGGTGGTGATAATGGCTTTGAAGAAGTTTATAAAATGCTAAGTGAGGCAAGTGATAATATTATTAAAGATTTGATAAATGGAAACTGACAAAG
The DNA here is from genome assembly GCA_965661265.1 of uncultured Schleiferiaceae bacterium. GTDB lineage: Bacteria > Bacteroidota > Bacteroidia > Flavobacteriales > Schleiferiaceae > CBFIDE01. The sequence goes on along the minus strand of CBFIDE010000005.1, from coordinate 103,978 downwards.
GAACACTCTACTTAATTCCTTCCTTATTAGGCGATAATGAACCTCATGAGGTTCTACCAATGTCTGTTAAAAAGGTCTTAGATAAATCACTTCACTTTATTGTCGAGAATGAAAAATCTGCTCGTGCATTTATAAAAAAAGTATTGCCTTCTAAAAATCAGTCAGAAATGCATATTGAAGTTCTGAATAAATACACAGAGCTAGAAGATTTAATGCATTTTTTAAAACCCTGTGAAATGGGACATGATGTTGGAGTCATTTCTGAAGCTGGTGCTCCTGGAATTGCAGACCCTGGATCAGAAGTCGTTAAAATAGCTCATCATAAAGGAATCAGAGTTGTTCCTTTATCAGGCCCCTCCTCTATTCTAATGGCCATGATGGCAAGCGGAATGAATGGACAAAATTTTGCATTTAATGGGTACTTACCCATCGATAAGAGCGAAAGAAAAAGGGCTTTAAAGAATCTAGAATCTATTGCTAAAAAGACCGGACAATCTCAAATATTTATGGAGACTCCATATAGAAACATGAAACTTTATAAGGATATTATTGATTTCTGCTCTCCAGAGTCACAGCTGTGTCTTGCTAGTGATATAAGCCTCTCAACTGAAACGATCAAGACTCAAAACATTTCTGCATGGAGCAGGACTAATATCGACTTAGACAAGCGTCCCACAATATTTATTTTATCTAATACAGAATTCTAAAAAAAAAAAGCCCCGATACACATTGGGGCTCTCTTTTCTACCATTAATATTTCTCAACAACTATTCTTCTGTACTCAAGAGCTCAGCACCCACAAGATCCATTTCATCAATCAAATATCCCGCCCCAGCGAATTTATCTACTATAAACAGAACATATCTTACATCTACCATAATGTTTCTACAGATACTTGCATCATAGTTAATATCGCTCATAGTTCCTTCCCAAACACGGTCAAAATTTAATCCAATCAATTCTCCCTTTCCATTAATTGCTGGACTTCCGGAATTACCACCTGTAGTATGATTACTGGCAATAAAGCAAACAGGCATTTTTCCATCTTGACCATAGATGCCATAATTCTTATTTTCATAAAGTTCCACAAGCTTGGCGGGAAGATCAAACTCATAATCGCCAGGAACATACTTTGCAATAACTCCATCAAGGAAAGTTTGCTCAAGATATTCTTTTCCATCAACAGGACTAAAACCCTCAACTTTCCCATAAGAAACTCTAAGAGTTGAGTTGGCATCAGGATAAAATCGTCTTTCAGGAAAAGCTTTCTGCAACGCATTCATGTATAGAGCCTGCAATTCCTCAATCTGGCTTTCTGAATGGTATGCAATAGGATTCAATTCCTCAATAAAACTAGCATGACAAGCAACAGATAGTTGAAATAATGGATCTTTGGCCAATACCTTTCTCGCTTTTTTGGGGTTCTCTTCAAGTAATGAAGTCCATTTTTCAGCTTGTGAAATTATGATACTCTTTTTATAAGCTTTAGAAATCGCAACACTTAATTCAGCGGGTGACATTGATTTCCATTTCTTTAATAATTCACTTCCTTCATAATGCTTAAGATTCTGCAAATAAATAGGAAAGACAGATTGCATTACGCTTTCATCCAAAGCAGCATCATAATTTTTATAGAAACCTGGCAGCCCAGAAGCTAAACCAGCAGCTTGTTCCGTTATTTTTTCTTCTTCTAACTTATCCAGCATATAAAATCTATTATAGCGCAGCATATGCTTCATAGATTCTATTCCGTAATAAATAGCTTCGATATAAGCATATCTTTCAATATAGACCTCAGATCTTGAATTATAAAGTGAATCTAATACTGGCAGAACATTTGAATACTGAGCTTTAAGCTCTGTGTTGGCATTGATTCTTTTTGTGAACTCAGCTTCTAACTGCTTCTTCTTTTCAATTCCTTTTGTTGCTTTTACTCCTTCAATTTCACCAATCCACTTTTTCCAAGCGTTACTTATTCTAGCATATTTAGAAGCGTATTGAATACGTGTTTCATCGTTGACCCTCATTTTGGCGTCAAGAACATTTAAAATTCTATCTCTAATATCTACTCTAAACGGATCGTATTTATTTACTGTATTAGAGATTTCTGAGGCTGGTAAATATTCTTGAGTCCTTCCAGGAAACCCAAATACCATAGTAAAGTCATCCTTTTGAACACCAGCAGTATTGACCTTCAAATGAAAGTTTGGCTCATATGGAACATTCTCCTCTGAAACTTCTGCAGGCTTATTATCTTTAGAAGCATATACTCTGAATATGGAAAAATCTCCAGTATGCCTTGGCCACATCCAGTTGTCAGTATCTGCTCCAAATTTCCCAATACTTGAAGGAGGAGCACCAACTAAACGTACGTCTTGAAAAACCTCTTTCGCAATCAAAATATACTGGTTGCCATAGAAAAATGAGCTCACACTAATTTCATATTCACTTGAGGACGTTTCTCTCTCTATTAAGGCCTCAATATTTTTATTTATAAGATCTGATTTCTCAGCTACTGACATTGATTGAGAAATTCCTTCCATCGCAATATTAGTCACATCTTTCATATACTTCACAATAGCAGCGGTAAGCCCTGGATTGGTCAGTTCTTCCTGAGCATTCATGGCCCAAAATCCATTTTTCAAATAATCTTTCTCAATAGAGCTATGAGATTGAATTTGAGAATAGCCACAATGATGGTTGGTTAGCAAAAGGCCCTTAGAACTAATGAGCTCAGCTGTACAGCCACCTCCAAAGTGAACGATAGCATCTTTTATAGAAGAATGGTTTACGCTATAAATATCATCTGCTGTGAGCTCCATACCCATTTCCCTCATCTCAGCTTCATTCAATTGAGCTAATAAATAAGGAATCCACATTCCGTCCGTAGCCGAAACTCTTAAGCTAGATCCAATAATGAATAAGATTGCTACTATTTTTTTCATGGTATCAATTTTTTATAGAATAAGCTAAAATAAAAAAGCCCCGCTCATGCGAGGCTTCTAAATTCGAAAACTGAAAATTATATTAATTCTACGTTAGTAGCATTAAGACCTTTCTTTCCATCTTTAACTTCAAATCTTACATTGTCACCTTCTCTAAGCTCTTGGCTAATTTCAGAAACATGAACAAAAATGTCTTCGCCAGACTCGCTATCGGTTATAAATCCAAAACCTTTTGACTCTACGAAAAACTTTACAGTACCTTGTGGCATAACAATAATAAATTAATTAAGCCACAAAGATATGTTTTATAATTTTCCCTGTAAAGGGATTTTTAAAATTTGTAATAAGACTAAGGCTTAATACTAATGCCTTTCCAGAATGCCACATAACCTTGAATATGGCTCGCTAAGGCTTTAGTTTTGGGATAATACCAAGCGGCATCCTTATTTATCATGCCGTCCACTTCAACACTGTAATAACTAGCTTCTCCTTTCCATGGGCAGGTAGAATGCAAATCAGTCTTAATAAAAAACTCCTGCTTTATACAGCTTGGGGGGAAGTAGTGATTATTCTCTACTATTATTGTCTCATCGCTTTCCGCGATTATTTGATCATTCCAAATGGCCTTCATAATTTCTATTTAAATCTGGTAAATCTTAAAATTATCATAAAAAAAGTCCCCATAACGGGGACTTCTTAATTCTTATTAAACTCAAAGATCATGTCTTTGTTCAAAGTTCGACACTCGAGAGCTTTTGAGTAGGATAGCAAAAAATTGATTGTCTCTTTCTTGGGCAGACATCTTGAATTTCCTTCTGTGTTTAAAGTAATTGTTTTTTCCATACGCTTATTTGATACAGAATAAACGCCCTCAATATTACTTTATTGTCTAGGAAATATGAAAATTCATATGATGCTTTTCCATGAGCTTTCTCAAATTAATTAGAGCATATCTCATCCTTCCCAATGCTGTGTTAATACTCACATCAGTTTGATCGGAAATATCTTTAAAACTTAAGCCTGAATAGTACCTCAGCTTTAAAACTTCTTTTTGTTCTTGTGGAAGTTCTTCTATTAGACTAACTAAATCACCTTCTATTTGCTCCTTAATCATTACCGACTCAACATTCAAACTAGGATCTTTAATCCAGTTAAATATGTCGTAATCACCAGAGGGTCTAACGGTAGGCATTCTCTTCTCTTTTCTGAAATGATCAATCACTAGATTATGAGCAATTCTCATTGTCCATTGAAGAAACTTACCTTCTTCATTGTACTTTCCCCTTTTCAAAGTGTTGATCACTTTTACAAAAGTATCTTGGAAAATATCATTTGCTAAATCTCCGTCTTGGATCCTAACATAGATATAAGAAAAAATACGTTGTTGATGTTTTTTGATTAAAGGTTCAAGGGCTTCCTCTCTTCCTTCAAGAAATGCTCGTATGAGCTCGCTATCACTTAAGCCTGCTAATTTCATAATTACATGATTACTATTGGTACTAAAAATATATAAATCAAGTAGTTATGCTAAATAGGCTCTTTTGTATTAAGTGATTTTATTTGAATTGCTACTGGCTTTTTGCCTCTCGCCATATCCAAATATAATTTATTTTTTTTAAATGAACCAAATGCTCAGCTTTATTAACTTTGCAAACCATTTAAAAACACCTATGAGCTCTCAGAATTCTAGAACTAATTATTCAAACAAAAGTATTAGCATACAAGGAGCAAGAGTTCATAATCTAAAGAACATAAGCCTAGACATCCCTCATTCAAAGCTAACGGTAATTACTGGCCTTTCTGGTTCAGGAAAATCTTCACTTGCCTTTGATACTATTTATGCTGAAGGTCAAAGGAGATATGTTGAAAGTCTTTCTTCTTATGCCAGGCAATTCCTTGGTAGATTAGACAAACCTGAAGTTGATTCTATCAAAGGAATTTCTCCAGCGGTAGCTATTGAGCAGAAGGTTATCTCAAGAAACCCACGGTCAACTGTAGGTACAAGTACTGAGATATATGACTACCTAAAGGTACTCTTCTCAAGAGTTGGAAAGACCTACTCTCCTATTTCAGGTAAAGAAGTAAAAAGACATAGTGTTGAGGATGTTTTAAATTATATTAAAAATTTACAAAAAGGAGAGCGCTTATTAATAAAGTGTCCTCTTTTATTATTTGATAGAAGCATAGAAGACCAACTTAGTATTTTAGAACAACAGGGCTACTCTAGAATCGCAATAAATGATGAGCTACATACATTGGATTCTATTGATACTTCTACAATAAATGAAACTGATTTATTAGAGATTGTCGTGGACAGAGTGACAGCTGACCTAAGTACGAGCGATCAAAAAAACAGAATTTCAGACAGTATTCAAACAGCTTTTTTTGAAGGTAGAGGTGTTTGTATTATTGAAGTATTCAGCAGTAAAAAAAAGCAAGCCTTCTCAAACTTATTTGAAGAAGATGGAATTAGTTTTGAAGAGCCCAGCCTGCACCTTTTTAGCTTTAACAATCCATTTGGGGCATGTCCTAAGTGTGAAGGATTTGGCACTATTATAGGAATTGATGAAGACTTAGTAATTCCAGATTCAAGCCTCTCGCTCTATCAAGATTGTGTAGTTCCTTGGAAAGGAGAAAAAATGCAGGAATGGAAAGAAGATTTTATCATGAAATCTGCTCAATATGATTTTCCTATTCACAGGCCATATTTTGAATTAACTGAGGAAGAAAAAAACATTCTTTGGGTAGGAGCTAAAGGACTAAAAGGAATTAATGCATTCTTCAAATTTGTTGAAAGTAATAGCTATAAGATACAGTATAGAGTTATGTTGAGCCGATATAGAGGCAAGACTGTATGTTATGAATGTGAAGGAGCACGATTAAGGAAAGAAACTAATTATGTAAAGATTAATTCTAAATCCATTAGTGATCTTGTAAAACTTCCCATTGATCAGCTTGCCCAATTTTTTGATCAATTAGAATTGAATGACTACGATCAAAAGCTAGCTAAAAGACTTCTGATAGAAATAAATAGTAGATTAAAATACTTACTCAATGTGGGGCTCTCCTACTTAAGCTTGAATAGAGTTTCCAATACCTTAAGTGGAGGAGAATCTCAAAGAATCAATTTAGCAACTTCTCTAGGTAGTGCCTTAGTGGGATCTACCTACATTCTGGATGAACCTTCAATTGGTCTTCATCCTAGAGATACTGAAAAATTAATTGAGGTAATTAAGGAACTTAGAGATCTCGGCAATACGGTAATTGTTGTGGAACATGATGAAGATGTTATGCTTTCCAGCGATTTTATTATCGACATTGGTCCAGATGCAGGTATCAATGGTGGTGAATTGGTCTATCAAGGGACACCTCAAGAGATTCTATCAAACGGAATTGGTTATACCTCCGACTACTTAAATGGAAAAGAAGAAATTGAATTGCCATTAAGGAGGAGAAACTGGAATAATTCCATTCACTTAAAGGGTGTTAGAGAAAATAACCTTAAAAATATTGATATAAGTTTTCCCTTGAATGCATTGACTGTAGTTACAGGAGTTAGTGGTTCAGGGAAAAGCTCTCTTGTCAAAAAAGTACTATACCCTGCCCTAAAGAAAGAACTAGGAGGATTTGGCGAGAAGGCAGGAAAATTCAATTCTATTGAAGGGAGTATCAATCAAATTTCGAATATTGAATTTGTAGATCAAAACCCAATTGGTAAATCAAGCAGATCTAATCCCGTCACTTATATTAAGGCATATGACGATATAAGGAATCTATATGCGAATTTACCTTTATCAAAAGCCAGAGGATATAAGGCCGGTCAGTTCAGTTTTAATATAGATGGCGGAAGATGTGAGAAGTGTCAAGGAGAAGGAGAAATCACTATTGAAATGCAGTTCATGGCTGATGTTCACTTAAAATGTGATGAGTGCCATGGAAAAAGATATAAGGAAGAAATACTAGACGTTCAATTCCATGATAAGAATATTCATGATATTTTAGAACTCACAGTTGAAGAGGCTTTAAATTTCTTTAAAGAAGCTGAAGAGAAAAAAATCGTTGAAAAACTACAAAGCCTACATGATGTGGGTCTGGGTTATGTAGCTCTAGGACAGTCAAGCAGCACCTTATCGGGGGGTGAAGCACAAAGAATAAAGCTAGCTAGTTTCTTGGGTAAGAGCAATCAATCCGAAAAGCAGCTGTTTATTTTTGATGAGCCAACCACTGGACTCCATTTTCATGATATTAAAAAACTATTGCAATCCTTTAATGCACTCTTAGATTATGGTCATAGCATTATTGTAATAGAACATCATCCTGACGTTATGAAATGTGCAGATTATCTTATTGACTTAGGACCAGAAGGAGGAATAAATGGTGGATATTTAATTTATCAAGGTGCTCCTGAGGGAATCTTGGATATTAAAGATTCTCATACGGCAAAATACTTATCCAATAAACTGATTAAGCAGGAGGTTTAGTTCCATCAAAAAAGCTACTTAAAATTGTCCTTAAACCTTTAACTGATAGAAACCCAGCCACTCCCATCAGCAGTATGCTAATGACCAGCCAAATGATATTATCATCTCTCAGAGCAGGAATCCCAGCAAGGAATAATAATCCAGGGCCTAAGAAAATAAATGGAAACGCTATTGCCATATATCTAATTCCCTTTAGAAGCTTATCTTTATCTGTAGCCATATGTCAAAACTAAGTATTAATATAGAATAGGCTTTTATCTTAGCCTAATTAATTCAATATATGAAGCCATTAATAATAATTCCAGCAAGGTATGAGTCGTCTAGATTGCCAGGCAAACCTTTAGTTGACATTCATTCTAAACCAATGATTCAACATGTTTGGGAAAGAGTTAAAGATGTTGCACAATGTATAATTGCTACTGATGATCAGAGGATTTATGATAAAGCAGTTTCTTTTGGCGCTCAAGTGGTCATGACGGCTGAAAGTCATGAAAGTGGCACGGACAGATGCTTAGAGGCTTATTCATTGTGGCAGAAAGAATCAAAAGAAGAATTTAAGCTGATTATTAATGTTCAAGGAGATGAGCCACTCATTGATCCAAATGAAATCAAACTGCTAATTCAGTGCTTTAATGACCCTAAAGTAGAAATGGCCAGCTTAGCGTTCAAGGTAAAAGCCAAAGAAGACTTGAAGTCTAGATCTAATTGCTTTGTAGTTTTTGATGACAATATGGATGCACTATACTTCAGCAGATGGCCTCTGCCCTACTTTAGAGGATTGGAAGAAGAAGATTTAAATAATAAAACGGTTTATAGACATATAGGAATGTATGCATATACGCCAGTCGCACTAAGAGAGTTTGCTCATTTACCAGTATCAAGTTTAGAGAAGGCTGAATCCTTAGAACAATTACGATGGTTAAGTGCAGGTAAAAAAATCCGACTAGCCATTGGCAATAGTCCAGCGCCATCTGTTGATACTCAAGAAGATCTAGAACAAATTAGAAAGCTTATGGAATCTTGATGAAAAAGGAAATTATTGAATTCTTAAATGCTAAAGCCATTCAATATGAAAATCCAAATTTCATAGAGTCAGATCCAATTAGCATTGCACATCGCTTTGATAAAAAAGAAGATATTGAAATTAGTGCCTTTCTAACGGCCACAATTTCTTGGGGACAGAGAAAAACAATTTTAAAGAATGCTAATTCCATGATGCAACTTATGGATTCTAGTCCATTTGAATTTGTCATTAATTCTAAAGCCTCCGATTTAAAAAAATTAGAAGTTTTTGTTCACAGAACCTTTAATGGTAATGATTTAACTTATTTTATTCTTTCGCTTCAAAATATTTACAAAAATCATAATAGCCTTGAAGATCTTTTTTATTCCTCTTCAGACAATTTAAGAGATGGCATTCAAAACTTTAGAACTGCTTTTTTATCAATGCCCCATGAGCATAGGCTTGAGAAACACATCAGTAGTCCTTTAAAAAATAGCGCTTGCAAGAGATTAAATATGTTTTTACGTTGGATGATTAGATCTAATGCAAAAGGTGTCGATTTTGGAATTTGGAGCAAAATAGAGGCTAGTCAACTATCTTGCCCACTTGATGTGCATAGTGCCAGGGTAGCAAGAAAACTAGGGCTTTTGAATAGAAAGCAAAATGATTGGAAAGCGGTTGAAGAATTAGATTTCAATTTAAGGCAATTAGATAGTAAGGATCCTATTAAATATGATTTTGCTTTATTTGGATTAGGTGTATTTGAAAAGTTTTAAGACCTTTCAATTGAAATAAACAAGCTACAAATGAAGTTGATTTCTAAATTTTGGTTTTTGATTGCGATTCTTGGACTATTCTTAATTGGATTAGGTGCTAGCTCTATCGCTTATAGTAATTTAAGCTTATTGAAGCTATTAAGTTTTCTGGCCTACGTTCTTATATTTTCAGGACTTTCTATTGGACTTTGGTCCATCAAAGCAAGAGAGACTCAAACTAAATGGTATTTACTTTTACTATTTGGGCTAAGTGAAATTATTGCTGGAATATTCATTCTAGCTTACGAAAAACCCGCTGTATTAACTTTTACTTATCTAATAGGTGGGTTTGCTTCACTGATTGGACTTATCCAAGTTGTTTCAGGCATTAAGAAAAAAGGCAGTCCGGTTATGCACTATATAAATGGTGGAATCTCCATTATTCTTGGAGTGTTTATAATATTCAATCCTTTTTCTGGAGAAAGCTCCCTGATAATGTTAATAGGCCTATATAGTATTATTCTAGGGATGTTTATTCTCTATTACTCTCTCAAGGCCAAAAGGCTGGGTGAAGCTTCAGGAGCTAAAGCCGAGCTTAAGAAAGATAAAGAATCTGAAATTTAATTAAATCTGTACTTTAAATTTCCTCCGAACTAATTATTGAAGATGGAGCATTTGATACTATCATTTGCTCCATTTTTTTTGCAATTCTTTCTGCAGTAACAGCTTTGTATTTTTTTGGAATTAGAAAAGATAAAGTGTCCATGATCACAGCTGATATTTTTTCAGCAAAACGTTCTTCCTTTCTTGGACCAGTAATAAGACTTGGTCTTATGATGTAATAATAGGTGTATCCCATATCAATGATGGCTTCTTCCATCAGCCCTTTAATTCTCGGGTAGAACATTTTGCTCTTAGAATTGGCTCCTAAGGAACTCACTACGCTAATTGCTTGGGCTCCTTTTGATAATGCTTTCTGTCCAAACCTATTAGGTATTCCAAAATCAATCTCCTTATACTTCTGTAAATCTGATGTCTTGGACCTAGTAGTTCCTATCGCGCAGTAAACATGGTCAACAACTGGGGTTTCTTCTAAAAAGGCATCACTTAATAGATCGCCGGTTAATTGAATCAATTTATCATGAGTAATCCAAAGATGTGACCTTCCTAAAATGTAAACTTTAGAATAGACACTAGAGTCTAAAAGATTTTGAAGCAGATAAGATCCTACTAAACCACTTGCCCCTAATATCAGAGCTGTCTTATTCTTGTCCATAGGTTTCGGTATCAATGATTCTTAGCTCCCAGCCTTTATCAATGTCATAGGTCTTTCCGCTACTAAAATACATAATAAGTCCACCTGCTAATAAAATTGAGCTTGTGATTACTTCATTGCTATAGATAAGTGTGGATTCACCATTAATTGCGCTATTAAAAGTACTTAAAAACGCATATCCTCCACCAGCAATCCCTAGTGCAGCACCAGTTAGTTTTAATGTAGAACTATAAGTTTTAAGCTTTTGAATGTCGGAGTATAGGATTCTAGTTCCGTTTATTTCTAAGCTTTCTTGCGCTATAAAATTGATCTTCCCCTTGATCCAATCGTCACTATCCTTTGGTAAAATTTTTAAATCATCATAGAGGGTAAGGCGCTTATAAGGTACATTTCCTTTTTTCTGTAAATAAATGTATTGCTGAGCAGAAAGATCAGTCATAGAAAGAAACAGAGCCAAGAGAAAAGCAGTTTTCAATACATTATTTAGGTTCTGAATCATTTTTTGAAGGCTTATAGATGTAAGTAAATTTAGCATTTTCTAAGCTCTTCTCTTCTTGTTCTAGCTTTTTCTCTTCCATCATTTCAATATACCAATCTGGCATTTCCTCTTCTTCTTCGCTCTCCCAGTCATATTCTTTTCTAGGAGGACCATAATCTCTAAAGGTATATGAAAGAATTACTCCAGTTACAGCTCCACCTAAATGAGCCTCCCAACTTATACTCTCTTCTACAGGAAAAACACCCCAAACTAATCCACCGTAAAGAAAAATAACAAGTAATGAAATCGCTAATAAGTTAGATTGCTTTCTGATTATTCCAGAAGCTAGAATAAAAAATGCCAAAGCATAAATTAGTCCAGAAGCACCAATATGGTACGACTCTCTTCCAACAATCCATGTAAATGCTCCTGAAAGCACAATAGACAAAACTAATACAAGGCTTGCTTTTCTAGCATAGAAAAAATATAGTGAAGTACTGAGCACAATCATAGGCAATGTATTATTGGCTATATGGCTTAGGTCTCCATGAATAAATGAGCTTAAGAGAATTCCTCTGAGCCCTTCTAAAGATCTTGGAAAAATCCCATATTGATAAAAATCTAAGTAGAATCTCTCATTAAGCCAGAAAACTAGCCACATCGCAATTACCAAAATAAAACCAGGAATAAAACTATTGTACCCTTTAGAATCGTAGGGAGCATATTCCCAATTGTAAAGCTTTCTTGACATAGAGCTAAAGTAATGCATAAATAGTATTTTTAGTGCATGCTAGAAGATACTTCAAAACCACTCGCCGAAAGATTAAGACCTACAAATTTTGACGAAATATTTGGTCAAAATGAATTGCTGTCAAAAAAAGCTCCACTTCGTGGGCTACTGGATAAAGGAATAGTTCCAAGCATTATTTTTTGGGGACCTCCTGGAATCGGTAAAACAAGTTTAGCCTCATTAATAGCTAAGCATACCTCTAGGGAGCTTTATACCTTAAGTGCAATTAGCTCAGGTGTCAAAGAGGTAAGAGAAACAATCGCGAAAGCGGAAAACAAAAGCCTATTCAACACTGGAGATAGACCTATTCTCTTTATTGACGAAATACACAGGTTTAGCAAATCACAGCAGGACAGTTTATTGGGGGCAGTTGAGAAAGGGATAATAAGTCTTATTGGAGCAACTACAGAGAATCCAAGCTTTGAGGTTATTCCGGCACTCTTAAGTCGGTGTCAAGTGTATAGGTTAAAAGCTTTAAGCTTAGACGCGATAAAGGAAATTATTAATCGTGCGCTTAGGGAAGACTCTTGGCTGTCGAAAAGAAAAATTGAAGTCATAGAGTTTGAAGCTCTTATCAGATATAGCGGTGGCGACGCCCGGAAACTTTTGAATGGTCTTGAGATTATTGCCGCCAATACGGATGTAGGCGAAAGAATTAGCAATACATTAGTAAAGAAAGTACTTAATGAAAATCTTGCACAATATGATAAAGGTGGAGAAATGCACTATGATATTGTATCGGCTTTTATTAAATCTATAAGAGGAAGTGATCCAAATGCAGCCGTATATTGGTTAGCACGAATGATTGAAGGTGGGGAACCTGCTGATTTTATAGCCAGAAGGTTATTAATCTTAGCATCAGAAGACATTGGATTAGCAAATCCCAATGCCCTATTAATAGCCAATTCAACTTTTGATGCTGTTCAAAAAATCGGATGGCCAGAAAGTAGAATCATTCTGTCTCAATGTGTTATTTACTTAGCTAATTGTGCCAAAAGTAATAGTGCTTATATGGCGATTAATCAAGCCCAAGCTTATATAAAAGAATTTGGTTCGCACAGCGTACCCTTAGAGCTCAGAAATGCTCCAAGCTCCTTGATGAAGGATTTAGGATATGGAAAAAACTATAAATATGCTCATGATTTTGAAGGAGGCTTTGTGGACCAGGAGTTTTTACCAATAGAATTGAAGTCTAAAACCTTTTATGAACCATCTGAGAATTTGGCGGAAAAAAAAGCCAGAGAAAGACTTCGTCTTCTCTGGCCCAAATATAAATATTGATAATTATTTTAATTAGAATCCATCAAAAGTTCTAGTAACACTAGCACTAGTTGTGCCTTTAACGATAGAAATTCTAGCTACGTTATTACAGCCATCAGTATCAATGAAGTCTATACTACCTGTAGTTGTTTCAGAAATACTATCTCCAGTTAAGGCCAAACTTACTTTACCTTTAGTTACTCCATATTGACATAATCTGTCAAAGACTAAAGTCTCATTAATAGTAGTTGTTACCATGTTATTTCCAGCTAACTCAGTTCCTATAGCTGAACCGCTTAAGTCGTAGCGATCATCGCCAGCATTCGTTGGAGTTGCAAATCCACTTTTCCAAATAACATTTTTATTTGAGTTTAAAGAAAATTCATTTCCAATTTTGAATCCAGTGATCGCAACGTCAATGCTACCGTTTCCATTATTAATGATAGCGAATGCTCCTTGAATTGAAACATCATCTACTTTGAAGTTAGATAGAGCAGCAGAAAGTTGACCTCCAGCAGTAAGATAACTACCTGTTTCAGCAACAGTGATCATTCCTTTTCTAGTCTTACCATCTGAGCCAGCAACGCCGTTTCCAAAATCAATTGTGAATGCAGTACCTGTTCTCTTAACTACTGCGCCATTTACAACAGCTGAATCATCTGCGTTAAAAATTGAGTCTCTTCTAGCAAGGTCAATATTATTGTAAATGCTATTTCCTAAGGACTCAGCCTCAAGGTAGAACTCACCTAATTGTGTTTCTAATTCGCTACTAGTACCTAGTGGATTATCCTCATCACAAGATACCAGAGTAGAAGCCGCAAAAATTAAAGCAAGGGGTAAAAATTTGATTCTCATAGTTATTGGTATTTAGTTATTCTAATTTTAATTTTATTCTAAGAAGCCTTTGGGGCTACAGGATTCTCTGCGGGTTTTTTATCCTTATTTTTTTCACGTTTACCGTAAAAAGTAAAGTTAACACCGATATGTAAATTAAATGAATTAATGTCTGGCACCACAGTTTGACCTTGAGCTATCCTGTCAATATCATAAAGATTATCGGCCAATAAGAATAACTGCAGTGGTCCCAATTTTAAGTCAAAGCCTAAACCAATATTATCATAAGTTTCATTGACGATAGAATAGTTCATCATTATTTGGAACATTCTTGCCAATCTTAAGTGGTAATTTACGCTATAGTCATGGAACCAAGTATCACCCCAATACCTGGTATGGTAGACAAGGCCAATAGTATTCTTTTCATTTAAATTCCAGTCTAAGCCTGCAAATACTCTTGGCATCAACCTTCTAGAATAAGAATTTCCATCGATTTCATTTAGTTTGAATGCCTCGCTTAAAGAATCTCCAAGGGCGGTAGCTGCGCTTCCATTATCATCATCTCCTAAATCAATTTCAACTCCTTCAAAAGTATAAGAACCTTTGATTTCATAATCCCTATTAGCGGTCTTCCAATTGATTGAGCCAATATCTAAAACACTGGCAGAAAAATCGAATTTCTTTCCAAGCTTATAGTAGATTCCAAAGTCAAATGCCATACCAGAATTATCAGGAAGTGCAAATGATGGAATATCAAAAGGAATTGCATCATCAATGACTGCAGACACTCCTGAGGTTCTAACCAATATATCAGCATCTGCTCTCAGACTGTCTTGAGAGCTGTAAAGTGATGCATTCACCCTCTCCGTATAAGCATGAGATTGGCCAATTAAATACTTAAAGGTAGCGGCCACTCTCAGCCTTTCAGTGATTGCGTGCTGGTATCCAACTGCTGCTGTAGTCACGGTTAAGGCTTCAACATTAAAGGAATTGAAGTTTAAAACATCATCAGAGCCATTACCCGATTGTACAAATTTTAATAAGTCGATCGGATATTGGAAACGCACATCTGTTCTTTGTTCAACTTTAAAGTTTATAAAACCTTTTTTTGTCTGAAATCCAAAGCCTAAAAGATTTATTGAATTACCTGCCGTAATCTGACTTCTTTCATTCAGTCCATTAATGATATTATCTAAATTCTCATTAACATCTGTACCTGCCTCTAATAAATCAGAAGGTTTAAATCCACTATTGTGAAAATAAGAACTCACTCCACCAATAGCTGGAAGACTTATGTACCACTTTGTTTGCTGTGGACTTGCAGGGTTAACAGAAAAATTCTGTGGAATACCAGAGAAATTGTAAAGCAGTAAGTCAGATTGAGCATGAGCACTAAAACCAACTACTAGGACGAATAATATAATAAATGCTTTTTTCATAATTATAGTCCGTAAAAGAGTTTAGTTCGTACTGCCATTTGCAATTCTAATCCGTAGTCAGTAAACATCTTAACTACCTTATCACCATTATCTGTACTATTTAATTTAGCTTCAATTTTAAGAGCATTAGCATCTAATAATCCATCTATTTGATCAGAAGTAAATGAAATTTCAAAATCACTTACAGAAGAAGAAATAGATCTACCAACATTATCAACCGGTGCCGCTATTAAAAGAGGAATAGCAACTCCTTGTAAGCTATCTCCAGTAATAGTATCCAAAAATGTAACATTCACATCTACATCAAATGGAAAACCATTTGTGGTCTTAAAGTATAAAGTCAATTTTTCAATAAAGTCAGTTTGCTCTTCTCCGGCGTCCAACGAGAAATCACTGATTGTCTCTTCGATCTTCATATTTTTTGCGCTCAACTCTAAAGGTAAGTCAATCTCTAATCCTATTTCTACTGTAGAATTGCTTTCAATAAAATTATTGGCAGTTGTTAGGCCTTTGTTTAAAGTAACTTCTCCTGAATAAAGCATTTCATTAGGAAGGGCCTCTAAGAAATCTACAATTGCTGAATTGCTCTTATCAATTACCAAATCAGACGTAACAGTTTGCCCAATTGCAGGAGCAGGCTGAATTATTAGTGGATTAGCATCTAAGGATGTAATGGTTCCTTCTTTATTAATTCCATCAAAGTCAGGAGCTATATCTAGACCTAAGCCTACAGTGCTTCTGGTCTTAAGAGTGATTTTAGGGTTTTCTAATCTAAAGCCATCTACAAACTCAGAAACACCGGAAATATCAAATTGGAAACTTCCAGAAGGAATATTTACAACTCTTTCTCCAAAAAAGCCTTGAGCATTGTTTGGTATTAAGGACTTAAACTGCACCTCTAAATTAAATAGTTGATTAGCTTTTGCCGTTCCCGCATTCTCCATTCCAACTATTAAACCCATGAAGTTAACAGCTGTTCCACCATTACTAAAGTCAAATGTCAAGCCTGAAAGGTCAATACTATCAGTAATGCTTAAATTATTTGCTGGTAAATTAATAGTGTTCGAAAATTGAGTACCACCAATAGTCGCATTCTTGATAACCAGTTTTAAATCTGTTCCAGATGAAACAAAAGTATCTGTAGTTACGGTATATTTTAAATAGCCAGCATCAAATTCTGCCGAAGACAATTCTGCTCCTGCAATTGTACCCAAACCTAAATCAACATCTAAGTCTGGAGCCCCATTTATAATTGTAAAAGAAGTTGGATTTTGATCTGGAATATTAAGAAAGTCAATAAGTGAAAAGCCAAATAAACTATCCTCCACGTAAACAACTCTTATTCCGCTATCTGGATCTATAGTGAATAAACTATCTTCTTGAACAAAGTCGCTTAAATCTAATTTTGCTTTGACAACGGGCACTAAAAGCTCAGGCCCAGCCGCTAAATCATCTAATAAGTCTAAGTCTATTTCTTTACGTTCACACGCAAACAAACTGCCTAAAATTAAAACGGACAGTAAAAATCTCTTCATTTAGTTTAATTAATTTTAAAATTATATCGCTAAGCTTGCTGGTTTTTAAGACAGTGCTTTCATGCATTGCGAAAATAATAACGGGAATTAAAACAAGCCTGCCAACCTTAAAGATATTATAAAAAAACTAATAATAATCAAAAAACGAATAATAAGTGTTTGTTAATAAACCTATGTTTGTTTTATAAATTGCGAAAAATATCACGATTAAATTGAAACACTTATTTAGTTTACTTTTTTTCCTTTTAATGTTATTTTCTTGTAGAAGAGAAAATCAAAAACTTCAATGGCAGGTAGAGACTCTGGTTCCGATCCTAAGCTCTAGACTTGAAATAAGTGACTTAATTGCAGACTCTACACTTAGCCTTGGCAATGATAGCCTGTACTCTATTGTTTTTAGAAATAAAATCGGCTCCTTTAAGCTCGATGAAATAGCTTCAGTTTTAGAAGAAAGCTTTGAGAATACAGTAAAGCTAAATAGTATTGATTTAGGAAAAAGAATCATTGTCAATAATATTTCTTTAGGCAGGCTAGCAGCTTCTTCAGGTCTCACAGGCCAACTCATTATAGCTAGCAATGGAAATAATGTTGCAATTCCGGCTTTAAATGGAATTGGTCCTGAGGTATTTGATATCGATGCCACTGACTATTTTCAAAACATCACCTTAAATGATGGTTGGCTGGTTCTGAGGATGGAAAATGGCTTCCCTATTGAGCTCACTGATCTTCAATATGAAATAAGAAATAAAACTAGTGGTAGTTTACTTTTACAAAACACTCTTTCATCTTTAGCTTCGTCAGCTGTTCATTACGACAGTGTTAGACTTAACAATGGGACTATAATAGAAGGAGAACTTCAGGCGAGCCTATTAAACATGGACTCTCCTGGTAGTAATGGTGTTCAAGTTTTGATTGACACATCAGATGCAATATCCATTCAAATTACTATTGATAAGCTAGATCCTGAATCGGCTACAGCCATATTTCCAACTCAAAATCTTGTAAACGATACTACTGCTGCAATTTTAGATGCACCTGGAGCCAAGTTAAACAGGATATACGTTAATTCAGGGCTTATCTTTATTGATGCGACAAGCACTATAGATGACAATATATTTTTTCAATATAGTTTGCCAGGAGCTACTAATGCTAATGGAATTTTAACCTTTATAGAGATTTTAGATCCAGCTCCTTTAGGCGGTATTTCTACTACTTATTCTGAATTTCCTATTTCGTCCTGTGACCTCGATCTCACAGGACCACCAGATAGTATCAATGCCTTTAATATGCTCTATACCATTCTACAAGGCCGCATTGATAGTAGTGGAAAACTGATTAACCTTAACTTACAGGACAGTGTTTTTCTGCAAACAGGTATTAAAGAACTTACGGCTGAAAGAGGATATGGTTATATAGGAACTGATACTATTGAAACTCTAGAAACCTCAGAAGTGGATTTCTTTCAAAATCTTAGTAGTGGTGATTTTGATTTTGAGGAAGTCAATCTCTCTTTAGAAATTGAAAATAATATTGGAGCACCCATTGATTTTGTAGTAAACTCTGTGAATGCTAGAAATGATAATTCTGCCATTCAACTAAATTGGACAAGTCTAGGGCAGTTCTTAGCTTTAGACAGAGCTAACGAAATTATTGAAGGAGATAAGCCTGCCTGTGGTTTGAATAGCTTTCTTTTAAATTCAAACAATTCTAATATTGATCAACTTTTTGAGCTAAAGCCTAAGTTTTTTGATTTGAATGTATCAGCTTACCTCAATAGAAATGTACCTGAAACTGACTTAAGTCAATTTTTGAATATTAATTATGGCATAGAGGCGTATTTAAATTTAGACATCCCTCTTCATTTATCAATGAGTCAAATTAGTTTCCAAGACACAAGTGAGTTTGAATATGCAGATTTAGATCCAGATAATTTGCTTCAAAGTGGTAGCCTTAATATCATTGCTAAGAATTTCTTTCCCATTGATTTTACTTTAGAATTAATCCTATTAGATGCGGACTTAAATGCTTTAGACACACTTTCTAGTGCAGATGAAATTAGTTCAGCCAGTATTCAAAATGATAGAGCTTTTAAAGAAATAAGAAGCGATTTAAGCTTTCCGTTTACTAAGGAGCAAGTGCCTAATTTGAAGGAAGCAAAGTATTTTGTTTTCAAGACAGAATTAAATACTAGCTCCAATCAAAAAGTAAAATTCTATTCAGAAAACTACCTAGACCTCCAATTGATAGGAGATTTAAGCATTTTAACACCTTAACAATTGAAAAAGTTAATTCTTCTTTTGAGCTTAATCTCATTTTTCTCATATGGTCAAAAAGATTCGACTGAGAAATTATTAAGAGAGCTTAATTTACCTATTAAAAGCAGACCGTTCTTAGAAGTTAGTGGAAGCTTTGGTCTTGAAAACAAAGACCTTACAGCAAGGCAGCTTTATGATTTTAATTCTGGAGGATTCATTGAGGATAGCGATAAAAACGAAATCCTTAATAGCGTAGATGATATGCTCAATTACGGCTACAGATATGGTTGGTCCGTAGGTTATTATCAACCTTCTTATGATGCTTTTAAAATCCATATTCCCGCCTATAGCATTAGAATTTACAATCAGTATGTTGAAAGCACTCTGCTTAATAAAGATCTATTGTCACTGCTACTTCTGGGAAATAAGCCAACCGCCGGAAATGTATTAGACTTATCTAATAGTCAAAGGGAATTATGGAACTATACCGGAATTGAATATGGCTTTCAGTTTAGCATAGACTCTTTGCCCATTAGCGCTGGAGTGAGTTTAATTGTTGGCCATGATCACTTAAACTATAAATTGAACGAGGTTTCTTTTTATACAGAACCAGATGGGTCATTCATTGAGTTTAATGGTAATTACAACTTGAGCGAGAGCAATAGAACCTCTAATACACTAGCTGTAAACGGTTTTGGTATAGGGCTTAGTTTTGGAACTCAATGGAATTTTAAAAAATCTGTCATCAAACTTAAAGTTAGAGACCTAGGTATTATTTATTGGAATCAAGGCTTTAAAACAAATGCAGATACCTCTTTTGTATATGGAGGGGTTGAGGCTGAAAGTATTTTAGACATTCCTAATGATCTTTTTGCTAACAGCCGTTCACAATTAGTGAATAGCTTATTTGAGAATGAAGCTACTTCTTATACTAGTATTCTTCCGTTCAGAATAGATGGAGAATATGTTTACAATTTAAAGAATAAGACTCTTACTAATGTTTTCGCTTTCGCGCGATATCAGTACATAGCGTCATTTACTCCTAGACTTGGAATTGGAACTAGCTTAGAGTTTAATGAGAATCATTCCCTAAGCGGAGCTTTAGCTTATGGCGGATTTGCAGGTTTTGGACTGGAAGTGAATTATATATGGCAGCTCTCCAGTTATTGGAGACTTAATATTGGTACCAATAATTTAGTTGGTCTTGCTTTAAGTAATGTTTCATCTGGCAGCTATATACACGGTGGAGTGCGCTATATATTATAGCACTCTAAATTCAGTTCGCCTATTCATTGCTCTAGACTCATCACTATCATTAGGAATTATTGGCTTTGTTTCTCCATACCCCTTTGCCTCTAGCCTCTTTGAATCCACACCTGATTTTATCAGATAATTTACTACACTTTGAGCTCTTGCCTTACTCAGCTTAAGATTATAAGCATCATCTCCAATATCATCAGTATGCCCTTCAATGGCTATTCTCACTTCATTATTTTCCTTCATAAAATCAGCCAAGACTAGCAATTCAACTCTTGATTCCTTGCTCAATATATCAGAATCAGTTTCAAAAAATATATTATCTAATATAACCTTTGCCCCTTTCCTTATGGGTAATAGATAAACGTTCAATTCAGTAGGGTAATCAATATGAGATGATTCTAAATTGAAATTCTTAGAATAAAACAAATAGCCAGGCTCCTTAATTATTAGAGCATAATCAGCATTTTTGGGAAGCACGCTAAAGAACGCTCCATTTTTATCTGAGGTAGTTGACTTTGCCAGTGTATTTGTAGATAAATTTAAATACTCCAATTCCAAGCTCAGCTTCTCTCCTGTAATAGAATCCTGCACAATCCCCTTTACATAGGCGATTTCAATGGCTCTAGATTCATTAGGAAGCTCAAAGCTATATAAGTCTAACTTTCCAAAACCTCCTTCTACTTTAGAAGCAAAATAGCCCTTAGCTCCATCTGGAGAAACAACCATTGAAAATTCTTGCTCAGAAGTATTGATAGGATAGCCTAAATTCTCAGGCTCTCCCCAACTTCCATCTTCCTGAATTCTAGACACAAAGAAATCCAAATCACCCATTCCAGGGTGACCATTAGAAGCAAAGTATAAAGTTTGATTATCAAAATGAATATACGGAGAAACATCCTGGCCTGAAGTATTCACTTTTCCTTTTATTGGTTGAGCCTTTGACCAATAACCATCATTAGAGAGTGTTGAGTAATAAACATCAATATTAGGATCAGAACTACTTTTACCCCTAGTAAAATATAAGGTTCTGCCATCAGATGAAATACTAGGCTGACTCTCCCAAAGGCCAGTATTAATGCTAGTGCCCAAATTCATAACAGGGCTCCAAGTTTCATTTGGTAAATAGAAAGAAGCGTAAATATCACAACTCCCATAACCATCAGGTCTTTGACAGCCAGTAAAAAACAATATTTTTCCATCGGCCGATAAGCTTTGTGCACCTTCATTTAATGCAGAGTTTAACCTTCCTTCTATAGGTTTAGATTGCCCCCACTCTCCATCTTCATCGCGCCAATTACTTATCCAAAAATCCTCATCAGATTTAGCAGCATTAGGATCGCGTTTAGTAAACACCAACTGTTTTCCGTCTACAGATATAGAAGGAAAATATTCCATGGCTTCAGAATTTACATTTGGGCCTAAATTTTCAGGCTCAAAATCTTTAGGCTCCTTAGTTGCTTTTTTAGCAAAGGCACAACTTCTTAATAATAGATTAGCTTGAGAAAGATACTTTTCAGAAACATTAGGCTTTTCGAGATATTTATTGAGAACAAGGCTAGCTTTATCATAGTTCTTATTCTCAAATAATACACGAGCGTAAAAAAGCATGATGTAGGGCTTATTAGAATACTTTAAGGCAGTCTCATAAGATTCAATACTAGCCTCTAATTGACCTTCTAACTTTAGAATATCACCTTTAAGAACAAGAGCATCCACAAAATCAGGGTCCTTATCAATAGCCTTATTTAATAAAACTAGAGCCTTATCACTATTCCCATTTGTCATTTCACTTTGAGCCTCTCTATACCGCTTTATAGACTTGGATGATTGCCCAAATGCAGTTATGGAAAAAAGGAGGCTTAAGATTATGAGTAAATGTTTCATAGGCTAGTTTAGGGCCGTAGCAAATTTTAATGCGATTATAGTATCAGCTACAATATTAATGAATTGTAAAATGAAGGAGTCAGAAATTATGCCAACTATTGGCCATTCATAATTTTAATAGCCTTGATGTATATAGCATCTAACCATAAGTGATGCATTTTACCAGAAAAATGGAGTCCATCATCTGCAATCAAATCAGTCTTCCCTAGTGCTGTTCTACTTATCTCCGTAAGCTCTACATAGCGTATAGAAAGAGAATCGGCCACAGCCTTATTAATACGATTAAAATCATCTATAGAAAGTCCAATAGATTCCTTGTTTTGAGAAGCCGCTGGCGTGACACCATAATCAGGAATACTAATTATGAGGAGCTTACTAAAGTCATCCGATGCAAAAGCTCTAGCACTATCTACTAGCTCTATAAACTCTTGTTTATATAATGCTTTACTCAAAGATTGGTATTGGTTATTTACACCAATAAGAAGGCTTACCAAATCAAAATCATGATCTGGTTTCTTTTGCCTTATTCCTTGAATCAAATCTGCTGTTGTCCAGCCGTTTTGAGCAATAGTTTCTAATTGTATATTCCAAGGCATACCTGCCTCTAGACTATCCTTCAATAAGCTTGGATAAGCATTTTCTGGCCCAATAGCTGTTCCTATTGTATAACTATCGCCAAGAGCTAGGTATTTATAGTTTTTAAGTTCTGTATCCCTTTTTGGCTCTGTATCGCAGGAAACTGCAAAAAGAATAATTATAGAAGATAAATAAAGAGAGATCAATTTACTCATGGCAATCAAAGCTTAGATTAAGCAGCAATGTAAAACATCATTTCTTAAAATACTATTGAGAATAAGACCCTTTAGGTGATGAAACTTTAAGAATGCCTTATGCCGCTAGAGATTGAGCTTCTTAAAAAAAGGCATAAAAAACACATTTGATTTGCTAATTATATTAGAATTCTAATTATTTTAGCAATGTGAATTATGTAGCAGAAAATATTAAGCATTACAGAAAATTAAAGAAGTTAACCCAGGCAGACTTGGCGGCCAAGCTAGGGTTAAACAGAAGTTTAATTGGTGCTTATGAAGAAGGGCGTTCAGAGCCTAGATTAAAGACATTACAAGCTTTAGCTGATTTTTTTAAGGTCAGTCTAGACAACTTTATCAGCAAACCTCAGGCTGAGTTTATCCCTAAATTAGATTTAGCAGGAAACAAACTGAGAGTACTTTCCATATTGACTAATGAGGAAGGAGATGAGCAAATTGCTCTTATCCCACAGAAAGCGTCAGCTGGATATACCAGAGGATATGGCGATATTGAATATATGGAGAACTTAAAAAGCCTAAGGCTCCCCTTTAAAGAAATACAGCAAGAGAGAACGCATAGAGTTTTTCAAATAGAAGGTGACAGCATGCTGCCTTTGGAAGATCAAGCTTATTTGATCACAGAATATATTGAAGACTGGAATGATATTAAAGATAATGAGACCTATGTTATCATTAGTAAGAATGAGGGGATTGTCTATAAAAGATTACTCAATCAAATAAAGAGCAAGCAAAGCTTAGTTCTGCAGTCAGACAACAAAGAGTATAAGCCTTATTCTATGCCCATAAATGAAGTTCTAGAAGTGTGGAAAGCTAAGGCTAGCATTAACTTTAATTTAAATCAGCAAAACTCTGATAAGCTAGAGCAAGATGAGTTATTAAAGATGATGTTGGATTTAAAAAAGGATATGTTAGAGATTAAAAACAAAATATCTTAGATGAAGTTTGGAAGATTAGAAGACATAAGCAATGTAGATTTTAGCCTTCCGGCTGATCATCCCCTGAGCTCTAAGCACCTCTCTAAACTAGAGCCTAGTTCAGAGGTTGAAATCAGAATGGGTTGTCCTTTATGGAATGACAAAGCTTATGTTGGCTCTGTCTACCCACCTAAAACGCCTGTCAAGAATTACCTAAAAGAATATGCAAAGCAATTTAACTCAATAGAGCTGAACGCTACTTATTATAACTTCCCTAAGCCTGAAACTGTTGTTAATTGGCGCGAGAGCGTTAGTGAGGGTTTTAAATTCTACCCTAAACTTACACAGTCTATAACTCACAGAAGAGAGATTCCTACCAAAGGAGATGTTATTACAGACTTTATAGCTAGGATGTATGAATTAGGAGATCACTTAGGTGGATTTTTTACTCAAATGCCCGATTACTTTAAGCCAGATCGTATTGAAGAATTGCTGTGGCTGAGTGATCAACTACCTCAGGATTGGCCTTGCTCTATTGAAATCAGACATCCAGAATGGTTTCAGGACAAAAAGGCTATGGAAAGGCTGCATGAGCATTTAAGCGCTAGAAATGTAGGACTTATTATTTCTGAAACAGCAGGCAGAAGAGATGCCATACATCAAATGCTAAGTGCTGACCATGTGTTTTTACGCTTTAACGCCTATGGTGAAGCCATAGATAAAGAGCGTTTAAAATCATGGAGTGATCGTTTAGACTCTTGGTTCAAACAAGGTATTAGACAGGTGAATTTCTTTACACATCAAGCAGATAAATCTTTAAGCGCAAGCAATATTATTTTTCTTGGGGAGCTTTTAAAAAAGAAAGGCTGGAGTATTAATTCTCTTCCTAAGCTATATAACTCTAACTTAAAACTAGACTTATAATGTGCGGGAGATATACAGTAGTTAGCAGCGTTCAACAAATTGAAAAAAGGTTTAATGTAAAAGACAGCAGCCCCTCTAAACATAGGCTTAATGTGAATGTTTCTCCAGGTGATTATGCACCAATCATTAGCAGTGAGAATCCCAATCAGATAAGTTACTTCAGGTTTGGACTCACCCCCTTTTGGGCAAAGAAACCTATGTACTTTTTTAACGCCCGATCTGAGGGGGATCACAATAAAGAGAATAGGACAGATTATACAGGAGCTAAAGGAATTATCAGCAAACCATCTTTTAGGAAACCCATAAGGAGTCAAAGGTGTTTAATTATAGCCGATGCTTTTCTTGAAGGGCCTGAAAAAGAAAAATTAAGCAAACCTTATTTGGTTTATCTAAGAGACAAAAAAAGGCCTTTTGCCTTTGCAGGGATATGGGATACTTGGGTAAACACAGAAACCGGAGAAATCATTCAAAGCCATGCTATTATTACCACGGTATCCAATAAGGTTACTCAAGAGATTGGGCACCATAGGTCTCCCGTAATTTTAACAGCAGATCAAGAAAGAGATTGGCTTAATGCAGACTTAGAATTAGATGATGTCACATCGATGTTAAAGCCCTACCCTGCTGAAGAGATGAATACTTATCCCATTTCAAATGAAATTAAGCATCCTGCCGCCAATGGATTAGAGCTTCTTGAACCTATTGGAGCGCCACTTTTTAAAGAATATGATTATCAATTAAATAAAGAGATAAAGTTAGAAGGCATGGGCATGAGTGCTGCCAGAAAACGAAAAAACAATGAGAATGATTGAGTAAACTAGGTCGCTAAAAAATAGTTTCTTCATTCTCAAAAGCTTCATAATTCACAAATATTAATAATCCAAAGCTTTAGCCATTACTGGCTTTAGGTTTTAAAACGATTGTATATGCTTGTGAACACACACTCCTATTACAGCTTGCGCTACGGAACCGTATCGCCCAAAGACTTATTAAAGTTAATTTCTGAATTAGGCTATAAACGTATGGCAATTACAGATATTAATAATACCTCAGCATGTCTAGATATGGCAAGACTTGCTAAAAAGAATAAGCTAGAAATGAGCTTAGGAGTAGACTTCAGAAATTCTATTCATCAGAAGTATGTTGTTATTGCTAAAGACAACCAAGGATTCTATCAATTAAACAAACACTTATCAGAACACCTGCATGCTAAAAAAGCATTTGATGATAGAGCCCCTTATCATGAGCTTAGCAATTGTTCAATTATTTACCCCTTTGATAATTACAGTAAGTTTTCTCTTGAGGCTAATGAATATATCGGCCTTGAGCCAAAGCAGCTTATAAAACTTCAAAGAAAGCAGCAGAAAATTTCTAAAAGCAAATTACTGGCCATGCCTCATTTTAGCTTTAGGAATAAAAAAGATTTTAATACACATAGGCTTTTAAGAGCTATTAATGAAAATTGTCTTTTAAGCAAATTAGAACCCAACCAACAAGCAGACTCTGAGGATTTGATTATTTCTAAAGAAGAGCTTTATGCCGCCTATGGTACAGATTTTAGTTTTTTATTAGAGCAAGCAGATCAACTTTTACAGACTAATCAGATCCATTTTGATTTTGACAATCCTAATAAGAACCATAATCAATCTAGCTATACCAATAATAAAGAGCTAGACTTTAGGCTCATGAAAAAGATCTGCAAAGACAATCTTTATTATAGGTATCCAAGAGCAGGAAAAAGGGTCTTAGACAGATTAGAGAAGGAATTAGGGATTATTTATCAGAAGAATTTTGTCTCCTATTTTTTAATCAACTGGAGGATATTAAAATACGCACGATCTAAGGGCTATTTCTACGTAGGTAGAGGAAGTGGCGCAAATAGTATTGTAGCCTATTTAATGAGAATTACAGACGTTGACCCTATAGAATTAGATCTTTACTTTGAACGCTTTATCAATCTATACCGCCAAAACCCACCAGATTTTGACATTGATTTTTCATGGACAGACAGAGATGATGTCACACGATATATTTTTGAAAGATTCCCTTATGCTGCACTTCAAGGCACCTATGTAAGCTTTCAATACAGAGCTGTAATTAGAGAGCTAGGTAAAGTTTTTGGTTTGCCCAAAGAAGATATCGACCTCCTATCAAAAGGGCATTTCAATGCCCAGCAATTAGATCAAATGCATAAGCTAGTACTGAAGTACAGTGTTTACATTCAGGGCTTCCCCAATTACCTAAGCGTACATTCTAGTGGCATCCTGATAGCTGATAGAGATCTGAATTACTTTGGCGCTAGTTTTCTTCCACCCAAAAACTACCCTACCGTTCAATTTGATATGGTTGTTGCTGAAGATGTAGGGCTTTATAAGTTTGATATTTTAAGCCAGAGAGGGCTTGGAAAAATTAAGGATAGTTTAAAAATTATTGCTCACAATCACCCTAAAGATCCATCGATTGATATTCATGATTTAAGGCGATTTAAAAAAGACTCTAAAATTAAGGAGCTTCTAAGGACAGCAAAAGCTATAGGCTGCTTTTACGTTGAATCCCCCGCTATGA
Source organism: uncultured Schleiferiaceae bacterium (assembly GCA_965661265.1). Lineage (GTDB taxonomy): Bacteria > Bacteroidota > Bacteroidia > Flavobacteriales > Schleiferiaceae > CBFIDE01. Next base: position 76,550 of record CBFIDE010000005.1, on the reverse strand, counting down.
GAATGCTTCTAAAAAAACTGCAAGTAGACAATTATTTAGGCTTAGTAGCAGCAAGCTCTGTAATTAGGCCTGGCGTATCTAAATCCGGCATGATGAAGGAATATATTCAGCGGTATCGCTTTCCAGAAAAAAGAAAAGACGCTCATCCTATTATGCTAGAAATTATGCCTGAAACTTTTGGAGTGATGGTTTATCAAGAAGATGTAATTAAAGTAGCCCATTACTTTGCGGGCCTTAGTTTGGCTGAAGCCGATGTATTGCGTAGAGGTATGTCTGGAAAATTTAGAAGTAGAGAGGAGTTTGAAAAAGTGCGCTTAAAATTCTTTGATAACTGTGAGCAGAAAGGATATAACAAAGAGCTAAGTGCTGAAATATGGCGACAAACAGAAAGCTTTGCTGGTTATGCTTTTGCCAAAGGACACTCTGCTTCTTATGCTGTAGAGAGCTATCAAAGCTTATTTCTAAAGGCCTACTACCCTATTGAATATATGCTGGCTACCCTTAATAATTCTGGAGGGTTTTATAGCAGGGAACACTATGCTCACGAAGCAAGGCAGCACGGCGCTATCATTGAGGCACCTTGCGTTAATAGAAGTGATGGCTTGTGCATTATCAACGGAAAGATCATTTTTTTAGGCCTAGCTTTTATCAAAGGCTTAGAGAGTAATTTGATTAATTCTATTCTTAACGAAAGAGAAAATGGACCTTATAAATCTATCAGAGATTTAATTAAGAGATTAAGTATTTCTCTAGAGCAAATAATTATTCTAATCAGAATAGGCGCTTTAAGGTTTACAGAAAAAGACAAAAAAGAATTGCTTTGGGAAGCGCACTTTTTATTAGGCCACAAGAAGAAGAGTAAGCCTACAAAAGAGCTGTTCAACTCAGAACCCAAAAATTATACTTTTCCTCCATTATATACAGCACAACTAGAAGATGCTTTTGATGAAATTGAGCACCTAGGATTCCCTCTCTCTAATCCTTTTTCGCTTTTAGCTAATGAACTTCCTAAAGGCATTTCTTTAGCTAAAGATCTTTCTTCACGCAAGCTTTGGACAGTAAAGTGTCTAGGCTATTTAGTTGCCTTAAAAACTACTAAAACTACCAAGGGTAAAAGAATGCTTTTTGGAACTTTTATAGATCAAGAAGGAGCCTATATAGATACCGTACACTTCCCTCCTTCTGCTGCAAAGTATCCTTTTAAAGGAAAAGGTATTTACACCATTATAGGAAAGCTTACAGAAGAGTTTGATTGCTATATCATAGAAGTAAGCGAGATGCATAAAGAAGATATTATTGAAGACCCTAGATACTCTGATAATAGCTCTAATCAAACACCAGAAATCAGTAGTAAACGAGAAAAATCTAAAGAGATATTAAAATGAAAAGTTCAGATATAGGAAGGAAGGATAAGAATATTGTCCATATGGATTTAGACACCTTCTTTGTTTCCGTAGAACGCCTAATGGACAGCAGGCTAAGCAATAGACCTATTCTAATTGGAGGCACCAGTGATAGAGGTGTTGTTGCCTCTTGTAGCTATGAGGCTAGACGCTTTGGAATACACTCTGCAATGCCTATGAAAATGGCTAAGCAGCTATGCCCTGAGGCTGTAGTTATCAGAGGTAATTCTGCTAATTACAGCAAATATTCCCAGATGGTTACAGAGGTTATTAAAGGAGAAGTGCCTTTATTTGAAAAATCATCTATAGATGAGTTTTATATAGACCTTACAGGAATGGAGAGGTTTTTTGGAACCTATAAATTAGCCTCTGATATAAGAAAGAAGATTACAAAAGAAACAGGCCTTCCTATATCCTTTGGACATTCTATAAATAAAACTGTTTCTAAGATTGCAACCGGAGAAGCTAAACCTAACAATCAACTGCAAATACAGTATGGTTCTGAGAAAGGTTTTTTAGCACCCCTTTCCGTAAAAAAAATTCCAATGGTAGGTAAAAAGACTTATCAAAATCTCAGAAATTTAGGCGTAAAAAGAATTCAAACTCTCCAGGAAATGCCTCTTGAACTTTTGGAAAATGTTTTTGGTAAAAACGGCACTACATTATGGAGAAAAGCCCAAGGGATAGACAATAGCCCTGTGATTCCCTATCACGAAAGAAAAAGTATTTCTACAGAAAGAACTTTTGATAAAGACACTATAGATATGCAAAAACTTAAAGGCATTTTAACAGCCATGGCAGAAAATATGGCTTATCAATTAAGAAAAGGAGACAAACTCACAGCCTGTGTTAGCATTAAATTAAGATACTCAGACTTTGATACTAGAAGCATCCAAAAGAGAATTCCATACACTTCTGTAGATCACATTCTTATCAATACAGTGCTAGAACTATTTGAAAAACTTTACCACAGAAGAGTTTTGGTGAGACTTATAGGAATTAAGTTTAGTGATCTAGCCGGTGGTGCCTATCAGATCAACCTATTTGAAGACTCAGAGAAACTTATTAATCTTTCTCAAGCCATGGATAATATGAGAACACGTTTTGGTGAGAGAAAGTTAATGCGCGCCTCAGGTATAGAAGCAAAAAGCATAGGAAGAGGGATGAATCCTTTTAGCGGAGAACCACCAAGCCTTTTAGCTAATAGGCGGCAATAAGTCTCATGAATTAAAAATGCAAATAATTTTATACCTCAAATCAATAAATTAATTTTGCCGCCTCAAACAAAAAGGATTCTATGATTTTAAAAAAAGTCAGCCTTTTATTATACATGGCTTTTGTAACACTAAGCATAAACTTAAAGGCACAACAAGATTCATTGACTTTAAACAACAATGATGTGATTGTAGGAACAGTTAAAAGCATGAATAAAGGGGTAATTATCTTTGAAACAAGCTATTCAGATAGTGACTTTCAAATAGACTGGGATGCTGTTAAAAAAATAAAAACTAAGTCAAAATTCCTTTTGAATCTTTCTGATGGAAGGAGAGTAAATGGGACTTTTTCTAGCACCTCTGACGGAGAGTTACTTCTTATCGATGAAAATGGAGAACAAATTGAAGTAAGTCAAGAAGCGATCGTATATGTCAATAGCTTGGATGAGGGGTTCTTTAGCAGACTCAATGCCAATATTGACCTAGGTTACAGTAGGACTAAAGCTAATAACCAAAGCCAATTTACTCTAAATAGTAGATTAAGTTATCTAGAGGATTTTTGGTCATTAGACGTTTACTATAACTCTCTTTTATCTCGCCAAGACTCAATCAATGATATTAAAAGAAATGACGCCGGAATTGGTTTTAGATACTTCCTACCGACTGACTGGTACTTATCTGCAGACGTTACTTTTCTTTCAAATACCGAGCAAGCCTTGGATACCAGAATTAATTCTAAAGTCGGTATTGGTAATTATATCATACATACCAATAAATCTTATTGGGGATTTAACTTAGGTGCAGCTTCTAACGTTGAAAATTTTAGTGAAGCAAGTGGTACTGAAGATAAAATATCTTGGGAAGGATTTATAGGTTCAGAATTAAATCTATATGATATCGGAGATTTAAACTTATTCACAACAGCAACATTCTATCCAAGTCTTACTGAATCTGGCCGTATTAGAACAGACTTTAGATTTGACGCCAAATATGACAACTTTATATTAAACGATCTTTACATAAGAGCAGGTGTAACAGTCAATTACGACAATCAACCTGCAATAAGTGGTAACGAAACAGATTATATTTTCACCACTGGATTTGGATGGGAATGGTAATATAAAGCCAACACTAAACTAGTGAATAAAGTGAGGTTCTAAAGCTCTGTTAAAGCTAGAAATGCGTTTAAAATTTAGTAAATTAGACGCTCTTAATGAAAGGGAAATTTTCCATTTATGAAAGTAGAAACAGTATGGATTACTGGTGCATCTAGTGGTATTGGCAAAGCATTAGCTTTAAAGTACGCTTCTGAAGCTTACGGCCTAATTATTACAGCTAGAAGATTAGATGAACTGGAGAAAGTTAGGCAAGAAAGTCTTTCAAAAGGAGCTCCTTTTGTAAAGGTATACTCAATGGATATGAGCTCTGAAGAAGAAATCCAATCTGTTGGAAATCTAGTTCTATCTGAGAATCCAAATATTGATATCTTAGTTCATAATGCTGGAATTTCGCAACGATCTAAGTTTGAGCTGACCGATTTAAAGGTTTTCAAGAAATTAATGCAAATTAATTTTTTATCCTATGTTCAACTTACTCAAATGATCTTACCTCTATTTAAGAAACAAGGGCATGGACAATTTATTGTAACTTCTAGCTTAGCAGGCAAATTCGGTACAGCTTATAGATCTGGTTATTCTGCTTCTAAGCACGCATTACATGGTTTTTTTGATTCAATAAGAGCAGAACACCATGAGGATAATATTAAGGTGACTATCATTTGTCCTGGATATATTAAAACTGATATTTCAAAGAATGCTTTTAATGCCAAAGGAGAAGCGCACAATAAAATGGACCTGAACCAAGAGAAAGGAATGCTCCCTTCTGTTTTGGCAGACAAAGTTTTTAAAGCAGTAAAACAAGGGAAATATGAGATTTATATTGGTGGTAAAGAGCGTTTTGGAGTATATCTAAATAGAATATATCCAAGATGGTTTAAAAATTTAGTACGCAAACAAACAGCTGAGATAAAAACAGTAATCAAATGATTGAAGCATACAGTAGCATTACAAAAACTGTAGGGAATACTCCCTTAGTTAGGCTACAGAATAGTCTTGATGATATTCAATCTGAGGTATTTGCTAAGCTTGAATACTTCAATCCTGGCTTATCCGTAAAGGATAGAGTTGGTCTTCATGTTATTGAGGAAGCCGAGAGGAGTGGAAAACTAAGTCCCGGAGGAACTATTATTGAATGTACTTCAGGTAATACTGGAATTGGATTGGCCATATGTGCTGCTGCAAAATCCTATACGGCTATTTGTATTTTAACAAATAAGCACTCTCAAGAAAAAATTCAAGTTCTTAAATCTTTGGGAGCCAAGATTATTATTTGTGATGCTTCATTGCCCAAAGATCATCCAGACTCACCTCCTTCAACAGCGGCAAGGCTTCACAATGAAATTAAAAATAGTATTTGGGTAAACCAATATGAAAACCCTTTAAATCCTGATGCTCACTTTAATTCAACGGGCGCTGAAATTTGGGAGCAAACAAAAGGAAAAATCACGCACTTTATAAGTAGTGGCACTACTGGAGGAACAATAAGTGGCGTAGGAAAGTATCTGAAAGCCAAAAATCCAAATATTAAAATTTGGGCGGCAGATTCTTATGGTTCTGCCTTTAAGGCATACCATGAAACTGGTGAAGTGATAGAATCTGAGATATATGCTAATAAATCTGAGAACGTAGGGAAGAACTATATTCCCGGTACATTTAATTTTGATATTGTTGATCATTTTGAGAAAGTTGCTGATAAGAACTCAGCCTTAATGGCTAGAAATATTGCAAAAAAAGAAGGAATGCTTCTTGGCTTTTCATGCGGTGCGGCTTTCTCGGTACTACATCAAATGGCAAATAAACTAAGTGAATCGGATGTAGTTGTTGTATTATGCCCTGATCATGGTAGTAGATATATGAGTACCATCTATAATGATGAATGGATGGAAGAAAATGAATTTTTAGAATCAAACAATTTAATATCCAATCTAAATGGATCTATTTAAAAAAATCAAACAGAATTTTGGACCTCTAGGATCATATCAAAAGGCGGCTGAAGGTTATTATATGTTCCCTAAGATTGAGGGAGAAATAGCGAGTAGAATGCGATTTAATGGCTCTGATCAAATTGTATGGAGCATTAATAATTATTTAGGCTTAGCCAATCATCCTGAAGTTAGAAAAAAAGACGCAGAGGCTTTCGCCGATTCTGGTGCGGCCTATCCCATGGGCTCAAGAATGATGAGTGGAAATACCGATCGTCATGAGTTGCTTGAAAGAGAGCTTGCCAAATTTGAAAGGAAAGAAGATGCAGTTCTTTTAAACTTTGGATATCAAGGAATTATGTCTGCTATTGATTCCTTAGTTGGACGACATGATGTAGTTGTTTATGATTCTGAATGCCATGCTTGTATTATGGATGCCCTTCGTATGCACTTGGGTAAATCATTAGCTTTCAAGCATAATGATATGGATGACTTTGAAAAGCAATTAAAACGCGCTAAGAAATTCCAAGGTGACAATGAGAGTTCATCTCTTCTAGTTATCTCTGAAGGAGTATTTGGAATGAAAGGTGATCAAGGTCTTTTAAAAGAAATTGTAAGCTTTAAAGAGCAATATGAATTTAGACTTTTAGTAGATGATGCTCATGGTTTTGGAACTTTAGGAAAGAATGGCGCTGGAGCTGGGGAAGAACAAGGTATTCAGGATGAAATTGATGTTTACTTTGCCACTTTTGCCAAGTCAATGGCTTCTATAGGAGCCTTTATCGCTGGAGATAAAATGGTAATGGATTATTTGAGATACAATATGAGATCTCAAATATTTGCTAAAAGTTTACCTCTTGGCTTGGTTGAAGGAAACCTTTTCAGATTACAATTATTACAAACAGAGAAAAGTTTAAAAACTAAGCTTTGGGAAATAGTTAATGCATTACAATCGGGTCTTAAAGAAGAAGGCTTTGATATTGGATATACCAACTCATGTGTGACTCCTGTTTTTTTAAATGGATCTATTGAAGAAGCAATGGCTCTAGTATATGATCTTAGAGAAAATCATGGCATTTTCTGTTCTATGGTTGTTTATCCGGTAATTCCTAAAGGAGAAATAATCCTTAGATTAATTCCAACGGCTTCTCATACTTTAGAGGATGTAAAACTGACTATTGAAGCATTTAAAAAGATTTCCTCCAAATTGACTTCTGGTGTATATAAACAAGTAGCAGAAGCAAATTAATTCCTTCAACTATGAGTGATTTTGTAATTAGTGGAATTCAACAAATTGGAATTGGTAACCCTAATGTTAAAGAAACATGGGCTTATTACAGAAAGAATTTTGGATTTGACACTCCAGTATTTGAGGAAGAGGCTGTTGCAGCTTTAATGCTTCCTTATACTGGTGGTGAACCACAGAAAAGAACTGCTACTCTAGCTCTAAACATGAACGGTGGTGGCGGTCTTGAAATATGGCAATACACTGATAGAGAGTTAATTTGGGCAGACCAAGCATGCCTACCTGGTGATCTTGCTATTAATGTTCTTAAAATTAAAACTCAAGATATTGAAGCTGCCTTTAAAGATTGCAAGAAAAAAGGCCTTGAGGTACTTTCGGATATCAACGATAAAAACGGAATCAAGTCTTTCATGCTTAGAGACCTTCACTCTAATATTCTAGAAATTGTAGAATCTGATGTTTGGTATTCTAAAAAGAATGGCCTGTACGGAGGTGTTGGTGGATCTGGCTTAGGAGTAAGCAATATAGAGACGAGTAAAAAATTCTATGCAGAATTGCTAGGCTTTGATAGGGTAGTTTTTGAAGATGAAGGCGAATTCAATGATTTAAGTAGCTGTTTTGATTCTAAACAAAGGTTTAAAAGAGTCATTCTTGAAAGAAGCTCTAGTTATTCAGGACCCTTCTCCCCTCTCTTAGGAGCAGTTCAAATTGAACTCATTCAGGCTCTTGACAGAACTCCTATAAAATTCTTTGAAAATAGATTTTGGGGTGACCCCGGATATATCCATTTGTGTTTTGATATCGTAGGAATGGAATCGCTGAAAAGCAAAAGTGAAAAACTAGGACATCCCTTTACAGTGGATTCTGCTAATAGTTTTGATATGGGCGAAGCGGCTGGAAGGTTCTCTTATATTGAAGATCCTGATGGTACTCTGATTGAATTTGTAGAAACACATAAAGTTCCGATTCTAAAAAAGCTTAATATTTATATGAATCTTCAGAATAGAAAGCCTGAAAAATCTCTTCCAAGGTGGATGATTAATACTTTAGCCTGGAGCAGGGTAAAAGATTAATTAATCTCTAGAATATACCTTTTGATAAGAGAGATCTAGTCTCTTAGGTAAATCTGGAAAGAGTTCTATTAAATCTAAACGATCTATTTGGGCAACACTGATGAAAGTCCAACTATTTCCTCCATCCTCAGAAATAGCCAGAATTGGAGCCTCTGAATAGAGTTTAGTCTTTCCATCTTTTATAGTCACCCTAGCCGGAATTGCACAAAAGATGATACCATTTTCTGTTCGATTTTCTTCTAATGGCTTAGAAATTTCAAAGGCTACTAATTCCAATCCATTTCTTTCCATTTGGGCCTCACCTTTGCTCGCATCAGCCAACATCTTTTGTTCTCCTCCAATAAAGGATATCAACTTTGGATGGGTAAGACTAACAACCTTCTTCCAATTTCCATCTTCATTAGCAGCAGCGTACTCTTTAGCAGATTTATAAAGTTGATCATTTACCTGGGCGCTAGCCATTGAGGTAACTAGACAAAAAACTAATATTCTAAAAATCATTATTTACTATTTATCCAATTGAAACTAACTTCTTGTATAATCTTAGGGTCCAAACTTTTTGCAACTGGACAATTTAAAGCAGTTTGTTCTAAAGATTTTATTTGTGCTGCACTTAAGAGATCAGTGCAGCTTATATTTACCACAACTTTTCCAATTCTTCTAGGAGCGGACTCCATAACTTTCTCTATACTTAGCTCCAAATTTTGTAAGTCATAGCCTTGACTCTGAGCCTTGATTCCCATCAAGGTAAGCATACAACTACCCAAAGCTGTAGCAACTAAGTCAGTAGGTGAAAAATACTCTCCCTTTCCGTTATTGTCTGTAGGAGCATCAGTAATTACCGTATTGCCGCTTTTCACATGCTCTGCCAAGGTTCTTAGATTTCCTTGATAAATAACTTTGGAGGTCATAATCTTTGATTTTGAGCAAATCTATTCAATTTAATGGAATATAAATTTAATCAAAATGAACTTAGACTTAGGCTATGGGTTTATTCTATGTATAGACTTAATTTAGAGGCTTAGCTAAAAGAATGATAGGACTAAAATTCACAGAGTATAGCGGTAAGGAAAAGACCACTTTTGAAAAACTGTTGGGTGTTTTTCAGGAGCTGCTTTTACACACAAGTGGAGATGTGGACGAAGCTATTGATTGGCTTCGCGAATTGGATAAGCAGTATTCTATAAGCACAAAAGATTATACAATTGATGATTTTATAGAAGACCTAAAAAGGAAAAATTATCTTAAAGAGGAGTTTCCGAATGATGAAGGTGATGGAAGCGGATCCGGGAGTGGACTGGGTATGACTTCCAAAACAGAACAAACAATAAGAAAGAAGGCTCTAGAGCAGATTTTTGGGAAGCTGAAGAAATCCGATAAAGGAAATCATACAACAAAATATACTGGCCTTGGAGACGAGGTTACCCCTGACCAAAGAGCTTATAGGTTTGGAGATTCATTAGAGTCCATCAATATGAATGAATCCATTAAAAACGCACAAATAAATCAGGGACTTGATAATTTTAATATTCAACATGAAGACCTTGTTGTAAATGAAAGTTTACAGAAGGCTCAAATGTCTACGGTGTTAATGATCGATATTAGTCATTCCATGATTCTTTATGGAGAAGATAGAATAACTCCAGCCAAAAGAGTTGCTCTAGCATTAGCCGAATTAATAAAAACGAGATACCCAAAGGACACTTTAGACATTATTGTGTTTGGAAATGATGCCTGGGAAATTAGTCTTGAGGAACTCCCCTATTTAAAAGTTGGCCCATATCATACCAATACTGTCGCAGGTCTTCAATTAGCCATGGATCTATTAAGAAAGAAAAAGAATGCCAATAAGCAGATATTCATGATTACAGATGGTAAACCATCTTGTATTAAAGAAGCGGATGGTACTTACTATAAGAATAGCTTTGGATTAGACGACTATATTGTTGGAAAATGTATGAATCAAGCAGCAGCATGTAAGAGATTAAATATTCCTATTACAAGTTTTATGATTGCCTCAGATCCTTATTTACAGCAATTCATTAAAGACTTTAGTATAGCAAATAAGGGCAAAGCATTTTATACCGGCCTTAAAGGATTAGGTGAATTTATTTTCACTGATTATGAAACAAACAGAAAAAAAAGAACTCGATAATATGAGCAAATCAAGACCTACTACCTTAGGTGAATTAAAAGCTACTTCTTATGAATCCCTGTCTATTAAGGATGAATTAAGAAAAAATTTAGTTGAGAAATTAAAGAAGGGCGAAAAAGTATTTGAAGGAATACATGGTTATGAAGACACCGTTATTCCACAAGTAGAAAGAGCAATTCTTTCTGGTCATAATATTAATTTTTTAGGACTTAGAGGTCAGGCTAAAACAATGATGGCCAGACTGATGACCAATTTGTTGGACGAATATGTTCCGGCAATTGATGGCTCAGATTTGAATGATGACCCCCTTCAGCCCATATCAGCCAAAGCCAAAAGAATAATTGAAGATTTAGGAGACAAAACACCAATTGTATGGATTCATAGATCAGAAAGATATTATGAAAAGCTTGCAACTCCAGATGTAACAGTTGCGGACCTTATCGGAGATATTGATCCTATTAAAGCTGCCAATCTAAAATTGAGTTATGCAGATGAAGAAGTGATTCACTATGGTATGATTCCAAGAGCCAATAGAAGCATTTTTGTAATTAATGAATTACCTGATTTGCAAGCTAGAATTCAAGTGGCACTATTCAATATTCTACAAGAAGGTGATGTTCAAATCAGAGGTTTCAAATTGCGTCTAAACTTAGATATTCAATTTGTGTTTACAGCTAATCCAGAAGATTATACAAATAGAGGTAGCATTGTAACACCTCTGAAAGATAGAATAGGAAGTCAGATTTTAACGCATTATCCTGAGGACATAAAGACGGCCCGCAAAATAACAGAACAAGAGGCTAAAGTAAAAGCGGATCAATATGAGAGTATAGCACTCACTGGTATTGCTTTAGACCTTATAGAACAAATTGCAATTGAGGCTAGAAATAATGAGTTTATTGATGCTAAAAGTGGAGTATCTGCTAGATTAGGTATCTCGGCTTTAGAGAATTTAATGAGTACGGCTGAACGCCGATTATTGATTAGCGGAGCCAAGAAAACATCCGTCCGACTAATGGATTTCTACGGCCTAATCCCTTCACTTACAGGCAAGATGGAGCTTGCCTATGAAGGTGAGCAAGAAGGCTCAGGTATAGTGGCTGAGAATTTAATCGCGAAAGCGGCTAATAGTTTATTGGAAGATTATCTACCAGGAATGGGTGAGCTTAAGTTAAGTGATGAGAAAAACGCTTACAATAAGTTAATTCGGTGGTTCGCTCAGGGCGATTCTATTGAAATACTCGAGGATTATACCGAAAAAGAGTATCACGCAGAATTAGATAAAATCCCTGCTCTAACGGAAATTATAGAGGAGCATCAAAAACAAGCAAGTCCTGAGGAAAAATACTTTTTAAAAGAACTTGTGCTTTGGTCATTAGCAGAAAATTCTAAGCTGAATAAGGAGTCCATTAAAAACGGACTAAACTTTACAGATTTATTCAGTAGTTACTTGAACGGAACAATAGAGGGCTAATCCTCTATTCTTTTAAGTTCGTAATTTTCTACAACGGTTGGAAAGTGGAAATAATTCTTTTTTGACATACTCCCATTGGCCTTAAAGTCAAAGCCTGTTCCAATAAATGAAGCTGAATTCATGTGAACAGGCCCATTTAGGTCTCCCAAAATTCTAAGCTCCTTCATGAAATAATAGGTAAGGTCAAAAGAGTGAATAGCATATTTAGATGGTTCAGCATGATAAGTATTTCTGTAAGTAGAAATGAAATTCATAACAGAACTATCTGAATAATCAACAAAATAGTTTTGAGGAGACATTAGTTTTAAATCACTCATATAACTTGCCTCTATTGTAGAAGTTTGCAATATTTTAGGATGAGCAACAATTCTCAAATTAGTGTCTCTTAGAGAACGCATCGTAGTCATTAAATCACTATTGATCACTGCATCGTCATAGGGACTAATAAATACATTCTGAACCCCTGTGGACAAATAGGTTCTCAAGGATGATTTTGAAAGCATTCTAAGAGTTTTCCTTCCACGATTATCTTCTTTCAAATCGTATACAAGTTCATTGAATTTATAGGCATTAGAACTATCCCTAGCATTTAGCAAAGATTTAATTTCAAATATTACCTGTTCATCAGAATTATGCCTTTTTACAAATACTAAATTAGCATCACTGTAATTAGTATTAATAATATTTGCTATTCCTAGATTAGTAGCAGCAATATCTGAATAACAATGATAGATATAATTCTGTGTTTTCAAGCTAGTGTTCTTACTTAATGGAGAAACAATTGGCAACGAATAGTCACCGAGTGCTTTATCTAATTTGGTAATATTCTCACTGAACAAAGGTCCAATGCAAAGCTCATAATTACTCTTTTTTGCAGTTTCAGCAATTCTATTTTCAAAGCCATCAATCTTAGTGTCGTAAACATCAATATTAAAACTAAACCCCTGTTTTTTTAGGCTGTCAATAGCAACTAAAAAACCATGGTAAAAGTCTAAAGACAAACTTGAAGTTTTAGAGCTATTGCCTCTTGCTATTGAATCCTTATACTCTGAATCAAAAGGTAAGGCAATGCAAATAGAAAGCACTCTATTTGTATCGGCGAAAGCCAAGCTAGTATCCTGTAAATCATCTATTAGAACTTTAACATCAGATGGAAGTCGATTCAGCTCAGCTTTTATGTTTAGCTCTGAGTTATTTGGTCCATCTTGACTATCCTCATCAACTTTAGCAAATAATTTATCTAACCAAGATGTATCTTCAATGCTCTCCTCTTTCAAATGTCTTGGAACTAAGATGTACTTTCCAGCTTCTAGCCCACTATTAAGCTCAGGATTAATTCTAAGTAGTTCTGCTTTAGTGATTCCAAACTTATTCCTTAGAAATAAATAGTCATCAGAAGCCTCCAATTGATAAAGCTTAAATGACTCAGAAAGACTGTCATTTGGGTTTAACGAAGGATGAGTGTCACTTGCAAGCTCTTCGATAACTACAGGCTTTGCAGGAGCACGGTTTTTGGGTAATTTTAGTAGAAATCCAATATTGAGGCCATTCTGGATTTCAGGATTCAAAATTGCAATGCTGTCTATGCCAATTGAATACTTTTTTGATAAGCTATAAAGTGTTTCCTTTGGTTGAACCTTATGAAGATAGTATTTCTTTGAAAGCAGTAAACTATCATTTTTAGCTGACTGTGTCTTGATTTCAGAAGGAACGATGAGACTATCGCCTACCATCAATACGTCAGTAAGTAATTTCGGATTTAAATCAATTAACTGAGCAGGACTAAGGCCAAATGCCGATGAGATTCCATAGACCGTTTCTCCAGCTTTAACGGCATAAAACTCTTGTCCACTTTTTAACTTTGGGGAGCCATCCTGAACCTTTGGGTTCTCAGGAAGTCTGATAATTATGCCTAATTGAAAACTTTCTTTTATCTGAGGGTTAATGTTCTCCAGTTCTTCAACACTTAAACCATTATTTTTTGCAAGACTATATTTAGTATCGCCAGACTTTACCGTATAGTTTTTATACTCAATTTTCTCCTGAGCAAGTAGTGGAATGCTCAAAGCGAATAAAACTATTAATAAGAACTTTTTAATCCAGTGGTTTATTCCCATTCTATTGTTGCTGGTGGTTTAGAGCTAATATCGTAGACTACTCTATTTACACCTTTTACTCTATTAATTATTTTGTTTGAAACCTCAGCCAAGAATTCATAAGGTAAATGAACCCAATCTGCTGTCATTCCATCAGTAGATTCAACTGCTCTAAGAGCAACTACTTTTTCATAGGTTCTTTCATCACCCATTACTCCAACTGAATTTACAGGCAAGAGCATTGCTCCTGCTTGCCATACTTGGTCGTATAAGCCCGCTTCTTTCAGTCCATTAATAAAAATAGCATCTACCTCTTGTAATATACGGATTTTCTCAGGGCTAATATCTCCTAAAATCCTGATGGCTAAGCCAGGTCCAGGAAAGGGATGACGTCCTAATAGCTCATCATCAATACCTAAAGCTTTTCCAACCCTTCTTACCTCATCTTTAAACAAAGTATTAAGTGGTTCAACTATCTTCAACTTCATAAAATCAGGTAGTCCACCTACATTATGATGAGATTTAATAGTAGCTGAAGGTCCTTTCACAGAAATTGATTCGATCACATCAGGATAAATAGTCCCTTGCCCTAACCAACTAACATCCGTTAGCAAATTAGCTTCTTCATCAAATACTTCAATAAAAACCCTACCTATTATTTTTCTCTTAGCCTCAGGCTCAGAAACACCAGCTAATTGAGAAAGGAATGCATCTGTTGAATCCACTCCCTTAATATTAAGCCCCATCTCTTTGTACTGATCTAGAACGCTTTCAAATTCATTCTTTCTAAGAAGACCATTGTTTACAAAAATGCAGTAAAGTTGGTCTCCTATTGCTTCAGATAATAAGACCGCTGCAACCGTAGAATCTACACCACCCGATAATCCTAAAACAACTTTATCATCACCTATTTTCTCTTTTAATGACTTTACTGTTTCTTCAACAAAACTAGAAGGAGTCCATGATTGACTGCAACCAGCTATTTTAACACAGAAATTTTTTAATAAGGTTAATCCATCTTTACTATGGTATACCTCAGGGTGGAATTGAATTCCAAAAGTAGTTTCATTTTCTACCTTAAAGGCAGCTATTTCTACGTCTGCAGTGCTCGCAATAATGTTGTAATCATCTGGTAATGCCTTAATAGTATCACCATGGCTCATCCAAACTTGAGAACCTAAAGGAATATCAGTAAATAAAGAGGATTCCGAAATAATACTCGTAAGATTTGCCCTTCCGTATTCTCTTGTTTCACTAGCCTCTACTCTACCTCCAAAATTCTGAGCTAAATACTGAGCACCATAACAAACTCCTAATAAAGGAAGTTGTCCTTTTATTTTATCTAAAGGCAATTTAGGAGCTTCAGAATCCCTGACTGAACTTGGGCTTCCGCTAATTATCACTGCTTTAACGTCACTTTCTATTTCTGGAACGTTGTTGTAAGGATAAATTTCACAATAAATATTTAGCTCACGAACCCTTCTTGCTATAAGCTGAGTGTACTGAGAGCCACAGTCTAGGATCAAAATCTTTTCTTGCATCGGGCAAATTTATTTCTTTTATGTCAAGATTCTTCTAACTAATCACTGATTTTATTCACTCTACTGACTAATACTTACGTCCTTTTTATATTTTTGTTCTAACCAACCGACTAAACTAATTGATTATGAAAGCTTTAAAAATAATTCTTGTGGTCCTTCTCATTATATTGGGGGGACTAAGTATTTGGAATTTAACATTAGATCCAGCATTTGAAACTAAAAGATCTATTAAAATTGAGGCTCCGCAAGAGGTTGTCTTTAATATCGTAGGAGACTTCAAAACTTGGCCAAAATGGAGCTATTGGTTTAAGGATACCACAATGGTTGCTACTTTTGATGGACCTACAAGCGGAATGGACGCTGGTTATTCCTGGACAAGCGAGCAAAGTGGCAGCGGATTTCAGAACTTTACTGGTGTATACCCTTCAGATAGCCTAACAACTTACATCAATTTTGGTATGATGGGTGATAGCGATGGAAAATGGACGTTTAGCGAGGAAAACGGAACTACTTCTGTAAGCTGGCAGTTTAATGGCGAAATGCCTTTTTTACTTAGGTTTATGGCTGCAGGAATTGAGCCAGCTGTTGGACCACAATTTGAAGAAGGTCTGTCTAACTTAAAAGCTTTGGCAGAAAAGATAGCAGAAGATATGACTCCTACCATTCAAATAGAAGAATCTAGTGTAGAGGCACTTTCTTATTATAGTATTTCAGATATGAATATGAGCTGGGATGCTATGTCCTCTGAGTTCTTTGGTGAAAGATTTGGAGCTCTTACTGGATATTTAGGTAAAGACATGCAAAATGTTACAGCCCCACCATTTACAATTTTTCACAAATGGGATGAAGAGAATAAAACAACCGACGTTGAAGTAGGAATCGCCGCCAATTCTAACCTAGAAGGCTCTGAAAAAATTTCAAAGGGAATGACTTATGAGGGTATGGTTTTAAAAGCATCTTATTATGGTCCTTATGAAGGTACTGGCGCTGCACATGAAGCAATCTATGCCTATTCTCAGGAAAACGGGTATAAAATGGTAGGAAGTCCTTGGGAGTCTTATGTAACAGATCCTTCAACTGAGCCAGATGTAAATAAGTGGCTTACTGAGATTTATTATCCGGTGAGTAAATAAAATTAATAATTTTTTAAAATTTCTGAGAACCCTGAAGCCTCTTCAGGGTTTCTTTTGTCATAATAATTGAAAATGATGAATAAAATAGTTCTAGTGTTAAGTTTCAGCTTCCTTAGTCTATTTGCCCAGGCCCAAAAAGGTGAACTCAAAGGACAGGTTGTGGATGAAATCAGCAATGAGCCTCTTCCTTTTGCTAGTGTAATCGTAGCTGGAACAACTAATGGAACTACCACAGATATTGATGGGAATTATACCTTAATGGTTGATCCGGGTCTTTATAATATCGAAGCTTCTTTTATTGGCTATAAGAACAAAACAGAATTTGAAGTTGAAGTAAAATTAAATAGACCTAGAATCTTAAACTTTGCATTAACACAAACTAGCGAGGTTTTTGAAGAGGTTGTGGTAAGTGCTCAAGATAAGTTTGAGAGAAATGAAGAGAGCCCTGTGAGTTTGAACAAGCTAGGAATTAATGAAATTCAAAGAAATCCAGGGGGGAATCAGGATATATCTAAAGTAATACAGGCTCTTCCCGGAGTTGCCTCTACTCCTAGTTTCAGAAATGATATTATTATAAGAGGTGGTGGTCCAAACGAAAATAAATTCTTTTTAGATGGAATTGAAATCCCAGCGATTAATCACTTTGCTACCCAAGGGTCTAGTGGAGGCCCTGTTGGTTTAATCAATGTCAATTTTATTAGAGAAGTAGATCTTTATACCTCTGCCTTTCCAGTAGAAAAAGCAGTAGGATTAAGTTCTGTTATGGATATCTCTATGAAAGATGGTAGGGATGATAAAGTAGGAGGTATATTTCAAGTGGGAGCATCTGAAATAGGATTAACTTTTGAAGGCCCATTAAGCGATAAGACTACCTTTATTGTTGGTGCAAGAAGAAGCTATTTACAATTCCTATTTAGTCTTTTAGATCTTAGCTTCCTGCCTACCTACAATGACTTTCAGGTTAAAGTGAAGTACAAAATTGACAAAAAAAATCAAATCACTTTTATCGGACTTGGTGCTATTGACCAATTTGAACTTAATTTAGATGCTAACGAAACAGAAGCCCAACGCTATACTCTTGCTTTGCTGCCAGTAAATGAGCAATGGAATTACTCTGTGGGTGCTAAGTATACTCACTTTGGTGACAATTCATTCACCAATGTGATTGTAAGTAGATTTATGCTAAATAATACAGCAACCAAGTACTTGGATAATGATGAAAACTCTACTCTACTTTTAAACTATCAATCACAGGAAATAGAGAACAAATTAAGATTAGAGAATTTCAGAAGAATTAATAAGTATAAAATTACTTTAGGTGGAGGTTTTGAGGAAGCTAAGTACAATACATTCACATTTGATACTAGAGTTCCGCCAGGCCAAAAAGCTTTAGACTATTCTTCTGATCTAAGAATTTATAAATACTCTGCTTTTGGTCAAGCTAGCCGATCCTATTTCAATGAAAGGTTAGTAGCTACAGTGGGATTAAGAATGGATGGGAATTCATTCAATGATGAAATGTCTAATCCACTAAGTCAATTGTCACCAAAAATTGCGCTTTCATATAATATTACACCTGAGCTAAGTTTCAATACTAGCTATAGTATCTATTATCAATTGCCTCCTTATACTACTATGGGCTTTAGAGATCAAAATGGTGATTTATCCAATAATGATTTGACATACATTGAAACAAGTCATTATGTTGCTGGTTTTGCATATTACCTTCCTTGGAACGCTAAGATTACATTAGAAGGTTTCTACAAAGACTATAACAATTATCCTTTCTTACTTAGAGATAGTGTAGCACTAGCCAATTTAGGTGGCGATTTTGGTGTGATAGGAAATCAAGAGGCGAAATCAATAGCTCAAGGTCGAGCTTATGGACTTGAATTTTTATATCAACAAAAACTATTTAAAGGCTTCTTTGGAACATTAGCCTATACTTATGTAAGATCTGAATTTCAAAACCCTGACGGAGTTTATATTCCTTCTTCATGGGATAACCAACATATCCTTACCATTACTACTGGAAAAAAATTAGGTAAAAACTGGGAAATTGGTGCGCAATATCAGCTTTTAGGAGGTGCACCTACTACACCAATTGATGTTCAAGGATCTTCTCTTGTTAGCTCGTATGACAGAAACCAAAGAGGGTTGCCTGATTATAACCTTCTGAATTCAGAACGATTTGATGCCTTCAATAGATTGAATATTAGAATTGATAAAAAGTGGTATTTCGACAAATTTAGTTTGGACCTTTACTTTGATATTCAAAACGCCTTAGGTTCTTCTATAGCTGGCACCCCTATTCTTTTAAAGGAATTAGATGCTCAGGGTAATCCTATTACTTATACCGGAACCGATGGTCAACAATATTATGAAACTAGACTGGAGCAAAATGATCAAGGGACGGTTGTTCCTAGCTTTGGAATAATTGTAGAATTCTAATAATAATTGGATTTAAAATTGTGAGTCTGTTTAGGAAATAGGATATTTATATTTTACTAATAGGTTCAATTGTGACCCCAATTTATTCTGAATTGAATTCAATTTTAGAACAATATATTTCTACTAGAAAAAATACTGTTTCCATATGTGAACCTTTATCAGTAGAAGATCATTTATCTCAACCAATTGTAGATGTTAGTCCCCCTAAGTGGCATCTAGCGCATACAACCTGGTTTTTTGAAACTTTCGTGTTAAGAAACAGATTAGACGATTACAAACTTTTTGACTCTACTTTTCCTTTTCTTTTTAATTCTTATTATGAAAACGAAGGAAAGCGATTAGAAAGGAATAAAAGAGGGAATTTAAGCAGACCATCGGTTGCTGAAGTCTATGAATATCGTTCCTATGTGGATAAGCATATGCAAACCTTATTTAGCCAAGCATTAGATCAGGACGTTCTGGACTTAATTATTCTTGGGCTCAATCATGAGGAGCAGCATCAAGAGCTCTTATTGACAGATATTAAATATGGACTTTATGAGCAAGTGTTCCACCCTATTTATAATTCTAATTTCACAGAATTTACAAATCTGAGCACAAACTCTTCCATGATAGAATTTAAAGCTCAAATTGCTGAAATAGGTTATAAAGGAGATGGATTTTGCTTTGACAATGAGTTATCAAGACATAAGACCTACTTACAAGATTTTAAAATTTCAAAAGAGGTCGTTAGCAATGCTGAGTGGTTAGAGTTTATTGAATCAGGCGCTTATCGCGATTTTAAGTACTGGCATTCAGATGGATGGGAATGGGTGAAAGCCAATAATATTAGCATGCCATTATATTGGGAGTTTGACGGAAAAGATTATTTCCGATTTGGATTGTCAGGCTTAAAAAAGCTGAACTTAAATGAACCTATAAGCCATATAAGCTATTACGAAGCGGCAGCATACGCAGAATTCAGAGGAAAAAGACTTCCAACGGAATTTGAATGGGAATTTGCTTCTTCAAAGTTAAATTGGGGACAAGTTTGGGAATGGACTAATTCTGCCTACCTAGCATATCCAAATTTCTCAAAGGCAGATGGAGCTGTTGGTGAGTATAATGCCAAATTTATGGTCAATCAAATGGTGCTTAGAGGAGCTAGTATAGCAACAGCTAAAGGCCATAGTAGACCTAGTTATAGAAACTTTTTTCAAGCTAATCTGAGGTGGCAATTTACGGGTCTTAGACTGGCCGAATAAAATTTAATAAGGAATGAGTCAATTTGCAAAAGATGTTAATAATGGGTTATCTAAAAATCCCAAAGAATTATCATCCAAATATTTTTATGATGCCAAAGGAGACATTCTTTTTCAAAACATCATGGCAGCACCAGAGTATTATCTTACCAAAACAGAATACTCAATCCTCAATGAGAACAAGGAACTCATTCTTGATGAAATAAAGGCAAATGCTTTTAACCTTGTAGAGCTTGGCGCTGGTGATGGCTATAAAACAAAGCTTTTATTAAATCATTTTGTATCGGCTAAAGCCGATTTCACTTACTACCCTATCGATATCTCTGAAGATGTACTGATAAACCTCAAAGTAAGCTTAAAGACAGAGATCCCAGAGCTTAAAACAGAAACTTTAAACCTAGAATACTTTAGTGCCTTAAAAGAGCTTTCTACGCTCAATTCAGATCCAAAACTTGTTTTATTTTTAGGCTCCAATATTGGTAACTTTAATTCAGAGCAAGCTATTGAGTTTTTTAAAGGCTTAAAGCAAAATTTAAATAAAGGAGATCTTGTGTTAGTTGGGGTAGATTTAAAGAAAGATCCGCAAACAATTTTGAATGCCTACAATGATAGTGAGGGTGTGACGGCCGAGTTCAATCTAAACCTTTTGGACAGAATTAATAAGGAATTAGGTGGCGATTTTAACAGAAATAACTTCTACCACTACCCTACTTACAATCCATTAAGTGGAGAAACATTTTCTTTTATAGTCTCAAAGTATGAACAAACAGTATTTATAAAGCAACTAAATAAGTCCTATAAATTCAGCCCTGGAGAGCCTATTCATACTGAGATATCAAGAAAATATAGTCTTTCAGAAGTAGAAGAACTGGCCGCTAAAAGCACTTTTAAAGTAAAAAGGCATTTTACAGATCCTGAAAATTTCTTTGTAAATAGCCTTTGGGAAATAGACTAGCTTTAAATTAGACCCATGGCTTTAAAGAAAAACATTCAAAAATATATTAAGGATAAGATTGGGATTAGCGGACTGGAAGAGAAACTAAGTACCCAAATCGATTATTTATCTGCGCTTGTTCAAGTAGGTCTTTCTGAGGAAATCACTTTAGATAGTGATATAAAAAAAGAGCTTGACCTTGAATTAAAAGAAAAATTTGGAATTGAAAATGTGAATTACATCATTCATAAGAATGATCTTATGTTCCATTACCATCTTAACTTCAATACTTCCAACCTTTATCTGGCATTTAGATCTTATTTTAACCTAGGCTTAGAATTTAGTCAAGGTTTGAATAAACTAATTGAATCAAGAGATTGGAACAGTAGTAAAATTTTAGATTTTGGCAGTGGCTATGGAAGAATTAGTCGCTTCTACCCTGCTTTTATTAAGAATTCTCAAATCTATGTTTCAGAAGTAAAACCAATGGCTTTAGAATTTCAGGAAAAGCATTTTGGCTTTCAGAAAGTCAATCACGGTCATGACAGTAATTCTATTTCTGATACTCAGTATGATTTAATTACGGCAAGTTCTGTTTTCACACATTTAAACGAGAGCTTATTTGAGGAATGGTTCATAAAGCTTTACGACTTACTTGAACCTAATGGTCATCTTTTAGCCAGTTATAATGATGAATCGCGCTTGACGCAAAAATCTAGTTCAGGCATTCAGTTTAGCCAAAAAAGTGAGGATAGTGCCTACTACTCTAGTGATAAACTAAAGGATACCAGTAAATACGGCTTAACCTATGTGAGTAAAGAATATCTGTATAAGCTTGCAAAAAAGCATTCTATAGAAATAGAGTTAATGGATAATTTTTATGGAGATCGTCAACAGTTTTTTATCCTTTCTAAATGAATACTTCTAGCCTAGATTATTTAATTCATATTCCAAAATCTGCTGGAATGAGCCTTCAGGCATTAGTGCGAAGACGGTATAAGAAGAAAAATGAGCTTAGGTTAATTTATACTCAAAAAGAGAATGATGAAGGTTTTGATGATCATGATGACTTGAAAATTGTCATGGGTCATTATAGATTTGGTTTTCACAAATACAATCCGAGGCCTTATAAGTATCATACTTTTCTAAGAAATCCATTAGACCACATTCTTTCTCACTACTATTACATACAGGATCATCCTGAAAAATTTGAGTTTCTAGAATCAGAAGAACTAAGCCTAATGGAGTTTGCTCAAAGCCCTTATGGCAATAATCTTCAAACTCGTTTTATTAGTGGAATCGACTCTATAAAAGGAAAAGAGCGAGAGTGTTTATACGTGGCAAAATGTAATTTGGTGAAGAAGTTTGAGACTATCGGATTAACTGAAGAGTTTGATAGGTCTATACTTTTGCTTGCTAAAAATTTAAATTGGCCTATTGCTTATTACACATTTGAAAATAAAGGCAAGGCCAAAGTCAAGAGAAAAGCTTTGACTCAAAAGGAAAAGGCAAATCTAGAAAGCCTTTTAAAATATGATATTGAACTTTATGCTTTTGCTAAAGAATTGTACAGGAATCAATTGAATAAAAACCCTGAAATTGAACAAAAAATCAAGACCTATTTATTAGCAAATAAGGCATTTCAAAAATTAAATCCCACTTACATAAAGCTTAAGCAGTTTCTTGGGAAGGCTTAGGCAGAATTGCTTGCAAGATTATTGATAATACTACTACGATTACGCATCCAATTACATTATACCACAGATATTCTACCTGGTATTTCTGAATAAACTCAAGTTTATGTACCTGTGCAAAGTGAATACCCAAAACAAATAATTCCGCTATTATAGCACTTATCAGAACGGCACTTGATTGCACCCACTTTAAAAAGAAAGCAACCACAAAAAGCCCAAGAATAGTCCCATAGAATAAGGAGCCTAAGACATTTACCATCTCAATGAGATTATCAAATAGCTGAGCACTTAATGCAAAGCCAACGGCCAATATCCCCCAAAAGATCGTAAGCCCTTTGGAGACCCTTAATTGCTCTTTCTCTGTGCAATTTGGTCTGATTAACCTTTTATAAAAATCAACAGAAGTTGTTGTAGCTAAAGCATTTAACTCTCCTGATGTTGAAGACATAGCTGCAGAAAAGATTAATGCAATAATCAATCCTACAAGGCCAATAGGCAAATAATCCATTACAAATGATAAGAATACATAATTTGTATCCTTTACTTTAAAATTAGGGTCTTGAACAATAAGAAGCTCCTTTAATTCTCCTCTAATCTCCTTATCATTTGCTAAAGTATTTTGAAATTCAGCTTTTGCCAAGCTCAATTCCTCATCTCCCATATTAGCATCTTTTAGCTTCTCACTTAAAGACTCTCTAGACAATTTAATTTCTGTATAATTGGCATCAAACTTTTGCTGCAGTTTTTCTAGGTCACCAGCATATTCAGATTGCTTTAATCCGTTTAAAGCAGTTTGGTTAAAAAAGATTGGTGGTTTAACATAGAGATAGAAGACAAATACTAATACTCCAATAAATAGGATAAAAAACTGCATTGGGATTTTAATCAGCGCATTAAAAATCAAGCCCAAACGACTTTCCTTTAAACTTCTTCCACTGATATACCTCTGCACTTGACTTTGGTCTGTTCCAAAATAAGAAAGAGAAAGAAATAATCCACCCGTTAATCCAGACCAAACAGTATAGCGCTCATTCCAATCGAAATTAAAGTCAAGCGCCTCAAGCCTACCCATAGTTCCTGCAAGCTCTAAAGCTACTGGCAAATCTGTGAAGTCACTAATTTTATTTAACAGAATAACAAAAGCCATAAACATCCCAAAAAGGATAATAGACATTTGCCATTTCTGAGTTAGACTAACTGCTTTGGACCCACCGCTGACCGTATAGATTATCACCAATATCCCTACAAATAGATTAGTGAAATTCAAATCCCAACCAAGAATAGTTGAAAGAATAATTGCAGGGGCAAAAATGGTTAATCCTGCAGCTAGCCCCCTTTGAATAAGGAATAAAAATGCGGCTAAGAGTCTAACATTCAAATTGAATCGACCCTCTAAATATTCATAGGCTGTATATACTTTGAGCCGATAATAAATAGGAAGAATAAAGGCACTAATAATGATAATGGCAATGGGAAGTCCGAAGTAAAACTGAACAAATCTTAGACCTTGTTCATAGCCCAAACCAGGGGCTGATAAAAAAGTAATGGCACTAGCCTGAGTGGCCATTACTGAAAGTCCAATAGTGAACCAGCTCATATCATTATCTCCTCTGAAATAGGAGTCTAAAGAAGCTGACTTCCTAGTTTTCCAGGTTCCATAGGCCACAATCATTAAGAGTGTTCCAAAAAGAACGATCCAGTCTATATTGCTCATGAAGAATAGTATTCAGTGAGAAAATAGTATAATATTATCTGAAGTACTAGCATAGCTATTACTAGCTTATATAATTGAGGCCATGATTTAAATATTTTTTTAATCTTGCTCATAAGATATCATATTAGCCAATAACTTATAGGCTCCTTCAACTCCAGCAGGCAATTCTCTAAAAAAAGAAATACCGGTATAGGCAAAGCTTCCCTTACCATAATCCATTTGAATTAATCCACCTTCTAAGTTTTCCTCGCCCTTATCAGACCAAGCAAGAACCGTTTGATAGTCAGAATCCCATTCAGAACAAAAGTAAAGCCCTCTTTCCTGCACCCATCCATCAAAATCAGACATTGATATTTGATTAGGAGTGTTCAGATAAGCATGTTCTTTATTCTTGAAAACAACATCAGACTCCTCATCAGTTACTCTTAACCTACTAATCTTAAATGGCTTGGGACCAATATTGTCACTTAGTAAATCTCTTGATTTAGTATTGTACTGAACGATGTAGTTTCCACCATCAAAAACATATTTCATTAATTCATCTTTAACTTCTGGCAACCATTTTTCAGTATTATACGCTCTAATTCCAGCTATAACGGCTTGGTATTCATTTAGACTATTTGATCTAATAAATGCTTCGTCAATAATATCTACTTCATATCCCATTAACTCTAAGGCCTCAGGGACTTTATCGCCAGCACCCATGATATAAGCAATTTTATCCCCCTTCTTTTTAAAATCAAGAGGAATGAGTTGAATCGCCCTAGACTTATAAATATTCCTTTTATTGATATGATCGTAGTTTATTTGAGTTAGACCCAAAACTTCCTTTGACTTGCTACTTATTATGAGCTTTGCTCTCTCTCTTTTCTCGCTTGGCGCGATTTCAATGAGCGTATCTAATTCTGTATTTGCAGCCAAGAATAGCTTATTAGGCTTAATTTCCCAATTGCCTGCTTTCAATTCTACCATTCTATCAAAACCGGAGGTGTTGATTAGTTTAACAGTTGTTTTTTGTAGACTATTATCAAGGAAGAATAGATTTTCAACCTCAGTCTCAACAAGGAGTTCAGGACTAATTGAATGAGGCTTATATATTTCACCCTTCACTCTATCCACCTCCTTATACTGCAGTGCTTTTTTGACAGTGAACTCTTGACCATCTATTGAAAACACAACCTCAGCCTTTTGATCAAATCCAAATTCAGATATCCCAATAAGGCGTTGTGAATTCACAACAAACATATTAGTATAATCTTCTTTTAACCAATAAGCTTGGCTATAATTCTGTCCTATTTTTATTTTAAAGCTCTCTTTAAAATCATCATTTAAAGGCATTGCTTTATTAAGAGCTATTGTTTGATTTTCTAGTGTCAGCTTGTCAATGTTCAAACCATCAAAACTTCTGACAATGGCTTTCAAATCAATCTCAATCTCTGAGCTTATAGCATCATATTCATTCTTTGCCAGTAATTCAAGGTAAACCCCCAGTGAGCGACTGACAATATGATCTATCTTTTTTATAAAGTATATTTTCTTTTGTGGGTCCGTTATATTATCGGCGCCAGCCCTAAGTTCTAATAAGCTCATTATTTGCTTCTTAGTAAGCCCTTCAGCTGAGTAATTCTTAATCAAAGACTCCAAGGTTTTGTCAGCCTTTGCCAGACCATAGGCCTTCCAGGTTTTAGGTAATTCTTCAAAAAGACTTAGAGTATCACCTTTTAATAGGTATAAATATTCATTAACAGATCCTCTACCTACATTTACTCCAAAGCCTTGGCTTTTATGTTGAGTTCTAGAATAAGAGGCCAATTCATTAGTTGAAACTCCTAAAGTTGGGTTGTAAGCTCCTACATCATACTTAGAATAAGCAGGATCTGTTTGCATCAAGCTATCTAAATTCCAGCCCCACCATGTAGATGTATTCCAATAGACACGTTCCACCTGCCAAGTATCTACAAATTCTAATTGTTCAGGGTATGCAGTCGGATCTGCAGCTAAATCATAGGCTTCTAAAGCAAGAATCGCTGAGGCTGTATGATGGCCATGTCCTCCTCTTGCATCAGGTGGAAATCTTGTGATAATTACTGAAGGTCTTAATTTTCTTATTTGCCAAACAACATCAGATAAAACTTCATTTCTGCCCCATTTCTCAAAAGTTTCATCTGCATTTTTAGAATATCCAAAATCAACAGCTCTAGTAAAGAATTGCTCACCTCCATCTATTTTTCTTGCTTGCATTAGCTCTTGAGTTCTTAGAACGCCTAGTTCAGAACCTAGTTCTTGACCAATTAAATTTTGCCCTCCATCTCCTCTTGTTAGAGACAGGTAAGCTGTTTGGCAATATTGATCATTTACAAGCCAAGAAATAAATCTAGTATTCTCATCATCAGGATGAGCTGCTATATACATTATAGTTGTAGGATTAGACAGTTGCTTTAATTGATGAAGAACTTCTGATGATGAATTCTGAGCATTTGACTTAATTCCGGCAAACAGAAAAAACAATAAGGCCAACGATATTCTCATTCCAAACGTATTTTAGGATAGTAAACCAAATGTACAATTCCCAATTTGTTCTCATAACTGAATGAAGCTAATAATGAATAGAAGTTTATTATAGTTTAACATTTGTTATCTATATGACAAAATTTATTCATTCTTTAAAGTTAAATTGGGCGTTGAAATAAAAGTATGTATGAAAAAGTTTATTCTAGGTTTATCAGTAATATTTGGATTATTTGGAGCGCAAGCTCAGCAAGCATCCAAAATTTATATGCTAAACGAGACTGTGAAACCTAATCAGAATTGGGATGAGTTAAAAAGCAATATTGCTCATAAGAGCATTCAAGGAAATGTCTATATCCTTTTGCAAGGAAAAGGTTTAGAACTAAAAGCTTATCCAAATTTTGAGTTATTAAATTACATACCTAGAAATACTTTCATAGCTTCCATACCATTAAAAAAATGGAACAGCTTTATTGAAGAAGCTATTGATGAAAACTATTACGCCTTAGACCTTAAAGGAGATCTGAAGCTTTCTGAAGCTTTATATAACAATGATATTCCTCAATGGGCATATATTGGGAATGAAGAAGTTGAGCTTTCTGTGAGTTATTTTAAGAACCTAAACCATGCAACTGTACGTAACTTACTGATTCAAAAGAATTTTAAGATTATTTCAGAATCAATTGAAGATTTTACTTTTCAAATTTCAGGCGCTCCAAACGCTTATAAAAATTTAATGAATGAGGCGTTTATATCTTATATTCAAGAGAAAGATGAGCCAGGAAAGACAGAGAATTATACTGCCTATACTAACCATAGAGTGAATACCCTTCAATCTCCTAAATCTAATGGTTTAAATTATGATGGATCCGGAGTAGTTGTAGGATTAGGAGATGATGGAGAATTAGGAGATCATTTAGACTATACAGGAAGATTAGTCCAAAGCTCTCCACCTAGTAATGGAGATCACGGGGACCATGTAGCGGGCACCATTTTTGGAGCAGGAAACATTGACCCTAAAGGAAGAGGAATGGCTCCGGGTGCAGATATTTATTACGAATCCTACCCTAGTAATCTAAATAATGTTGACGCTAATTTTAACAGCCAGAATGTAAGGATTACAAGTTCTTCTTATAGTAATGGATGCAATAGAGGATATTCCAATTTTGCCAGACAATTAGATCAGGATTATCAACAAAATCCTGAGTTACTGCATGTATTTAGTGCTGGAAATTCTGGAGCAGGATGTTCTGGAGCATTTGTAACTGGTTTTTATAATATTACAGGTGGACATAAAATCGCGAAAAGCGCAGTTACAGTTGCCAATCTAACAACTATAGATGGCCTAGCTCCAAGCAGTTCTAGAGGGCCTGCCAGAGACGGTAGAATTAAGCCTGATATTTCTGCTGTAGGAACGGATGTATATAGTACAACAGATTTACCAAATCCAAATATATATACTCTAAAAACAGGAACTTCAATGTCATGCCCTGGAGTTTCAGGAACAATGGCTGTTCTATATCAGTCTTATAGAGATAACAATAGTGGCAGTGATCCAGACGGGGCCCTACTTAAAGCAATCGTTCTAAATAGCGCAGATGATTTAGGAAACATTGGTCCTGATTTTAAATATGGATGGGGAAGAATAAACGCCAGAAGAGCGAATCACCTGATTGAAAATTCATCTTATGTTTCGGGATCTTTGACTAATGGACAATCAGCTACGCATAATATTGCTGTACCTAGCGGAACAAAAGAAGTAAAAGTGATGCTTTATTGGGCGGATATTCCTGCTGTTACTAATTCTTTTTATAACCTAGTCAATGACTTGGATATGTCCATCTCTTTTGATGGTCAAACTATTCAACCTTGGGTTTTGGATTACACAAGAAATACAAGCGCGCTTAATGCACCAGCAGTGAGAGGCAGAGATTCTATCAATAATATGGAGCAAGTGACTTTTGACTATACCACCAATGCTGATTTTGTTGTTAGTGTAAATGCCTCAAATATTCCTTCTGGCTCACAGGACTATTATATAGTTTATGAGTTTATTATGGATGAGGTTAACTTGACTTATCCTGTAGGTGGTGAAAAATTTGTTCCGGGAGAAACTGAAATAATAAGATGGGATGCTCCAGATGGTTCTGATCCATTCTCCTTAGATTATTCAGTAGATGGTATTAATTGGAATTCTATTAGAACATTTGTGGGTAATACCACTAGATTATCTAATTGGGTCGTTCCGCAGACAATTGAGGACAGCGTTTATATTAGATTAACAAGAGGAACTCAGACATCTATTTCCAAAGAGTTCAACATAATAGGCGTCCCAGATAATTTTGAGGTTTATGCAATATGTCAAGATACAGCTGTACTAAGTTGGGACGCAGTTCCTAATGCAACTGGATATGTCGTTTATGAAATAGGTGCTAAATACATGGATAGCATTTCGTATAGTAGAAACACCCTAGATAGTATTCCTGCTACTTTAGGCGATAACACCTGGTATAGTGTGTCAGCTGTCTATAATGAAGAAGTTGGACAAAGGGCTTACGCTATAGAAAAGCCAAGTGGGACTTTCAACTGTGTATATTCTCAAGATGTTGGTATAGCTTCGGCAATTTATCCTTCTGTTGGTCTTGTTCCTAGCTGTATAATTCCTGCAAATACACAAATAAAAGTAGAAGTTGAGAACACTGGTTCTGATGATATTAGCGGATTCACGGTATCCTACCAAATTAATAATGGAAGCATAAGAACTGATACAGTTTATGACACTCTAGTTCCTCAGCAAAGGCTAAATTATACATTTATTGGAAGTTCTATTTCTCTTAGCCCAACAGCAGCTACTGACTTAAAGCTTTGGACCAATGCTAATGGGGATAGAAATCCATATAATGATAGCTTAAATTTCAGCTCGAAGTTAGAAACAGTTAGTTCAGTTAGTTTACCTTTCACAGAAGACTTTGAAAGCTTTTCGCTTTGTTCTGGCGCTACAAATTGTGGGCAAACAATTTGTAATCTCTCCAATTCTTGGTTAAATGGATCTAATGGAATTTATGATGATATAGATTGGAGAACTTTCTCAGGTCCAACTACATCGCAATCTACTGGACCAAGTATAGATCAAAACCCTGGTACATCTATTGGAAAATATATTTATCTTGAAGCATCAGGAAATTGTAATGCTCAGCTTGCAGAACTCTATAGCCCCTGTATAAATTTAAACGGTTCCACATTCCCAGTTCTAGAGTTTTGGTACCATATGTCGGGAATAGAAATGGGAGATATTAGTGTTGATTTATATACTGAAAATGGCTGGATTAATAATGTTTTTGCTGTTGCTGGAAATCAAGGACTAGCATGGAAAAAAGCTGTTATTGACTTAAGTGATTATAAAAACAGCTCAGTATTAGTTAGAATCAATGGTACAACCGGAACAGGTTATAGATCAGATATTGCTATAGATGACATTAAGGTTGTTGAGTTCAGCAACTTACCTATTGCAGATTTCAGCGCTAGTGAGAACGTAGTCTGTGTTGACGGTACTTTAGACCTTATAGATCAAAGTTCTGGTTTTGCGAACTCTTGGAAATGGCATATTACACCTGCTAGTTTCACTTATATAAACTCTACAGACTCGAGTCAAAATCCAAGCATTCAATTAAATGCAGCCGGATCTTATACAGTTCAGCTGATTGCATCAAATGATAATGGCTCAGATACTGCTATAAAGTCTATGTTCTTAATTGCAGATCCCGGAAATCAA
Organism: uncultured Schleiferiaceae bacterium; assembly: GCA_965661265.1. Taxonomy (GTDB): domain Bacteria; phylum Bacteroidota; class Bacteroidia; order Flavobacteriales; family Schleiferiaceae; genus CBFIDE01. The sequence continues at coordinate 45,861 of CBFIDE010000005.1, read as the reverse complement.
ATTCCTTATTTTGAGAATTTCGCAAGCTTCCCTCCTGCTAATTGGGAAATTATAAACCCTGATGGCCTAACCAAATGGGAACATAGTCAAGATATTTTTGATCCTTCTAGCATGAATAATCAAAACCCATTCTTGAGTAAATCTGCTTCCTATAATAACTTTAGTGCAGCAGTCAAAGGTGCTGAAGATTATATAATCAGTGCTAATATTAATTTGTTTAATGAAACTAAGCCTGTTCTCTATTTTTATGTGGCTTACGCCGATCCTGCATCGGGATCTGATACTTTGAGAATTGATGTAAGTTCTGATTGTGGCGATAACTTCACTCCTACTTCATACAAAAAAGGAGGCTCAGATTTAGCTACTACCATTGGGACTTCTAATTTCTTTAAACCACAATCTTTGGGTGACTGGAGATTAGATAGCTTAGATTTAAGTGCCTATATCGGTGGAAACATAAAAATCAGATTTACTAACATTAGTGGAATTGGCGATGTGCTCTACATAAAAGATATTCAAGTTGTAGATGGAAATGTGACAAGGCCTACTGCTAGCGTCCAAGTAGCTGACACAATTGCTTGTGAGAATACTCCTGTTGTGTTTAACTCGACCGTGACAGGAGCCGTAAGTACTGATATTGATTGGTATTTCGGATCTGCAGCTTCTCCAAGAGATGCCAAAGGTAGTGGTCCGCATAGTGTAATTTACTTTATTCCAATTTCACAAGATGTATCCTTAACCGTTCAGAACGACGGTGGTCAAGTTATAAAAAGGTATAGTCTTGATATTCTTGATATTACCATCGCTAATTATGGTTACTTAGTGAACAATTTAAATGTTGACTTTACAGATAGAACAATTAATGAACCTACTTCTTGGCATTGGGACTTTGGTGATGGTGATACCTCTGTTTTACAGAACCCAAGTCACACTTATGCTACTGGAGGGCAGTATTCTGTAACTTTAACCGCTACAAATTTCTGCGGAAGCTCAACTAAGACATTCTTAGTGAATACAAGTGGAATTGGAATTAATGAAGAATCAGAGTTCTCTAATCTTAAGTTATTCCCTAACCCTACTCAAGATATTCTTAACATTGAAATAAATCAGAATATTTCTAGTGATATAGAATATCAAGTTCTTGACTTAAGAGGTGCAATAATCAAGAGTGAGAATATCAAGCAGGCAGAGGCAAATAACTTCTCTGTGAGTGTTACTGATTTGGCTCAAGGAGCTTACATAATAAAAATCAAAGGGATTAATTATACTGATAAGCAGATGTTTATTAAAAATTAATCATTGTACCTATTGAATAAAAAAGCCTCCTGATTAGGAGGCTTTTTTATTCACAATCAATAATAACCCAAGGAATGTAAGAAGTCCATTCACTATTAATAATTCAAAACCAAAACTGTAGCCGAACCAAGCTTCTGAATTATCCTTTAGGATATAAGATAAAACAGGAGCAATCACCGCAATAAGTGGCACCCATTTATCTATGAGCTTAAGCTTCGTGAAAAGCCCAAATGCATAAAGTCCTAATAAGGGGCCATAAGTATATCCTGCGGCAACAAATAATTCCTTAATTACACTTGCATCAATTGTGTACTTAAAGATCAAAATAACTAGAAGAAGCACAACTGAAAAGCTAAGGTGAACAAGCTTTCTGAGGTTTTTAGTACTTCCTTCCTTTTTCTCTATTCCAAGAAAATCTACACAAAAAGAAGTTGTTAAGGCAGTTAAAGCGGAGTCGGCACTGCTGTAGGCCGCAGCGATTAATCCTATAATGAAGAAAATCCCAAGGGCCAAGCCAAAATTACCACTCAATGCAATGCTTGGAAATAATTGATCGGCTTTAGCCTCTATCCCATTTAATATGGCATAATCTGTTAGAAAAGCACCTAGAAATAAGAATAAAAAGTTTACAACCACTAAAATCACGGCTAGCCACATCATGTTTTTCTGGGCTTCCTTTAAACTTTTGCAGCTTAAGTTCTTCTGCATCATGTCCTGATCCAAGCCTGTCATAACTATTGTAATAAAAGCTCCAGATAAAAACTGCTTAAAAAAGAAATGGTCTGATTTCCAATCATCCCAAAAGAAAATCTGAGTATGAGATGATTCTTGAAAGTAATTTAAGAAGCCTAACTCCATTTGAGGAATGCTATCTTTTAATAGAAAAATTGCCATACCAAGTGCAATCAGCATAAATGCGGTTTGTAGAGTATCAGTCCAGATGATAGTTTTAATACCCGATCTGAAAGTATAGACCCAAATCATCGCAATCGTTAAAAGTACAGTTAGCCAAAAAGGAATTCCTAAGTCATCAAAAACGCTCCATTGCAAAACTATCGCTACTAGGTACAATCTAAATGATGCACCAATCACCCTAGAAAGCAAGAAATAAAAGGCCCCCGTTTTATAGCTATAGAATCCAAATCTAGCTTCTAAATAAGCATAAATAGAAGTTAGATTGAGCTTATAATAAAGAGGTAAAAGAACTTTAATAATAACAAAATAACCTAAGGTGTATCCAAGGACCACTTGTAAGTAAGAAAACTGACTACTCTCTACCCAACCCGGAACCGAAATAAAAGTAACGCCGGACAATGAAGCTCCGACCATTCCGAATGCAACGATATACCATGGACTTCTTCTATTTCCCGTAAAAAACGTATCATTTTCATCACTTTTACCTGAAAATCTAGAAATAGCGATAAGCAAAAGAAAATAAATGCCAACAATTAATAAAACCAAAGTTGCACTCATAAATTAAAATTTGGGCTAAGTAAAGTAATATTGATGAAAGCTTGATTAAGTTTGTGTTTTGCTAGACTATGGAATTTTCATCAAAATATTTAGAGAAAGCTGTTGAGGCTATAGGATCTTTACCGGGTATCGGAAAGAAAACGGCTATGAGGCTTGCTTTACATCTTGTACAAAAAGATCATGAAGAAGTTGAAAGTTTAAGTCAGTCCCTTCTTGATTTGAGTCTCAAGCTTAAAAAATGCAGCAGTTGTGGAAATATTTCAGATCATGAACTTTGTCAAATTTGTCAAAATCACTCAAGAGATAAATCCCTTATTTGCTTGGTAGAAGATGTAAGAGACGTTATTGCCATAGAGAATACGGGTCAATTTAAAGGCACATATCATGTTTTAGGTGGCCTGATTAGCCCAATGGATGGAATAGGTCCAAGCGATTTAAATATTGATGGTCTTATTCATAAGGCATCCACTGGTGTTATCAATGAATTGATATTTGGATTGAGTACGACTATGGAAGGAGAAACGACAAGTTTTTACCTCTATAGAAAGCTTGCTGAATATGACATTAAACTATCTACTATTGCTAGAGGAATTGCTGTAGGCGATCAATTAGAATATGCAGATGAACTAACACTTGCAAGAAGCATTAGTCAGAGAGTTCCTTATGAGGATTCTCTTAATCAAAATGCTAAAACTTGAGTGCGGATTCAACAAAGTGGAATCCACTAAGTCTCTTCCTTATTGGTATTCTTTCTAGGATTCCTTTTATCTTTAATGGGTTTGGAAAAGAAGAAGATGCATGGGCACAAATTCAAAATGCAAAATATATAGCTGAGAATAATGTTTACGAGGTAAGTAGATTACCAGGACATCCAGTATTTGAATTACTATTTGCTCAGCTTTGGGACCTTTCTCAGCAGGCCTACGTTTTTAATGGCCTTATTGCCTTAGTTTCTGCTCTTTGTCTTACTTATTTCTATAAAATTTTAATATCCTATGGGTTTAAGCACGCCTTTTATATTGCGATTATTCTCAATTTCATTCCCGTATTTTTCATTGCCGGCACCTATGCCATAGACTATAATTTTGCCCTTCTTTTTATTCTAGGATCTTGGTGGGAGCTTATTAAAAAAAGATATTGGCTTGCCGGAATTCTTTTGGGCATAGCCTGCGGTATTCGCATATCATCCTTAGGTTTTTTGGCGGTACTACTTTTTCTAGATCAAGGATATAAGCTGAATAAGCAGAATGTGACTTTTATTCTAAGCGCCATATTTGTCTCCATTCTCTGTTACTCCCTTCCATTTAAGGTATATTCCTGGGCATTTCTAGATTTTCATAAACCTCCGGCACCCAGCTTAACGAATATATTGTACAAATTATCCTTTGGGATTTGGGGTGTTCCGCTCTTTTTTGCGGCAATATTAAGTTCCATTAGTTTTATAAGGCTCTATCCCTTAGTACAATTAGATTCTAAGAAAAAACTTTTGCTTAGCGCGATTTTAGCCCTAGGACTACAGCTATTAATATTTGCACGCTTGCCTTTCAAGTCAGAGTTCTTTATTCCAGCACTACCTTTTATTCTCATACTCTTTGCAATGATTCTGAGCTTCAAGCAAGCCAAAAGGCTCGCTTTAATAAGCGTTATATCCTGCTTTACATTTGGCTTTGATTACAGTAATAATCATCGTGGAGCTAACGCATCAAATTGGGCATTTAAAATGAATATTTCTGATAAGTCTATTTTCTTAGACCCAATTAATGGGCCCGTTCAAATTGATCAATCCAAAAGATCTAATAAGAGTGCTTACGTAGAAAAGATAACAAATTGGCTGCAAGAGAAAGAGTATTCTGTGTACTTAGTTGGAGGATGGTATTGGCCAGAATTAGATTTAAAATACAAATCAGAACTTCATAATTTAGATTATTATGCAGAGGAAGACGAAATTTTGAATGCTCTAAGCGAAGGGAAAGAAGTATATTTCCTTCCTGAAATAAGAGAGGCAAATCAAAAAATATATAATCACAGTCTGCTAGACAGCCTTGGACAAGAGCTAGTATTAGAATGAAATTAAGTATCGTCATAGTTAATTATAATGTAAAATTCTTTTTAGAGCAATGTCTAAGGAGTGTACATAAAGCTATTCAAGGGATCGATGCCGAGGTTTTTGTAGTTGATAACGCCTCAGTCGACGGAAGTCAAGAAATGTTGCGAAAGCATTTTCCATGGATTATTCAAATTGACAGCAAAGAAAACTTAGGTTTTTCTAGAGGGAATAATCTTGCTCTTAGAAAAGCCAAAGGAGAATATATACTTCTGTTAAATCCTGATACAGTAGTTGAAGAAAGTACCTTTAGAAAATGTATTGAATTTTCAGAAATGCATTCGGATCTAGGGGCTTTAGGTGTTAAAATGATTGACGGTAGAGGAAAGTTTTTACCAGAATCTAAAAGAGGTTTACCTACTCCTTGGGTTTCATTTTATAAGATGTCTGGCTTAAGCAAGCTATTCCCAAAGTCAAAGAAGTTTGCTAGATATCATCTAGGACATCTATCAGCAGATCAAACTCATGAAATTGATGTTCTTGCTGGCGCCTATATGTGGATGTCTAAAAAGGCATTAGATAAATCAGGTCTTTTAGACGAAGACTTTTTCATGTATGGCGAGGACATTGACCTTAGCTATAGAATTCAATTAGCAGGTTTTAAAAACTACTATCTATCTGAGACATCTATTATTCATTATAAGGGAGAAAGCACTAAGAAAGGAAGCTTGAATTATGTTTACGTTTTTTATAATGCTATGGCTATTTTTGCTAGAAAGCATTTTAATGGCAATTATGCTAAGCTTTTTAATTTCACAATTAATATTGCAATTTTTCTAAGAGCGAGTCTTAGTATTTTTAATCGTTTGCTGAGAACCATTATACTTCCTCTTTCGGAATCAATTTTGCTCTTTATATGCTTATGGCTGATTAAAGATTATTGGGAACATAATCATCGGTTCATTCAAGGAGGAACATATCCACCAGAGCTAGTAACACTGGCCTTTCCGCTTTACATCTCCTCTTGGCTTCTAGGTCTCATTTTAAGTGGAGCATATAAAAGTCCAACCAAGTTATTTAATATAATTAAGGGTCTTATTTGGGGTAGCTTAATCATTTTAGTGGGTTATAGCTTGGTTAGCGAAGAATACAGATTTTCTAGGGCAATAATTTTATTAGGTAGCTCCGCTGCCCTTATCATCATACCTTTTTGGAGATTCCTCCTGGACAAAATTTTTAAAACTAGCCTTCTTAGCAGTAACTCAAAGAGCAAGAAAATTGCCATAGTCGGTGAACTCAATGAAGCCAATAGAGTGAATGACTTACTCAAGAGTAGTCAAACTGGAATTGAATGGCTCGGATATATTAGCCCAGTTAAGGACAACAATGGAACTAATGAAAAATATATTGGAGAGCTAGACCAGATAATGGAATTAGTTACTGTTTTTAAAATAGATGAAATAATTTTTTGCAGTAAGGACATAAGCAGCGAGAAAATATTTTCATTAATGTCCAATTTAAGTAAGCTTAAGGTAGATATTAAAATTGCGCCTACTCAGGCGGACTTTATTATTGGAAGTAATTCAATAGACTCCCAGGGCTCTTGGTATAGTATTAGCATTAACGGTTTAAATAAAAAATCACAAAGACGTGCAAAGCGCATATTGGATGTGGTCTTATCCTTGATGCTTTTTATTAGTCTACCTCTGAATGTTTGGTGGGTAAAAAACAAAATAGGTTTCATTAAAAATATAATGGCAGTCCTAAGATCTTCTAAAACGTGGATTTCCTACGACACCTCAGTAGATGTAAGGGTACTTCCAAAATTAAAAAGTGGAGTACTTAAGACTACCACAAATTTGAGTCAAGGCCTAAATGACACTAAAACAATTCAACAGTTGAATCTTGTTTATGCAAAAGAGTATCATCAACTTAATGACTTTAAATTCATTCTAGAAAACTATTCTAAGCTAGGTGAAATAAGCTAACCTATTGCTTATCAAGCTCTTTTGTTTTTTATTTTGAAGCTCAAGTTTTCGTAAATTGCAGATCTTTAAAAAAGTTAAAAACTTTAGAAATAGATGGCACAAATTGAGCTGGTAATGCCTAAAATGGGCGAGAGTGTTGCGGAAGCAACTATTATCAAATGGTTAAAAGCTGAAGGTGAAAGTATTGAAGCAGAAGAATCGCTATTAGAGATTGCCACAGATAAAGTGGATAGTGAAGTTCCTGCTCCAGAGGATGGAATTTTAATCAAGCAACTTTTTAATGAAGATGATGTAGTAAAAGTTGGAGATGTTATCGCTATAATTGAAACAGATTCTGCCGCAGCAAAGCCAACGGCAGATGCTGCGGCAGCGGCTAAAGTCGCAGTTGAAGTAGAAAAAGCTATAGAAACCGTATCCGCTCCTAGTGATGACCTTCCTAAATCTTCATCAGAAGGTAAATTCTACTCGCCTTTAGTAAGATCTATTGCAAAAGAAGAAGGAATTACAATTGATGAACTAAATTCAATTAATGGAAGTGGTTCTGAAGGTAGAGTAACTAAAAAAGATATTCTTGAGTATTTAGAAACTAGAAGTTCACAACCAAAACAAACAGCTAGTCCATTGGCTAACAGCAGTGATGTTCCAGCTAAAAAAGAAAGTTCAGCTTTGGCTGCTTCTAGACCAACTGCTCCAGAGGTTAAGCCAATGGAAGGAGATGAAATGATTGAAATGGATCGTATGCGCAAGATGATTGCTGATCATATGGTCATGTCCAAATCAGTTTCACCACACGTTACCTCATTTGTAGAAGCAGATGTTACTAATTTGGTTCTCTGGAGAAATAAAATTAAGAATGATTTCATGAAGCGCGAAGGAGAAAAAATCACCTTTACTCCTATTTTCATTGAAGCAATTGTAAAAGCTATAAAAGACTTCCCACTTATCAATATTAGTGTCAATGGCACTACCATTCTGAAGCATAGAGATATTAATATAGGAATGGCGGCTGCCCTTCCGACAGGCAATCTAATTGTTCCAGTAATTAAAAGAGCTGATCAACTAAATTTGGTGGGTCTTACCAAAACAGTAAATGATTTAGCTAATAGAGCTAGACAAAATAAGCTTACGCCTGATGAAATCTCAGGAGGTACTTATACTGTGACTAATGTTGGAACATTTGGTAATGTCTTAGGTACACCTATTATAAACCAACCACAAGTTGCAATTATGGCAATGGGATCAATTAATAAGAAACCATCTGTAATTGAAACTCCGGAAGGAGATTTAATTGGTATCAGACATAAAATGTTCTTATCCCACTCTTATGACCATAGGGTTGTAGATGGTGCGCTTGGAGGAATGTTTGTTAAGCGAGTGGCAGATTACCTTGAAGCATTTGATATTAATAGAGAATTTTAAAAGTGAATAATCACTAAAATCCGGTCCTAGGGCCGGATTTTTTTATTTTTACAGCTATGGAACTAAAACTTAATAGACCTATTTGCTTTTTTGATCTTGAAACAACAGGAGTAAATGTTGTCAAGGATAGAATAGTCGAGATTAGTATTCTTAAAATCCATACCAATGGGAATAAGGAATCGTTTACTTATTTAGTAAACCCAGAGATGCCAATTCCGGCTGAAACTTCTGCTATACATGGTGTTACTGATGAGAAAGTGGCTAACGAACCTACCTTTAAGCAATTAGCACATAAAGTTTATGATTTAATTAAAGATTCAGATTTAGCTGGATATAATTCTAATAAGTTTGATATTCCAATGATTGCGGAGGAATTTTTAAGAGCTGGTATTGATTTTGACCTTGGAAAGAGAAAAGCTGTTGACGTTCAAAACATCTTTCATAAGATGGAGCAAAGGACATTAAGCGCCGCATATAAGTTCTACTGTAATGAAAGCTTGGAAAATGCCCATACAGCTGAGGCAGATACTTTAGCAACCTATGAGATTCTAAAGGCCCAATTAGATAGGTATCCTGAGACTCTAGAAAACAACATTAAGTTTTTATCAGATTTCTCCAATAGGTTTAGAGCCGCAGACTTTGCAGGATTCATTATACTAAATGAAGAGGACAAAGAAGTCTTCAGCTTTGGAAAATATAAAGGTCAAGCCGTTTTAGATGTGCTAGATAGAGATCCTGGATATTACAGTTGGATTCAAAAATCAGATTTTCCACTCTATACCAAGAAAGTATTAACCGCTATAAAACTAAGTAAGCTGAATTCATGAAAATAATATGTATCGGTAGAAATTATTTGGATCATGCAAAGGAGCTTAATAATGAAGCACCGTCTGAACCTGTTATTTTTCTAAAGCCAGAAACTTCAATAATTGCTAAAAGACAAGCTTTTTTCATTCCAGATTTTTCAGATGACGTTCATCATGAACTTGAAGTGGTAGTGAAAATCAATAGAGTTGGAAAACACATTGAAGAGAGGTTTGCTCACAAATACTATGATGAAATCACTGTAGGACTTGATTTTACAGCCAGAGATCTTCAACAAAAGCTAAAGAGTAAAGGTTTACCATGGGAAAAAGCGAAGGCTTTTGATGGTTCAGCGATGGTAGGGAGATTTATTCCTGCAAATTCGTTAAATAATTTACCAATTGATTTTCATCTGACAAAAAACTCCGAAACTGTTCAAAGAGGAAACAGTTCAGACATGCTTTTTTCTATCAACAAAATAATTTCTGAAGTCTCTAAGTACTTCACTATCAAGATAGGAGATCTTATATTTACAGGGACACCAGCCGGAGTTGGCCCTGTTTCCAAAGGAGATATTTTAGAAGGATATATTGGGGAAGAAAACTTATTCAGACTTAATGTTAAATAAAACTCGAATACTCAGAATAATTAGGGCTCTTAGATTAAATTCAACTTATTATATTTGAGAGTTCCATATATTAGGACCAATAATTACCAAAATATGCGTAAAGTACTTTTATTACTATCAACAGTTTTCATTTTTAATTGGGCTAATGCTCAAGTGGACACTGTGATTAACGAAAATTTTGATGGTGTTATTCCATCTTGGGCGACTCCATCTGCATCGACAGTTTGGGACACCACAGCCTCTTTATCATTGACTCCTAATGTTGCATTAAGAGGTACTCCTGCTGCCACTAACGGAACATACGTTTTAGATTTACCAGCATTTAATACAGCATCTCCAGCAAGACCAGCGGTATTCCTTAGCTTTTTTCATACAGCAAAGCTTTTTGCAGGTAATCAGGCAAGATTGAGAGTTTCAACTGATGGAGGATCAACATTTACGATTATCAATGATTCTTTAGCATATAAAGGCGAAAGTCCTTCTTATAATCAAACAGGAGTTTTTAATGAGTTTTCATATAATATTCCTAACCAAGGACTTGATATTTGGAAATCGAATCAAAATATTTTCCCTGACAGTACGTATTGGGTTCAAGATTCTTGGGATATTTCTTCTTATTGTTACAATCAAGTGACCAATACAGGTTATTCAAGCGTCATAATCCGTCTTGAAATTGTTATTAATCAGACAAGTCCTCCGGGAGGATTAAGAGCTGGATGGTTTATAGACAACATTCTTTTACTTAAATCGCCTTGTGAGCTTGACCCTCCTAAGTTAGATTTTAATTATGTTCCTTTTCCATGTTTCGCGCACAATCCAGAAGGTGGACTAACGGAAAATGCATTTGATTCAACTTACACTATCGGAGTAAAAGCTACTGATGATACAAGTGGTATTGATTATGTTTTACTACATCACAGAATTAGGAAAAATGGAATAGTTGGAGCATGGTCTGCTGATACGATGGTTTTAAGTGGTGCAACTGATGAATACAGAGCAGATTTATATCCAATAATTGTTGGTGATACTGTTGACTGGTACGTAAAAGCATTTGACCTAGCTTGCCCCAATACTACAAATAGTCCTGATTCAATTACAAGAGCTTATTATACCTTCTACCCTCTTGAAGGCTTACCATTGAAATGTGGCTTACCTGATTGTGGAACTCTTCCTGGAACTATCAAGAATTTCCCATGGATCGAAGATTTTGAAGGGCCCGAATTTACTTCTGGAACAGGAACTGGTAATACTGGTTCGGGAACTTCCTATAGAGGAGGATTTCCTGTAGACCAAACTGGAAATAGTTATTGGAACGTCACACCTAACCCAACGCAGTCAGGATATGCTTGGTCAGTTAGATCAGGACCAACTGCTACTCCTTTAACCGGTCCAATTGCAGATCATTCAGCTAATGGTAATAATTATTTATACACTGAATCTTCTCAAGGATCTGTATTAGATGAAACACGTATAATAACTCCATGTATTGACTTAACTCAATTACCTACTGATTCAACTGTTGCTTTTGAATTTTGGTATCATATGTTTGGTGATGATATTGGAAATATAAGAGTTGATATTGATACTGGAAGCAATACAGCAAGCTGGTACACTAGATATGCAAGATTGAAAGATCAGCAACAAGATAGTACGGATGCAGAATGGAAAAGGATGATAGTTGATTTAACTCCATTCATAGGTCAAATAATAAGAATCAATATTTCATCATTTAAACTTAAAGCTGGGGTTCTTGGCGATATCGCAATTGATGACTTTAAAATTTTCCAGCCTAGTGCTGAAGAATCTGAAATATTAAGTTTTGATAGTCCAGAGGCAAATCAATGTGGATATTCTGCAAGTGAAGATGTTACTATTCATGTAAGACATGCTGGAGGTGATACAATTCCGAATATTCCTGTGGCTTATAGAATAAATTCTGGAGCAGTTGTTAATGAAACTATTACTGGGCCATTTGTTTTAGGTTTTGATACTGTTTTTACATTTTCTACCAAAGCAGATTTAAGCGCACTAGGCTCTTATGTGATTACCGCTTGGACAAACCATGCAAATGATGGAAACAGAGTGAATGATACTGCTAGAAGCCAGACAATTGTAAATAAAATTGTATTCAGCTCATTCCCTTATATTCAAGATTTTGAAGATGGTATTGTGGGAACACAAAATGTTGGTCCTAATTCAATTCTCAATTTCTATTCTGGCCAGGATAATAATTATAATTGGAATATTGGAGAGAGACTTACTTCAACAAGAAATACAGGTCCAATAAGTGGTTATTATGTAAATGGTAAATATCTTTATAGCGAGGCTGATGGTTCTTCAGGCAATGTAAGTACCTTCATGCAAACTGAGTGTTTGGACTTTACTGGAATGAATAATCCAGTGGTTGATTTTTACTATCACCTTTACGGAGCTGACATTCAAAGTATTGAAATTGAATCCCAACCTGGTAATGTTTCTGATGTTTGGACAGTAGTTCCTGGATCTGTAGTATCCGGAAATGGACAGCAATCTGCTGAATCTAATAACTGGAAATTCAAAAGAGTTAACCTTTCTTCATTTGCAAACCAAGTTGTTAAACTGAGGTTCGTTGCTAATAGAAAAACTGGTTCTAACTTAGCAGATGCAGCTATAGATAAGATTATGATTTATGATAGAATTGCTGCTGATGCAGGAGCATCTTTTGTAACAAGACCAAATAGAGGATCAGGGCCTAATGGAACGTCACCTTTAATTGAGGTATACAACTTTGGTACTTCTAATATCTCTAACGTGCCTGTAGTAATTGAATTAAAACCTCTTTGTGGTCCTAATAAAGGAGTGCCTGTAACATATAACGTAACTCATTCAGGAACAATTACACCTGGTAACTTTGCTTCTGTTACTTTCAATCAGACATTGCTCAATATAATCTTTGAATATGGTACTTCAGAAATTAAAGCTTACACAAATCTGACAGGAGATACTCATAGCTTTAATGATACAGTCGCTAAGAATATTCAAACAATTGGTCAATACAATGTTCCTTTCTTTAATAATTTTGACAGCTGTGATTATGATGAATCAGGATTCCAGTCTGCAAAAGATGATTTACAACAATGGGAATTTGGAGATCCAGGAGCACCAATTAATAATTCTAAGAGTACGCCAAATGCATGGACAATTTGGAAGGATGGTAACTTCTATAATGGAACAAATGAGATTCTTAAGGTTCCATTCCTTATTGGATTTGATACAATTCAATCTGCTGAAGTAAGATTCCACCAATGGTTAGATTTTGCAGGAGGAGGAAATTCTGCTGCCGCTGCTTTAACTTATGCCACGGGATCTAATAATTTTGATGTAGTAGGTGCTGCCGATAGGGATATTAGTAATGGTACAAATTGGTTGTATGCCCCTTTTGCATCACCAACATCGCCATTATTTTCAAGTGATCCTGCTTGGACTGGGAATACTGGCGGATGGGTATTCTCTAGTTACAGAATGGACTTCTATAATTTGCAATCCAATCCTTTAGTTCTGCAGTTTGAATTTAAAACTACAACTGGTGCGCCTCAAACCGGAGGTTGGTCTATAGATGATTTTGAAATTTATGTTCCCCCACAAAATAGTGCCGCTCCATATAGTATCCGCACGGTAAATCCCTTAGTGATTCCTGGTAATGAACAAACCTTAACTACCATAGTTGAAAATACTGGTGCCAAACTCTTGAAGGAGTTTGTTTATAAGGTTTCTATTGATGGGGTTTCTCTTAATACCGGTGGATTTGAAAATGATACTGTATTCGTAAAGGGTTTTGTTACACGAGGTAGTAGATTAAGAGATACTTTAGATCATAAATGGCAAGCTCCTCAAGTAACTGCTGGACTTAAAACAGCTACCATCATTAGCTCTAGACCTAATGACAAACAAGATAACTTGACTACTGATGATACTTTAGAGTATCCGATATTAGTATTGGATGAGTATATTTTTGATGTAAATACAGGAGATACAAGCTATTGTAATAACTTTGACGCTAGTTTAGGTACTCTAGACTTCTTTACGGCTAATACATATACCTATTTTGAAGGACCATCTAGTTGGGAGAAAGGAACTCCTACTCAATTCCCAGGCGCATTCTCACCTCCTGGAGCATGGATGACAGGCCTAGATTCAAACTACTCATCAAGAGATAGCTCTTCTTTATTTACTCCTGTGTTTGTTGTTGACAGTGGTCAAGCTTATGAAATGACCTTTATGCATCAATATGCTACAGAACGACTTAACGATGGAGGTAATATACAAGTATCTACTGATGGTGGTCTTAGCTGGTTGACAATCGGATACGCAAACGAAAAAGACTGGTATAATACTGATTTCGTTACAGGTCTTGAGTTAATCAATCCAGGTTGGACTGACACTTCAAGTGGATGGGATTCTGCGAGATATGTTATGTCCTTTGATACTGACGATAAGGTTATTTTCAAATTCTGGTTTGAATCTGATTGGGATATTCAGGATAAAGGTTGGGCAATTGATGATTTCTGCTTTAAAATGACTAATAAGAAACCTGAGTTTGTAATTGGACAGGAAGAATTTAATCAACCAGTAGAATCTATATTCTTTAGCCACCTTGCTCCTAACCCGGCTAATGATATTACCTCTATTGCATTCAAATTAAATGAACCTAAGCATATCCAAGTTAGAGTAAGTAATATGATGGGACAATTGATACAAGAATTTGATTCAGACTATCAAAGAGGAACATCTAAAATAGACTTTGATACTCAGAGATGGGATTCTGGAGTTTATAATATTCAAATGATTGTTGATGGACAAATGGTGAGTAGAAAGCTTGTCGTAAGCCATTAATCCATAAACGTATAATTATTAAAGGCCCCTAATGGGGCCTTTTTTTATGTCATAATTTCAGCTTTCAAATGTAAAACAAGTCATAATGACTTGATAAAAAGGCTATTATCGTATTGGAACTACAATTGATATTGCAAAATAAATTACTATCATGAATCAAGATAAACTAACCATAAAGGTTCAACAGATTCTTCAAGGGGCTCAAAGTATTGCAACGGAAAACGAGAATCAAGCAATAGAAAATGCTCACTTACTCATCAGTATTTTCAAGCAAGATAAAAATGTACTTCCTTTCCTATTGAAAAAAATAGGTGTTAATCCAGAGAATCTACAAGCTATTGTTCAAAAAGAAATTTCTAGCTTCCCTAAACTAAACGGTGGACAACAATACTTATCTCAAAAAGTAACAGAAGCTTTTAATATCGCTGAAAAGCAGAGCAAACTTTTCGGAGATGAATACTTGTCTACAGAACTTTTGCTCTTTGGAATATTAAAGAGTGGAGATAGTGTGTCTCAAATATTAAAAGATCTTGGTTTCAGTGAGAAAATCTTACTGGATGCTGTCAATGAACTGAGAAAGGGAGAGAAAGTAAAATCTAATTCTGTTGAGGAGACCTATAACTCCCTAGATAAATTCGCTAATAATCTCAATAAATTAGCTGAAGAAGGAAAGCTAGATCCGGTAATCGGAAGAGATGAAGAAATAAGAAGATTACTTCAGATTTTATCCAGAAGAACTAAGAACAATCCTATTCTAATAGGGGAACCAGGGGTAGGGAAAACAGCTATTGCTGAAGGTTTAGCGCATAGAATTATACAAGAAGATGTACCTGAAAATTTAAAAGATAAACTTATCTATAGTTTAGATATGGGATCTCTTATAGCTGGAGCTAAATATAAAGGAGAGTTTGAGGAAAGACTGAAGTCTGTAGTTAAAGAAGTTATTTCTAGTCAAGGAAGAGTTGTTCTATTCATTGATGAAATTCATACTCTTGTTGGTGCCGGAGGAGGTGAAGGAGCTATGGATGCCGCTAATATTCTAAAACCTGCCTTAGCAAGAGGTGATTTAAGAGCAATTGGAGCTACTACCCTATCTGAGTTTCAAAAATTCTTTGAAAAGGATAAGGCACTTGAAAGAAGATTCCAAAAAGTTATTGTCGATGAGCCCAATACTGAGGATGCAATATCAATCCTAAGAGGAATCAAAGATAAGTATGAAACTCATCATAAGGTTAGAATTAAAGATGAAGCCATTTTAGCCTCTGTAGAACTCTCTCAGAGATATATTACGGACAGGTTCTTACCAGACAAAGCTATTGACTTGATTGATGAAGCTGCCTCGAAGCTTAGGATGGAAATGAATTCTAAGCCGGAGGAACTCGACAATTTGGATAGAAAAATCATGCAATTAGAGATTGAATTTGAAGCCATAAAAAGAGAAGGCGATGATTCTAAAATGAGAAGCATTAAAAGAGATCTAGCTAACTTAAATGAAGAAAGAACATCCATTAATGCAAAGTGGGAAACTGAGAAAACTGCCGTAAATGGAATTCAATCGGCTAAAGAGGAAATTGAGCAACTAAAACTTCAAGCTGATCAGGCAGAAAGAATAGGTAACTATGGAGAGGTTGCTGAATTGCGCTATGGTAAAATTAAATCAGCAGAAGAAAGCTTAAAATCTTTTGAGGAAAAAATAAAAGAGATGCAAGCCGGAACTCCATTGATAAAAGAAGAGGTTGATTCGCAAGACATCGCTGATGTTGTAAGCCGATGGACAGGAATCCCAATTACAAAGATGTTGGAATCTGAGCGTGATAAGCTATTACGTTTAGAAACCGAAATACATAAAAGGGTTGTTGGGCAAGAAGAAGCTATTTCCGCAGTTTCAGATGCTGTCAGAAGATCTAGAGCTGGACTTCAAGATATGGGAAGACCAATAGGATCATTTCTATTCTTTGGAACCACTGGTGTGGGTAAAACAGAACTTGCTAAGGCATTGGCAGAAATCTTGTTTAATGATGAAAATGCTATGACGAGGATTGATATGTCAGAATATCAGGAAAGACATAGTGTTAGCAGATTAATTGGGGCTCCTCCGGGATATGTTGGCTATGACGAAGGTGGGCAATTGACTGAGGCTGTCCGAAGAAAGCCATATTCTGTAGTGCTACTAGATGAAATAGAGAAAGCACATCCTGATGCATTTAATATTTTATTACAAGTATTAGATGAGGGAAGATTAACAGATAATAAAGGAAGGATTGCAAATTTCAAGAATACCATTATAATCATGACTTCAAATATTGGTTCTAACCTAATACAAGAGAACTATGCAGACCAAGATGAAGCTAGTCATCCTGAAATTTATGAGAAAACTAGAATGCAGATTCTAAACTTATTAAAACAAAGCCTTAGACCTGAATTCCTAAATCGTATCGATGAAACAATAATGTTCTTACCACTTGATAAAAAGGACATAAAGGGAGTGCTTAGAATTCAACTAATGAGCTTACAAAAGCTTTTGAAGAAAAATGGATTTACCATAGAAGCTACGGAGTCAGCATTAGACTATTTAGGTGATGTCGGCTATGATCCTCAATATGGTGCACGACCTCTGAAAAGAGTGATACAGAAAAGAGTACTAAATGAACTATCTAAGGAGATCCTAGCACAGAAAATCAAGGCCGATAGTTTTATCCTCATTGATACTGACGAAAAGGGATCATTGATTTTCAGAACAGAACCACAAGAACTTCCCAAGGTGTAAGAATTAAGATAAGATGGAGTTTGCTCCGTCTTATCTTATATTATTCGCTCTCATCCAGCTTATATATTTCTTTTTATTTCTATTGTGTCCGGCTAGACTGCTGGCAAAAGAGTGATATCCCGGTCTATCAGGATTTGCAACCATAAAAATGTAATTATGGTCTTGCGCATTAAGAACAGCTTCTATCGCCGAGATATCAGGAATACATATGGGGCTAGGTGGTAGTCCTTTATTCAAATAGGTATTATAGTCAGATTCATATTCTAAATCTTTATAATAAACTCTTTGAATTTTTCGATCTGGAAATTCTTGATGAATAGAATAAATGACTGTTGGATCTGACTGAAGCTTTAGTCCCTTCTCAAGACGGTTGAGATATAAACCAGCTATGATTGGCCTCTCATCTATTCTACTTGATTCCTTTTGAACGATTGAAGCCAAGGTACTTACCTCCTTTTCTGTCAAACCAATAGCCTTTGCTTTTGCAATTCTTTCCTGATTCCAGAATCTTTTACTTTCCTTTCTAAAGCGTTGATAAATTATGTCAGCACTAGAATTCCAGTACACCCTATAAGTATTAGGAATAAGATTATACTTGAGTTCTTCATCTAAATCAATGAAATAGTTGGCAAAATGGCTAGAGTCATACATCAAGCTTTCGCCTAATTTTCTTGATAAATGAGCATAGTCATTTACATTGTTTAACACTAAATCAAATTCAGCTTGTTTTCCAATGCGTAACTGATTAATAACCTCCATTTGTGTGGCTCCTGATCTAATTTTAAAAAGACCTGTTTTGTAAAGACTAGGATAAGATTTTAGATCAGCTAAAATTTTAAAACCTGCTGTATCCGGAATACATGAACAATTAAAAATTGAGTCCAGCACTCCCCTATAGCCGTTTTTGCTATCAATTTTAATTAAATATGTAGTCTCATTTCCTTCGATTTTAGAATAAAAGGCATTATAAACTTTGTAAGAACCAATAGCACCTATCAGCAACAGAATAACTACTATAATGAGTTTATACTTTTTCATCGATCTTTAATTTTGCTTGAATAGCCTTAGTATTATTTGGGGCAATGGTTAAAATCCTATCTAAATAATACACAGCCTTTACCAAATCATCTTTTATTAGTTCAACTTGTGCGAGGTTAAAGTAGGCCTGAATATAATTTGGATCATAAGAAATAGCTTTCTCAAAGTTTCTTTGGGCCTCTTCAACTTTTCCTTCCATCAATTGGGCAAAGCCTAAATTATTTAATAAGTCTTTATCGTGACTATTTTCCTTTAAGCCTCTTTTAGCAGCTAATTCAGCTTTTTTAAAATCGCTTAAAGCGATAAATATTTTTGCTTGTAAACTGTAAAACTCCTCTATATACGGAGAGATTTCAATGGCTATTTCAATGTGGTTAAGTGCCTCTTTAAAATTTTCTAGTTTATAGTTTGCTTGCGCGATTCTATAATTACTATAATCATCATTTATCTCTTTTCCTTGATTTTCAGCAACTATCTGACTTATGGATTCAAAATCATTCTTTAGAAAATGGTAATATACTTTAAGCTTTAAAGAACTGCCAGGCTCCCCAACTTTTAATATATAAATCCAGGCTGAATCTAAGTAAAAGGGTCTTGGTTCAAATTTTTCAAATTGCTGTAAATATGCCATTGCCAAGCTATAATTAGATGGCTCTGAATTATTTATAGCACTTAAGCCCAAAAACTTGACCATTTTTTTTGCTTGATCTATTTCACTCGGTTCAGGAACCCTTATAAAGTGATCATGAACACTTACGTGAGGAATATCCGTTGATCCGGAGCTGGGCATATGACACTGTACACAATTATCACTCACCTCTAATCTAAGCTCATGTTCTTCTGAACAAACTACCTCAGTACTAACACCATGACAACTAGCACACTGATTATTAAAGTTTATAATATTAGTCTCCTTAACACTTATATGTGGGTTATGGCAGCTAATACAATTAAAACTCCCTTCTGCAGATTTAAAGCATTCGCTTAATTTCAATCGATCAGCATGACTTGCCATAATGAACTTTTCATCTGCTCCTTCAAACCTTGGTAAATAAACATCCATATATTCTTTAAGGTGTTTACCTGGTTTAAAATCTCTAAAATCAGCTTCCTCAGCCAATACCGCATTACCTTGTAAATGACATCTTTGACAAAGTTCCATTTGTAACTGCGCACTCAATTTTCCTGGGTTTACGATAGAATAATCTATTTCATTGGCTGTATCTACCAATACTCCTTGCTGAATTCTTTGCACATGAATACTACCTGGGCCATGACATCTCTCACAATCAATGGCTTGAGGGATTTTACTGTATTTATTGATACTCCCTTTTTTGAAAGCTGTTGGAATGGAGTTGTGGCATGAAGTACATTCCAGCCCAATCTTTCTATCAAACCTAAGATTATTACCATCGTCATATCCTGGAGGAAAATCTAAAATACCGTTTTGAGCATACCAGGTGAAAGGAGCTTGATAAAGATGGCTATCTAACAAAAACATATGACTATTTGTATGTTGACCACTACCTACAATGAATTCAATTTTTTGCTTTAAAGAATGTATGGTATCTAGATCAATACCGATTCTGAACTCCTTAATGAAAAGGCTATCGTCTTTCCAATAAACGGAATAGTTTAGGTTTAAATTACTATCGACTAAAAGCTTTGAAGGATTTGTTTGGGCAATGCTTTTATTACTGTGAGCTAGCCCAAATGAAGAGCCCATACCAGTTTTAACATAGCTATTATAGATTTCATAATGACATTGCTTACAGGTATTTATTCCAACATATCTTGCGGAATCACTCCAATTTAAGTATTCCTTAACTAAAGGCTTTTCCTCTTCTGAACATTGGCTTAATATGGCAATAGATCCGAAAATCAGTATTAAAAAAAGGAATTTACTTTTTAACATGGTTCAATTCGTATAAAGCTACATCTGTATATTTATTTCCATCTATATTCCATTCCTTAAGTATACTTTTCTTTTCAAATTTTTGTCCTTCAAAAAGTTTGATACTCATTAAGTTTTCTAATTGAATATGAGCATATAAATGATGGATTTGCAAAGTGTTAAAACATAGCTCTATCAATAATGCCAGAGCTTTCTTAGCATAAGATCTAGATCTATAATTTTTATCTATTAGCACCCCTACTCCTGCTCTTGAATTTAGCGAATCATAATTAAATAAATCTAAGCAACCAACAGTCAAATTTTCTTGAGTACAAATGAGATATCTTGCCTGACCAACCTCTAAAATTCCCTTTTTCAAGTTTACTATTAAATCTTTAATATTATCAATAGTATAAGCCCGGTCTGTTCCACTCAAATGCCATATGCGAGAGTCATTTTCCCAATTGAGAATTTGCTCGACATCCTTTTCCTCAGGCAGCCTCAAATAAACAGTATTAGAAAGCTTATTCATTAATTTCTATAGTTCCCTCAAACACAAATTTAGCTGGTCCCTTAAGCCAAATATTAGTATAACCACTTTCGCTACACTCAAAACTCAATGCTAACTCTCCTCCTTGAGAAAACACTTTAATGTCCTTATTATCATCCAATAGTTTATTGTACGAAGCAGTTAATACTGCGGCAGTTACACCAGTACCACAGCTTAAGGTTTCATCTTCAACACCTCTTTCATAAGTTCTTAGAGAAATGGAATTAGTCGAAAGTACTTCTACAAAATTCACATTCACCCCTTCTTCTTTATAAAAATCAGAATACCTTATTTCCTTAGCATCTTTAACAAGATTAAGATCGCTCAGCTTTCTATTTAACACAATATGATGCGGTGATCCTGTGTCAATAAAAAAAGCTCCTTGTTGTTTCATAGGCAATGAAACATCTATCATTTGAAGATGTACAATATCTTCAAACACCTTTCCATGATGCAAACCATCAATGGCTTCAAAAGTGTAACTCTCCTTAATTAATCCAATATCGTTAGCAAATCTCAGCAAACATCTTCCTCCATTGCCGCACATGCTACTTTCATTTCCATCAGAGTTATAATAGACCATTTTAAAATCTGAATTCACAGAACTCTCAAGTAAGATAAGGCCATCCGCTCCTACTCCAAATTTTCTGTCACACAAAAAAGAAATACTTTTTTGATCAAGCCCATCATAAGAGCATTCACGATTATCTAAAATGATGAAATCATTACCGGTACCTTGATATTTCTTAAATTTAAGAGACATAAACGTTTTAGTTAAAATCTTGTTAATTCAATACTGTACGCGCAATATGAGTAAAGAAGGAATAGTTATTGGTGGTATATTGTCAAATAATTATTAAAGTGTAAAGATGAAAAATTTACTTAAGATATTTTTAATCGGTGGACTAGGAGGTGCTCTGGTCGTTGGCCTTTATGAAACAGCTTTAAAAACAGACCCTAAGGTAAATACGATAATCAAAGAAGTTCCAATAATTCGAAGAACTTCTTATAACACTATTGAAGAAAGTGATTTTGTTACTGCTGCCGAAAGCACTGTACATGCTGTGGTGCATGTTAAAACTGAGATAGAAAGTGAAGTTTACGCTACTCCATTTGATTATTTCTTTGGAGATCCTAATGCGAATTCAAAGCCCAGGATTCAAATGGGATCCGGCTCAGGTGTTATTATCTCTACAGATGGCTATATCGTTACTAATAATCATGTTATTAATAAGGCCCAATCAATTAAAGTCAGCCTAAATGATGATAGAGAATATGATGCCCAAATTATTGGAACAGATCCAACTACAGACATTGCGCTCTTAAAAATTCAAGAAGAGGGTTTGCAATATTTAACTCTAAGCAATAGCGATGAAGTAAGATTAGGGCAATGGGTATTGGCAATAGGAAATCCATTCAACCTTACATCAACGGTTACAGCTGGAATAGTCAGTGCTAAAGGAAGAGATATTAATATCATAAGTGATAGATCAGCAATCGAGTCGTTTATTCAAACGGATGCAGCCGTAAATCCTGGAAATAGCGGTGGCGCCCTTGTAAATACAAAAGGAGAATTGATTGGAATCAATACTGCTATCAGTACTCATACTGGAAGTTTTGAAGGCTACTCATTTGCTGTGCCTAGTAATATTGTCCGAAAGGTAGTAGAGGATTTACTAGAGTTTGGTAAAGTTCAGCGCGCATTTATTGGTGTTAGCATTTCTGATCTTAGTCCTGGTCTTATAGAGCAGGAGAACTTAGAAATTAACGAAGGTGTTTATATTGGAGGTACAACTACAGATGGAGCAGCCTCCGAAGCTGGATTGCAAAAAGGAGATGTTATCACTGCGATTGATAATATTGATATCAAGAAAAGTAGTCAACTACAGGAAATGATAGGTAGAAAAAGGCCTGGTGATGAAGTGCAAGTCAGAATAAACAGAAATGGTGTTATTAAGAATTATAATGTAGTTCTTAGAAATGTTAACGGAAATACCGACCTAATTAGAAAAGGTGATGATACCTTCGTAAAACTTTTGGGCTGTAAATTAGAGCCTATTAGTAGTGCTAAATCATCCGAATTAAAGATTGATTATGGAATTGAAGTACTAGAGGTTAATGGAGGTATTTTTGCAGATTTAAAGATCCCTTCAGGCTTTGTTATTACAAGTATCAATAGAAGAAAAATTAAAACTATTGAAGATTTAAATTTATCTGTCAAAGGATTATCCAAAGATGATCCAGTTATTATACAAGGCTATACCCCTACTGGCAAAATGAAGTATTATGCCTTTGGATATTAATAAGCTTCATCTCATATTAAAGTTTGTAAATAAAGGCCTCATAACGAGGTCTTTATTTTTTTATAAGCCACATAAAATAATATTTTAAAAAACTACATTTGCAGGCTGTAAAATATAAAACCCTAATAATTTACAATGGCTGAAGTAAACTACCAAAGCTCTCTAATGGAGCAAATCGACAAAGAAAAGGCATCTACTAAATTTATTACACACATTAGTGAGCTGCACCTTGACAAAGGAGTAGAAACTGTATTATTCAGAAATCAACTAATTGATAAGAGAAGTAGTGAGATCTTAAATCTTCATGATTACGCTCACAAATTTGTTGGTAAGGAGATAAGCATCTTTGATACTACTGCACTTTTGAGTGAGTTGAATCAATTAGATCTTGCGCCTGCAAGAATGGATATTGGTAAAATCGCAAGTGAATGGATGGATGAAGGAGCTAACTTTTCATCTAAAAAAGATTTTTTAGAGGCTAAGCTGGCTAATTTTATTGGAGACTCTAATAAGTCTGAAGCCAAGCCTAAGGACGTTGTTCTATATGGTTTCGGAAGAATCGGGAGACTTGTTGCTAGAGAGCTTATCGCTCAAGAAGGAAAAGGAGAACAATTAAGACTTAGAGCTATTGTTACTCGAGGCGAAGATGCCACAAGTCTAGAAAAAAGAGCTTCTTTATTAAGGGATGATTCTGTGCACGGTCCTTTCCCAGGAACTGTGAATGCAGATATTGAGAATAAAGCTTTAATTATAAACGGTCGCTATGTTCAAATGATCGCTGCAAAAGCACCAGAAGATATTGACTATACTGCTTACAGCATTAATGATGCCCTTGTAATTGACAATACAGGTGCTTTCAGAGATGATGTAGAGCTTGCAAGACATCTTAAAGCAAAAGGAGCAACAAAAGTTCTTTTAACTGCCCCAGGAAAAAACGTTCCTAATATTGTTCATGGTGTTAATCAAACAAACTTTGATCCTAAGACAGTAAATATATTCTCTGCAGCTTCTTGTACTACTAATGCAATTACTCCAGTATTAAAGGTAATCGAAGATGCATTTGGTGTAGAAAAAGGTCATATTGAAACTGTTCATGCTTATACCAATGATCAAAATTTGGTTGACAATATGCACAGTAAGTACAGAAGAGGAAGAGCTGCTGGACTAAATATGGTAATTACTGAAACTGGAGCTGGAAAAGCCGTGAGTAAAGCCTTACCTCAACTAGAAGGAAAGCTTACATCTAACGCTATTCGTGTACCTGTTCCAAATGGTTCATTAGCAATTTTAAATCTTACTGTTGATAAGAAAACTTCTGTTGCCGATGTAAATGAAGCATTAAGATCAGCAGCATTAGAAGGTAATTTAGTTGAGCAAATTAATTACAGCATGAGTAATGAGTTAGTATCATCTGATATAGTTGGAAACTCTTGCCCCTCTGTTTTTGATAGTAATGCAACTATTGTATCTCCTGATGGAAAAAACTTAGTTCTTTACGTTTGGTACGATAATGAATACGGTTATACACGACAAGTAATTAGATTGAGTAAATACATTTCTGAAGTTAGAAGAAAGCGTTATTACTAAAATCAATAACTATTGAACTAAAAAAGCCTCGATGAAAATCGAGGCTTTTTTTATGCGAATAAATCAGGGTCTTATTTAGCTGCCTTCACAAATTTCATTGTGCTTATTTCTGAAGACCCTTCTTCCCTAAGTCTAAGATAATATACACCGGCAGCATATTCCTTTAAGTCCAACCCCTCTCTTTCATTAGAGTTAAATTTACTTGAAAGAATTAGCTTTCCTTGAGAGCTATATAATTCATAACTAATAATAGCATCTCCATTTATATCAGCTTCTAAATAGACAAAGTCCTTACTTGGATTAGGGAATAAGGATATACTATTTAAATTGCTTAATTCCTCAATACCAATGCTATTAATTACTCTTATCCTTCTTGTAACAGTTTCAGAACATCCTCTAGCATCAGAAACGGTAAGACTAATATCGTATCTACCTTGAGTAATAAACACATGAGTTGGGTTCTGAGTAGTATCTAAAGTACCATCATCAAAATTCCATGACCAAGAGGTAGGTGTACCAACACTTAAGTCACTAAAGCTAATTGTATCATTTAATTGAACAGTATCACTAGCCGTTCCCAATTGAGCGATTAGAGGATCAACAGTTACTAATTCTGAAGTAGTATCCAGGCCAGCGGCGTTTACTACTCTAAGCTTCACGCGATATGTTCCTGCAGACTGATAAAAGTGGGTAGGACTTTTTTGGTTGCTCACATTTCCATCACCAAAATCCCATAAATGACCCGTTGGATCATTCAGTGAGTTATCAGTACATAGAATTTCCGCTTTACAGGGATCCTCAATGCTCAAATTAAAAGCAGCAACTGGTAAGGCCTCTCCTAATCCTTGAACACAAATAAACTCATTGGTATCATTACTTGAAACTATCAATGTAGAATTATAAACCCTTATTTGAGTAGGAATAAATGAAACCATGACGACAGCACTATCTCCAACAGCGATATTGAGAGCTGAGGAAGGATTGACCTTTACATCTGGTTCTGTAGAAAGAATGCTAGTCACATCTAAAGGTGTACATCCATCATTATAGATTACTAATCTTTCAGTATTTGTGTCGCCTATCAGTGTTCTTTGGTATAGGATACAAGTATCAGAAAGCACCATTTCTGGCTGACTAACAACATTCAGCTTAACTGGTAATTTTTGAATTGGGTTTCCTGCTTGATTAGTAGCAAAATTAATAGATGTAAAGTATGTTCCAACAGGTAAAGTGTTAGCAACAAACACCAAATTCTTATTCACACTACTATTAATAGGAACTGTACCTGAAGTAGAGCCACTAATACTTACCCATGAAGTATTGCTCTTAAATCTGACATATACCTCATGGAATGACCCTGTGCTTCCATCTATACTAGTTGAATTTGATAGCCTTACAGAAAATAGCCCGTCACTTGTAAAGTTCTGAACATTAAATCCATACAACTCAAATTCAAGAGTATCATTAACATGGTTCAAATTATTATCATAGAAATATCCATAATTATAAGTTCCATCTAAATTAATATAGGTTCTTTCATAATAGTCATCATAATCTCCTTTAACAACTATTCTTACTTGAAGAGTATCTGAGCTTGGAACGCCGCTAAAATTATGTGTTGTAATCGCGCCAGCGGTATTATAACTAATATTGCTTATAGCTTCATAATCCCCAATACTCATATCATATGATAATACGCCCTGCCCAGTATTTCCAACAGGAAGCTGAACAGTCTTGAAAATTTTACATTTATTCAGGTCCACTTCAAGTGTATCCATTCCTAGGTTTAAAATTGGAGCACCTATTCCGTCTCCATCTGCACAAATAGTAAAAATAGTATCGTTGGTATATACATTAAATGTATCTGTATTTGTACTCACATTTAGTGGAGAGAATTCTAAATTCAAGAATGCAGTATCTCCTGGAGCGATCTGAACAGGTAGATTCAGTAAGTCAAATGAACCGATTGCATCAGTACTGTCAATACTTAAGGTATCACATCCAACATTTACCACTCTAATAGTATCTATTAAACTAGCTCCTTGCTGGATAGAATCAAAAGAGACACAGGCCACATCTAAGACATCAAGCTCAGGTGTACCTGTTACATCAAAGCTAATAGGAATGATCAATAGAGGATTCAGAGGATCATTGGTTTCTACTTCCATTTCAAATCTATAAGTACCATTTAGTAAGCCTCTAGTACTGATTTGAACGGACATAACTGCACTATCGTTTGCAGCAAAACTTCCACTATCTGGACTTACACTTATATAGTCCGGCAAGCTTGTATTCCTAAGATACTCAATTGAATTATTGAATATTATTTCATTGGCTAGACCAGAATATTGGAAATAATCCCAGCCTAAATATAACGCTCTTCCTTTTCCATAAGTTGTTTCCGCAACCGCTCCCACGGTTGATGAACCCGCTTCAGCTAATATGGTTCCACTCAGAGTATTTTGTGGACGCATAGCACTTGCGTTTGGAATACTGGTGCTACTCACTCCTGCAAAGATGGGATGATTTGGACTTGTTACAGTTACACTTCCTGAGTATCCTTGGTCAAAAGACGAACTGAAAATTCCTGTGTTATTTAAAGTTCTTTCGTCATTACCCAAATAAAGAATACTATTTCCATCTCTCACAAATGCTTTTATAATAGAAGAATCCTGAGTGATTAAGGTATTGTACACTGAAAAGCTTGAAATTTCTGGAATTATTAATATTCCCGATGTATCTAACATATCCTGTAGATCAAGTTGATTAACATACTCTACATAATTTACATCAGGTAAATTACCTAACATGGTAATAACATTGTTTCGCTCAGTAAAAGATGCTCCGAAAGAATAAACAACCACATTAGAACTCCCACTACCATTTGCACCAAGAAGTTTGTAATCTAAGCTATCCTCACCGGCAATATTAAATAGCGTCAAGTCAAAGACTGAACTATCGTTACACGAAGTGAATGAAGTCGATATGGAATCCGGAGTAAATGATGCATTTGGCAAACCTTCTACTGAATAATTTATACAAACTGCTAGGGTCGTATCTGCTGATGATAAGAATACTGTATCCATAATATTGTTTCCAACATTAGTTCCTGTGATATCCAGGAAAACCATTATACTATCATTAGCTAGTACTTTATATTCAGTTGTATCCGTCAGAATATTGGCATAAACGTTGGTTGAAGTGATCAGATTGATTGTCGCGCTATCGCATCCGTAATTATATATTTTAAACGAATCACTAATCGTTTGAGTCTTTTGTACTGAGCCAAGGTTCAAACATGCTAGAGGACCTACTAAATCAGACTCCCCATTTATAATAAGAGTTACAGGCACTATGAATGTACTATCAGTGGCATCGTTTGTGCTAATATTTACATCTCTATTATAAGTTCCATTAAGCAAGTTGGCAGTTAGAATATAGGTATTTATTAAAATGCTATCACCTACTGAAACTGTTCCAGAACTAGGTGTAAAACCAGCATTGGAACCAGTTCCTATTAGTTCAAAGTCATCTATTCCGTAATGATCATATGTAGATCCTGTATAATTAGTTTGAGAAATTAAAATTTGAACATTATCACCCGCATTCATTGAAGGAACAGCAAAAGAAACTCTTCCAGCTGAAGCAAAATTTAACACATTTCCAATATACTGAGCCGCACCACCATTGATTATGGCATAAACATTAAGATTTTCACCTCCATCGGGTCTCTCACAATTAGTAGAACCAAATCCAGGTTGAACATGGAATGCAACCGAATCAATAATTGCGTTTATACTAACAGTTCTCAAATTCCTGTTAGTTCCAATAAAACCAGCCCTATTTGTTCCACTGACAACACCACAATTTTGATCTATTATAACACTACCCGTACTTGACCATAGACTAGAATTAAACGTACTTGATTCAAAATCATCAAAGAATAAGGATCCTCCAGCATTAATACTAAAGTCCAATGTATCTAATCCCGTATTAAGGATGTAAAATGAGAAAGGAATGGAATCATTACAATTTGTTGTGTGAAGAGTATAGGACAAACTATCCGTTTCTATTTCTGAACTTCCTGTTCCAACGCCACTAACACAAATAGTACTATCACCAATATTGCTTATAAGCCTTAGAGTGTCATTAAAAGAACCGATTGTTGTTGGGTTAAAATCAATATAAACATAAGCCGTATCAAAAGGCAATAGATCAAACTGAGTTGAGCGAACTCCAAAGTCAGCATTGCTAGAAATAATATTAGTAACCTCTAAGGTATCACAGCCCAAATTATAAATAGCTACAGAATCCGCTTGGGTTCTGCTTGTAAATACATTACCGAAGTCAACACAAGCCTGACTCTTTTGCATATCTGCCGCTCCTAAAACGGTTACGTTAACCGGAATGCTAATTAAAGAATCGGCCCCAGCCCCATTAGTTCTCAGCTTGATGTTATAATTATGAACGCCCGCCAACTTGCCGGATGTAGAACCGTTAAAGTTAATTGAGTTTGAACCACTTAACAATATTCCACTATTTGAACTAAAATTAATAGGATCTTCCGCTACTTTAAGGATTTTGATATCATCATAATGAACAAAATCATTAAAATCTCTATTATCAATTTGAACACGGTTCATTCTATTAAAGAGGGTGCTTAAAAAAGTAGCACCGGTATATTCAACTATCCCATCTACATAAATATCAAATGTCCTAGTAGTGTAATCAATATTTTTAAATTCAACAAAGTGCCATGAATTGGCAGTTAAAGGAACACTCACGGTAGCAAACCTTGTAAAGAACCTCAAATTGCTATACTCAACTCTCATAGACACCATGTCCTGATTAAAACCATTCACTTCTTCATAGAAATAAATGGCACTACTGTATGCGTTGGTAGTTAAACTCTTAACATGATAGGAAATAACACTCACAGAATCTCCTGGAAACTGGGCTTGAAGTCCTGTTCTAAAGTTCTGAGAATAAGTCATATTCAAATAAGAAGTTCCAACAGCAGCATTAGTTGATGGTGTTGTTGGGGCAAATGAAGTATAAGAGGCATTTGAAGTAAAAGCTCCTAATCCATTTTCAAAACCCTCATTCAATAAATAAGGGTTTTGGTTAGGATACTCTCCACTGAGCGAATAGTTTAGTTGACCAGAAGTATTTGTAATTGTAAGTGTGCTATCAAAGCTTTGTCCACAGTTAACTGTTAAGTTAAAAGTATCAGGGTTGATAGTGAAAGTTGGTGCCGCTTGAACACTAATTTGTTGTAATAAGCTTGTGTCCGGACTTGCAAAACCACAGGCCGTTGCAACTAAGTATGCGTTAAAAACACCTGATGAAGTATACTGATGAACAGGATTTACATCTGTTGATGTATTTCCATCACCAAAGTGCCACTCAAAAGATCCGCTGTTTGTGGATGTATTAGTAAAACTAACCAGCTCTCTAAACAAAGGATTAACAGTACTTGTTGTAAAACTCGCATCTGGAGCTGTAGTCTGCACTGCAGTCCAACTAAGGTCAAAACCAGATCTAACTACAGAGCCATCTGATGAAAAACGTACAATAGCGTTTCCGCTGTTTATTGTTACCGATAAATTAGTAGCGCTTGTTCCTTGGTAAACAAGTACAGCAGATCCTAAATTAGCTCCATCATAAATATAAAGTCGATCACAACAAGATTCCAATGACAAGGAATTAATTGTAAAGTCTATACTAGAAGAAGCTGTGCTGATATATAAATAATCTTGACTGCTATTTAAATAGTTACCTGAAGGTCCACCATGGTCATAAACTCGACCACTACAGGCTGTAGAGCTTATGGACTGATTTCTTTGCATATTAATAGACTGTGCAAAGGCAGATCCACTAAAGACAATTGCTGCGAACAACAAGAAAATCTTATTTTTCATCTTGATTCTATCAATTTTAACGTACAAATATAAGTCACAGTCAGTTAGCCTAATATAAATGCGGAAAATCTTACAATAAAAAGCTAATTGAATTATTTAAGGAAAGGAATTGAATGCCATTGTGCTTTGACTTTCTTATTTCTAATAAGAATATAAAAGCTAGTTCCCTCTTTTGCATGTTCTATATTAACGTAGCCCATACCTATAGCCTTATTGAGACTAGGTGACTGAGTACCACTTGTAACCTCTCCTATTTCCTGATCATTTTCATCTACAATCTTATAGTGTTGTCTAGGAATCCCCCTCTCTAACATTTCAAAGCCAATGAGTTTACGATGAACTCCTTCTTCTTTTTGCCTTTTTAGATTCTCGGAATTGATAAAGTCCTTAGTAAACTTAGTAATCCAACCTAAACCAGCTTCTATTGGACTAGTAGTATCATTAATGTCGTTTCCATAAAGACAAAAGCCTTTTTCTAACCTTAATGTATCTCTTGCTCCTAAACCAGCTGGTTTTATTCCATAGGATGCCCCAGCTTCTAATACATTATTCCACAAGATTTCAACAGAATCGTTCTTTACATAAAGTTCGAAACCACCAGAACCAGTATAACCAGTGGCCGATATTATTACATCTGAAATACCAGCAAATTTGGCAATCTGAAAACTGTAATATTTCATTTCATTTAAAGGAACTTCTGTTAATGATTGCATGGCTTCAATAGCTAGAGGACCTTGAACAGCTAAAAGGGAATACTCATCTGAGCGATCTTTCATCTCAACCCCATCGATAAGGTTAGACTGTAGCCAATTCCAGTCCTTCTCTATGTTAGAGGCATTAACCACAAGCATATACTCCGTTTCAGACATTCTGTAAATCAGTAAATCGTCAACAATACCACCATCTCTATTTGGTAAACAGCTGTACTGTACTTTTCCGTCAACTAATTTGCTGATATCGTTTGAAGTAACTTTTTGTAGAAACTCAATAGACGAAGGTCCACTTACAAAAAACTCACCCATATGACTAACGTCAAAAACTCCTAATTTCTCTCTTACAGTTTTGTGCTCTACATTTAGGCCCTCATATTGAACCGGCATATTATATCCTGCAAATGGAACCATTTTAGCTCCTAAATCTCTGTGTACGCTATCAAGTGCTGTATTCTTCATTTTAAAATTCTATTGAATTACTAATAATTTCTTTCAGGTCATTTTCTGAAAGCGGTTTTAACTTAAAATCGCTCACATATGGGTTACTCCTGGCCCTTTCTCTATCATTCAAATCCAATGAAGAGCTAACCAGGCACACTTTCAATTCTCTCTTTAAGGATAAGTCATCAAACTCATTCAACAGATCCCAACCATCAATGATCGGCATATTTAAATCCAATAAAATTAAGTCCGGTTGATTGTTCTTAAGAGCATCCAAAGCTTGCTTTCCATTCTCATACTCATTAATTTCAACCTCTGGAAAAAGAAGCTTGATAAAGGCTATAGCGCTGAGTCTATATATCCTATCATCATCTACTATCCAGATTTTTTTATGCATTTCGGTTATTTTTGGCTTCCGCCGATTTTATTTATCCACTAGCTGAAACAATGATCGCGCAAAGCTAAATAATAACTTTATTTCGCTAATGGTTGATAGTCTATCTTTTTGAAAGATTAACAGTTCCTTCCCGCTACACCTAATATGCATATCTGGTTGACTATCTAGGTATTCAATAAAGTCATCATTAAATACAGATTTGACACTATCTTCATCATCTGCATTTAGCTTATACCTCTTGAAAAAGTTTTCGTGACTACTCAATATTATATGCGGAACACCAACCAAATTGGCGATCAAATCTAAAAAGCTTGAAGGTGTTAGGCTAAACTCCGGCCACTCTCTACCAAGATCAATGCTTAAAAATGTTTGGTGAAAGCTTTCTTTAGACTCATATTCTCCCTGATGAAAATCAACATCTGCTAGTATGAAACTATGAGAATCTATATTTCCAATTATCTGATTTCTAACCCTATCTATACTTTTAGAAGCAAAGAATTGATGTTTAACAAATTCATCTGAGTATTGATAATCCTTGGGCTCAAAAACCCAATTTGATTTTGCTGAAAACTCTTCAATCAGAAGTTGCCTTTTTGTAAGGCTTGAACTTTTATTCTTTTTTGCTCTTAACCTTCTTGATGCTAGAGGGTGCATACTGTCTGAGCTCAAGTCATCTAAGCCAATTACTTCCAAATTACCTCCACCTTTTTCAAAATACAAATGGTAGGCATTTACTTGCTCCATTACAGAATAGTCAACAAAATCAGCTAAACTAAAATCAACAATAACAGAAGAATCTCTACTTAAACTATCCAGCTTTCTTTTGAGGCCAATAAAGTTTAGAAAGTTAGAAAATGCTCTTACACTTATGTGCATTATTCCATCCTCCTCTTCAAACATAAGGGTATTTGGTCTAAAAATATTCCTAATTAAAAGTTCTACATCTCCTATAATACCTATCTGGAATATCAAAGTTGCTACGATTCCAATGGCAATTCCATTGATTAATCCAAAAAGTAATGTGGCAACAAGGCTAATTAAAAATATGGCAAACTGTGCCCACCCTACTTTAGCCATAGCCTTAAACACGGATGGAGCCGCTAGTCTAAATCCTGTAAACACCAAAATCGCTGCTAAGGCGGAAATGGGAATGAGCTGTAGGTATTGTGTAAAAGCTAGGACAAAGATTCCAATAAATAAGCCATGAAACAAGTTAGCAGACCTATTTGTGGCACCATTAGTCACATTTACTGAGCTTCTTGCAATTACTCCAACAACAGGTAAACCTCCAAGAAGCCCAGATATAACGCTAGCCAGGCCTAATGCTTTTAGGTCTTTATTTGCATTTGACCTTCTTTGTTGAGGGTCTAATTTATCAATAGCCTTAATACTCAATAAGCTTTCTATACTTGCAATAAATGTTAAGGCAAATACGATAGACCAGAAATCAGAATTCCAAATTGAAGAGAAATCAGGAAACACCAACTGATCTAAAATTGGGCTTGGGAGTTCTAACAAAAATTTGGAGTCTATTGGGTGAATCCCGAAAATGCCATTTTGCCCCATATAGCTTAGCGCTATTGCGATTAAGACAACCCACATCGGTGCAGGCACTAAATGAAAAAGTGGATTTTTGATTAGTCCATATAAAAATAAAAATGCCAAACTTCCTAGACCTATCCATAAAACCATCATAGAATCTTCTGAGGCTATCGATGACCGCAAACTCTCTGGAATACTGGCTAAAAGACTTAAGGAAGAGTCCCCCTCTGGATTCATTTCACCCAGCATAAGGTGGAATTGCTTACTCAGAATTATAACTCCAATGGCAGCAAGCATACCTTGTACAGCGGCTGATGGGAAGAAATCACTTAATGCGCCCATTTTAAGCAGACCAAACATAAAGACTAATACTCCAGAAATGCTTACTGCTGCAATTAATTGTAAATATCCCTCATATGGAGTAGCTCCTAAAGTGGTTACTGCCGCTAGGCTGACAACTACCAAGCCATTTCCAGGACCTGTGATTGTTAAGTTGGAACCACCTAATAGGGAAACTATAAGCGCTCCAACAACTGCGCTCACCATTCCAGCGAAAGCTGGAACACCACTAGCTAAAGCAAGGCCTAAACACAGTGGAAGTGCCACCAGGGATACAACAAAACCTGGGAAAATATTGGACAGTATGGATTTAAACTGATCTTTCAAGCTAGCTATCCGTGCTATGGATGATTAATAAATCACTAGGAAGCTCTGATAAAATATACTCTAAATCATGTGTAAAGACTCTATCTAAAAAGCCCAATTTTGTATCAGGCGAATTCATTACTAAAAGATCTGCTCCTGTAGTTTGGGCATAATGGCCAATAGTGTAGCCTGTTTTACCTAAAATTATTTTATGTGAGGTAATTGCTTTTTGTTCCTCATTTAAACTTGAAATAACTTTACCCAAACGTTCTTCAACTTCCTTTTTAATTTCCTTCCTTTTCTCGTTTAGCTTTTCTACACTTTTATCATCATCAGCCCTTTCCTTAACCATGGCTGGAGGAATCTCTTTTACGATTGTTAAACTAAAGGCGCCTAAGTTCTGAGCCACCTCAGCTGCTTTTCTTATGGTATAATTAGTCTTTGGATGACTTCTACCATTCACCACCATTCTTCCACAAACGGATTTCATTTTTTTTGGATTGGTCATAAGTAAAAGTGAGCAGTTAGATTTCCGAACTAACTGTCTCGCGATGGAGCCTTTATAATACCTCAAGAGACCTTCTCTTGGCGCAGCTCCTGCAATTAATAAATCTACCTTTCTTTCTTTTGCTACCCGTAAGATTGCATCAACAGCATCTCCGCTTTCCTCAATAATCTCAATATCACTTCTTTCAACTTCAGTTTGACCAATAATTACTTCAAGCTGTTCTACTTTTGATTTGTTCAATTCACCGATATGAATCAGTATAAGTTTTTCGCCCATATTGTTCAGAATTCTAATACTCTCATGAATATTAGCTTCTAAATTTGGAGAAAAGGCTACAGCGGTAGCTATGGTCTTGAAAGCCTTCAAACTATTGTTCTTTAATATTGAGCCTCACTAATCCTATACATCTTATTAAACGCCTCTGGATTAAATGCTTTTAAATTTAAGCTAATTAATGAAACTTCTAAATTTTAGAATGAAAAATGAGTTTTGATAACATCTCAAGGCAGTAGAACTCTAATATTCAATTTACTTGGGCTTCAAGAATAATAAATTGAGTACTTTCGAAAACTCTAAAGTACTATGCAAGCATAATAAAATGGATTCGAGGAAAAACTTTAAAGAATACTCTCATAATGAAGAGGTGATGAATATTATCACCCATGCTATTGGGATTCCCTTATCATTTCTAGCATTCTACTTACTCTATAGTGTGGCAAATAATGAAGAAGAAAAGTATATTACTTTTAGTATCTATTGTCTATCCATGCTAGCCACGTATGCTAGCTCCACTGCTTATCATGCCGCATTTAAATCAAGTATCAAACTTAAAAACAGACTTCATCTTTTTGATCATGCGGCAATCTACCTTTTTATAGCAGGGACCTATACTCCTATTTCTATGATATTTTTAGGAGATTCTACAAAATTTTTGATTTTAGGAGGCGTCTGGTCCTTTGCTTTGATTGGAATAGCTATTAAAGTATTCTTCATTGGAAGGTATAGAGTGCTCAGCTCAATAATGTATTTACTCATGGGGTGGATGATCATTTTTGCTATTCAAGACTTGGTAGACAATACTCCAAGAGAAAGTCTTTACTATCTTCTTTTTGGTGGAATATCTTATTCTGTGGGTGTTGTATTTTACCTACTTAAGAACTTAAAATATAGCCATGCTATTTGGCACCTTTTTGTTTTAGGGGGTTCTATTTTGCACTTTCTAAGTATTTACCTCTTTATGATAAATAAGTAAGCGGCTATATCATTCAAAATCCTAAATTTGTCGTGATTTTGGTTTTCAATTATTATTTATTTGAAACTAAGAGGGAATCAGGTGTAACTCCTGAACTTTTCCTGAAGCTGTAAATCTTAAATAACTTTAGTCATTCTATTGCCACTGTTAATTTATTAATGGGAAGGCGTCTAAAGTAAGATGAGTCAGAAGACCTGCCAGAATCAAAATATTTATGAATGTCTTCAGGATAAAGACCTCATAGTGATCAATCTTTTCTCAAGGAAAAGTCTGTCATTATCTATCTTAAACTGAAGCTTAAAAAAACCAAAATGCGTTTAACTAAGCTATTAGTAAGTCTAAGCCTTGTGCTTACAGTATTTCGGTCTATAGCTCAAACTGCACCTACAGAAATCAATTATTTTATTGGAACTGGAACTGACACGGCCTACTTCATAGTAGATTTCAAAGATTCCAGTCCTTATGCAAGTGACTCTTCCTATGCCTGGGGAGTTTTATTTACTAACTCCATTTCCGGTGAAGGAATTGTCTCATTAATAGATTCTTTAGACATGAACTTTACCGCTTCTTTAGCCAATGGCTTTTTGAATGACATTAGCTATGGAGAGCATAAAGGAATCGGAGGTGCCCCAGATTATTGGAGTACCTGGAGCGGACAGGATACATCTAGCTTAAGCCTAAATAGTGGTTTATCTACTGTAGTAAGTCATAATGATTGGTTTGCCTTAAGCTATACTGATTTTAACCCTGCAGCAAAGCCCGGTTTACCCATTGCGGCTTGGAATGGAAATTCCCACACAATAGAAAACGTCACTACATGGCTAGGTCAAGGAAGCGATAGCTCTATCTTCATTATTGATTTTAACCAAGGAGATAGTAGTTACTTTGAATGGGGATTCTTGTATAATGATAGCATCAAAGCAGCAGATGTTTTAATTGCAATTGATAGTGCAGAAATAGGAATGACTATAAATATGAGCTCCTTTCTAAATGATATTATCTTTAATTCTTACTCCGGAATTGGAGGATCTCCTGACTATTGGGGTAGCTGGAGTGCTAGTAATATTGGGAATTGGCATCTAAACTCTGGTCTTGGAGAATATCTTAAAAATGGTGATTACTTTGGTGTTAGCTATACAGATTTTAGCCCAGCACTTAGGCCTAGAGCAAATGCTAATAATCTGAATACCATTTCTGTATTAGAATTCAATCCAATAAAAATAAGGATTTATCCTAATCCAACTACTGAAGGAATTTATATAGATTCTCATGTTAAGGAAAAAGCCGTAATTATCAGCCAATTAAATGGAAAAGTAACATTAGAAACTGAAATTAATTCTTCCAACTACCTTGACTTAAACAGCTTAATTCCTGGTGTTTATATTTTAAATATTGATCACTCAAGTGTGAAAATTATTAAAGAGTAATGAAAGTCTTAATGTATTATTTGCTACTCACTCCACTGCTTGGATTGGGCCAAGTAGTTGGGCCTTTTCCTGGGCCCCCATCTAGCAATAATACTACAGCCATTCATAAAGATTCAAGCTTATTTATGGCTTGGGCCGATTCCGTTTCTATTATTAGAGGATTAAAGGATATTAGCGATACATCTCTGGGATATGTAGACTTCGGGCTAAGCGATAATGCCTTGAATAAGGCGGATGGAAACCCTGTGAGTTTAGGCGATGCGGGTGAAGCTTTATTCGTATTCTTTCCTCCGATTCAAAATCAGCAAGGATCTGAGATAGCCATTTTTGAAAACTCCTTTAGCGAAACCTATTTAGAATTAGCTTTCGTAGAGATATCATCGGACGGTCAAAATTTCTTTAGATTTCCTAGTGTATTCTTAGATCAGAATACTATTCAAACTGGTTCTTTTGGCTCTACCAGACCAAGTATGATACATAACTTTGCAGGAAAGTACCCAGTAAATTATGGTACCCCTTTTGACTTTAAAGTACTTGAGAATATTCCTGGCCTAGACATAAATGCCATTTCACACTTAAAAGTAATCGATGTGATTGGAACAATTGATACTACATATTCTTCTAGAGATAGTGCTAATGTTATTATCAATGACCCCTACCCAACCGCCTTTTCATCAGGAGGCTTTGATTTGGATGCTCTGGGTATTCTAAGACCTAATTCTATCGGTATGACAGAATATACTCAAACTCTAGGCTCGGCCTTCTACCCTAACCCATCCAATGGAATTATCTTTCTAAATAAGGCGGTGGATAGTTATCAGCTGTACTCTATGCAAGGAGAACTAATATGCTCTCAACTCAACATAAAGGATTCGGATCATCTAGATTTTAGCTTTTTAAATAAGGCTATTTATATTCTGATTCTTGAGAAAAATGGAATCAAGTGGGCTGAAAAACTAGAAATAAGGTGAAGAGCCCACTAAATATATTATTAGCACTATTCTCTATTTTCTTAAGCAGTAAAGTCTATTCCCAAATGGATACTATGCTTTTAGACACTGCTCATTTGAGTTATAATTCTATAATCTCTAATAGCAGTCTCTCAAAAATTGAATTCAATATCGATAGCTTAAAATCAAGTGGGAGCATCAGTATAGATGAAGTTTTATCTAGAAATAGTTCTGTATTTGTTAAGTCTTATGGAGGTTCTGGGATTTCAACCTTTGCAATAAGAGGAACAAGCGCTCAACAAAACAAAGTTTTCTGGAATAATCTGGATATTTCTTCTGTTAGCTTGGCATTAAGTGACCTTTCTAATATTCCATTGATTGCCTTTGATAAAGCTGAAGTTAATTACGGCTTTGCTAGTTTAACTCAGGGTAGTGGTGGAATCGGCGGAAGCCTAAGCCTAAGTAATAAGGTGCTTAATACAAAAGGTTTTGAGGCTAGTTATTCCAGTTTATATGGCCAGAGTGGTCGTAGCATGAACAGCATGAGCTTGGGCTATAATTTTGGCCGATTCCAATTGGAGTTACAAGGATATTATGGATTGTCCAAAGATATTTTTGAGTACACGGATATTACGAATGAAGATTTAGTAAGAAAAAGCACTCCGAATGCCAATTTTATTAGGTCTGGATATCTAAGTTCAATGAGGTATCAACTAAATTCTAACTCACTTTTATCAATGAATATTTGGCATCATACCAGTGAAAGGAATCTATTTCAGATAAACAGTCAAGAGACCGCAATAGCGGACAGATTAAAAGACGATAACTTAAATTCTATTCTGGAATATCAGCTTTATAAAGATAATTATCAACTCATCCTGAATACAGGGCTCAGCAAAGGAAATAATACATTCATTGACACTCAAGATAGCAGTTCTATTAACAAATTCACTTCTTTTCAAAATAACCTGAGAGTAAGGATTAAACCCATAAAGGGTCTTCAAATAGAAAGTGGCGTTTCCTATAAATATGAACAAGTAAATTCAACAGAATACGCTGACCGCAGAGCTAGAAATCAATTAGCAGTTTTCATCGACGCCACCCAAAAGCTCAATTCTAAGGTTAAT
Source organism: uncultured Schleiferiaceae bacterium (assembly GCA_965661265.1). Classification (GTDB taxonomy): domain Bacteria; phylum Bacteroidota; class Bacteroidia; order Flavobacteriales; family Schleiferiaceae; genus CBFIDE01. The sequence goes on along the minus strand of CBFIDE010000005.1, from coordinate 6,275 downwards.
GTATTTATTCAAATTAGGCAGGAGTTGATTGACGATAATTTGAGCCCTTTTATTTACACTCTTGGAACTAATTATAAACTGAATAATAGAAATAGCCTAAGCCTTAGTTTTTCTAAGAACTTCAGACTCCCAAGTTTGAATGATCTATATTGGAATCCAGGAGGAAATGAAAACCTTAAAGCCGAGAGTAGCCTCAATGCCGAGATTTCCTATACTCAAAGTTTATATAAGACTTCAGAATATGAGCAGATACTAAGAGTTAATATTTTCACCAGCACAATTGATCATTGGATTCAATGGACACCTTATCAAACTTTCTGGCAGGCAGAAAATCTTAAAAAAGTTCAAAACACAGGGCTAGAAATTCAAAGTTCTGGACATATTAAGATTGGAAAATACATCCTTGCTAATAATGTATCATACACCTATTTACGTTCAGAAGAAATAGAATATTACTCATCAAACAGCTCTGAGAGTGGGTCAAATCAATTACCTTATACTCCATTCCAAAAAGCAACACTAGGTGCTTCACTCAAAAGAAATCAAATAGAATTTAGATATAACCAAAGCTTTACTTCAAGAGTTTTTATTGATGCCTCCAATGAATATTTCATGCCCAATTATAGTCTGATAGATCTTCATCTTATTTGGACCAAAAAGTTGAAAAACAAATTTGACTTTCAGCTATCATTGACCCTTCAAAATCTATTGGATAAGGAATATCAAGTGATCGCATTTAGACCCCAAGCTGGTAGGCTTTTAAGCCTTAATTTAACTTTAAACTTTGGTAAATGAAAAAGCTTTTACTCATTGTTTTAGGTTGCTGCTTTACACTTTCGTGCGATAAAGACCTATTGGGGCCTCAAAAAGTAGATGCTAATGAAGGTGATCTTATAGGCCGAAAAGTATTAATCTTAAACGAAGGAAATTTTCAGAGGAATAATGCTAGCATTAGCTGTTATAAGCCCAAGTTCAAGACCCTAGTTGATCAAGTATATTCTGGCAAAAACTCCAGACCTTTGGGCGATGTAGCCCAAGATTTAGCTCTTTACCAAGACAAATATCTTATCTCATTAAATAACTCAAAAAGGCTAGAGCTGATTGATACTGGGAGTTTTATTAGTGTCGGCCGAATAGAAAATTTAGACTTTCCCACCTATATAAGTATATATCAAGATAAAGCATTTGTGAGTGATTTATTTAGTGCTAAAATGTATAGTATTGATCTTGAGACATTAGTTATTGAAAAAGAAATTCCTCTTTCAAGAGCTTGCTCCTACTCTACATTGTGGAATAATAAAATAGCTGCCATAGCCAATAATAGGCTTCTTATTATTGACCCAAGACTTGGAATAGAAGATAGCTCTCTAATTATAGCACCCAATTTAGGAAGGCCACAAATTGATCAAAATAATCAACTTTGGATATTAGCCAAAAATGGAGCCAGCTCTAAATTAATTCAGCTCAACCCAGATTTAAGCATTGCAAAAGAACTAAATTTTACTTCTGATGAAAATCCTAAATTATTAGAAATATCTGCTGATAGAAAGACCTTATTTTACTCCAGCAATACAGGAGTTTATAGTCAATCAATATTCTCAAACCAATTGAATAAAAAGCTAATTATTAGCCACTCAAGAGATCTATACGGTTTTAATGTTGATCCTAAGACAGGCGATTTTTATCTTTCAGATGCCCTAAGTTTTGACGAATCATCCTCAGTATTTAGATACGATAGCTTAGGTCAATTAGTAGATAGCTTTAATGCCGGAAGAATTAGCAACTCTTTTCATTTTTCAAACTAGAAATATAGCTTTAGCCCAAAGATTGCTCTGACCCCTTGCATAGAATAATAGGCATATGAAGGGTCAAATGTGAGGCCATATGAGTTGTTTGCAGAAGGCACAGCATTTCCATTATTATCAAACTGTACCTCTTTATCAAAAGGATCTTGAGATCTTGCTATACTATTGCTTGCTGGCTTATAGTTGAAGATATTCTTAACTCCGCCGTAGATCTGAAGTTTAGAATTAATTTCATAGGTCGCCAAAACGTTATGCACTCCAAAAAAAGGAGAATACTCATCTCTAGGGTCAAGATCACTCAAAAGAGGCAATCTCATAGGGCCAATAAAATTAGAAGTATAATCAAAGATCCATTTAGACTTTAATCGATAAGTCAAAGAAGCAACAGCACTAAACCGCTCACTTAAAATCGGCCTTGAGCCAATTAACACAGCATTTTCATCTTCCTCAAAGTTTTGCACATCCATTAATGTTAGGCCAATACTTGAACTCCATGCGCGCGTATAATTGACCTCTGCATTGAGCGAGAAGCCCATACTTCTGGAATAACCAGAAAGATTATCATAAATTATTTTTTGAGGATCCGTGTCATAATCAGGAATAATTTGATTGATGAAATAAGTATACCATCCGCTAGATTCAAGAAATAATGAAATTCCATTTTGGAAAAAGAACTGTTTAGTATAGTTGATATTGAAATTAACGCTGGTTTCAGGATCTATATCATCCGCTACTATAACATCTCTGGCACCAGTAAGAGCAGCATGTTCTTCAGTAAAAATATTTACGACTCTAAAGCCTGTACCCGCATTGATACGAATCATTTGATTGGAAGGCAACGTCAGTTTATAAGCCATTCGTGGAGTGAAGATTGGGCCATGATCTTCATGAAAATCCACTCTAGCTCCAACTAATAACATCTGCGCCTTATTGATCTCATATTCATCCTGAACAAAAAGACCAGGAATTAAAGATTCATCAGAGCTAAAAGTTGCTGGAGTATTATCATCATAATAATTATATCTCATCGCTAGTCCACCAAGAAAAGAGTGACTTTTAGATTGCCATCTATAATTCAGCTGTGTAAATCCAATTTTCTGATCTGCCGAATAAGGAGTATTGCCATAATAACTTTCTTGTTGATGACTACTATAATTGAACCACAGCTCCAATTCCTTTATCGAAGGAAAGATATAAGAAGAGCTGACTTCAAATCTTTCAGTGCGGATACTCTCTCCATAAATACTATCACCACCCTCAAACTGCGGAGTCCAATTCATTTCCCCACCCCATCTATTTTCATTAAAATATCTAAGTCCTATCTTCCACTTATTATCCTTTTCACCAATAGACCACTTTTGAAAAATTGAGAATCTTTTTTGAATGCTTAGATCAGTAAAATTGTCTCCATTATTGTCAATTGGATTATCGTAATGAAATAAGTTCAATCCGGTCAAAACCGAAAGTTTTTCGGATATCTTATTATTCATTCCAAAGTCAATATTCTGCTCTTGGAATGAGGTGGTTGAAATATCTAGGCCAATGCTAAACTTATCTGTAGCATCTTTAGTAATTACATTCATCAAACCACCTACAGCTTCAGATCCATAAAGTGATGATGCGGGTCCTTTTATTACTTCAAGCTTATTGATCATGCTATTAGGAATTCCCATTAGGCCATAAACAGAGGCAAGTCCGCCCATAACAGGCATTCCATCTATAAGAACCATGGTATACGGCCCCTCTAAGCCATTAATATGGATATCTCCAGTATTGCAAACATTACAGTTTATTTGAGGCCTAACTCCATTTATATTAGCAACTGATTCAAACAGATTGGTACTTGGAGTTTTTCTGAAAAATTCTTTAGTATATAACTCAACAGGAACTATTGATTGTAATCTTTCAACCTCCTTTAAATTTCCACTAACTACAGTTTCTGATAAAAGTGATGATTCTTCAGAAAGGTTAATATTTAGCTCTAAGGAGTCAATTCCTGCTAAGTTCAGTTTCTTAGTAAAAGTGTTAGCACCGATAAAAGAAGTCTTTAGAGTGACATCATCTTCTTGAATAAATATTGTGAAAAATCCATCTTGATCAGATATTGTACCTATTTCAGTGCCATCTATCCAGATAGCAACTGCGGCTAATTCAGTGTTATTGAGGAAGGTTTTGCCAAAAATAGTGGTTTGCCCAAAGCTGCTAAAGTTGAGTAAGAATAGAATACTTATAAAAGTATGCTTTAGAAACAGCTTGTCTTTCATATTGCAAAAATATAAATTTAGACTAATCTAAATTTATATTTTTATAGATATTAATAATTATTTATTTGAGCAAAAAAAAAGCTCAGGAACCACCCTGAGCTTTTAACTAACAAACTAAATAAACCTAAATGAAAATTATCTAAGAAGAAATCTTGGCACGTCTACAACCATAAATTGACCTGGACCCATTTCTTGGAAGAATACCCCATTCAATTCAAAATAAGTTCTTCTATAATATTGATGTACAACTGCCCTTCTTGGCATTCTATCTATAATCAAGCCTCTTGGTGGAGCAACTCTATAAAATCTTCTACCTTGATTTATAAAGAACTCTCCTCGGCTAAAAAAGAATTGTTCATTTCTATAGTAAAGTACACTTGCATTTCTTCCTAATTGGTAAGTGAACGAATTGTTACAAGAACTAGCAGGAATAAAAGTTCCTCTTGCACTAACCTGACGGACATTTGAGTGTCCTCTTTGGGCGATAGCTGGAGAAGCTGCTAAAAGAAAAATTCCTAATACAAAACCGAGCTGAAGTTGTTTTAAATTTTTCATGATTCTAATTATTACGTTCTATCAGACTAATGAAAAAGTTGTGCCAAAAAAAAAGAGGCTCAAAATATGAGCCTCTTTTTTAATTTATATAATTTGATATTATGCCTCTACAGCCTCTTCATATTCTTGTAAATACTTTTCAGCCTCTAAAGCTCCCATACAGCCAGATCCTGCGGCAGTAATTGCTTGACGATAATGTGAGTCCTGAGCATCTCCTGTTGCAAATACTCCTGGAATATTAGTTTTAGGTGTACCAGGAACAGTTTGTATATATCCAACTTGATCCATATCAATTTGACCTTTGAATATATCTGTATTCGGCTTATGACCAATAGCCACAAAAAATCCAGTAGCAGGAATTACAGATTCCTCTCCGCTAATAGAATTTTTAACTCTTACGCCTTCAACAACCTTCTCACCAACAACTTCTACCGTACTTGTATTAAAGAGCACTTCAATATTCTTGGTGTTCATTACTCTATCAACCATGATTTTAGAGGCTCTGAACTCATTTTTTCTTACTAAGACAGTAACTTTAGGACATAATTTAGCTAAATAAGTAGCTTCTTCTGCAGCAGAATCACCACCACCAACAACTACAACTTCTTGACCTTTGTAGAAGAAGCCATCACATATCGCGCAAGCGCTAACACCATGACCCATTAAGTTTTTCTCTGACTCTAAGCCAAGATATTTAGCAGACGCTCCTGTCGCAATAATTACAGTTTTAGCATAAACCTCCTTAGATTCATCAATAGTAAGCTTGTGGTAACCTCCGGCTTCAGTAGACAACTCAGTTGCAGTTACTAAACCAAATCTAATTTCCGTTCCAAACCTTTCAGCTTGTTTCTTTAGATCTTCCATCATCTCAGGACCCATAATTCCTTGCGGGTATCCTGGGAAATTTTCTACATCAGTTGTAGTTGTCAACTGACCACCAGGTTCCATTCCAGTATAAATAATTGGATTCATATTTGCTCTTGCTGCATAAATAGCCGCAGTATATCCGGCAGGGCCGGTTCCTATAATTACACAATTGTGCTTTTCCATAATATCTTTAATTTCTTGTACAAAAGTAAGAACTACAATTGGTATTTTATGTAATCTGAAAGACACAAGGTCTTATTTACTTAATTTTTTCTCAAATTATTCTGTTATTTGCAGTACAATCAGAATCATAAGTTTTGATTTTAAATCAACTCGGGATGTAGCTTAGTCCGGTTAAAGTGCGCGTCTGGGGGGCGCGAGATCGGAGGTTCGAATCCTCTCATCCCGACAGAGAAAAGCCTTGTATGAATGTACGGGGCTTTTTCAGTTTTATACGTTGAATTTATTCATAAGTGATAAAACTAAAAGACCAAATGAGCAAAGCGAATAGGCTTTTCTGTGAATCCCCCACCAACGATGGATCATAAAATATAATCCTCTCATCCCGACATAGAAGCCTGACACTAAAGTGTTGGGCTTTTTTTATTGAGGCTAATTGAGCTTGCTTGAATTTGACTCAATAAAAAAGAACAATACCGACGAAGTCGGTCAGGCTTCTAATGTAACACCAAAAAAAAGGATCACTAACCGAAGGGAAGAGTAATCCTCTCATCCCGACAGAGAAAAGCCTTGTATGAATGTACGGGGCTTTTTCAGTTTTATA